>NZ_OZ034986.1:0-745153 GCF_964030895.1 Spiroplasma endosymbiont of Nebria brevicollis
TGAATAATATTGATAAAACAAAAGAAACTTATCAAAACATTTGAAATAAAGTTAGAAATTTTTTGCAATATGACGAAATGATTGATCCAAGTATTTTTAATACATATATCAAAAATACTTATATTTTTGATATTTTTGAAGATAGATGTCTGATAATTGTTGAATCAACGTTTGCTAAAGAAATTTTGACTAAAAATTTATCTACTAAAGTTAAAGAATTACTAGATAGAATTATTCAACAAAATTTAAAAATTGAGTTTTTAGAATTAAACGAAGTAAAAAAACAAAAAATATATGAAGAAAAAGATTTTGTTGAATTTAATAAAACTCAACAAAATAAAAAACAATTTCAATTTAGTAATTTTATTAAAGGTGATTCTAATAATGAAGCATTTCAATCAGCTTTGTCTATTACTTTAGAACTTGGTAAATATTGAAATCCTTTATTTATTTATGGAAATTCTGGCTTAGGTAAGACCCATTTATTGCATGCTATAAAAAATGAAGTAAATAATAAATACCATGGTGAAAAAAAGATACTTTACTTATCTTCTGAAGAATTTGGTCGAATGATTCCTGACATTATTAAACAAAATATTTCTAATATTGAAAAATTTAAGGATTCCTTCAATCAATATGACGTTCTTTTAGTGGATGATATTCAATTTTTAGCTAATCGTAGTAAAACTAATGAAATCTTTTTTCATATATTTAATAGTTTTGTTAATAAAGAAAAACAAATTGTAATCACTTCAGATAAACATCCTGATGATTTATATGGTTTTGAGGAACGAAATGTTTCAAGATTTCAAAGTGGTTTAAGTGTAGGCATTGTTTCTCCAAATTTTGAAACTGCTTTAATAATATTAAAAGAAAAAATTAAATCTTTAAATTATGATCCAACTATTTTTACAGAAGAATCTTTAAATTTTATTGCTTTAAATTTTAATAGCGATGTCAGAAAATTAGAAGGTGCTTTGAATCGATTAATTTTTTATAGCATTTTATATATAAAGCCAAATCATCTCATAGTTTTAGACGATGTAATGAAAGCTTTTAAAATTAATAGTAATTTATTAAAAGAAAAACTAACTATTAAAAAAATACAAAATATTGTTGTTGACTACTATAACATTCCTTTGAAATTGTTAATTAGTACTTCGCGTGTTAAAACAATTACTACTGCCCGCCATGTTACTATGTATTTAATAAAAACTTTATTAAATGAAACATATACTAAAATTGGTAACGAATTCGGTGGTAAAGATCATACAACAGTGATGAATGCTTATAACAAAGTTAAAAAAAATATAGAAAACAATTATGAATTTAAAAAAACAATTGAAAAATTATCTCATCAATGTCTGAAACGTAATTAATCAACATTTTATCCACATTACTTTACACACATTTTCCACATATAAAAAATTAAAATTTCCTTTATTTTTAAAGGAAATAAAAGATATTAACATTAATTAACATTATAATAATATTAATAATTAAATATAATAATTAATATTATATTTTAATTATTAATTATTAATGTAGAAAACAGGAGAAAACAATGAAATTTGAAATTAAAAGTTCTAATCTACTAAAAATATTAAAAAAAATTATTAAAATCACTCTTTCTAATACTACTTATCAAGAATTATCATGTTTTTTATTAGAAATTGAAAATGACAAAATAGTATTTACTGCATCTAATGGAAATTTATCAATGAAAACAGAATTAGAAAAAAATGACGAATATTTAAAAATTATTAAAACTGGCTCAGTTTTAATAAATGCCAAAATTATGTATGATATTTTTAATAAACTAGAAGATGAATGGTTTTTATTTGAACTTAAAATTACTAATTTAATCATTAGTAATTTTAAAAATAATAATAACAATGATTTTATTTTTAAACTTAGTACTATGACAATTGAAAAATTTCCAAAAATTACTTTTGATAAAAAAATAGAAAATAAAGTATCGTTTAAAAAAACATTATTACAAAATATTAATGATCAAATTGTATTTGCAATTAATACCAATAATAGTAAACCAGCATTAACTGGAATTAATTTTAAATTTTCTAATAAGAAATTGTATATTACTGCCACTGATGGGTACTGTTTAGCAAAAAAAACAATTCCTTATTTAGAAGAAATAAAGGTTGATAATAAAGAATTTAACATTCCAGTTTATTTACTAAATGAAATTGACAAAATTACTAATGACTTAAATAAAAAAGTTAATTTTTATTTTGAAAATAATTTAAATTTAATTATTGAAATTGATAATTTTTTATTTCAAACTAGAATGATTGAAGGAACTTATCCAAATACTGATAATATTATTAAAAATATTTTAGAAAAAGATAAAACAATTATTGAAATTAATAATGTTAAAGATTTTTTAAATATTATTGAATTATCAATTATTCTTTCTAAAAAAGATACTTCGCCAATAATTCAATTTTTAATAAATACTAGAACTAATGATTTTAAAATTAATTGTTTATCAAATAATGATAATATTGGTGAAGTTATTGAACAATTTAAAAAATTTAATATTATTAAAAATAAAAATATTGATGAACAAATAAAAGTTGTTTTTAATTCAAAACTAATTATTCATGCAATAAAATCATTTTATAAATGTAAAAAAATATCATTAAGCATTTCCTGACCAAAAAACTATACTATTATTCAAAGTGATGAAGAAATTGGATTATTGCAATTAGTATTACCAATTGGTGAAAAATAAATATATTTTAATTTAAATTAAAATATAATAATATGTTAAAATTTAAGAAAATATAACAGGTGAAAAAATGCACAAATTAGAACGAAAAAAACTTATTGTTGAACTGTTAGAAACTAATGGTTTTATTAAAATTAGTGATTTATACAAAAATAAAAAATTAAAAAACGGACTTCTCCCCACATGTACTTGTGGAGGAAAAAATGAATTGAAATGAATTCAACAGAATATTTCAAACTGAAAAACAATGTCTTGCATATATAGCAAGTTTGAAACAAAGCAAATGTATTAGGTGTTCTAGTTTTAATTTGAATACTTCTGATTTAAAAAGAATGAGATGTTTGAAATGTCATCAAACATTTAGTATTCTCACGGGCACTATATTTTCAAAGTCCCAAACGTCTTTAATATCTTGGTTTTATCTCATCTTTAGATGAATAAACACCAAACATGGAATTCCATCAACTGATGTTGCAAAAGAATTGGGAGTGACCTTGAAAACAGCTTGAAGAATGGGTCATAAAATCCGAAGTGCCATTGCTAAACAAAAACCTCAATTCATTGTTGAAGGGATAGTGCAAATAGATGAAATGTATCTTTCACATATGGGTTTTAAAAAACAAGGAAGATCCTTGTTAAACAAAACCTTGATTGTTGGCATTTATCAAAAAACAACCAATAATTTAATTGTGAAAGTATTGAAAAACGCAAACAGTAAAAATCTTTTGCAGTTTGCAAGAAACCACATGTCTTCAAAGTGTGATGTACATACTGATTTGTGAAAAGGATATCGCGATTTGAAATCGGTTTTCACTAAGCATGAAACAGTTAACCATCAAAATGGCTATGTTTCAAAAACTGGTGTAAATACCAACCAAATTGAATCAGTATGAAAACATATACGAAGAACATTTAAAACACATATCAAAGTTGCAAAACATCATGTTCATTTATATGCAAAAGAATCAGCATATAAATTCAATAACATACCTAGTTTTGAAACTGTAATGCTATGTTTGATTTAAAACTGTGGGGAGAAGTCCGTAGATAGGCTTTTCTCAGCATTTATGTGATAAAATTTAATAGTACATAAAGGGAGAAAAGCCTTAAAAAATATTTCACCAATGACAATTAATAGAGACTTAAATGCCATGAAAAAAGAAGGTATTTTAGAAACAGTTTGAGGTGGCATTCAAATTCCTGGATATAATTTTTGAACTACACAAGAAACAAGCAGAGAAGAAAAAATACAAATATCTAGTATTGAAAAAAATAAAATTGCTAAAAAAGCATCTGAAAAAATTAAAGAAAATGATGTTATTTTTATTGGAGCAGGTACAACGCTTGAAGAAATAGTGAACTTTTTAAATGGTAAAAATGTTACTGTAGTTACTAATTCTCATTTTATTGCGTTAAATTGTTATAAGTATGGTAATATCACTTTAATTTTAATTGGTGGACGATTAAGAAAAAAATCTGGTGCATATGTTGGAGAATTAGCAAATAAAAATATTAAAACGCTTCATTTTAATCATTGTTTTATTGGTGCTAATGGTATCGATCATAATGGCATTTATAATTCAAATCTTGAAGAAGGAACCATTAATGAAATAGTTTTAAATAACTCTGAAAATCGTCATATTTTAGTTACTAATGATAAGTTTAATAAAATAGATTTTGTTGAATTTTATAGTATTAAAAATATTCATTGTGTTATTACTGATAAAGAAATAGAAACAGAAAAATTTTTATCTTATAATTCAAATCTTAAATTCATAGTCACTTAATAAAGAAAAGGAACATTTTATGAAAATAGCTATTGGTGCATTAGATGTATCAAAAGAGTATTATGAAGAAATAGTAAAATTTATTGAAAAAAAATTAAAGTTAACAGTTTACTTGAAATTTATTGATAAAAATGTTGTAAAAGTTAACAAAAAAATCAACAGTTTATTAGAAAATAAAACTGTTGATTTAGCAGTTATGATAGAACCATTTGGAATTGTATCATTTATGATTGGAAGCAAAAATAAAAATGTAATTTGTGCACAAGCATGTGATGAACTAACAGCAATCATGACTAAAAGACATAATAATTCTAATTTATTAATAATTGCTAGTGCCATTACTGGTTTAGAAATGGCAAAACAAATTAGTAAAAATTTTTTAACTACACCATATGATGGTGGTAGACATCAAGTGAGGGTTGATATGTTAAATAGTTTATTAGAAGGTGAATAATATGAAAATAGCTATTGGATGCGATCATACAGTTACTAATATTAAGAATAAATTGATAAAATTAGTAGAGGCTATGAATCATGAAGTTATTGATTGTGGCACTAAAGATAATGAACGTACACATTATCCGATTTTTGGTCGTAAAGTTGGTGTTTTAGTTGCAACTAATAAAGTTGACAAAGGTATCGTTTTATGTGGAACAGGAGTTGGAATTGCTAACAGCGTTAATAAAATTAAAGGTGTTCGTTGTGCTTTAGTGAGAGAACCTTTAATTGCACAAAAAGCAGTAAGTGATTTTGATATTAATATTATTGCTTTTGGCGGTTGAATTAATGGTATTGGTTTAATTGAAGAAATAGTTACTACGTTTGTTAATACTAAGTATAAAAATAAAAATAAAGACATAATAAAAACAATTAATAATTTAATTGTTAATGAAAATTATCAAGATGATATTTTTAAAAAAGAAATTTTACTTTGAGAAGAAGGAAAATATCACGATTAAATTCATATTAAATATAAATAAGTTCTAAATAGAACCTTTAAAATTATAAGAAAGGAAACTTTTTTTAAAAAAGAATTATTAAATAAAAAAGATACCAAAATTAAGGTAATAAGTGCTCAAAAACACGTTTTAATAATTTGTTATGGTTCTGTGTGGGTACGTACTTCAGCTATGTTTGCTGAGTCTGCACGTGTTGGGGCGCAATTAAAAGGTATTACTAATATTACATTTGATTCTTCAGCTTATGGTAATCATAAAATATTAATGAAAAATATGGACTTAATTGTTTTAGCACCACAGTTATCAGTTAATATGGATGAAATTAAACTTGATGCTACAGAGTATGATTCAAATATTGTTGAAACTAGAGGTCATGAATATATTAAAGAATTCCTGAGCTAAAAATGAGAAGAAAAATGAAATTAAAAAATCATCATCAGATTGCTTGAATTTATATTATTAGTTTTTTAACTATTATTATTTTGACAACATTAATATTATTACCTACAAAAATTTTAATTAATACCTCTTATTTATTAACACTTATATTGTTAATAATAATGATAATATTTAATGTTTCATTTTTCTACCTTCCATTTTGTTTTAAAAAATTTAAGTATCCTTCGATAAATTTAAAAATTACAGAAAAAAAAGATTTTAAACTTTATTAAACCTAAATTTTTATGAATAATAATTATTCCTAGTTTAATATCGGTTTTAATTGTTATATTTACAATTGTAATTTCACCTAATAATTTATTAAATGTATATCGAATTTTATTCTTAATTGGCTTTTGAATAGTAATGTGTATTATTAATTGTTTTTATTTGCTTGTATGTATTAAATTTTATAGTAATTATCAACCAGAAAAGCAAATTGATTTTGTTTTTAAAAGAAAAAAATAAGGAGAAAAAGTATGACTAAAAATGAAATATCCGAAAAAGGATTTGAAATTGTTGCGCTTGCTGGTAATGCCCGTTCATCGTATTTAAAAGCCATTAAATTAATTAAAAAAAGAGAATATGAAAAAGCTAAAATGGAAATTAGTGAAGCAAATTGATATTTTAAAAGAAGCTTATCAATGTCAAATGGATCTACTAGCAAAAGAAGGTAAAGGCAAATATTCTGATTTAACTTTAATTATGGCTCATGGTCAGGATCATTTAATGACTACTATTCTATTAAAAGAATTATTGGAAATTGTAAATCTTGATTTGTATCAAGATTTACATAGCATTCAAAAATAACTACGAAAAGAGGTGTCGTTTTGAAAAAATATTAAAAACATTATCAATATGTGGATTTACTATTATTACACCATTAAGTACAACTGCTTGTTCAACATCCAGAGTAATTAACTCTTTAGAAAACCCCCTAGTGGACATACTATTAAGGCAACTAATCCACCAGTTGCAGGTTATAATAACACACAATATTCTGACATTACTTATTGAAGTAATGTCAGAATATCATCAAGTAATTATAAAAATATTTTTATGGAAAATCTGAATGCTAATTTACTAACACCATCTACAGATTTTAATTATTATAATATGGCTAATAGTGTTAATGGAAAAATTGATAAAGATGCTCATTTAATAACAGGTGATGATACTACTAATGTTAATGTAGCAACGTTATTATTGGCAAAATATGAACTAAATTCAACTAAACCAAAAATTACTAATATTAAAGATGCTTATAATCAATATGATAAAGATTTTGCAATAAACTTTTATCAACAAAGTGATACATCAACAAATAAATTTACTATTGAAAAAATTGAAAATAAGTATAATCCAGGTATAACATATAAATTATCATTTTTACTAAGTATTAGCGTTACAGATGAAGGCAATAAAGATGGTTTTGTTGGTGCACGAAAAAATGTTAAAGCTTCAACAAATTTTAAAACTGATATTTCAGAAAATTATCAAGAGCGAACAAATCACCAATATTTAATTGATACTAACGATGGAAACTTAACAGGATATAATGAAACAGATAATAAAGTTTATTATACAAATAAAAAAGACTTTGATTATCGTTTTGCTATCGATATTGTTTTCACTGTTGTTTAATTTAAGGAAAAAAGCACATGCGTTTACCTTTAAAAATTTTGCTTTCATGTTTATTAACAACAGTTTTTCCCTTAAACACGATTGCTTGTGGAATTCATTATGAAAGGTTAAATAAAGATGTTAACAAATGGGATATTGATTCAATTTTTAATAATTCTAATTTATTAAAATCCATTAATAATTCACTTCATAATTTTTATGAACCATGTTTTGTTAATAAAAATATTGAAAAAGCACATGTCCAAAACCCTAATGTTTACTTTTTAAACAATGCAAAAGGGGTTTATATTCCTGTTTTACCATTTGCTAACCAAGCAATTGTTAATTATGAAAAACATACTAATAATGGTATAAATGGTTTAGATAATTTAGAAAAGATTAAACAAAATATAAAATTTAGTTATCTGCAATTGGACAATCATTCAGAAATTTATGTAAAACCTAATTCTAGTATTGAAAGTGGTTTATTTATTTACACTTGTATTTGATACATCACAAAACACACAAGGTTATCGGTCAGTTTCTACAACTTTAAACTTAAATTTAATTGGAATTAACGGTCCTGATAAATATTTTGGTATTCAAAATAGCATAAAATTTGGCGTAACTATTTCTTGATTCTAGTTTTAAAGTTTATTTTTTTAAATAATAAACTTTAAAAATACAGGTTGTTTTAAAGCAAAAAAAATGTATAATTTAATAGAGATATATACTAAAATATAATTTTTGAGAAAAAAGATAAATCTTTTTTAAATTATTTTTATAAAATTTAAATGTTTTCATTAAATTAATAATGAAAACATTTAATAGTTAGAGAGAGTGAAAAAATAGTGAGTACCATAACCCCCCTTAATGCATATAATGCTAGTTCCATTCAGGTATTAGAAGGATTAGAAGCAGTTAGAAAAAGACCGGGTATGTATATTGGTTCAACTGCAGAAAGAGGTTTACATCATTTAGTTTGAGAAATTGTTGATAATTCAATTGATGAAGCACTGGCTGGTTTTTGTACAAAAATTATTGTAATTATTACTAAAAATAATGAAATTATTGTTAAAGATAATGGTCGTGGTATCCCAACTGATATCCATCCAAAAACTAATATTTCCACAGTAGAAACAGTTTTTACTACTCTTCATGCTGGTGGTAAATTTGATAATGGTTCATATAAAGTATCTGGTGGTCTACATGGTGTTGGTGCTTCAGTTGTTAATGCTTTAAGCAAGTATTTAGAAGTTACTATTTATCGTGATGGTAATGTTCACTTTCAAAGATATGTTGATGGTGGTAATTCTGAATTACCACTAGCAATTATTGGTAAAAGTGATAAAACAGGAACAAGTGTATTATTCAAACCAGATGAAACTATTTTTACTGAAACAATTACTTTTAGTTTTATTATCATTAAAACAAGATTAAGGCAATTAGCTTTTTTAAATAAAGGTCTTACTATTCAAGTTATTGATGAGCGTGAAAATAAAGAAGAAACTTTTTACTATGAAGGTGGAATTAAAGAGTATGTTTCTTATTTAAATGAGAAATTTGAACCATTAAAACATGAAATTATCTATGGCGAACTTGAAATTAGTAATATTAATACTGAAATAGCTTTTCAATATAATGAAAGTGAAGAAGCACAGTTATTCTCATTTTGTAATAATATTAATACTCCCGAAGGTGGAACTCATGAAGATGGTTTTCGTTTAGCTTTAGCAAGAGAATTAAATGCATATGCACGAAAAAATAATCTTTTAAAAAGCAATGAAGAAGCATTTACTGGTGATGATGTTAAAGAAGGAATACTAGCTATTATTTCAATCAAACATCCAAATCCTCAATATGAAGGGCAAACTAAAACTAAATTAGGTAACTCTGAAGTTAGGAAAATTGTTTCAGGCGCAGCAGGAAAATTTATTAATAAATTTTTATTAGAAAATCCTAGTGAAGCTAAAATTATTATTAATAAAGTTATTTTATCTGTAAGTGCACGTTTAGCTTCAAAAAAAGCACGTGAAAATGTGATGACTGCACGAAAAAATCCTTTACAATTTTCTAATTTACCAGGTAAATTGGCAGATTGTTCATCGAAGGATCCAACTAAAACTGAAGTTTTTCTTGTGGAAGGAGAGTCAGCTGGTGGTACTGCTAAATTAGGAAGAAGTAGAGAAATTCAAGCTATTTTACCTTTAAGAGGAAAAATTATAAATGTTGAAAAAGCACGTTTGTTAAAAGTTTTTGCTGATGAAGAAATAAATAATCTTATTATTTCTTTTGGCTGTGGCGTTGGTAAAGAATTTAATATTGCTAAAACTCGTTATCATAAAATTGTTATTATGACCGATGCTGATGTTGATGGATCACATATTAGAACATTGTTATTAACGTTCTTTTATCGTTATATGCGTCCTTTAATTGATGCTGGTTATATATATATTGCCCAACCGCCATTATATAAATTCTATAGTGGTAAGTTTGTTAAATACGCCTATAGTGATCAAGAATTACAAGATGTTAAAAATAATTTTACCGGAACTAATTATAATATCCAACGTTATAAGGGATTAGGAGAAATGAACGCCACCCAATTATGGGAAACAACTATGAATCCAGAAAATAGAATTTTATGGAAAGTAAGTATTGATGATGCATCAGAAGCAGATGAAACATTTTCAATTTTAATGGGAAAAGATGTGTTTCCTCGAAAAGAATTTATTCAAGAAAATGCTAAGTATGTTAAAAACATTGATGCTTAAAAATCAATAAAATATGATCCAGGAGTGAATTTATGAGTGAAGAAACCATAATAAATAAATATAATCGTAATATTTCTGAAGAAATGAGAAATAGTTTTTTAGAGTATTCAATGTCAGTTATTGTATCAAGAGCATTACCAGATGCCCGAGATGGATTAAAACCTGTCCACCGTAGGATTTTGTATTCGTTAGCAATTTTAGGAATGACTTATGATAAACCATACAAGAAATCAGCACGTGTTGTTGGTGAATGTATTGGTAAATTTCATCCACATGGTGATACTGCTGTTTATGAAACAATGGTAAGAATGTCACAAGAATTTAACTATCGTTATCCATTGGCAGATGGTCAAGGTAACTTTGGTTCAATTGATGGTGATAGTGCTGCTGCTATGCGTTATACTGAAGTAAGAATGAGTAAAATGGCAGGCGAATTAGTAAAAGATTTAAATAAAGAAACTGTTTCATTTGTTGACAACTATGATGGTGCTGAAAAAGAGCCTAGTGTGATGCCTGCTTATTTTCCTAATTTACTTGTCAATGGAACTACAGGTATTGCTGTGGGAATGGCCACAAGTATTCCTCCTCATAATTTAAATGAAATTATTGAAGCAATTATTTATGTTGCTAAAAATCCAGAATGTGACATTATTGAATTATTGGATATTATTAAAGGTCCTGATTTTCCAACAGGAGCTATGATTTTAGGTGTTAATTCAATTAAAAATGCTTACTTAAATGGTAGAGCATCTATTACTGTTCGCAGTAAAACTAAAATAGAAAAATTACCTAGTGGCAAGGCAGCTATTATTGTTGAGGAGATTCCTTATCAAACTAATAAAATTAATCTGATAAATAATATTGTTAAAGCAGTACAAGAAAAAAAAGTAAATTATATTACTGATTTACGCGATGAATCAAACCGTGAAGGTATTAGGTTAGTATTAGAAATTAAAAACATTGATCATGCTGAACTTATTTTAAATCAACTATATAAATTTACCTCACTACAAACATATTTTACAATTAATTTATTAGCATTACATAATAAACAACCAAAAGTAATGAATTTGAAAGAATTAATGGAAATTTATATTACCCATCAAATTGAAATTATTCTTAAAAAAGCTAATTTTGAATTAAAAAAACATGAACATCAATTTCATATTATTTCAGGTCTTGTTAAAGCATTAAAAAATATTAATATTATAATTGAATTAATTAAAGCTTCTAAAAAAACAGATGAAGCTTTATTTGAATTGCAAAATAAATTAGAATTTTCTGAAAAACAAGCAAAAGCTATTTTAGAAATGAGATTGCAACGTTTAACTGGTTTAGAACAAGAAAAACTAAGTAATGAATTACTATTAATTGGAGAAGAAATTACTCGTTTAAGAATTTTAATTAGCGAACCTGAAAAACAAGTTGAATTAATGATTTCACAATTAACAATCATTAAAGAAAATTATGGAGATGAAAGAAGAACTGAAATCATTGAAAATTATGAAGGAGAAATCATTGATGAAGCTCTAATAAAAGAAGAGCAAGTAGTAATTACACTATCAAAAAGTGGATATATCAAACGCTTACCATTAGATACTTATCGTACTCAAAACCGTGGTGGAGTTGGAGTAAAAGGGGTTGGTGGTGACAATGATATTAATAGTGATGATATTGATAAAGTATTAATTACTTCTACTCATTCTGATTTGTTAATTTTTAGTAATAAAGGTAAAGTTTATCGTATTCGTGCTCACGTAGTTCCTGCTTATTCACGAACAGCCAAAGGTACACCAATTATTAATTTAATTTCTACTGAAAAAAATGAAACAATTAAAACCATAATTTCATTATCTGACAGTTATGATAAAAAAACTAATCTATTTTTTGTTACTAAAAAAGGCATTATTAAACGTTCAACTTTAGACCAATTTGAATCTATCCGTCAAAATGGAAAAATAGCCATTACGTTAAAACCTAATGACCAATTGGTTAGTGTCTTAAAAACAACAGGTGACAATGAAATTATTATCGCTGTTGCTACAGGTAGAGCAGTAAGAATCCATGAAAGTCAAGTACGAGTAATGTCGAGAACTGCAGCTGGTGTTAAAGGAATTGATACAAAAGGGACTCATGTTATCGGTATGTGTGCTAACCAAGACACTAATTTGGTTTTATCAATTAGTGAAAAAGGATATGGTAAAATTAGCCCATTTGATGAATATCGTCTATTAAACCGTGGTGGTAAAGGTGTAATTTCAATGAAATTAACACCAAAAACTGGAAAATTAATTGAAATAAATACAATAGATAATACTTATAACAGTAATGATTTATTAATAATTACTTTAAAAGGAACTGTTATTAGATTTTCACTTGAAGATATTAGAACAACAGGAAGAAATACGATTGGTGTAAAACTAATTAGATTTAAAACAGAAGATGATGCTATTTCCTCAATTGTAACAATTCCCATTACTAAAGAAAAAACTATTTTTATTGAATAATCAGAGGTGAAAAATGATAGATATAGAAAAAATTCGCAATAATATTGAAAAAGTTATTACAAAATTAAAAACAAGAAATCAAGACTATAGTAAAGAACTAAATAATATATTGAAATTAGATTTAAAAATTCGTAGTTTAAAAACTAAAAATCAACAATTTGAAGCAGAAAGTAACAAACAATCTAAAAAAAATGGTGAATTAATTAGTCTTAAAAAAAATCAAGAAGTAAATCAAATTAAAGAAAAAATGAGTACTTTAAAAAAAGAAATTATTATTAATAATCTAGAAATAAACAAAATTGAATTAGAAATAAACGATTTAATGGCTAAAATTCCTAATATTCCTCATGTTTCTGTTCCTGTTGGCGAAGATGAACATAATAATGTTGAAATTAGAAAATGAGGTAAAATCACTAAAGAAACAAGCAGTCCCCATTGGGATATAGTTGAAGCATTGGATATAATTGATTTTTCACGTGCGACTAAACTTAGTGGCACAAGATTTATTATGTATAAAAATAAAGGTGCGCTTTTAGTAAGGGCATTAATGAATTTTATGATTGATTCGCATATAAAAATAGGATATGTTGAATTTTTACCACCTTTAATTGTTAACAAGGAAAACTTATTTGGTACTGGACAGTTACCTAAATTTAGTGAAGATTTATTTCAATTAACCAATGAACAATATCTAATTCCAACAGCTGAAGTACCATTAACTAATATTTACCGTAATGAAATTATTGAGTTTTCACAATTACCTATTAAAATGTGTGCTTATACGCCTTGCTTTCGTTCAGAAACAGGCTCAGCTGGTAGAGATACGAGAGGTATTATTAGATTACATCAATTCAATAAAGTAGAACTAGTACAAATTGTTGATCCTGAAAAATCTTATCAAGCATTAGAAGAACTTACAAATAATGCTGAAGCAATTTTAAAAAGTTTAAACATTCCATATCGAGTTATTAGTCTTTGTACAGGAGATATGGGTTTTAGTTCTGCTAAAACTTATGATTTGGAATTATGAATGCCATCGCAAAATTGTTATCGTGAAGTTTCTTCATGTAGTAATTGTGAAGATTTTCAAAGTAGAAGAATGAAAACAAGAAGTAAAAAAGATGATAACTGCAAAATTTTTCCTCATACTTTAAATGGTTCTGGACTAGCTATTGATCGTGTTGTAGCAGCAATCTTAGAAAATTTTTACGATGAAAAAATAAAAGTCTTAAATATTCCTGAGGTATTACAATCTTATATGAACAATTTAAAAACTATCTAAGTTTAAAATTGTTTCACGTGAAACAATTTTAGAAGGATTATAAAAATGACAGAAATAGAAAAATTGTTAGAAATGAATTATGAATATGTATGCGATTATCTTAAAAATAAATATGGAAATGTTCCAAAAGATTATTTTGTAGATAAAACAATATTGTTATCAACACCTGAATGAGCTAGGATTTCACCTTTTAATTATCAAAAAGCTGATAGATTAGTTTATTGTAACTTATTAGAACATTTAGTTTTACATATCAAAATATTTGAATACCCTTATCCTAACAAAAATCCAATGATGGCTGTTGGAGTTGGAGGAATTTTTGAATTTATAGTTCCTGAATTAAATGATATTTATAGTGGAATTCAATATAAACAACCATGAAAACAGAAAGTTATTGAAAATATTATTTCTTTAAAAACTGAATACTTCAAATGTATTAAAAAAATAATCGAACTTAATTTTCCTTATTCGTTACTAAATTCATTTAATACAAAATATGGTTTATGAAATAATGAAATATACGAACAATTAAAAAAACTAATTTATTTTCAGAAAAAGTTGCTATAATTAATAATGCCATTGCAACAATTACATTCGAACCTGGTCAGGACTGAAAGGTAGCAGCCATAAGGATTAGGATTGTGTGCAGTGGTTTTATTTTGTAAAATAAATAGTAGAGGGAAAGTTAAATGAAAAATCAAAACTATATGGAAATGGCTTTAAAACTTGCTAAAAAAGCATCTGTTAATGGTGATGTGCCTGTTGGGGCTATCATTGTTGATGAAAACGGTAAAATTATTGGTAGAGGTTTTAATAAAAAAGAAAAAGAACAGGACCCAACTCAGCACGCTGAGATTATTGCTATAAAAAAAGCATGTAAAAAAAATGGTAACTGACGTTTAATAAACTGTACTATTTATACAACACTAGAGCCATGTTTAATGTGTGTTGGTGCTCTTTTACAAACTAGAATCAAACATATTGTTTTTGCATTAAAAGATATTAAATTTGGTTGTGTAGATTCACTTTATAATTTAACTCTAGATAAAAGATTTAATCATCGTAGTGATTATACATACTCTTTAAACTTAGATAGTAAAAAAATGCTTCAAACATTTTTTGGTGAAATTCGTAGTTTACAATAATAAGTTTTAATAATATAATTAATAAAAAACTTGTTAGGATAATAGTGAGGTGATTAAAATGAAATACAAATCTTTATATAGAAAATACCGTCCAAATACTTTTTCTGAGATTGTTAGTCAAGAAAATATTGTGAAAATATTAAAAAATTCAATTGCCAACAATACTTTTAATCATGCTTATTTATTTTCAGGAAGTAAAGGAACAGGTAAAACATCAACTGCTAAAATATTTGCTAAAGCAATTAATTGCCAAAGTAATATTAAAGGCGAAGTTTGTGATACTTGTGAAACATGTACCAACATTAATAGCGAAAATTATGTTGATATTTTAGAAATTGATGGAGCTTCTAATAATGGTGTTGATGAAATCAGAAGTATTAGAGAAAATATTAATTTATTACCAATGAACGCTAAATATAAAGTATATATTATTGATGAAGTTCATATGTTAACAACATCTGCTTTTAATGCTTTGTTAAAAACATTAGAGGAGCCACCACAACATATTATTTTTATTTTAGCAACAACAGAACCATATAAAGTCTTACCAACGATTATTTCACGTTGTCAATGATTTGAATTTAAAAAAATAAATGTTGAAGCGACTATTAATCATTTTATTAAAATTTTAAATAGTGAAAAAATTGAGTTTGAAGTAGAAGCTATTAATGAGTTAGCTGTCCTAAGTGACGGTTCATTACGTGACGGTTTAAATTACTTAGAAAAAATATTTAATTATAATAATATTATAACACTTATAAATGTTGAAAAAATATTTTCTGTTCTTTCAATTAAAAATAAAATTAAATTTTTAATCAATATTTTTAATTGTAATATGCAAACAGTTATCGAACAATTAATAATATTTGATGAATATACTATTCAATATAAAAAGTTTATTATTGAATTTATATATGTTATTGAAGATATTATAATTTATCACTTAACAAAAACTAGAGAATTACTTAAAATACTAAATATTTCACAAGTAAATATTTTTTCTGAAGTTGTAAAATCAGATTTATATACCATTTTAAATGCTTTTAATGAAGTTTTAATACAAGATAATGTTGATGACTTAAAACCAATTTTAATTTTAAAAATTCTAAATTTAATTAATATTTTTGAAAGTAAATATACTTTAAATTATGAAGAAATTAGTACTAAACCTGAGGTGGTTACTAACAAATTAGCAATAATTGAACCAGTAAAAACCCCCTTACCAGAAGTAAAAAAAATGCCAGAAATAGTTGAACCAAAAATTAAAGTGGAAATACTGCAAACACAAATTGATAAAAATAATGAAATTTCTCATGCACCAATAATGGAAAATTCCAAAAATAGTGAGATAATTTATAGTGCCATCAATTTAATTTTGCAAGCTGATAAGGACATTAGAAAAGAAGTTAATCAAAAATGAAAAAAAATCACTGATTTTGTTAGTGATAATAAATTTCGCAATATTTCTAAGATATATATTAATACTTTAGTTGCTGCTGCTGCAAAAAATGGCATTATTATTATTACTGAAAATATTATTCAAGCTGATTTAATAAACCAAAAATTTTTAAATAAAGAACATAGAAAATTTTTAACATTTTTATTAGGTAAAGAATATATGATTTTTGCTCTTGATAAAATTCAATGACAAAAAACGAGAAAGAAATATCAAGAGTTATTAACAAAAAATATGCTTCCACAAGCAGAAAATATTACAATTTCACAAGTTATTACTGAAACTATTGATGATAATGATAAAGACCCTACTTTACACTTTGTGCAAAGAATATTTTCAAAAGTAGAAGAAATATAAAAAATATGAGGTGAAGAACATGGATATGAGAAAACTTATGATGCAAGCACAAGCAATGCAAGGCAAACTGGAAAAATTTAAAAAAGAAGAATTCACTTTTTTAAGTAATGATAAATTAATTGAGATAGTTATGACAGGTGATCGTGAAATTATTTCACTTAATATTCAAAAATTACTTCAAGAACTTGAAGATGACTATGAAATGATAAGCGATATGTTGAAAGTAGCTTTAAATGATGCGCTTAAAACTATAGATAAAAAAGAAAAGGCTATTGCTGGTAATTTAAAGTAAATATTAATTTCCTTAATAATATAAACTTGAAAGAGGTAAGATAATGTTATTCATTACG
Source organism: Spiroplasma endosymbiont of Nebria brevicollis (assembly GCF_964030895.1). Lineage (NCBI taxonomy): Bacteria > Bacillati > Mycoplasmatota > Mollicutes > Entomoplasmatales > Spiroplasmataceae > Spiroplasma > Spiroplasma endosymbiont of Nebria brevicollis. Next base: position 17,431 of record NZ_OZ034986.1, read on the forward strand.
TTTGAAGGTCCAGAAGGTGCGGGAAAAACCACTATTTTAAAAATGATTAAAGAACAATTAAAACAAGATGGTTTTGATGTTCTTGTTACAAGAGAACCAGGTGGTAGTGAAATTTCTGAACAAATTAGACAAGTGATTCTCAATAAAGATAACACTCTAATGGATCCATGAACTGAGGTTCTACTTTATGTTGCTGCACGTAGACAACATTTGGTAGAAAAAATTTTACCAGAGAAAAAAAATAATAAAATTATTATTTCTGATCGTTTTTCTGATTCTACTTTAGCATATCAAGGTTATGCTCGTAATCTTGATATTAATAAAATAAATGTTATTCAAACTATGATTTTTGAAAATTATCAACCAGACTTAACTGTTCTATTTGATATTAAACCAGAGATTGGTTTGAATCGTATATTATCAAGAAAAGGTGAACATTTAAATCGTTTAGATGAAGAAAAAATAGAATTTCATCACAAAGTTTATAATGGATATAAAAAAATTGCTGCTAAAAATCCCAAAAGAATTCATATAATTGATGCTAGTTTAAAAGAAAATATTGTGTTTAATAGTGCCTATGAATTAATAAAAGATTTAATTGAAGAAAAAGGTTTTAAACCAAAAATATATAAATAGGGGGAGAAATGGAAAACAAAAATCTTGTAGTTTCTAATAATTTATTTGACACTAATTTTTCTGTTGCTAAAATGAAAATTGTTGATCAAGTTATTTTATGTTATTCTAAAGATAAAATGGCAAATATATATACTAGTAATGAACTAATAAAGAAAATAACTTGTTTAAATAATGATAAGTGAGAATTGTGTAGTGAAAAAGAAATTTGTAAAAATTGTTTTAAAATTAAAACAAATACTTATTTTGATTTAAAAATTTATGACTTTAAAAAAACTGATATTATGAATAAAAATATAACTTTAAACCTTATTACTGATTTTTCAAAAACTAGTTTTGAATCAAACAATAAAAAGATTTATTTAATTAATCAAATTCAATTTATTTCAATTGCTGCTGCTAATTCTTTGCTTAAAATTTTAGAAAATTTACCTAATAATACCCATATTATTTTTACAACTACTAGTATTAATGATATTATCCCTACTATCAAATCCCGCTGTCAATTAATAAATGCTATTAATAGTAAAAATAACCACGATAATTTTACTGATGAACAAAAATTATTAATTAAAATTTTTGCTAATCCTAGTTTAATAAATGATAAGAATGTAGCAACAAAATTAAAAAGTTTGCTTACTATTGTTGAAGATTTTATTACCAATGAAAATAGTAATAAGATTAATAATCAATTATTAGTGAAAAAAATTGTAAATTTAAAAGAAGATATAATTTATTTTTTAAAAATTTTAAATTTAATTTATTTTAATAGACTAAATATAGTTTTATTCAAGAAATATATTGCTAGTGATAAAATTATTATTAACTTAGTAGAAATTTTAAAAATAAATAATCACCAACAAATAGCTTTTATTTTAAATGAAATAGCTGTGGCTATTCAAGCATTAAAATACAATCCTAATCCTAATTTGCTAATAAATGCATTTCTTGTTAGAGTGAGTGGATAATCATGGAAAATCTGAAAAAAATTTTAATTTTAAATCAAGAAGGTAAACAAATAAAAATTATGCAAAGAAAAGATATGTTTTGTATTTCTTTGGATACAATTTTATTAATTAATTTTATTAAAATTCGTCCTAGTACTAAAAAAATTATTGATTTTGGTACTAATAATGCTGTTTTACCTATTTTATTAACTAATAAGTTTGATGGAAAGATTATTGGTATTGAAATTCAAAAACCAGCTGTCGACCTTGCTATTGAAAATGTAGAATTAAACAACTTAAGCAACAGAATTAGTATTGTCCATGATGATATTAAAAATTATTGTGATAAAAATTTAGAAAAAGTTGATTTAATCATTTGTAATCCACCTTTTTTTCCTTTATTAGAAAAAAGTAAAACAAAATTACAACCATTAAAAGTAGCAGCTCGTCATGAAGTACATATTAATCTAGAACAAATAATTGCTAGTGCTGCCAAACTATTAAAAGATAAAGGAAAATTAGTAATGGTTCATGCTGCTCAAAGAATTAATGAATTATTGTTACTGCTACAAAAATATCAAATTACACCTAAAATTCTCCAAATAGTGTATCCTAAAGTTAATCAAGCAGCCAATGTTTTTTTAATTGAAGCAGGTTTTCTAGCAAATCCAGGAATGATTGTATTACCGCCATTAATTTGTCATAATAATAATGATACTTATATTGATGAAATAGCAAAATGATATAAATCATAATATAGAAATGTAAAGGTATTTAATATGCATGTAAATTGATTGAATAAACTGAATAAGAAAATGACTTATTTACTAGCTGTTTCTGGTGGTCCCGACAGTATGTTTTTATTAGATAATTTAGTGCGAAATGATTTTAAAATTATCGTTTGTCATGTTAATTATCATAAACGTTGAAGTAGTAATGTTGATGAACAAATTGTTCGCGACTATTGTACAAGTAAAAAAATCCCTTTAGAAATTAAAAACATTAAAGAAGAAGAATATAATAAAAAAAGAAATTTTCAAGAACAAGCACGAGTTATTAGATACGACTTTTTTAACGAAATTGCTCAAAAATATCAATTTTATAATTTAGTAGTAGCACATCATATTTATGATTTATTAGAAACATACATAATTCAAAAACAACGAAAAGCAATTGTGTCATATTATGGTTTACGTTTTAAAACGACTTACAAATCATTATCAATTTATCGACCCATGTTAGAATTAAAAAAAGAAGATATTATTGATTATTTAACCTTATATCACATTAAATATGGTTTTGATGAAACCAATGAATTAATTATTTATGAACGTAATCGTATTCGTCAACAACAAATTAATAAATTAACCGACTTTGATATCAATTTAATGTTAAGCGAAATTAAGGAATTAAATAGTGAACAAGAGTTATTGAAAGATGAACTTGATGTTATTTACAATGCCATTATTAATGATGATGTTTTAGCCATTAATGAATTTAAAAAATATGAATTTAAACTACAACAAATGATAATTTATGAATTTTTAAGCCAATATGATGAAGAATTAGTTTTAATGTTAAAAAAAGCTAAAATTAAAGAAATAGTGAGAGGTTTAACAAAATCAACTAGACCTAATATTACTATTAGTATTGGTGAAAATAAGTGAGTTATTAAAGAATATAATTTTGCATATATTAGTGAAAAAAATGAACCAAAACAATTTAGTTATAAAATTCCTAAAATTAATAATTATCATTTTAAAGAAATCACTATCACTAAAACCGAACCCAAGGAAGGTGAATTTCAAGCATTATACATTCATAAGTCTGATTTTCCATTAACAGTTCGTACTAATAATGGTGAAGAAGAAATTGAAACTACATATGGTACTAAAAAAATTAATCGTTTATTTATTGATAATAAAATTCCTTATCGTGAACGACTTATTTGACCAGTAATTGTAAATTCTAGTGGCAAAGTGGTAGCAATTCCAAAATTATCAGTAAATAAAAATAATATTAGTGAGAAACCTAATTTGTATGTGCTAAAATATTATGGTATTATTTAAAAAATAAATTAGAAATTAAAGCGTAGGTGAAAAAAATATAATGCAAACGCGAATTAAAATTAACTGAATAGTCGTAGTTATCTTTATCGCCTTTTTAGTATTTATAGGATTCTTATTATGGTATTATTTTAAAGGCAATGTCTTAAATTTAAGTCAAAGTGAGTTAATAGAATTATTTACTAATAAAAAAATACCTGGTGATTTAACGCATACTGTTGATAAATTTAATACAGTTTCCGTCCAATTTTTTAATAACACAGTCTATATTCGTGGATGACTGTTACAAATTAATGGTAAAATAGTTCAATATCAATCTATTGTCTCAGTTAGTGCTTACAATGGTACAGGTGCCATTACAAATAGTATCCAACAATTAATGATGGATCAAAAAATTCCATTTTTAAATGCTAGTGAAATTATTCCTTTCTGAAAAACATTCTTACTTACCATTTTACCAATTCTTTTATTAATTCTTGGCTCATTCTGATTATTTACAAGAATGAATAAAATGGGTGCTGGTGGTGGCATGAGTCCATTCTCAATGGGAAAAAATCGTGCTAAAATTAGAACTTCAGAAACCAGATTTACCGATGTAGCTGGAATTAAAGAAGAAAAATTAGAATTAGAAGAAGTAGTCCACTTTTTAAAATTTCCACAAAAATATGCTCAAATGGGTGCAAGAGTTCCGAAAGGAGTATTACTTGTTGGTCCTCCAGGTACTGGAAAAACATTATTAGCTAAAGCTGTTGCTGGAGAAGCAGGAGTTCCCTTCTTTTCAATCTCTGGGGCTGAATTCGAAGAAGTATTTGTAGGAGTTGGTGCTTCACGAGTACGTGAGATGTTTACTACTGCTAAAAAAGCTGCTCCTTGTATTATTTTTATCGATGAAATTGATGCTGTAGGAAGAAAACGTGCCGCTGCTTCAACTGGGACCAATGAACAAACATTAAACCAGTTACTAGTGGAAATGGATGGATTCGAAACTAATTTAGGTGTTATTATTATGGCTGCAACTAACCGTGTTGATGTTCTTGATGAAGCGTTACTACGTCCAGGGAGATTTGATCGTCAAATTTCTCTTAGTTGACCTGATATTAGAGAACGTGAGGCTATTCTTCGTCTTCATGCTCGTAATAAAAATATTTCACCAAAAGTTAATTTTCAACGAATAGCAGAACGAACACCAGGCTTTAGTGGTGCCCAATTAGAAAATGTACTAAATGAAGCAACACTGTTAGCTGTTCGTCATAACAAAGCTGTTATTGGATTATTAGAAATTGATGAAGCTATTGATCGTGTCGTTGGTGGTCCAGCTAAAACATCACGTGTTATTACTGAAATGGATAAGAAAATTGTTTCTTATCATGAAGCTGGACACGCATTAATTGGTTTAAAATTAGAATATGCTTCTAAAGTACAAAAAGTTACTATTATTCCACGCGGTCAAGCTGGTGGGTATACTATTATGACCCCTAAAGAAGATACAATGTTTTATTCAAAAACACATTTAAAAGCTACTATTACTGGTTATTTAGGTGGTCGTGCCTCTGAAGAGATTATGTTTGGTGCTGCCAATGTTACTACAGGTGCCCATGATGACCTAGAAAAAGCAACTAACATTGCTCGTAAAATGATAACAGAATATGCCATGTCCGCTGATTTAGGATTAGCACAGTTTGAAAATCCACGTGATGAGTATTCACCATTTGTTTCTAATAAATTTTCTAGCGATATTGCTTCTAAAATTGATCAAGAAATTAAAAATATTTTAGATAAATGTTATGTTGAAGCTATTGCTACAATTAAAAAACATAAAGATACATTAGAATTAATTGCTAAATCTCTAATGACTTTAGAAACAATTACAGCTGAACAAATAGAATATATTGATAAATTTAATAAATTACCGATTGAAGTAATTGAAATGCAAAAAGAGATGGCAAAAAACAATAAAAAATCATCTAAGGAAGATAACGAAGACAAACATAAAAATGATGAAAAACCAAAAAATAGTGATGATGATTCTGATAATGAAACAATATCAGTTGCACCTAATAAAAAATAATTAGAATTAATGCAAAACTTACTATTTTTAAATTTGTAAGTTCTGCATTAATTTATTTTTTTAATTTTTATTATAGTTATAAAATTAACAAGGAGAAACCTAAGTGGAAAAACACGAATTAGTTGAAAAAATTTTATTTAATAATGAAATGATTAATAGGAAAACTAAAGAATTAGCCGACTTAGTTAGTGCATATTATAAAAATAATACCCAACCGGTAATTTTAGTAGGAATATTAAGAGGTTGTTTGCCTTTTCTTGCACAATTTATGTTAAATCTTAACATTGAATGTATGCTCGATTTTATGTATGTAGAATCTTATTTAGGAAAAACGCAAGCTACGAATAAGCCAAAAATTCGCATGGATGTTATAAATAATATTAAAAATCGTGATTTATTGATAGTAGAAGATATTATTGATTCAGGTAATTCTTTACTAAAGATTCGTACTCATTTATTAGAAAAAGGCGCTAAAAGCGTAAAAATTGTAACTTTGTTAGATAAAAAATGTAAAAGAGTAGCAAATATTGAAAGTGATTGAGCTGGTTTTGAAGTACAAGATTATTTCTTAGTGGGATATGGTCTTGATTATGATGAACAATTAAGAAATCTACCCTATGTCGGTATTGCTGATATTAATAAAATTGCTATTTTAGAAAAAAATAAAATTAAATAATTAAAAAGATATAATAGTATTATATTGCAAACTATACGATGTTTTTAATGTGATAAAATTATAATATTAAAAATCTTTTCTTGTTTTTAAATAGGTTATGAGGTTACAATGAAAAATCTTTTTGTTAATGTATTTAGAGGAATAAAAAAAAGATTATTCCAATATGTTGGAATTATATTGTTGCTAGTGATTATAGTTTCTTCACTTTCAGCTTTATACAGCAACTCAGAACGAATAGAAGCTGGTTTTTATATTGTCTTAAATAATAGTGGTAAATATGACTATAGTATAAAACTAAAGTCTTTAAATAGTTATAAAGATATAGATGCTTCTACCCTTAAAATAAAAAATATTGTTAAAGAACAATTTAACGGTGATCCAGTAATTGACGGTCAAATTGATAAAATAGAAGTTACTAACATTCGTAATAACACTTTTCCAACAGTTGATCCTGCTCCTTTAAATCCAAAGTTAGAAACATATTTATTAAATTGAGGTCTTAATTATCAAGCTATTTTGTTAAATAATATTTTAGAAACAGACTTAAAAAATGAACCATTATTAAAAAACTATTTAATTGCTAAATCTTTTTTTAAAAGTTTTGACTATAAAAATGCATCTTCAATTAAAAACCTTTATTTTTCATTTGAAGATGCATTTTATAAAGAATCAGATAACTTTGATTTTTCACCAATCCGTAATGATTTTAATAAAGTTTATATTTCTCAAGGAACAGTGCCAACTAGTGCAAATGAAGTAGTAATTAATTCTGATTTTGCTAAGAAAAATAATATTAATTTAAATGACACATTCGAATTTATTCAAGGTGATAAACCTTTAAAAGTAGTTGGTTTTGGATATGCTTATTGGGGAATTACAGGCAGTCGCTCGGCTACTAACCCTAATCCCACACCTGATAATGCTACCCCCGTATATACTTCACGTGAATGATTTAATAGTTCAATTAAAAATTCAAGTTACAGAACAAACTTAGAAAGTAATCTTTTGTTAAAAATAAAAAATAATAATTATTATTTTATTGAAAGATTACAAAATTTACTAATTAAAACATTTAGTTTTAGTTTTGGTACTATTATTACAACTGATAGCGAAGATGTACGTTCAGGACAAATTTTAGAAACATTTCAAATGCAAAAAATTATATTTAGTGCTATTACAATTGTGGTACTATTAGTTATTATCTTTATTATTATGTCCTATGTTCGTAAAGAAATTGATTTACAAAAACCACAAGTTGGCTTATTAAAAGCTTTGGGTTATACTAATTTTCAAATTGCTATTGCTTTTGTCTCTTTAATTTTATTTATTACTTTGGCCTCCAATATTGTTGGATTGGTTCTCGGTTTCCCTTTACAAATATTATTTAATTCATTAAATAATATTGGGTTTTATATGCCTTTGCCAAATTTATTTTTTAGTTTAGTTTCCCTTTTTAGTGGATTAGTAATTATTCCTATTATTTTTGTTTTTGTTAGTTATTTACAATCAGAACTTAAATTACGTGCTAATCCTTTATTATTGATTTATGATCGTCCAAGTAGTACTAGTTCTAGAATGATTGCAACTTTAAAATATCCATTTCGTTATTGACCTTTTAAACAACGTTTAGCGATAGCTTTTACTTTAAAGTCAGTAGGAAAATTATTTTTAGTATTTTTTACTTTTGTTTTTGTTAGTTTTTTATTATTATTTCAAACTACAGCTACTGATTTATTTGATAATAAAATTAATAATTTATATGGTTATTATAATAAAGATGTAGAATGAAACACCACAACAACTTCCATGTATACATATGATAATGGTAGTGATTTTAAAATAAAAGATGATGTTTTTGATTGGGCTTCACAAAAAGATATTGTTGCCGATCAAGCAAAATCGGGAGGTGCAACTAAATACTTTGAATGAAAAGCAGATGATTTTCATATTGATGATGTAGATAAATTACACAAAATTATGAATGCTATTATAATAAAAAATAATTTTAAAAATAATTTTATTAGTAGTAAAGAAATTAATATTTTATATCATGCAACCAATGATGATACAAAATGTAAAGATTTTATTAATCCATCAGGTTTTATAACAGATGATTGAACAGAACAAATTTGTGTTGGAATCCATAAAATATTTAGCTATCTTTCAGATAGTACAGGAATTAATCCTGAATTAACTCCGCTCCCAGGTATTAGTATAGGTTTAAATATTTATAATACTAATTATTATCCTGATATCGAAACTAGTATTGTACCACCAACTGAATGAGATGGACATAGTCAAGGTGCTATGCAAGCACGAAGAATTAAGGTAACAGGCGTTTACAATAATCCTGATCAAAATTTAGCATGGAAAAATTGATTTAATTTTAAAGAAGAAAAACAACGTGATATTGATTCTGTTTTTAATAATAGTCATATTTTAAAAAAAGAAACTATTTCTTATACTAATAATCAGGGTCAAAAAGTAGTTGGTGATGCTTTTATAGTACCTGCCACTATTTCTAAAACTCTTGCTATTTTAAATGGTTATAAAATTGATAGTCAGTTTTTAATGTTAGCAAGTTGATATAACTATACAATGCCAATAATTTTTGACGTAAAAGGTATTATTAGTAATAACCTTGATACATCAAATGTTTATACTAATCTTGATGATTTACGAACAGCTATTGATTTAGTTGATACTACTAATAAACCTATCCCTGATTCTTTTAATTTTTTAATTTCTAAAGATGCTAATATTTTCCCTCTAAATTATATTAATATTGCTCAACCAGAGGGAAAATACGACAGTAGTGAAATTCAAAAACAAAATTTAATTCCAATCAATAAATTACCATTTGTTAATAGTTTAGTTAAAAAACTTTTAGTACAAATCTTTGATGGTATTAGAACTATTATTAGTATTACTAAATTTTTAACTTTATTTGCTGTTGCTTTTGTTTTAATTATCATTATTAATATGATTCTAGATAATAATTTATTAATTATTGCTATGATGAAATCATTAGGATACCGTGTAAATGAAATTAATCGATTAATTATTGGTTCTTATGTAATTGCTTTAGTGGTAGCATTTGTGATAGGTACTATACTTTCTTATGTAATGTGGAATTTTATTACAATGATTATTGCAGCACGAGCCGGAGCTGTCTTTAATGTGCCAATTAGTCCATTTACAATTCTGACTTCTTTTGGACTAGTTTTCTTAATTATGATTATCGGTTATGCTGTTGGTTTATATTTAATCAAATATAAACCAGTAACAGTTCTATTACAGGGTAGTTAAAAAATACATGTTTTTAATCATTTATATGTAAAAAAAAAAAGTTATTGATAAAATAATTATGTGTTTACAAAAAACGATTTGAAAAAGGAGAAATAAAAATGACAAAAAAGGACAAAAAAGGTAATAATGAAGTTGTAGATTCTGTGTCTGAAACTACTGATGTCCCAAAGGCAGATAAAACAGTTATTAAGCAAGAACTAAAAACTCAAAAATTAGCAGCAAAACAAACTAGTGCTTCATCAGAAGATAATGTTAGCGATGCAACAATGGAAGATTCAAAAACTAAATTAAAAAGTAGTTTTATGAAAAAATCAGTAGGTAAAAAAACAACAGATAGTGAAACTATAGATAAACCACCAATTATCAAACATAAATCTCATGATAAACCAGAAACTAAAGAAGAATTGGCCGCTGCTAAAGCTAAACTACAAGTTTTTAAAGATAACCAAAAGGCCATTAAAAAACAAACTAAAGAACATTCGAAAGCTATTCTTAGTGGCCAAATTGTTTCTATGAGCAACAATACCCCCGATGTTGCTACTAATGTGATTGAACTATTTAATGTTAAAAAATCATACTTAACTGGTGATTTAGAATATGAAGTATTAAAAGGCGTTGACTTAAAAATTAAACAAGGTGACTTTGTTGTAATTCTAGGTCCTTCAGGTAGTGGAAAAACTACCTTACTAAACATTATTTCAGGGTTAGATAAACCGAACTCTGGTGATGTATTTGTGGCAGGTTATAATTTATCTTTATTAAAAGATAGTCACTTAACAAAATTTAGAAGAGATAATGTCGGATTTATTTTCCAACAATATAACTTATTAACTAACTTAACAGCCCGTGAAAATGCGGAAGTTGGTGAAAACTTAGCAAAAAATAAAAATAAGAATATGGGAATTGATGAAATCTTTAAAGTAATTGAAATGGATGAACATATGAATAAGTTTCCAAGTCAATTGTCAGGAGGACAACAACAACGTGTTTCCATTGGCCGTGCGCTTGCTAAGAATCCAACCATTTTATTTTGTGATGAACCAACAGGAGCGTTAGATGAAGAAATGGGACGTAAGGTATTAGAAATCTTATTAGATGTTAACCGTGAATATAAAACATCAATTATCATGGTTACCCATAATCCTAACTTCCAGTTTGTGGCTAATACTGTTATTAATGTTAAAAATGGGAATATTGTTAATGTTAAGACAAATGCTAAACCAATGAAACCAAGTGAAATTAACTGAAGTTAATAAAAATAAAATTCCTTTGTTGAAGTTGAATTGTAAAATTAATTAATGATTGTAGTTTTTTCTACTAAAAATTGTTATTATTACTTTTATAAAACAACTACAATTTTATTTATTTTTAAAAAATAGTTTTTTTAATTTATTTTTTAACTTTAAGTGATTGTGATATAAGCAATACTTTTAAATACAAAGGATGAAAAAAATGGCAGACAATAAAAATCATGTTAATGGACATATTCTAACAGAACAAGAAGAGTTACGATACCAAAAATTACAAAAACTACAAAATGAAAATTATGATGTTTATGGTCGTAATTGAGAAAGAAATTTCAACTGTAAAAGTCTTGAAATTAAGTTTAAAGATAAAACTAAAGAAGAATTAGCAATTTTAGTTGAAAAATTACCTAATGATCAAATCAAAATTGCAGGTAGATTAATGACAAAAAGAGAAATGGGAAAAGGTTCAGTTTTTGCCCATTTACAAGACCAAACTGGTAAATTTCAAATATATTTAAAACCAGAATATGTTAGTCAAAAAAAATTTAATTGATTTTTAGAGTACGCTGATTTAGGTGATTTTTTTGGAATTAAAGGCAAAGTTATGAAAACTAGTAAAGGTGAGTTAACAGTTCAAGTTTTTGATATTGTTATGTTGTCAAAAGCTATACGAACGTTACCAGATAAATTTCATGGTCTTGTTGATATCGAAGAACGTTACCGTCGCCGATATGTTGATTTAATTGTTAGTCCAGATACAAAAAATACATTTTTACAACGTAGTAAGATTATTACTGAATTACGAAATTTTCTTAATAATAAAGGTTATTTAGAAGTGGAAACTCCTATTTTGCAAGAAGTTTATGGTGGGGCTGCTGCTAAACCTTTTGTTACTCATCATAATACTTTAAAAACCGATTTATATTTGCGAATAGCTACTGAATTACATTTAAAACGTTTAATTATTGGTGGTTTTGAAGGTGTATATGAAATCGGTCGCTTATTTCGTAATGAAGGGATGAGCCCAAAACATAATCCTGAATTTACAACTATTGAAATTTATGTTGCTTATCAAGATATGAATTTTATGATGGAATTAACAGAAACTTGTATTAAACATTTAATTAATATTGTTCAAAATAAGTTAATTTTAGAATATGGTGGTCATGTATTAAATTTTGGAAAACCTTGAACGAAAATTAGTATGGTTGAATCTATTAAACAAGCTAAAATTAAAGATGCTAAATTTACCTATTCTTTTTCTGAAATTATTGAAATGAGTGAACAATATCATAATATTACTGATGATAAAATTAGAAATGAAGCTAAAATTAAAACATATGAATTAGCTTTTAAACTTGCTAAAAAATCTAATCTTAAAATCCCACCATATTACAATAGTATTGGACATCTTATTAATTTATTTTTTGAAGAATTTGTCGAAGAAACTTTAATTCAACCAACATTTGTTACTGATTATCCGATTGAAATTTCGCCACTTGCTAAATTAAAAAAGGATAGTAAAGAATTTACTGATCGTTTCGAATTGTTTATTGGTGGTCGTGAATATGCCAACGCTTATTCAGAATTAAATGATCCCTTTCAACAGTATGACCGTTTTGCTCAACAAATGAAAGAAAAAGATAATGGTAATGATGAAGCAACAGAAATGGATTTAGACTTTGTAGAAGCGTTAGAATACGGTATGCCACCAACAGGTGGTCTCGGAATTGGTATTGATCGCTTAGTAATGTTGATTACTGGTCAAGATAGTATTAAAGATGTACTATTATTCCCACACATGAAACCAAGAAGTAACAAATAATGAGTACTTTAGTAATTATTGGGATTGTAGTAGCATTAACTGCTATTATTGCATTTATTGTTTTAATTAAAATTATTAAATGGCTTGCCATTACAATTATCATTTTTGGTTTAATTGCTACAGGGTTATGTTTGGGTTTTGGAATAGTTCCAATAACAGCAGATATTATTAATATTTACAATTAATGATAATGACACAGAACAAAAAATATTTTTAAGATTTATTTGCTTTTTTCATTGGTTAATGTTATCATTTTTAAGTACTTTTTATTATATTAAAATAGTTTTTCAAAGCGAGGTGAAATTATGTCACAAATAAATATCCATCCAGAATATTTTCAAACTAAAGTTACTTGTATAACATGTAGTAATAATTTTATGAGTGGCTCAACTAAAGGTAAAGAAATTCGTGTTGATACATGTTCAAATTGTCACCCGTTTTATACTGGAAAACAATCTTTTGCTTCAGCAACAGGACGTGTTGAACGTTTCAAAACTAAAGCAAGTCAACAAGTTGAAGTTAAACCTAAAGTTGTTGAAACAAATAAAACAAAATCTCAAAATTCCAAAACTATTGTTCTGGATTCTGCTAAAGATGTTTTAAAATTAGTTGATAAAGTTAAAAAATAATTCTGTTTAAAATAGAAACTAAATTGGTTTCTATTTTTTGTATAATTAAAAAATGATTTAGAACCATTTTTCTCGTTATTTAAGTTAAAATACTGATATATACTAATTAACATAGAATTTAGGTTTTTATTATGTAACTAATAGTATAATTAATATATGATTTTAAAGTTAGGACTGGTTTTATGGAATCATCTGAATTTAATATTTTAACTGCCAGTAAAAGTATGAAATTTAAATCAGAACAATCTTTTGAACTAAACTTTAGTATTATCAATTTAACTGTTGATAAAGCAGTAAAAAATTGAAGTTTTGAAAGTAGTTATCCCGATTGTTTAGCGCTTTTTAGTAATGATGAAACTAATAGTGAAAACTTAATTAAAGCATTAATGGGTAGTGTTCCTATTATGCAAGGTAAGATTTTAATTGATAAAAAAGAAGTTACTTATAATGCTATCGGTTTTGAACGAAAAATGGCCTATGTTGATTTACAGTTACAAAGTTGAAATAAACTTTTTAGTGTTCAATATAATTTAGCACGAACAGCAATGCGCAATAAACCATTTTTACAAGATATAAGCAATCATAATCAAAAAATTAAAACTGATATTGAAAACTTAAAAGATACTGGTTTAAATTTAGATTGTGGTTATTTTAAAGAAAAATTAATTAATATTATTAAGCGTTTTATTCGCGAAACACAAAGTACGCGTATTAATTTCATCAGAGAATATGAATTCCAAATTATTCATTTTCACAAAAACTTTGTACAAGAAAAATTTAATTTTTCTGGTTGTGAAACTTTATCAGATATTTTAATTAAAAAATTTACTGCCGAAGAAAAAAATATTATTGCTAATAATAACTTATTATTTTTACAATCTCTACAAGATCGAATTGCTAGTTTAGAAAATTTAGCAGGTGAATGTTTTTGTGGTTGTAGTCCACCAAAAGAACGACGTTCTCAGTTTCAATTACGTGAAATTATTTTTGTTGTTAAAGAAATTAATAGTTATTTAAATAAGAAAGTTACTAATACCCGCAGTGAAATTAGAACAACTTTAAAAACTTGTAATAATCATAATCAAAATTTCAATAGTGAACTAAATCGTTTGCTTTCATATAAACAAATTAGTTTTACTCGTGCTCAAATTGATCAAATTTTAGAACAGTGAATTGACTTAGCTGAAGTACAAAGAATTAAATTCAATATGAAACAAGACTTTGTAGCTATGCAGTTACTACCTGATGAAATGCATTTATTGTTAAAAAATATTAAAGATGAAATTAAAACTTATCATGATAAAATTTTAAAACACCCCGAATTAGAAGAAAAAGAAACATATCAAAATCATTTAAAATTATTATATAATAGTTTGATTGATGTTCGTGATTTAATCAGTAAAAATATTTTTATGTTATTTAAAGAGTTAGAATTAAATCATTTATTAGCAATGCGTATTACACAACTAACTGTTTTAGAACGTCAGATTATTAAAATCCTTCAACAATTAATTGTGCCTACTAAGATTTTAATTTTACATAACCCTTTTGAATTATTAAATTATGATGATAAAGAAAAATTAACAATTTGAATTAAAAAAATTCAAAAATTTTTAAAAATTATTATTATTTTTACTACTAATACGCAAATTGATATTAATTTATTAGCAACTAATGTTACTGTTATTGAAAATGAAATAATTATTCAACAAGGTAATGTTGGAGATGTTACTGATAAACCGCTTTCTTTAAATTTATTAAAGGAAATTAATAAACAACACATTAATACTTCTAAGGGTGTATGAAATACTGCTAATTTGTTTTTCTATAATGTTAATCTTGGGAAATTTAATGCTGATAGTCCCCCAATAATTGCTTTTAAATCAAATGATGTTTTATTTAGTAGAAAAAAACCAAAATTTGCTTTCTTAAAATCTTCAATAGTAGTTAAAGGTGTTATTAAAGGAATTACTAAGATTAATGAAAAAACGTCATATTTAATTTTTGAAACTTTTATTCGTGAAGAATTTGAAGTTTTAAGTAGCAGTGAAAATATTGCAATCGGTGTTGCTGGTTGAATTAGTATTACTAAAAATTCCATTTTTGTATTTGATGGTAAAAAACAACAATTAATTGGCACATGATAGAAAGGGAATTCCTATGAGTGACTTTAAAAAGATAGCAACAGAAATTTACGAACTAATAAAGAATAGTAATCCTATTATTATTCATCGTCATATTAATCCTGATGGTGATGCCCTTGGTTCACAATGAGGATTAAAAATTATTATTGAAAATAACTTTCCTAATAAACGTGTTTTAGCACCTGGCGAAATGAATGATCATATGCTTCCATTCTTTCCAACTCCCACTTTTGTCAAAAAAGAAGATTATGAAAATGCTTTAGTAATCATTTGTGATACTGCTAATCGTGAACGAATTAGTGGTGAATTTTGACAGCAATCTAAAAAAATTGTTAAAATTGACCATCATCCTATTGTTGATAAATATGCGAATGTTTCTTTAATTGAAGAAAAAGCCTCTGCTGCTTGCCAAGTTGTAGCAAAATGAGCAGAAATAATGAAATTAAAAGTATCTGCAGAAGCTGCTCGAAATTTATTCTTAGGTTTAGTTACTGATTCAGGAAGATTTTTATATCGTTCTGTTAATGAAGAAACATTTCACGTTGCTAGTTTTTTGATGAAACAAAATTTTAATTTATTAGATTTATATCAAAGTTTGTATACCCAAAATTTAAAAATAGCTCGTATTAAAGGTTATATTTTATCTAATTTTAAAATTACAGAACATGGCGTTGGTTATATTGTATTTAATGATACAATAATTAATGAATTGCAAACAACAATCAATAAACAAAATAAAGTATTAAAACTAAAAGAAAAAGTAATGCTTAGCAAAGATGATTTAACTAGTCAAGTTAATGTTATGTCAAATATTACGGGTATTAAAATTTGATTAATAGTTGCACATGATTGATTAGATAGTACAATTAAAGTTAGTGTTCGTAGCGCTAAGTGAATTATTAATGATGTGGTTGCTAAATTTGGTGGTGGTGGTCATCAAACAGCAGCAGGAGTTTGTTTGCAACATGTTGATGATATTGAAAAACTAATTAATAGTTTAGATAAAGTTGCAAAAAACCTGCCACAATTAATAGTTAATTAAAAAAAGATATGGAGTAGAGTGAAAATGTATAGTCGTTATAATGAAGGATGAATTGAAGTAATTACAGGATGTATGTTCGCCGGAAAAACCGAGGAATTTATGCGTCGCATCAATCGTTTACAATATGCTAAACGTAAGGTTTTGGTTTTTAAACCAAAAGTGGATATCCGTTACGATGCTAAAAAAGTTGTTTCTCATAAAGGAGTTTCAATTACTGCTATTGTTATAAATGATCCTTTGGAAATTTTAAAACATATTAATGAAAATGTTGCTGCGGTTGCTATTGATGAAGTTCAATTTTTTAATCCCACAATTATTGAAGTAATTAAACAATTAGCAGATATTAATAAACAAGTTATTGTTGCTGGATTAGATCAGGATTTTCGTGGTGAACCATTTTCTGTTATGAAAGAATTATTAGCATTAGCAGAATTTGTTACTAAATTAGATGCTGTTTGTGTAGAATGTGGTCAAGCTGCAACTAGGACACAACGTATTATTAACGGTAAAGAAGCTAAATATGATGATGAAATTATTTTAATTGGTGCACAAGAGCAATATGAAGCACGTTGTCGTATCCATCATCGAGTGATAAAAAGCAATCAAAATAAATAGACCAGGTGAAGTATTATGAATCAAAAAACATTAGAACAACTATCATTGCTTACTAACAAATATTATGAAATTGAATTACAATTAGAAGATCCAAATGCCATAAGTAGAGATAAATATACTGAATTAACAAAAGAGCGAAGTAGATTAGAACCAATTGTTGAACAGTATTTAAATTATGACAAAATTGTTAAAGAAATTTTTGAAGCAAAAAAAGCACTAGCATTTGAACAAGATATTGAATTACTTGATATGCTAAAAATGGATATTAAAGAAAATGAAAATCAATTAGAAATCGCTGAAAATGATTTAAAGTTAACTTTAATACCAAAAGATATTAATGATGATAAAAATGTTCTAATTGAAATTAGAGGCGCTGTTGGTGGTGACGAAGCAAATATCTTTGCTGGTGATTTGTATAGAATGTATATTAAGTATGCTGAAACTCAACGCTGAAAAATTGAAACTATTGAAGCCAAAGAAGCACTGAATGGTGGTTTTAGTTACATTTCCTTTATGATTAAAGGCAAACATGTATTTTCTAAAATGAAATTTGAAGCTGGTGGTCATCGTGTTCAAAGAGTTCCTAAAACTGAATCACAAGGGCGCGTTCATACTTCAATCGCTACAGTGGCAGTTTTACCAGAAGTTAATGAAGTAGAAATTAAAATCAATCCTGCTGATCTAAGAATTGATACTTATCGTTCTAGTGGCGCTGGTGGGCAACATGTTAATACTACTGATTCTGCCATTAGAATTACACACATTCCAACTGGTATTGTTGTCACATCACAAGATGGTCGTAGTCAACATGATAATAAAGATAAAGCCATGCGTGTTTTAAGAGCTAAAATGTATGAGCAACAAGTTGAAGAACAACATCAAAAACTTGGTAACTTACGAAAAAACGCGGTTGGTAGTGGTGAACGTTCTGAAAAAATTAGAACATATAATTATGCCCAAAATCGGGTAACTGACCATCGCATTGGTTTATCTTTATTAAAGTTAGAACGTATTATGGAAGGCAGTATTGATGAAATTATTATCTCCTTAATTAGTGGAGAACAAAAAGCAAAATTAGAAAATATTGAAGAAAATATTAGCACACTAAAGTAAAGTTTCGGAGGTAGAGCGTTATGGATTTCAAGGTATTAGAATCAAAAACAAAAATATTATTTCTTTTAACTATTATTTTTTTATTTGTAACATTTGCCACCTTAATAACTTGGATATTTAGTGTTGGTAATATTCATATTTTATTCTTGTTATTAACTGTCTGATTTGCTTCTACTTCTAGTCTAATCTTTCATTACTTATTGTGAAAAAATTTAAATTTTTTGCAAAATGTTGATTGAGATAATACTAGTAACTTTGGATTTATTCTTGCCATTGGTAGTTATATAATTCTTTTTCCTATTATTTGTATTTTAACAATTGCTTTCTTATTTATTTTTAGTTCTATTGTTTTTGTATTAATTATTGTCAATGCCATTAAAAATAAAAATGTTGTTAAATATTAAGTAAAAATATTTAATTGTGGAGTAATAGGATATGACATATAAAGATTATTTATTAGCTGCTAAACATATTAATCATAATGATGAAAAAGTTAATAAAATTATCTTATTATATTTTATTGAAAAAGATTTATCATGATTGTATGCTAACATGGATACAAAAATAGAAGATACTTTTTTAGAACAATATTTACTTTTAATTGAAAAATATGTTGCTGGTTATCCTTTACAATATATTATTCGTTATGAATATTTTTATGGTAATAAATTCTTTGTTGATAATCGTGTTTTAATTCCACGCAGTGAAACTGAAGAATTAATAAATTATGTTTTTGACTATGCCAAGAACATTTTTCATGATGATAAGTTATCAATTTTAGATTTAGGAACTGGTAGTGGCGCAATCGCCATTAGCGTTGCTTTAGCAAAACCACAATGAGAAATAGTAGCTACTGATATTAGCATTGCTGCCTTGGAAGTCGCAAAAATAAATGGTAAAAATTATAATTTAAATAATATTAAATTTATAGAAAGTGACTTATTTAGTAATTTAAAAAATCACAAATTTAATATTATTATTTCTAATCCCCCATATATTGATGAAACATCTGATACATATCTTATGTCCAATTTGCAATATGAACCAAAATCAGCATTATTTGCTGAAGAAAATGGTTTATTATTATATAAATTAATTTTTCAACATTGTTCTGAATTTGTCACTAAACCATTTTTATTGGCATTTGAATTTGGTTTTGACCAAAAAGAAGTATTAGAAATATTAGTTAAAAAATACTTATATAATTACCATTATCAGTTTGTTAAAGATATCAATGGTAAATGGAGAATGCTTTTTGTTTGGCAGTAATTATAACACATAAAAGTATTTTCATAACACAAATTTTGTCACTTATTTAGTGACATTTTTTATATTTAGAAAAGGAAAAACTCATTTATTCTTGCAATAGGATAATGGGGGCAGTTCTAGTGTGGCGTGTTATCGAGATACTTAAATTTTTTCAAGATTCTTCAGCAGTTAGTATTAATTTTTTAACTGACAAGTTTAACGTTACTTCTAGAACTTTGCAAAGAGACATTGTCTTTATTAATAGTTCATTAAAGAGAATAAGCAATTGTAAGATTTTTAGAAAGCAAAATGAGTTTTTATTTAATGATATTAAAAAACAAAAAGCAATTAAAATTTTGCTGGCACAATTTATCCAAACAGCTAATGAAAATACCTTTGTTAGAATTAGTGTTTTATTTTTAAGTTTAGTATGACAAAAAAACTATGTAACCAGTAGTGAATTGCTTGCTAATATAACTAGTGCAAATATGTATACTTTAAAAAAAGACATTATTAGTTTAAATAATTTTTTAGATAATCATAATTTAAACGTTAAATTAGAATTTAAAACTAATTTAGGTTTTAAACTTATTGGCTGTGAACAAAATTTACTATTTATAACCACTATTATGACAATCAATTCTAATAAAGAACTTCCTTCCTCATTAAATGAGAAATCCCTAACATATATTTATGAATCAATTAAAACTTTAATTATTAATAGTGGTTATAAAAAATATTATAATGAACAACTAATCTGATTTTTGACTATTGCTATTAGAAGAATGAAATTTAATTATTTTCTTACAAAAAATATGTTAATTAAATTCAATGTTCCTAAAATTATAAAAAAAGATATTGATAATCTTTTAACATTAATTGTTAGATAATTTGATATTAAATTAGATGCCTTTGCAGAATATTATTTAAACTTGGTATTCTTAATTAATGTTAGAATTGATAATGGATTATTTCCAGAAGTAATATTTAAAATTAATAAAATTACTGATGAAATATTTTTATTTATTACTAATAACTATCAAAATCGCTTATATTCCAATATTTTTAAGCAAGTTTTAAAAGATTATCTAACGGACAATTGATTTAAATTAGTATTTAACTATAATAGCAACATTAGTTTTTATTTAGTAGATAGTTATGATATTGAAAGTAAATACCAATGAGGTCAACAACTTATTTTAATTATAAATTCGCAATTAAAAAAATTTCAATTTTTTCCTAATATTAATATTTTAGAATTACAATATCTAGTAATGGCATTTAATAAAAGTTTTATTTCAAATAGTAACTGAAAAGTTTCTTTATATATTTTCTCTGTTGATGATTCCTATATTAGAAAGCAAATAGAATTATTTATAAATGCTACATATGAACAAGTTATAATTAAATTATTCCAAAATAACCCTGATAATATTTTTAAATTTTATTTACTTAACCAAAACTTCAATATTTTAATTGTTAATATTTACGAAAATGTTTGAAACTTTCAATTAGAAAATAGTATTAATGAAGCTATAAAATTGTTAATGTTGAAAAAAATTCAACAATCAATATCAGTATTTAATTTTTATAATCACGAAAAATTTTATAATATTAAAACATTATTATGAAAATTTCAAAATGCTTTCATTAAAAAATATAACTTAAATTTAGAACTATTAGATATTGACCATTACGTATTAGTAAACGAATATGTTAGTAATAACATTTTACTAATAAGTCAATTAGTGTCTCTTCCAAATCATGATTTTCCTATTATCCTAATATATACAAGATATCCTTTGATGTTAAACAAAAAATACCCAATTCATTTCATTAAATAACAAAAATAATACCCATAACTATTCCTGATTAAAAATTTGAATATCTTTATTTAAAAATATCTCTAATACAAACATTAAAAGTATTAGAGATATAAATAAAGTAATTAAATCAGTTATATAACACCTATACACCATACCCTTTGTATAGGTGTTTTTTAATTAGGAAATAAAAAATTTATAATATTTTTTTAAGAGGTGTATAATTTATTTAATCCTTTTGGGAGAAGTGGTGAACCATGATAACTTTTAAACAAAATCAAATATTAGAAATAAGTCAAAAATTTAATGATAGTCAAGTCATAGCTTTACCAACAGATACGGTTTATGGTCTTGCTGCTAAATATAATGATGAAAAAGCAATTGCAGAAATTTATAAAATTAAAAATCGTGGACACAATAAACCTTTACCAATTTTAGTTGGTAGTTGAGAACAAGCTAAATTAGTAGGAATAATCAGTGAAGATTTACAAAGATTTTTAACTACTAATTTTAAAGAAGGGAAAGTCACAGTTATTGTTGCTAAACAACCAATGTTAAATACCCCATATTGAATTACAAAATCTTCAGTTGCTATTAGAGTCAGTGCTTCATCATTTATTAAAAAAATAACTGCTATTTTAGGTCCTTTAGTTGCTACTAGTTGTAATATTAGTAATGAATTACCTATTACTGACTATAAGTTAATAAACCTACCTAAATTGAAATATAAAGTGATGGGCGAAATACTAGATAATAAACCATCAACTATTTATGATAGTTTTACTGGCAAAATTATTAGATAAAAAAGACTACTAAGGAGAATAATTTTATGAATTTATGAATTATATTTGCAATTACTGTTAGTGTTTTTTTAATTGTAAGTTTAATTTTATTAATCATTATAACTAGAAAAATTAAACAAGAAAAGTTATTAAAAATTACCAAAGATATTAACAACTGTTATAATCCTAATTTAAATTTTAAAAAAATAAGTACAAAAGAATTATCTGTCTCTACCGATAATATAAAAGAAGACATTTATTATAGTGATAAAGTTGTTAATGGCAAATACCAAAATATAAATAAAATTAAAGGTCAAAATATTAATTTAAAAACTGAATATAGTATAGTTAAAAAAGATAGCAAAGAATTATTTTTACGTTATAAATTGCGTGATGTTAATTTTTTTAAGTCATCAAATTTTATTCCTTTAAATCAAATTGATATATTATTATCACAAACGTCTATTTATTTTATTGATTCTTTTGAACTACAAATAATTCCAATTGCAGAGATAAAAAACATTACTTTTTTTTGAGAAAAAAATAATCATTTATCTAGCAGGAAAAAATTTATTGGAGTTGAAATATTTTGCTATGATAAGCGATTTTGTTTACTTTTTAATGAGTATGAAAATGCAATAAAATTTGTTACTAATATTATAAAGTTGTCATAAATAGAATTTGCAAAATATTAACTCATATTTTTTATGAAAATGATATAATTATACAAACAATTAATAAGGAGAACGTTATGACTAAACAAAATTTTAAATTTAATTGATGAAAAGCCATTCAATTCAGTGGTATTTTTTTAATTTTAATAGGTGTTATTTTTGCTTTTGCTTCCCTAAAAGTTAATATACTTTTATATTTTGGTTTAGTAACAGTATTAATTGGTGCCATTAATGTTTTAGTTTATTATATTTTTATTGGTTCAAGTAGTCATAAAAAATATTTACAAAAACAAAATATTAATAAATTAAAAATAACAACAAATACAACTAGGTAATAAACAATGAAAAATAAAACGAATAAAAAACATACTATAAAAACTATTTTAATTTTAGTAGTAGGAATAATTTTCTTACTTACTGGTATTACTTTAATAGTTATAAATCAAAATAAACTAAATTTTTCTCTATCTGTCCAACATAGTATAACTTTTATTCATGAAAAATTAGCATTAGATTATATTCTAATCATTATTGGAACACTGTTATTATCAATTCCCATTCTTTTCAAAACTTTAAATAGTGGTTATACTCAAACTAAAAAAGAAATTAAGCCAGAAACTATTTGAAAACGTAAAAAACAAAAAGTTAGTGAAGAAGGATAAACATAGGTGATTTAATTATGAGAAAAATTTTAACAGTATTTAAAGCAATTATTTTAACTTCTAGTCTTGCTATATTACCTATTGCTTGCATCAAAATTCAAAATCATCAAAGCAATGTTGATATTAGTCATATTACTATTGCTCCTACAAATGTTAGTGTTATTCTTGACCAAGATACTTATGATAAGGCATTAGATAACTTTAAAAAACAAGTTGCTAAAAAAATAACTGACCTTACTAGTAAAGGTCAAAAACCACAATATGGTCGTGATTATAAAATCATTATTGCTAATCATGATTTATATTCTAAAATTGAACTGTACGGTTTAATTGATGTTACAGTTCAAGCTGCTGTTACTACTCACATTTTAACAGGTCAATTTACAACAAAAATAAATTTAGTAAAGCCAGTGCAAGATATTAGTAATATTAAAATTCAAGAACAAACTTATAGTTCTACTGTCATTGGCACTACTACTTTTAAAGAAACTATAGCAAATTTGCTACCAATCATTCAAACCCAAATCAGTGCTATTGATAATAGTGCCAAAAAAGATATTGATTATGTTGTTAACGTTGAAGGACATGAATTAGCAGCAGTTATTACAAAACTTGGTGAAGTGAACATTAATGTTGATGCTATTGATGATGAATATCATTGTTTACTAACTGGTACTTTTACTTTTGTCTTAACTATTAGTTAAAAATTTAAGTGTTATAATCTAAATTAGGAAGGTTAGAAATATATGTTATTTTTTCAAAAATAAAATTTTGTTTAGAAGGACATAGATTGATTATATGAAAAAAATCTTAATGTCAGTCGCAACACTAGCATTATCAACTAGTTCATCAATAACATTGATGACTAATAATACTAAAATAAATCAACTAACTACTAATAATGAAAAAACCGTATCACCCATTACTACAAGCATTGGTTATAGTAATTATTGAAGCATGTGAGCAAATTGAAGTACAACTGAGACTTATACTGATGATACATCTTCATATTTAGCAATCGACCATTATGATTATATTGATACATGAAGTGATTTTATTACTAAATATCCAAGTGTTACAATTGAAACGTCAGGAAAAGCTGTTTCACCAGCAACGTTTGGTGATGTGGGAAACGGGAAATTTGGTACATTTCATTTTGATACTGTTACTTTTGTTGATACTGAACAAGTTAAATATATAAATTTTGTTGATGCCAATGATAGTAAATCTTCATCATATAATATATCAGTTACTATTGGGTTAGGATTTCAAAGAGTAGGAACAAAATTATATTTACATCCAAAAATTAGTGGCACTATTACTAGTGTTGGAGCTTATGTTAGAACATTAGATTTTGGTTTAAGTGTTTCTACTATTACTTTTAACCCAAAGCGAACTATTTAAACATAAAATAATTAGATATGCAATTAAATTCGCATATCTAATTTCATAATATTCATTTAAGGAGTAACTAATATGTTTAAAACAAAAACTTATGAACATAAGTTTTATTTAATCACTATCAAAGACCTTTTAAAAACAAAAGTTACTTAATTTTTTTCAACATTTCTATTTATAGTTTTATTGTTATTTACCATTTTTAGTATTAACACATATGGTAATCCAGAAAAAAATATGTTTAAAATCATTAGTTTTTATCAGCGGTTATTACTAATTTTGTATTTACCATTAATAGCATTTTATTCTGCTTATATTACAATTAAAATTTATAGTCAACAAATTGATAATGGTATTATATTAGTTTATACATCATTGCCACTATCAAAGACTAAAATTTCATTTTATAAAATTTTAGGATTAATATCATTTTTATTAGTAATATCTGGGTTTTTTGCTGTTATAAATGGTAGAACTTATTTTAATGCTTTAATGTTAGATATTATTAAAACCTGACCTTTAATTAGTATTTTCCTTTGCACCTTTGTATCTTTAGTTTTTTTAATTTCGGTTTGGTGTGGTTCTAAACTAACAATATTATTATCATCTATTTTTACTTTTATTTGTGCCATTTCAATGGTTATTTTACCAATGCTACAAGCAGTAAAAGAGTCTCAACACTCTTATTGAAATTTTTCACAAAATGAAAAATTTAAAGATGGTCTAAATAATGCAAACCTTAGTTCCAATTTTATTGGCAAAGATTTATTTAACATTGAAGATATTAAATATTTATATCATAATGGTATCTTATCTGATCAACCAAATCCAAATTTACTTGATGATAATAATCCTTTTACTTTTAGTTTGTTTGATAGATCAACAAAAAGCAAAGTTGATTTAAAAACTCAATTTAATAACACAACTCATATTAAAACTAGTGCACAAACTTTAATTAATATTTTAAAAAAATCAATCACCAATTAAATAACAGTATAGCAGTTTTGTTTATAGTACTGACATTACTCCAACTAGTAAGTTTAACCAAGACACTTATGATGAAGAAAATGATATCATAAATAACGTAAATAACACTAATTATAAAAACCAACTTAACAATGATAAAGATGAATGAAAATCAAAAACTAATAGTTTGAAAAAATATGACATTAATTATCAGTTGGACTATCGAGACTTTGCTGTTGTTTTATGAACAATTTATCATCAATTAGGCTTAACAACAACACTAGCAGATATTAAATCAAACTTAACTGAAACTTAATTTCGAACTAAAATTAATTTAATCGGTAATCTTAATATTTTTAATTATATTTTAGATAAAACAATTGAATATACTAAACCTCATAAATATAAAAATAGTTCAACATCACCAGAATATCCAAATCTTTATACAGATATAAAAAAAAGTATGAAGTCAAACTGAAACTCTTTTGCTATAAATCCGCTTATGAACGTTGCTACTAGTTTACTAATGATGCCAACTAATGATAATAAGAGTGATAGTAACCTTTTAATTGGAATTATTTCATCTCCTACTTTAGTATACCCCTATACATATGATATTAATAATATTTATGAATTAAACAATGATACTGTTATTGTAACTAGTGCTGAACAAAAACCAATTATTAATATTTATGGAGTGGGGGTCACTTATCTTATTATTGCCTTATTATTTTTCACTATCAGTTTTGTTATCATTCAGAGAAAGGATGTTAGTTAATATGAGCAGTAATCAACAAGTTTTAACTATTACTAATCTTAATAAAACTTTTAAAAGTAACCATGTATTAAAAGACTTAAGTTGTACCCTTGAACAAGGCAAAGTTTATGGATTAATTGGAAAAAATGGTGCTGGCAAAACTACTTTAATTAAATGTATTATTGGAGCTTTACTTACTGACAGTGGTAAAATCTTAATCAATAATATTTCTAATCAGAAAACTAAAGAAAAACCACCAATTGCTTACATACCTGAAAAAATACTTTTCCCAATGAATATAATACTAAGCAATTTCTAACCCATATTGCTACCATTAAAGGTAATAGTAAAACTCAAACTAAATTAATAGTAAACAATATTTTACAACAATATAATTTATCTAATATTGCTAAAATTAACCCTAATAAATTATCTAGTGGTATGCAAAAGCAATTAATGATTGATGCTATGCTTATTGGTGACCCCAATATTATAATTATGGATGAACCAACTGTTAATTTAGACCCCAATAACCGTTTCATTTTTTTTACTAAAATTAACACTTTTAAAATTCAAAACAAGACAGTAATTATTTCCTCACATATTCTTGATGAATTAGCCAATGTTGCTGATGAATTTTTAATTTTAGATGAAGGGAAAATTACTACTAAAGAATTTATTAATAAAAATGATAATTATTGTGTAATTAAAACCTTTACCGAAGATGATTTTACAAAAATATTAGATGCATTAGAAAACCAAATCGTACAAATTATTAAAACTGATAAAACAAATAACGAAGCCATTTTACAATTAAAACTTAATATTAAAATTCAAGATATTAATTATTTAGCATATAAAAATAAAATCACACTTGCTAAGTGTGAAAAATATCAAGATCAAATTTCTGATATTTATCATATTTTTAATTCTAATGAACCAAAATAAAATTAAGATTACTTATTATTAAAATTAGTAAATGTTATACTTTTATTTTCATTTATTTATTTTTATTGTTCTTTTTTTAACATTATTATAAGATGATGACATTCATAATTTGTAAAAGTAATGTTTTATGAAAAAACGTTGAAAACTATGGGGAATATGATAGTCTTTACTTATAAACATAGCAGTTTTTAACCCATTACCTTTATTCTTAAAGTGAATGGGTTTTTATGTTGAAATGAGAAGAAAAGGAGACAAGATAATGGGAAATGAAAGTATTTTAAGTGTAATTGAAAAACAAAAAATAGAACTACAAAAAAACAAGAATCAAATTCAAATCAAATTAAAAAAATAGTGTTTGAAAGAGATTTTTAATTTGCCTTAGTTGTGGTTTATATAATCCTATTGCTAAATTAAAAGAACAAAACAAAAACCTTACTTTAGAAATTGAACATTATGATGATTTACTTGAATTTTCTAATAAAGGGGTGGTTGTTTTAGAAGAAAGTTGTACAGAACTTCAAAATCAAGAAAAATTAAATGATGGAGTTATTAGCAGTAATAAAGAAAAATCAAAAAAATACGTAGAAATATTAACAAATAAAGAAAATCTTCTTGCTGAACTTGCTGTTAAAAAACAAACAGAACCTGCTGATATTTTTGATAGCAAAGTGAAAAGAGATATAAATAAGGAACATGCCAATACTGGATCACCGTTTAGTAGTATAGTTAAAACCTACTAAAGATATCTAATTAATTTTAATGGCTAGGTACTCATTTACGACGGCTAGTTTTGTTTCTTTTGAATAAGTCTTATAAGTTCATTGTTTCCTCCTATAGTGTTAATTATAAGTACAAATTGAAATATTTATTAAACTTATCTAGCTCATGCCGAAAAGAAATAGTCAGACTATTTAGAAATGGAACAAGTGTAAAAGAATTAGCTAACAACTATGGAGTTTCTACCCATCAAATTAGTAATATCTTAAGAGATTTCATTAAATATGGAGATAAAAGTTTTACAATTAGAGAATCAGGTAAACAATCTTTTAATACCCTTCTTAGTGAAGAACAGCAAAAAATTCATTTATTGGAAAAGAAAATTAAGAAACTAGAGGTGCAAGAGGAATTATCAAAAAAATTGGAGACTTATCTTGAACAAATAAAGACCAACAAAAGTGAATAATTGTTAACTTTATTTTAAAAAACCAAAAACAATACGGAATTCATCCCATATGCGATAATTAAATTTAATTCTTCATCGATGAATTAATTTAAAGGACAATGATAATGTCTCATTTCAGTGTGCAAAAATTTATTTACTTTTTTATTGTTATTTTATTGATTTATAAATTAAAAGGCGTAAAATTTCATATTAGTATATATTTTATTTTTTGAAATATAAACATTAAAAAATGAAGGAGTATTTTTAGTGGAAAATAATAAAAATTTATTTATTGTAAACCATCCTTTAATACTAGATAAGCTAACAAGAATTAGAAATCAGAATACACAAAAAAAAGATTTCAAAGAAAACTTGAGTGAAATTTCTACTTTAATGGCTTATGAAGTGTTTAAAAATTTACCAGTAGATGACATTGAAATCCAAACTCCAATAACTAAAGTTACTGGTAAAACATTAAGTAAAACTATTATTCTTTGTCCTATCTTACGAGCAGGTTTAGGAATGACGAACGGTTTTGAATATGTAGTACCTAATGCTATTATTAGTCATATTGGACTTTATCGTAATGAAGAGACATTAAAACCACATAATTATTTTTTTAAGTATCCAAAAAATATTGCTAACATGGATGATGCTTTAGTATTCATTTTAGATCCAATGCTTGCCACAGGTGGCACTGCTAATGCTGCCATTAAAGAGTTAAAAAAAGTTGGATTTAAACACATTACTTTAGTCGCCATTGTTGGTGCACCAGTTGCCATTAAAAAAATTGAACAAAAAAACCCAGATGTTAAAATATACCTATCAGCATTAGATAAAAATTTAAATGATGATGGTTATATTGTTCCTGGTTTAGGTGATGCTGGTGACAGAATTTTCGGAACTAAATAAAGAAAAATGACTTTTTAAAGTTAAAAATAATTTTTTTTTAGCAATATTAGCGACAATGGTCAGTTATTGATTATTAATTAATACTGTATTAGTCATAACTGTTATAATTAATACACAATATTGATTATTGTTTAGTGGCTTTAATGTTGGATTCTTAGGGAGTGCCATTGGTTTTGGATTTCTATGTTTAGCATCAAGATGATTAACCAGTGGTAAACCCTTTCGACAAACTTTAGCTTATTTTGGTTTCATATTAAGAATGATTATTTATGGCACAATTATTATTTTAATCATTTTTTTCCATTTTGCTAATTTAATTACAACCATTGTTGGAATGTCAATATTAATGGTAGCTACCATTACAGCACAATTATGTGTATATCAAAAGAAAAAATAAAAAGAAGGAATTTACATGCAGTTGTTAGCAGGGCTAGATAGTTGGAATTATCTCCAAATTATGCCCCAACTCGTAACAATTTTTATAACTACTATCTTTATAGTCGTTATTAGTTATATTTATTATTACAAAGTTAAACGTATGAAGGCTGATGAAGAACCACGAGGAATTGTCTTAGTTGTTGAGTTAGTTATCAAGTCAGTAGAAAAAAATGTTGTTGATGTACTTGGTAGCAAATACAAAAACTTAACAATTTATCTATTGTACGTAATGAGTTATATTTTGATAGGTAACTGATTGTCAATTATTGGTTTTGAATCACAATCTTCAATGTATACAGTTACTCTGTCAATGGCCATGGTAACATTTGTTGGAATATATTTTGTAGGAATTAAATTTCAAAAATTATTATTTTTTAAAAAGTTTGTTGTTAATCCCTTAGAATTAATTACTCAATTTGCACCTTTAATTTCATTATCATTCCGTTTATTTGGTAATATTTTAGGAGGAAGTATTATTATAAGTATGCTTTATGGTGTTACTGGTATGGTTTGAGGTGAAATACCAATCATTGGCCAAATGAACTTATTGATTGGTCTTATGGGTCCTTTCTTGCATATTTATTTTGATTTATTTGCCGGAAGTATTCAAGCTTTAATTTTTGGAACGTTAACCCTTGTTTATTGGAAATTGCAAATGGATGAAGCGAGTCATAAAAGCGAACTCACTGTTAAGTTACCAAGGAAATTACGGAAACAACAAATGGATTCTGATGAGGAAATGTGCTTAGAACGCCTTATTATGGAACGTAAATAAAAAAAAGAAAAAGAGGAGAGTTTATTATGGAAATATTAACACACTTAGTGCACTGATTTAATTTTTTAGCAGCAGCAGACGGATTAACAAACTTAAAATATGTGGGAGCAGGATTATCAACTATTTCTTGTGCTGGTAGTGGGATTGGTCAAGGTTTTGCCGCTGGTAAAGCTGTTGAAGCGGTATCACGTAACCCTGAAGTTGAATCAAAGATTAGAACGCAATTTGTTATTGGTGCAGCTATTGCCGAATCTGGTGCTATTTATGGTTTAGTTGTTTCACTAATCTTAATTTTTGTAGCAAGGTAAAATATAACATAGTTACTAAAGAAGGTGAATTTTATGAATTTTAATTTTAATGCTATTGTATCTGGTGACGATATAGTAAACCAACTATTTCCTAACTTACCTGTATTCATAGCTCATATTTTTGCATCAGTAATTTTATTACTAGTACTTTGAAGATGAGTATATGCTCCTTTTCGAAAAGCACTGCACGGTCGTCATTTAGCAATTAAAGACAAACTTGATGATGCTGCTAGTAAACAATCACTAGCTAACCAAGATCGTGGAGAAGCTAGTCAAATTTTAAAAGTTGCTAAAATCGAAGCGCAAGAAATTATTGTTAATGCTCAAAATGATGGTTACAACAAACGTAAAGAAATTATTGATAAAGCACAAGATGAAAGTATGCGTATTACTAATCAATCAAAACGTGATTTAATTCGTGCTCGTAAAGAAGCAGAAGCTCAAATTAACGAACAAATTAAACAAGTAGCTTTAGAAGCTGCTAAAAAGATTATCGGTTCAGAAATTAATGCTAAAAAACATGAACAATTGATTGATGACTTTATTAAAGAATTAGAATAGTAGGTGAAAGATAACTATGATGGATGAAGATGTAGTTAATCAATGAAGTAATGGTCTTTTTCAACTAACAAAAGAAATAAAAAAAGTTACTGAGTTTGCTGAAGAAAGTAACCAATTAATTGATATTTTTGTTACTTACCCCGATTTTATTAACATTGCGAGCAGTAGTAATTTAACAACTGAATTAAGAAAATCAATTATTATTGCTACTTTTCAAAATCGTATTAAGCCTTATTTGTTAAATTTTTTCTTATTGTTAATTGACCAACATCATTTCCGCTACGTACGATTAATTCTTAAAGAATTTCGTAAGATTTGTAATGAATATCATGATATTCATTATGGAATTATTTATTCTGTTGTTAAACTTTCTTCACAACAAATTAAAAAAATTCAAGTTAAGATTGAAAAAATTATTAATTATAAAATTGAAGTAGTGAATAAAATTGATGAATCACTAATTGGTGGTATCAAAGTTAAAGTTCAAAATCAAGTTTTTGATGGTTCAATTAAAGGTCAAATTGAACGATTAAAATCACAATTATTAAATCATGAATAGAGGTAAAATTAAGTGTCCTTAAATGTTAATCAAATTTCAGAAATTATTAAAACCCAAATTAAAAATTATGGTAAAAAAATTAGTGCCAATGAAGAAGGTACAGTTGTTACTGTGGGTGACGGAATTGCCTTAGTTCATGGTTTAGATAAGGCTATTAATGGTGAATTAGTGCTGTTCCCTAAAAGTAATGTCTATGGTATGGTTCTTAGTTTAGAAGAAACTGCTGTTGGTGTGGTGTTAATGGGTAATGATACAGAAATTTGTGAAGGTGATAGTGTTAAAAGAACTGGTAATGTTGTAGAAACGCCAGTCGGTAATGCTTTACTAGGTCGTGTTGTTAATGCCTTAGGTCAAAAAATTGATGGTAAAGGTCCTATTAAAACAACAAAAACTCGTCCTGTGGAAAAAATTGCCCCAGGAGTTATGACAAGAAAATCAGTCTCACAACCATTAGCTACTGGATTATTATCGATCGATGCTATGATTCCTATTGGTAAAGGGCAAAGAGAATTAATTATTGGTGACCGTCAAACTGGTAAAACAACAATTGCTATTGATACAATTATTAATCAAAAAGGCAAGGATGTTAAATGTGTTTACGTTGCCATTGGACAAAAAGCCTCAACAGTTGCTCAAATTGTTGATAAACTAACACAGTTAGGCGCTATGGAATATACAACTATTGTTTGTGCCACTGCTAGTGAAGTAGCACCGCTCCAATACATAGCTCCGTATACTGGAATTACTATTGCCGAAGAATGAATGGAACAAGGTCAAGATGTACTAATTGTTTATGATGATTTAAGCAAACATGCCGTTGCTTATCGTGCTATTTCATTACTACTAAGAAGACCACCAGGACGTGAAGCATATCCTGGAGATGTTTTTTACTTGCATTCACGTTTATTAGAACGTGCAGCTCGTTTAAATGAAAAACATGGTGGTGGGAGTATTACTGCTTTACCGATTATTGAAACACAAGCAGGTGATATTTCTGCCTATATCCCTACTAACGTTATCTCAATTACTGATGGTCAAATCTTTTTAATGTCAGAATTATTTAATGCTGGAATTCGTCCTGCTGTTGATGTTGGTCTATCAGTATCAAGGGTAGGTTCGTCAGCCCAAATTAAAGCCATTAAACAAGTTGGCGGAACGTTAAAATTAGAACTAGCCCAATTTCGTGAATTACAAGATTTTTCTCGATTTGGTTCTGATTTAGATGAAAACACAAGAGATATTATTGAACATGGAAAACGTTCAATTGAAATTTTAAAACAAAAACAAAATGAACCGTTAAGTCAAATTGATCAAGCAATTATTTTATTAGCAGTTAAAAATAAAGCTATTAGATGATTGCCAGTAGAAATGATGGATACGTTTAAAAAAGAAGTTATTATTTATTTCCAAAAACAACAACGTAAAAGTTATTTAAAATTACAACAAGAGCAAGCATTTTCTCCTGATTTACAAATAGCTATTAGTGAAGGAATCATAAATGTTGTTTATAATTTAGTTAAAAAACTTAACAACTATAATCCTAAATTATATGGTAATCCAGAACAATGAGAAGAATTAACTAAGAATTTCAGATAATTCTTCAGAAAGGTAAGGCGTAATTTATGGCACAAAGTATGGAACAAATTCGTTGACGAATTAAATCAGTTAATATTAGCTATAAAATAACTAAAGCCATGCAATTAGTTTCAACTGCTAAGTTAAAAAAAGTTGGTAAAAGAA
Source organism: Spiroplasma endosymbiont of Nebria brevicollis (assembly GCF_964030895.1). Lineage (NCBI taxonomy): Bacteria > Bacillati > Mycoplasmatota > Mollicutes > Entomoplasmatales > Spiroplasmataceae > Spiroplasma > Spiroplasma endosymbiont of Nebria brevicollis. The sequence goes on from NZ_OZ034986.1 coordinate 51,458, forward strand.
TTGAAGTTATTAAACCTTACTATTCTGAAGTTTATAACACTTTTAATCAACTAATTCCTAAACTAAATAATTCCATTTATTTAAAATCAAAAGACCAAGTAATTAATAAAACCATTTGATTAATCTTTAATTCTAATTTAGGACTATGTGGTGGTTTTAATAATAATCTAAATAAAGTAGTAATGGAACAGTATCAACCCCAAGATGAAATAGTTATTATTGGTAGTAAGGGAGTTTCGTATTTCACAAATCATCATTGTAATATTATTCAAAGTTATATTGATTTTAATACTGAATCTTCATATAATGATTCCCAAGAAATATCATTACTATTGCTTTCTAAATTTAATAACAAAGAAACTGATGGAATTAAAGTTGCGTATACTAAATATGTAAATACCGTTACCACAATTCCTACTATTATTGATTTATTGCCAATTGTCCCTATTAAAACTAATCAAAAAACACTAATTCAAACTGATTTTGAACCAGACCCTGAGACAGTGATTGCTAGTGCTATTCCCCTATATGTTGGTTCAATTATTTATGGTGCTTTAGTAGAATCACAAATATCAGAACAAGCATCACGAAGATTAGCCATGGAAAATGCTTCTAATAATGCTAATGATATTAAAAATAATTTACTAGTAACATATAATCGTGCCCGTCAAGGAGCTATTACCCAAGAAATATCGGAAATTATTGGTGGCGCCAGTGCCCAAGAATCATAATAGTAATTAAAGGAGAAGAGCAAAATGGCAAGTATAAAACCAAAAAAACAAACTAAAGAAAAATATGAAAATCCTACTTTACCAGAGAATAATAAAACCTTTGTTAAGGAAGAAAATTTTCAAACAATTTTTGATCATAAAAAAATGACTGTTGAAATCATTGACACAAGTAAACCTGAAGCTTTAGTTAAAACAGTTGATGATAAACTTAATATAGAAAAGTTAAAATCTGAAGTAAAACCAAAACTAGAAAAATCAAAATTAGATTTAAAAACAAAGTCAAAAGACACTAGTAACCAAAAAGTTGAAAAGAAAACAGTTGTTGAAGTTAAATCTAAAACTGAATCAAAAGATAGTGTCAAAACTACAGTCAAAAAGAATATTGGAAAAATAATTAAAATTTCTGGGCCTGTTATTGATATCCGTTTTGATGACAACAGTTTGCCTAATTTAAATAATGCTGTTAGTATTGACAATCAAGGTCAACAATTAATTGTTGAAGTTTCCCAACATATTGGTGATGATACCGTACGTTGTATTTCTATGGGTCCTACTGAAGGATTACGTCGTGGTTTAGATGCTATTGACCTAGATGGTCCCATCTCTGTTCCTGTTGGTGAAGAAGTTTTAGGACGTCTTTTAAATGTTTTAGGTGATGTAATTGATGAAAAGCCAGAAATCAAATCTAAATTACGTTATCCTATTCACCGCAATGCCCCTAGTTTTGATGAAATTCAATCAAAAGCTGAAATTTTAGTAACTGGAATTAAAGTTATTGATTTGTTAGCACCATATGCCAAGGGTGGTAAAATTGGTTTATTTGGTGGCGCTGGAGTTGGTAAAACAGTATTAATCCAAGAACTAATTAATAATGTCGCTAAAGAACATGGTGGAATTTCTGTCTTTGCTGGAGTTGGAGAACGAACACGTGAAGGAAATGACTTGTACTATGAAATGCAAGAATCAGGTGTTATTGATAAAACAGCTTTAGTTTTTGGTCAAATGTCCGAACCACCAGGTGCTCGTATGCGAGTTGCTTTAACAGGTTTAACAGTTGCTGAATATTTCCGTGATGAAAAACAACAAGATGTTTTATTATTTATTGATAATATTTTCCGTTTCACGCAAGCTGGTAGTGAAGTTTCAGCCTTATTAGGAAGAATGCCTTCTGCTGTTGGATACCAACCAACCTTATCAACAGAAATGGGAACTTTACAAGAGCGGATTGTTTCAACTAAACGTGGCTCAATTACCTCAGTACAGGCCGTTTATGTGCCTGCTGATGACTTAACTGACCCAGCTCCTGCTACAACCTTTACTCACTTAGATGCTAAGATTGTGTTAGACCGTAATATTGCTGCTTTAGGACTTTATCCTGCTGTTCATCCATTACAATCATCTTCAAGAATGTTAGACCCTGCTATTGTTGGTCAAGACCATTATGATACAGCACGAAGAGTAGTAGAAATGATTCAACGTTTTTCTGAACTTGAACCAATTATTGCTATTTTAGGTATGGATGAACTAAGTGAAGAAGACAAAAAAGTAGTGGCACGTGCTCGAAGAATACGTAACTTTTTCTCACAACCATTCCATGTCGCCGAAAAGTTTTCTGGACTAAAAGGAATTTATATTTCTATTGAACAAACAATTACTAGTTTTAAAGAAATTTTAGATGGTAAATGTGATGATATTCCAGAACAAGCATTCTTATATGTAGGAACAATTGACCAAGTACTTGAGAAAGCTAAAAATTTAAAATAATGGTTGGTGAATAATATGGCATTAAATTTTAAAATTATTACTCCCAACGGTATTCTTTTTGATGGTGAAGTTGAGTGAGTTAACGTTAAAACTACGGAAGGTTATATCGGTATTTTTGAATGACATATACCGTTAATTGCAAATATTCAAATCTCTAAGATGTCATTTAAAGTTAAACAAAAAGTACGTAATTTAACAATTTCAGGTGGTCTTTTAGTTACAGATTTACACTCTGTTCGTATTATTAGTGATAAAGTTGAGTATACATCAATTTTAAAAGCAAAAGAAACGCAAGTATCAGATGAACGTATTAAACGCGTTAGTGGTGCTTAATTATGATTAAGGATCCCACTTTAGTTAAATGAGTTATTGAAATATCAATTTATCTTTTTAGTTTTATTGCTAGCGCTTTTGCTATTAGATCAGTTCCCTTTAATAAGTTTTTAAATCATAGCCGAGTTAAAGAAGCATGAGTATTATATATGTTAACAACATTGGTTTTTACATATTGTATAGGTACTTTAATTATTAATTTTATTGGTTTAGATATTTGGTTTAGTTAAATATTAGTATAAATTTCGAATTGAATTTTTTCTGTTTTTTGAAAAAATATATAACATTTCTTTATTATTATTGCTAATTAAAAAAGTAAGTGTATAATTTTTTTATAATTAGGTTAGAAAGGGGGTGAAAAAATGAAAAAATTTTTTCATAAGAGAAACTCGTCTGGAGATAGCAATCCTAGTTTTAGTTTTAAAGGTTCTTTTAATAAACTAGGTGGTTATATGTTTGGTCGTATGCAAAATTTAGCAAGAGCTATTGTCTTGCCCATTGCTACTTTACCGATTGCTGGTCTATTACTAGGAATTGGTGGTGGAGTTGCTACTGCTTTAGGGAAATTACATAATGCTGATCATCTAACAGCATTGATTAGAATTTTTGGTGTTATGCAAGCAGCAGGTAATGTTGTTTTTGCTAACTTAGGTTTAATCTTTGCTATTTCCATTGCTTTTGGTTTTGCTAGAGCAAGTAAAGGTGTAGCAGCGTTATCTGGATTTATTACGTTTGCTGTTATGACATCAGTTATTAATGGTTTATTCTTTTATGATTCTGAGACAGGAGTTTTAGGATTTGATCCATGAAATTTAGGTGGTGGTGTAAGTATCAAAGATGATAAATCAGGAGTATTTGGTAATGTTTTAGGATTATTTCCAACAATTGATACTTCAGTTTTAGGTGGTATTCTTGTTGGGTGATTAATTTCTGTTGTTCACAATCGTTCTTATAACATCCGTATGCCAAGAGTATTAGCTTTCTTTGGTGGCGAAAGATTTGTACCAATTCTTGCTGTTTTTCTTGGATTAGGGATGGGATTAGCGTTCTTCTTTATTTGACCAGCATTATTAGTTGCATTTAGAGCCATGGGCCATGGATTAGCAACAGGTATGAATACAGGGACTTTAACCGATAATACGTTAACGGGGGGTCAAAACTTTCATCCAACAGCTGGTGGTGCCTTTATTGCTATGTTCTTTGGTATTACTGAGCGTTTACTAATCCCGACAGGATTACATCACGTACAATACACACCATTTTGATATACATCAGTTGGTGGTACTTGACATTATATTGATAAGGGTGCTTCTAAGACCGCTGTTGGTGCTTACAATATTTTCTTTGCTCAATTTGCTGCAGGTGGTACTGGTCATATGAACCAAACACCAGGGACAATGTTTATGAGTGGTCGCTTTGCTTTCATGCAGTATGGTTATCCATTTGCTGCCTTAGCAATGTGGAAATTAGCAAGACCAGAAAATAAAAAACTGGTTGGTGGAATCTTAGGTTCTGCGGCGTTAACTTCATTCTTAACAGGTATTACTGAACCAATGCTATTTTCATTCTTATTTGTGGCACCGTTATGTTTCGCATTTCATGCCTTTATGGCGGGAATTAGTTTCATGATGGCATATTTACTAAATATTGTTGTCGGTCAAGGTTTTGCTGCTGGATTTATTGACTTCTCATTCTTCGGAATTTTACCAGCTGCGCTTGGTAAAGCAACAGGATTCTACTGAATCTTTGTTATAGGATTAATAATGGCGCCAGCTTATTACTTTGGTTTCTATTACATTATTAAGTGACGAAACTACAAAACTTTAGGACGTGAAGAAGGTGAACTTGCTACAAACATTGCTATGCAAAGTGTTGAGGCTTCATTGGATAAATCTTCTAAAAAAGGAAGAACAAAAGCAGGGAACTTGTTACTTGGCCTTGGTGGTGCATTAAATATTGTTGATATTGATGCTAATGATAAAGTGCTAACAGCTACTTTAGAAGATGCTAATATATCTTCAAAAGCATTGCTAAGACTAAGTGGTACTAAGTCAGTAAAAATAGTTGGTAATAAAATAGAAATTATTTATCCTGATGGTGCTCAGGATATGCACACACAGTTACAAGAAGAAATGACAAAAGCACCAGTTGCAACTTCAAAAGATAAAAATAGCGATATGTTAGAAAGTATCTTTTTAGGTCTAGGTGGTCGCGATAATATTAAAATTTTAGATAATTGTGCAACAAGACTACGAGTTACGGTTATTGATGAAACTAAAGTTGATGATAAAATCTTAAAATCAACAGGAGCAGCAGGTATCTTTAAAAAGGGTATAGCTATACAAGTAATCTATGGACCACAAGTAGGTAACATCAAAAATGATTTACTAAAAACTTGATCACCAAAATAAACTATTAATTATTATTAATAATCTTCGGACTTTTATACTTTACAGATTTAATGTATCTACTCCTAATAAACGGATTAAATATATTGTCCACAAGGTGTAAAAGTCCATTTTTTTATGAATAATAAGGGGGTAAAATTAAAATATGAAATTAAATAAAGTTCTATTATTGACAGTTATACCTATCTCAATTGTAAGTTCTACGATAACCAATACTTATAGAAATATTAACCATATTAGAATTTCAAGTCTAACCAATGAAGATAATAGAAAATCATTAACATTAACAATAAACTTGATAATACTATTCACACTGGTGAAGAAACTAATTTACAACATACAAATATTTCTGAAATTATAGCAGCTATTACGCAAGAAATTGCAACATAGAGGTGACCCTCTCACAAATTGAGATATAAACATATAGTTAAATTAATTATCAAATTGTAATCCTAAGTGTAAAATTTTTAAAATCTTTAAGTCCAAAAATAACACTTAAAGATTTTTTTTCAATTTTTTAAGTATCAATTTTAAATAATGTTATTATCTATAACGTAAGGACCACAAAAGGAACAGTTTTTATGAAAGTAGAAATTACTTGAAAGGAAATATAAAATGGATAAATTTACCAATATTATGAATGAATTAACAACTATTTTTACTAGTAATGCCAATAGTACTATTAAAATTAAACAAGAAAAGTTTTTAGTAAATAATTTTTCTTTCTATGGTATTTTAACTAGTAAACGGAAACCAATAGTAAAACCAGTTATTACTAATTGTAATAAAATTTTAACGTTGCAAGAAAAGAAAATTTTATTTGAAAAAATGTATAAACAACCAAATCGTGAATTTCAATATACAGCAATAGAATTTTTAAAATTTTGATGAAAGAAAAATTTAACTTTTAATGATTTAAATTGATTGTTACCAATTATTAAGTATAATATTTGATGAGATACTACTGATTACTTTGATGATATTTTTGGAGTTCTAATTTTTAGTAATGATGATGTTAAAGTTAGAAATGAATATTTATTTAAATTAATTAATGATGAAAATGATTGAATTAAAAGAATTGCTATTCAATCACAATTAATGTTTAAAATAAAAACTGATATTGATTTACTTCTTACATTAATTAAGCCCTTGTTAGTAACAAATAATTTTTATTTAATTCGCAGTATTGGATGAGCATTACGAAATGCAGCACTTATTAATCCAACAAAAATCAACCAGTTTATTAAAGAAAATAATGTTAGTAAAAAAATAATTAGTGTTATTAATGAACACTAATTAATAATTGTAGTATAGTAATTAAATGAAAACAAAATAATTTGTTTCAGCACTAAAAATTTCCTAACTTTTATGTTAAAATGATAAAGGTTTTATTACAAAAAAGTAATAAATATTATTAGAAAGTAATACAGAAAATAAATGGTGATTTAATCTATGTGAGACCGTAAAATTTTACGAAAAATTAATAAACAAGTAAAAGCTATTGTTGTTCTTGATGAAACTATGCGTAAACTTAGTGATGAAGAATTGTCTAATAAAACTGTTGTTTTTAAAAAACGACTAGCAGAAGGGGAAACACTAGAGGATATTTTAGTAGAAGCTTTTGCTTCAATTAGAGAAGTTGCGCGAAGAGTTACTGGTATGCATCCCTATCCGGTTCAGTTAATTGGTGGAATTGTTTTACACAATGGTGATGTTGCAGAAATGAGAACTGGTGAAGGTAAAACTTTAACTGCAGTTATGCCTATTTACTTAAATGCCTTAAGTGGTAAAGGTGTTCATGTTATTACCGTTAATGAATATCTAGCTGCCAGAGATGCGGAACTAAACCGACCAATTTTAGAATTTTTAGGTATTACTATTGGTGTTAGTTTACGTGATAATAATCCTCAACAAAAACGTGATGCATATTTACAAGATGTAACTTATACAACTAACTCTGAGTTAGGATTTGATTATTTACGTGATAATATGGCTAGAAATTTTAATGATAAAGTACAGCGTCAACTTAATTTTGCAATTATTGATGAGGCTGACTCGGTATTAATCGATGAATCAAGAACCCCATTGATTATTTCTGGAGGTGCAAAAAATAGAACGCCTTTATATCAAGCAACAGATGTCTTTGCTAAAACATTAATTCCTGATGACTATAAAATTGATTGAGAATCACGTCAAATCGCCTTAACAACTAGTGGTGTTAATAAAGCACAAAAATCTTTTAACTTAAAAAACTTATTTGATATTGATAGTTCTGAATTATTTCATCATATTCAAAATGCATTACGTGCTAATCATGTTTTTAAATTGGATGTCGAGTATGTTGTTAAAGATGGTGAGATTGTTTTAGTTGACCAATTTACTGGTCGTTTAATGCCAGGACGTGTCTACAGTGATGGTTTACATCAGGCGTTACAAGCAAAAGAACAGGTTACTATTCAACAAGAAACAACTACTGTTGCTACTATTACATATCAAAACTTTTTTCGTTTATATAATAAATTAAGCGGAATGACAGGGACTGCTAAAACTGAAGAAGAAGAATTTGTAAAAATCTATAACATGCGTGTAATTAGAATACCAACTAATAAACCTATTATTCGTGAAGATAAACCTGACCATGTTTTTGCTTCATTAAATGCTAAATTTAAAGCATTAATTGCTGAAGTTAAAGAACGTCATGAAAAAGGACAACCGATTCTGATTGGTACTGCTAACGTTGATGTTTCAGAACGAATTGCTAACATGCTAGAAGCACAAGGAATTAAACATGAAATCTTAAATGCCAAAAATCATGCGCGTGAAGCTGAGATTATTGGTCGTGCTGGTGAAAAAGGTTCTATCACCCTAGCTACTAATATGGCAGGACGTGGAACAGATATTAAACTTGGCGCAGGAGTAATTGAAGTTGGTGGACTTGCAGTTTTAGGAACAGAACGAAATGAAGCAAGAAGAATTGATAGTCAATTACGAGGACGGGCAGGAAGACAAGGTGATCCTGGGTTCTCACGTTTCTATGTTTCAATTGAAGATGATTTAATGTTACGTTTTGGTGGTGAGAAATTAAAAAAAGTTTTTGCCAGTTTAGGTGAGGATTTTATTAAATCAAAAATGTTAACACGTTCTATCACTAGAGCACAACAAAAAATTGAAGGTTTAAACTTTGATGCTCGTAAAAACTTGTTAGATTATGATAATGTTATTGCGCAACACCGTGAAGCAACATATCATCAACGTGATAATATTTTACTTTCTGAGGTGCTTTTAGATTTAATTAAAAGTATGCATAGAACAGTAGCCAGAGATTTGTTAAATATTTTCAATAAAAAAGTTGGTAAAGAACAGTTTGTTGATTACGAACAGTTAGTTAAAGGAATTGAAAAACGCATTATTAAACCCGATGATTTAAAAATTGATGAATTAAAACGCATGAGTTATGAGGATGTTATTGATTTAATAAGGGATAAATCTAATATCTTTTACCTTGAAAAACGGGAAAAATTGAATCCAGTAATTATTAAACAAATTGAACATAATGTTATCCTTCAAACTTTTGATCAATACTGAACTGATCATATTGATAGTTTAAGTAAATTACGTGCGGGAATTCATTTACGTGGTTATGCCCAATTAAATCCATTACAAGCTTATATTGAAGAAGCATCTAAATTATTTAATCGTATGAAAATTAATGTTGCTCATCAGGTTATTATTATGTTACATAGTATTGACCCAGACCAACAACAAATTCGTGGTGGTCAAGATGTGCTTGATACAGTACTTGCTGCTAATGTTGAAACAAAAACCAAAATTGGATAATATTTTACCTTCATAATAAAACAAAACTTGACTTTTCTAAACAACTTTTTGCATATTATCCCATATTAGTTTTATCTGCATTAAAGATTAAATCCCTTTTTATAAGTAAAAAAGTAATAGTAAAGTTTTTTAAACAAATGATAAAAAATTTTAGAGTTAAGAACTAAAGTAATTTAATCTCAAGAAAAATAAGAGAAAGGATGAATGCCTTAATGGAAAAATACAATGTTTTATCTTTATTCTCAGGATGTGGAGGTTTAGATTTAGGTTTTAAAAAACAAGGATTTAAAATTGTCAAAGCTATTGATAATGATCCAACATTAATTGAAACATATAAAAAAAATATTGCTAATCATATTGAATGTTTGGACATAAAACAAATTAATGGATTAACATATTTAAAAGAATATAAAACAATTGATGTTGTTATAGGCGGCCCACCATGTCAGGGTTTTTCTTTAGCAAGCAATTTAGTTAGAAATTTTAAAGATGATCCTAGAAATTACTTATATAAAGAATATATTAGAATTATAGAACAGGTAAAACCAAAATTTTTTTTAATGGAAAATGTAAAAAACTTTTTGAGTTTTAATTCAGGAAAGTTTAAAGATGATATTATAGAAAATTTTAAAACTATTGGTTATAGTATAGAATATAAAATAATTAAATCTGTAGAATATGGTATTCCGCAACAAAGAGAGAGTGTTTTTTATTGGTACTAGGTTAAAAAATTTTTCTTAAATTGAACAGAGTAAAATTAAAAGAACACTATATGATGTTATTTTTGATTTAGAAAATAAAGAATATAATAGTTCTTGAAATCATGTACCTATGAATCATTCAGAACAAATGTTATTAAAGATGAGTTACGTAAAAGAGGGTAAAGGACGAGAATGTATCCCTGAAGAATTAAAACCAAAAACAGGTGATATAAGAAAATATATTAGATTAGACAGCAACAAACCGAGTTTTTGCATTACAACAGATAATAGAAAAGTTTTTCATTATTCATTAAATAGAGCTCTTACCATAAGGGAGTTAGCAAGAATTCAAACTTTTCCTGATAGTTTTATTTTTTATGGTAATAGAAGTTCACAAGAAAAACAAATAGGTAATGCTGTTCCACTTAAATTATCAGAAAAATTTGCAAAAAAAATAAAAGAGTATTTAAATGAGTAATTTTCCAAAAATAAATTACATTGGTAATAAATCAGCTATTGTTGATAAAATATTAAAGCAAATTCAAAATGAAGATAAAAATTTAACAATAATGGATTTATTTGGTGGAAGTGGAGTAAGTTTCTTATCATTTCAAAAAAAATAATTTTAATGTCATTGTTAATGATTCTTTATATTCAAATTATGTTATTTATAAAGCTATTATTGAAAATAATGAAGAAAAATTACTTATAGATGAAATTACTCATTTGTATAATAAAGTAAAAGATGATGAAATGTTTATTTTTCAAAATTCTTTCAATGAAAAGAAAGATAAAATAGATTCTTTTATAAGAGAATGAAATAATTATTTTTTAGAAGAAGAATTAAAAATATTAATAAAAATGTCTTCTTATTTTGATGGTTATAAAATATATATATATTTTTAAGTTTATTAAGGAGATCTATGATAAGAAAGATGCCATATTCTCGTTTTAATATACCGTTTAATAAAATAATTTAGTTACGTGATGAAAATTTTAGTTATGAAAAGTATGGAAGAAAAAGAGCATATCATAATATACCTTTTTTAACTCATATTTTAGATAATCTAGATAGTTATAATAATGCTATTTTTAAAAATAATAAACAAGTTATTTGTACTAATTTAGATTTTATTGATGTTATAAAAAATTATTCATTTGATATACTTTACTTAGATCCTCCTTATCCTGGTACATTAAATAAATACTATGATTTTTATGGCCCTATTGATGTTTTATTTGGTAATACTAAATATAAACAATGTAAAGATTTAACAAATAGAGAAAATTTTAAAATATATTTTAAAGAAATAGTAGATGTAGCCATTATAAAGGCAAAATATATATTGTTAAGCATAAATGATAAGTCTTTACAAGAAAATAAATATATTATTGAAGTTCTACAACAAAATTTTAAAATTGAAGAAATAAATATTGATCATCAATATAAATTATCAGGAAAGTTAAATAAAAATACTAGTAAAGAAAAAATTATAGTTTGCACTAAAAAAAGGAATAAAAATGGAAAAAACTAAAATTTATGATTCATATTGAAAATTAACATTACATAATACAAATTTTTTTGGTACAAAATTTATTGATGGTTTAAAAATACTATCTATAAGAAAAAAAAATAAAGATTTTAAAGAACAACAACTTTTTTTCAGAAATGAATTAAAGTTAAAAATTAATGATATTTCTATTAGAAAGTGAATTAATCAGTATACTAAATTAGGTTTAGCATATAAAGATAATAACAATTGCGTAATACTAAATCCTATAAGTTATAAAATTATCAAAGAAGAAAGAATAAAATTAAGAAAAATATATTTATCTGAAGCATTTTATGAAGCATCTTTTAATCAAAATAATATAAAAAATATAAAATTTTAATAAATGTGATGTTACAAAATAATAATTGTATTTCTGAAAATGAATTAATTTATTTAATGCAATGAGAGTATGATGAAAATATGTCTATTGAAGAAAATTCATCTGCTTTTTTAGATAATTTTCAAAATAAAGTAAAAGATAGTATTTTTTTTAAAAAGAGAAAATATAATCAAATCAAATATTTATTGACAATATTAGATTTTTTAGATTCTTTTGAAAAAAACAAGATAAAAATAATAAATTATTATTTTTTAAATTAAATGTGGATATTGATAAAGGTATTTTATTTATAGACGATGATAGAGAGGGTAAAAAATTTGATCAATATTTAAGATTAATGTTTAAAAAAGCAACTTCTTATTGAATTTAATAATACTTGTGCATTATTAAATATTTCTTTGCCAATATTAATAGCTAGTCATATTAAACCATTTTCGCAATGTTCAAATAATTTTGAAAAAGCTGATAACAATAATGGAATATTAATTAATCCTTTACATGATTCTTTATTTGGTAAAGGTTATATTTCTTTTGATGAGAGTGGTATATTAATTTTATCTGAAAGAATTAAAAATGAAAATTGAGTTAATGATGGATGAATTACAAATAGATTTTTAGAAAAAAAAATTAGGTATAGTAGGTGCTATAACTTTAACTACAGCTGCAACTACAAATATAGTTGCTTGTTCTACACAAACATTTGATGAAACTTATGATCCAGCAACTGAATATAAAACAGCTTATATGCCTGATGCTGACATAGGTAGTCATTATAGAATTTTATGAGAAGATCACTTTTTAATCATTTTTAATAACTTATATGAAAAATTTAAAAATAAATTAGAACCTTACATAAAAAAACAGATAGTGTGTCTAACATTGGGGAAGGCACTATTAGCAAAATTAAGTTTTCATACAAAACTGATAATTATAGTTCCCCTAACTCTCCAGAAATAAAAGTGTGAGATTTACTTTATTTATATGATATCCAAGGAACAAGAACTAACTAATATTTAAAATTATTTTTTAATTTTAAAAAAAATTCTTGATACTACTTTTAAGTTAGATTTAAAAGTAGTATTTCTGTATTAAAATTAGAAATAAAACATTTTCTTAATTTCTTGAATTGTAAATTAAAGTTAACTAGGCATGTTTTAGGACTTTCTACTTTTTTTATATAACACAAGCATCACATTCATAATTTTCACTGTTTTGTAAAACTTCTTGTCGCACACGAACATAGTAAATAGATGAACACCCTTGTTTAAAAGCTTTAATATAGGCTTTAGTTAAATCACGAGTTGTAACTGAAGAATCAACAAATAAGGTTAATGATATTGCTTGATCAATATGTTGTTGTGCTGCTGCTACGATATCAATAATGGCATCTGGTCCAACTTCATAAGCGCCTAACATATAATACTTTTTATTTTCAAAATTAATTTTATAAGCAGGGACATAAACTCTACCTAATTTACCTTCTTTTCTTACTTCAACTGGTGCTACAACAGGTTGTAAACTAGCAGAACAAGAAGATAAGTAACTAATTGAACCAGTGGGAGCAATAGCCATCAAATGTGAATTAGCAATTCCATTTTTTTTAATGTCTGACACTAAAGATTGTCAATCTGCTTGTGAAGGAATTTTAATATTATATTTGGTAAATAATTCTTCAATTAGTTTTGTTGCTGGTGTTCATTTTTCTTTCTCACATTTAGTATATTTATCAAAATATGAACCATCAGCAAATTTTGAATTTTTAAACCCATGAAAAGCACCAACATCTACTGCTAGTTTATTTGATGCTTTAAAAGCATGAAATGCCATTACATAGAAAAATATATTTGTAAAATCAACTGCTGCTTTGGAATTATAAAAAATATGATTTGTTGCTAAGAAACCATGCAAATTCATAGCTCCTAATCCAACGGCATGATTTTTACTATTACCTTGTTGAATGGAAGGGACACTAGCAAAATCACTATTTCTTGAAACGTAGTCTAATGAATAAATGGCATCATATATTGTTTGTGAAAATTCTTCACCACTTTCCATCATTTTCGCAATATTAACACTTCCTAAATTACAACAAATATCATCCCCAATTTTTTTAAAGCTTAAATCAGAATTAAATTCACTAGCAGAACTTACTTGTACAATTTCGCTACATAAATTGCTCATAACAATTCTTCCAGGGTGGGCATTTCGATTATTTACTGTATCGTCAAATAATAAATAAGGATAACCACTTTCAAAATGCAATTCAGCAATTGTTTGAAATAATTTTCGGGCACTAATAAAAGTTTTTTTAATTTGCGGATTATTTAACATATTGTAATATTCTTTAGTAATAGCAATATCAGTCATTGGTTTGCCATAAACTTTTTGAATATCATAGGGACTAAAAAGTGCCATATTTTCATTATTTTTTGCTAATTCAAAAGTAATATCAGTAATTACAATTCCTAGCGATAGTGATTTAATTCTAATTTTTTCATCAGCATTTTCACGTTTGGTATCTAAAAATAGCATAATATCAGGGTGATGAACATTTAGATAAACAGCGCCTGCACCTTGTCTTTGTCCTAATTGATTGGCGTAGGAAAATGAATCTTCTAAAATTTTCATAACTGGAATAATTCCTGTTGCTTGATTCTCTATATTTTTAATAGGTGCTCCAAATTCTCTTAAATTTGTTAAACATAAAGCAACTCCACCACCACGTTTTGATAGTTGTAAAGAACTTGTAACAGCACGACCAATTGATTCCATATTGTCTTCAACTCGTAATAAATAGCAAGAGACATATTCGCCACGCTGTTTTTTTCCAGCGTTTAAAAATGTTGGTGTGGCAGGTTGAAATCTGCCTAACATCATTTGTTTTTGAATTGCTTGAGCCTTTTTAACATTTCCATCACCAAAAAATAATGCGTTCATAACAACACGTTCTTCATAGTGTTCTAAATATTGTTTCCCATCAAAACTTTTTAAACCATAAGCATTATAAAATTTCAAAGCACCCATAAAACTGGGAAATTCATGTTTAAATTCATAAGCATATTTTGTTAATTGTTCAATTTCTTCAATCGTATATTTATTAATTATTTGTTCATCGTAGTATTGATTTTTAACTAAATATTCAATTCTTTCTTTAACATCTTTAAATTTTTTTGAGTTAGGAATAATATGATGTTCCATATATGATTTTGCAGCGGCAATATCAAGTTGAAAATTATCTTGATCTTTAGTAAAAAGTTTTGCTTGGGCATTAAGAGTAATATATGTTTCAGAATCTAGTGTATTTGTGGTTTCTTTATTATTTGCATTTTTATTTTTCCCTCAAAAATTAATTAAGATATCTTTGATACTATTAACGTTATGTTGGGTTCCTAGTAATTCAAATTGATAAAGTAAAGGAACATTTAACTTTTTAGAAATGATTGGTCCAGCAATAGCAAATGTTTCACCAAAATTAGTATTGCCAGAAGCAATGACACCACGACAAAAATTACGATTTTGTTTACTATTTAAAAATTTAATTACTTGTTTGGGAACAGCACCATCTTTTATATTACCACCACCGCTATAGGTTGGTGTTATTAAAACATAGTCTTTATTAACTTCAATTTCTTCCTCTAAGTCATAAGGAATTCGTGAATTTAGTACTTCTAATTTTTGAATAAATCTGTGAGTATTGTTTGAAGGTGATGAAAAATAAACTAAATTAATTTCACCGATTGGTTTTACTATGTTTTCATTTGAAACTTTTATAACATCATCATGCATTTTTTGTTCTCCTTTTTAATTAAAATTCTCAATCTTCATCGGTTGTTTCTTCTGTTATCCCCATAACATAAGATGAACCATTTCCCGAGAAGAAGTCATGATTTTCATCTGCTCTGGCTGATAATTGGGTAAATATTTCTGGTTTAATTCTAGTTTCTTCTTCTGTGAATGGTGAATCATAACCTAAATTTTGTAAAAATTTACCAGCATTATATAAACTAAATTTAATAGCATCATCAGCTAAACCAAAACCTTCATAAAGTTCTAGTAAATAAGTTTTTTCTAATTCTATTAATTCAAATAACAAATCAAATACGAATTTTTTCATTGCTATTTGTTTTTCAACTGATAATTTTTCAACTTTTCTTTGATATTTGTAGCCACTATAATAATTATGAATAACTTTATCTCTTAAAATTAATCTAATAATATCTGAGGTATTTGATAATTTCCCACGTGCTGATAAATAAAATGGTAAGTAAAATCCACCATATAATAAAAATCCAGGCATAAGTGCTGCTGCTACTTTTGATTTTAAAACATCATCACCAACGTAGTAAGGGATTAAAACACGAGCACGAGCTTGTAAACTTTGTGTATTAATAACTCATTCATGTGCCTCTTCAATTTGTTCACTTGAACATAGAGTTGAAAATATTGTTCCATATGATCGTGCATGAACACCAACCATAAAAGCAAAATTAGCATAAATAACTTGTTCATGATCAGTCAATGAGTTAGGAATTTGGGCTGTGTCACCAATTGTTGCTTGAATAGTATCTAATAACGTTAAACCAGTAAAAGTTCGTGTGATGAGTTGCTGTCATTCTGGGTTTAATGTTCTTCAAGATGTTAAATCATTTGATACGGGAATTTTTTCTGGTAATCAAAAGTTTTGTGTAATTCTAGTTCATACTTCTAAATCTTTATCATCATTGATAACATTTCAATTTATAGAACGCATTTTTCCTTGAAAATTATTCATAGCATATGCTAAAGGTGATAATGATTTTTGATAATATTTATTGCCTTTTGTCATATAGTTTTCCTTTCATATTTATAAATAAAATTAATACAATTTGATATTTTATACCCCCTATATAAAAAAAAGAACTAAAAAACACCTAAGTTTCCTGTCGGTGTTTGCACAAATTTATCATTAATTATTAAAAATAAAGATATAATTTTCTTACTATTAAAGTATGAAAATATCGTTACTATAACAATCGTTGATCCATCCCCAGGAATAACTACTATTTAAAAATTTAGACCGGTCTACTGGCTTAGCTTCATTTTACTAGTTACCCTTCTCAAAGATTTATCTTCAATGGTTATAATAACGTTCATCAGCATTACAGTTGCTGTGGGACAGCAATGAATTCTCATCCTTTTCCCGAACATCTAAAGTTTTAGGTTTATTTAGTTGTAAGAATATCATACTACAAAAAATGAGAATGTAAATTAAAAACATTTTGTTTTTTCATAAAACAGAGTAATGATATGATAAGATTTAGTAGATTGCATGTGGGTTTTTAAGTGAAAATTATAAAATAAAAAAAGAACCAAAAGGTTCTCTAATTTGCACCAGGTTTGGTTACCCAACAGGATATTACTACCCCTCAAAATTTATCAAAGGTGAACTCTGATATATAAATAATAACATAATAAAATTAATTTGCAATAATTTTCAATAGAAAATAGAGGTTTTTAAAAATGAATAAAAATAATGATTTTAATAAAAATATGAGTGTTTACAAATTACATAAAACAAACGAATTAGATCATGAATACGGAAGGCCAACTATATTATTAAAATACAAAACACAAACATCTTTAATTTGATGAGGAACGCATTTACTTGATGAAAAAACATATGAAAAACCTTTAATTTTAAAAATTAATAATAAAACTGGTTATTTTTATTCTAAGGGAATTGAAGGTTAATTCTAGTGATTTGAAAGAGAGATAAGTTAATTTTTCTACAAACGATGCTTATCAATTAACTAGTTCAGAACAGCAAGGGTTAATATCAAAATTTGTTAGTTTCACTTTTGAACAAAATCCTTATTTTAAAATTAAGAATTTAGAAAAAGATATTTATCAATTAGAAGAACAAATTAATATTTTAAAAATTGAAAATGACCAATTTAGATTTAAATTAGGTTTAACCGCAAAAAACGTTATTTTAAATAGTATTAATCAAGAAGAAAAAGACAAGGAGTAGTTAAAATGGCAAATAAATTTTATGCAGTAAAAAAAGGTCGTAGAATTGGCATCTATGAAACATGAGAAGAATGCTTAGAACAAATAAGTGGTTTTTCAGGAGCACAATACAAACGCTTTGATAATCCAACTGATGCTCAAGGGTACATAGATGATACCAAACCATCCCCAAGTTCCCACAATCAACCAAGTTATAATCATCATTATGAAGTAATTGCTTATACTGATGGTAGTTTTAATGAAGAACTAAATCAATTTTCATATGGATTAGTTTTTATTAATAAAGGTAAAAAAACTACTTATTGTGAAAAATTTAATGATGAAAATTGAGTAAAATTAAGAAATGTTGCTGGTGAAATTATGGGTGCGCAAAAAGCTATGCAGTTAGTCTTAAATAATAATGTGAAATCACTGCTTATTTGTCATGATTATGATGGTATTAGAAAATGATGTACTGGTGAATGAAAAACCACAAAGCCAGAAACTAAAGCTTATAAAGTATTTTATGATAAAGTTGCTAAAGATGTAAAAATTTATTTTAAATGAATTAAAGGACATTCTGGTAATGTTTTAAATGACGAAGCAGATAGTTTAGCATGAAAAGCTTTTAATTTGCCTCATGTTTCAGAAGTTATTAAATAGATGGTTATTTACAACTTAACTAACCAGGATTTTATACAAAAATTAAAGATAACCCGTAAGATAATTTATTCAGTATGAGTATAATTTTTTATCTTCGTTTAATTGAGCATGTAGTTTTGCTAAAAAAATATTAAAAGGGATGATTATTATAACTGTAGTTATAAAACTACTAGTAAAATACCTTTGGAATTTTTAATAGCAATTGTAATTTTTATCAGTTGAACTTTACTAACTATTTTAAATTCACTTATTTGTCTTAAAATTAATTTTTAATTTTTATTAATTTGCACATAAACATAATAATTTGAAATACCTATATAATATTAAGCAAGTAGTCATAATTAAAATAGTCAGGATAAATGTGGATACAGTTAATAAATATTTTCTTGAATTATAGAAAGAAATAATTAACACTAATACTCTTTAAAAGGTTATATTCAACATTATCAAAGAAGAATAAGTATATAATAATTTATTAAGTATCATTTTTCACCGCGAAGTTTATTTTAAGGTTAAATTTGATATTTTTTTTATTTTTTTATGATATGATTATTAAAGATTTGTATTAGTTTATAAATCATTTAATTTTATTAAAAAATTCTTGTCCGGGATGTTTTATAAATGAATATTTTATATAATTTTTATGTTAAAAAGATTTTTTATGCTTGTTATGTTAAGAATGTTGTTTTGCCAATTGATGTTTTCAATAATAAACGTAATGAGAATGGTGTTAAGAATGTGGGTAATGATAGTAAGTTAAGACATAATAATGTTCGTACTAAGTCTAAATTAATTCAAAAAGCATTACATAATTTTTATAATGCTAAGGTTTTAAGTTTTTTAACTTTGACTTATCAGCAGAATGAAACTGATATTAGAAAAGCAAAACATGATATTTCTATATTCTTTAAACGTTTAAAGCGTTGATGAAATGACCCTAAGCGTGCTAAATATATGGGTGAATTGAAGTATTTTTATGTTTATGAGTATCAAAAGCGTGGAGCAGTACATTTTCATATAGTTTTTAATCGTAAAATACCTTATAGTATGATATTTCAGTGATGACCATATGCTCAAAAATCGGGTATTAAATTAATTGTTGTTAAAAAAGGTACTAATGAATTTGTTGTTAAGTATTTAAGTAAGTATGTAACAAAAGTGCAAGAGAATATTAAGTCTTTAAATCAAAAAGATGTTGGTGTTCAGGCGTATTCTTTTAGTCGTAATTGTAAAAATCCGATTATAGTTCGTGGTGTTAAAAATTTACTTTTACAAGATTTAGTTAAAGCGTGTGAAAAGGCAAAAGAGTTTTATTTGTTTAAAACTAAGAAAAGTGAACAAGGTGTTACTTATTTAATTGGTGGAAGTTATGATTATAATGTTACTGATGATTATTTTAGAGATTTTCAGCAATATGTAAGTTTAGAAAGTTTACGGTTTAGGTATTGATTGAAAAATAAATTTAATAGAAATGAAATTTTAGATTTTCTATATAAAGTTTTTGATAAAAGTAAAATTGAAAAAGTATTTTTGCAAAAAAGAGTTTTACATTAATTAAAATTTAATTTTGTTGTTTTTAATATTTTCATTTTTGATTATTTAATTTTTATTATTTGTATTTTTTTGTGTTTTTGTTATACTTTAATTGTGCAGGTACTGTTGTTGTTCGGACAAGGAATAATGGTGTCTGCTATTTTATTATTAATTTGTTGAAATTTTTATTTATTATGTTATTATAATATTGTAAGTAAATATTTTTTAAAACTAGTTTTTAAATAGTATTTAGCTTATTTGAATTGGTAATACAATTCCTTGTCCGGGATAGTTAAATACTTCATTTAAAAACTTTTTTTATTAGATTATTTTTTATTTATAGTTTAATTACTTATTGTTTGCCAATTCTTTTATTAATTTTTTATTAAAATTTTTAGAAAGGATTGGCAATTTTTATGTTTAAAACTCAGTTAGTTAATATTGAAAAAGATAAGATTATACCTGATAAAAATAATTATGGTAAGTTTTTAAATTTTGATGTTTTGACTTTTTTAGAAATTAATAAACAAACAAATATTTCTACTGGTAAAGTAAGAGATAAGTGGTATAACCCATTAGTAGTTAATGATTTTTCAAAATATTTACATAAATTAACTTTAAAAGTTGGTAATTATTATAATTTAGTTTTGGATTTATCCGGTATTATTGTTGATATTATTGAATAAAAAGATAAGTAATTATGCTTGTGAACAGTTATTTCATTTGTCAATGTATATGTGTAAACTTTGTGACCAAGTTATTTGTCCTAAGAAAGTTTTACAAAATTTATATACTAAACAATATTATTGTCCAAATTGTATATTAGATATTGCGTTAAATAAAACAATGAGAAAAGAACAATTACAACAAAAAGAAAATTAAAAAAACTAAATAGGGAGTATATTTATACTTTTTTGTGTACTTTACTCCCAATTATACAAATTGGTATAAATATGCTCCTTATTAATAGTAAGGAGTTTTATTTATGCCTAACGAAATAGAGCAAATTAGTAATTATACTTCAACAAAGATAGTAAGAATAGGATTAAGTCCATTAAGTGCTATGATTGGAGTTGGTGTTTATTATGGTCAATATTTAAAAGACCCAATATTGGGAAGTATTAATTCTTTATTATTTAGTAAGAAATTAGGAATTGATATATGGAATATTAATCAAAGACCTTCTTCTAAAACTAAATTTATTAATAGTAGTAAAAAAATATTATTAGGTTTAGGAACAATTGGTTTAATAAATTATGCTAAGTTTGTTCAATATGTAGATAAGTCTGTGTCTTTATTAAAAGATGAACCTTGTTTTTGACCACCGTGTCCAACTGAACCACCTAAACCAACTTATCCACCATTTACAACTGTTAAACCGATAGTTGATGTACCTTTTGTAGATTGAGATACTTATGTGTCTTTAAATAGTTTTGGTATAGCGAATGTTGTTAGTGGTTTAAGTGAATTAATTCCTAATCGTTTTGAGAGTATAAGAAAGATTTGTAATATGGCAACTGGTGGGTTTTTAATTAGTAGTGGTGTAGCAATGGGTATTAATAATGATTTTAATAATGCTTATGCAGTTTCTACGATTATTGCCGGAGCAAGTGAGATTATTAATACTTTATTATTACCATTGGGAAATACACATAATAATACAGAATTACAAGAAGTATTTACTGATGAAATAGCAAGATTAATTAATGTTAGTATTAATGATTATCAAAGTACAGATGACGGTATGGTTGATGTTGATTTAAACGATAGTATGTCTGAAATTAATTTAGATAGAGCAAGTTTAAATTGGGATTATTCTTATGCTTATACGTTAGGTGGTGTTTAAAATGAAAAAGATAAAGTGAAAAAATATGTCAAGAGAGAAATTGCATAAGAAAAAAGCAAAAAGAAATTTTGAACAAAGATTAAATGAAAATATGAATTATGATGATTTTTTAGGGGGTAGAAAATAATGGATATGAAAGAGATAGTTAAATATTTAGCATATATGGGTGGTTTTGGTCTTATTCTTTGATTTTCTCGTAATTGAATACGTGAAGGTATTCAAAAATGAAAACATAAAAAACATGTAAAGGAAAATGATAGTGACCCTGATTGTTTATATTGTCGTAAAGATTTTGAAAAGAAAAAACGTAGATTGGAAATGGAAAAACAACAAAAAGAATTAGAGAAAGGGGGTGATTAATATGCCAACAGGATTAAGTGCCTTATTAACCATGATAGGTGGTGTTGGACAACAATTATTAAATGCTTTTACTTATTTTTGGTTGAGTATTTACAACTGGTGATGGTGGCTTACAAATTGACCAGTGCTAATTTCAATTGTATTTATGGTATTAGTGTTTATTAAACAATTTGTTGGTCATATTATTCATGGAACTCATTAGTAATTAGAAAGGAATAAGCAAATGGTAAAGTTATTTTTTAGTTTAGTTTTTGTTTTGCCTTTGTTAGGTAAACTTTTACCAACTGTTAATACATTAGTTCAAACTATTTATATGCAGTATTTAAGTTCATTTACTGGATTGCATACTGTTACACTTTTTATTAAGTCGTTCTTTTATGATAGTTTGTATACTTTGCCTTTGCCAATCCTTGCTTTAATAAATGTTAGTTTTGTTTTTTATTTAATTTTAGGATTATTTAGATTTACGAGACATTAGGAAGTGGAATTATGTTTATACCTTTTATTACAACAGTGATGAAATTATTTAGTCAAATATTTATGAAGTTTTTTAGTTTTCCAATTGGTGACTTAGGTTTTAATTTAGGTACGTTAATGGTATTTTTAATTTTGCTTAGATTTGCATTTAGAGTGATTTTACCCGAATTAATGTTACCAACATTAGGATTAGGTTATGGTGTTAAGAAAATTGGTAAGGCTTCTGTTTCAGTTGGTAAGTCTCTGTTGCTAACGGTTATAAACAAACACAAGATGTTAGTGGAATTAATGTAGGTGATTAATTATGTCTGATTTTGTTGTTAGTATTTTGCATTTTATTTTTATATTTTCTAATAATGATATTTCTATGTTTTTAAATCAAACGGTTGATGTTACTAATGAAGTTTATATTTTGTTTAATTTAACTTTTTGACTTGTATTAGGAGTATTTTTTAATTTTATTTATCGTAGTATTAAATTTATTTTTAGGTCATTGTTTGGGTAGGTGTTTTTTATGAGTGTTTGAGATATTTATAATCAAATACATCAATGTATAGTTGATTATTGAACTATGTTTATAGGTAGTCCGGTTGATGCTTTTACTATTATTTTATGAAATTTAGTAGTTTATGGAACTCAGTTTTTTATTGGATTTGTTTTATTTTATGGTTCATGGTGAATTTTAAAGTGTTTATTTGGTAAATAATTATGTGATTTAAGTTTGCTAAATTATTTTTAATTATAAATACTTCTGTACAAGCACCTACTTCTTTGATTGTTTCTAATGACCCTAATGTTGTTAATTATGATATTACAGATGATATGGTTAAGCATGTTAAATATCATAGTTTTGATGATTGAGCAACAATTCCATGAAATTCTGCTTATTTTGATATTGACCAACCTGATTTAAAATTAGTAAGTGGTTATTTTTATGATTATTTTCATCCTGATTATCAATATTTTTTAAATTATGTTAGTGATGTTGCAGGTGTTTTACAAAAACATGTTGATTTTACTAGTCATTTGATTTTTGATGATGAACAGTTAAATGCTTTTTCAAGGATTATTTTTAATCATAATTTAGTACAAACTAAGCAAGATAATTATATTGAATTTGGTGGTGTTGTTAGTCAACAAAAATTTAATGTTCAGTTAGAATTTGAAATTTCTAAACCTTTAAGTTTTTATATACAAGGGTTTATGTTTTATTTTAATTATTTTAATTTTCATTATCTTGGTTCTAGTTTTAATTTTTCATTTTTAGATTATGAAGGTAATACAAAATATGTTTTTAAAGGGTTGGTTGATAGTCATTCTTATTTACAAGATATGTATAATTTTATTACTATGCCTGTTCGTGTTCCTAATTTGAAGTATTTAACTATAACTTTTTCTATTAATTCTATTATTGAAAATCCACAACAGTCGGTATCAGTTAGATTTGGTCAAATTAATATTTTTTCAAGTGAAAATATAACACCAGTACCCCCAAATAGTCCTTTTAATCCTGAATATGAACGAGTTAGTTGATATGATGTTTTTGGTCATTTTATTATAAGAACGTATATGTTTTGGAGTTGTTGGTAAACTTTTACCAGTAGAACCATTAAGAGAGTTTTTTGCTAAGATTGATGGTTTATTAAGACATATTTTTGATGATACTATTAGTTCTGTTTTAAATGTTGATTTTACTAGTGGTTTAGAACAAGTATTAACTTTATTAGTATTTTTAAAAGCAGTAGGGTTTTAATTGGTTAGGAGTGAAAGATAATGCCTTGATATGGATATTTAATTTTAGGAATTTTGTTAGTTATAATTTTTTATCCGTTTTTAATAACTAGAAAAAATATAAAGATATCGCAACGTGTAGGTAGTTATATTATTTCAGCACCACCACGTACTGGTAAGTCAGCACTTGCTTGTTGCTTAGCACAAAAACATAAAGGTAGGGTAGTTAGTCCTATTCCTATTAAGGTGCGTAATGAGTTTAGTTATCGTTGTTCTTATGATGATGTTTTTAAATTTAATTGATTAAATAGTAATTATGCTTTTAAAGAGAATGATATGCTTGTTTTTGATGAATTAGGTTTAAAGATTAATAGTAATGATTTATCACCGGAATTTAAAGAAACACAAGAAAGTTTAGGAATGTTTTGTAAATTAATAGGTCATAATTTTAATGGAATTATGTATATGATTGAACAACACCCCGATAGAATACCGAAACAAGCACGTGAAAAAGTAGAGTATATAGTTCAAGTTAAAAGAATGCGTATTTTATTATTTTTAGTTAAGTTTAAACTTAATATTTATACTAATGTTGATGATTATAATAAAATTGTTTTATCGAAAAGACAAACTAAGAAAATAATTAAAAAGGGTGGTTTTCCACCAAGTTATAGTGGTGAGACTATGACTTTTAGTTTGTGATTTCCTAGGTCTTATTTACAAAAATATAATAGTCGTGCTTTGCATTATATTCATGATTTAAAAAGTGAGTTGAGTAGTGTTAAGGATTATGAACAGTCACAAGGTTTAGAGTTTACTGTTGATGATATTAAAGCAGTTGGTTTAGATAAGTTAGATAATATTTTACAACATGATAAAGCAAAAGATGTTGTTAAGGTTCGTGGTAAGCGTAGTTATGATAAAAATAAAAAGTTTGTTAAGAAGTAAAATGTATTTAAGGTCTGTGCCAACCAGAACCTTGGTTGGTTGGCTAGGGCGTTTACGCCATTTGTCCAACTTTTTAAAAGTTGGTGGGGTGTGCTACGAAGTAGCAAGGGGCAAAGCCCCTATAACTTGAACTTAATATAAGTTTTTAAGCCGTTACTTTATTTTAAAAGCAAATGGTTTTTTTATTTTAAAAAGGAGATGGAAAGAAATAAGAAAATTCAAAATAAAATTATACTAGGTTCAACTATTTTCGGTGGAGTTATGGGAAGTATTGCTGGATGATATTCTATTCCTACAATGATTGCGGAATGATCAGGTATTATGGAATATGATTTTATTGATGATTATATAAATAGTGATCTTAATCCATATAGTTCTACAGCCAAGGGTGTTTCAATATGAGGTTTAATTTCAACAGTAACAATTGGATTAGTATCAACTATTAGTGTAAAAACTGTTGAATATGTAAAATTATGTTGAGAAAATAGAAGACAAGTTATTGAAGAAAATGATACTGAAAATGAAACCAATGAAGAAACTTCTTTATTATCACAAACACAAATAAATTCAATAAATAATAGTTCAGAAGATAATCAAAGAGAAGTAATAGGATCAAATTTACAAAAATGTATAATTTTTTAATTAATAATGGAGTGTAAAAGATATGAAAAAAATATTATTAATACTTACAATAAGTAGTGCTTTATCAATAACTAGTGGTAGTTTTTCTTACAATGCAAATTCAAATTTAATAAGCACAATAAAGAATAATAATGAAATTAACTTTTTAGCAGCAGCAGATATTCATGTTGGGTATGAACATTCTTATAGTTCTCAAACAATTAGTGCTGTTGCTAGAGAATTATCAAAAAATAACAATCGTGGTGTTGTGATTTCAGGTGATTTAGTAGGAGGAATTGAATATACGGGTAATTTATTTTCTTATAAATCAATGATGTCATCTATTTCCAATCATACTTTAGCGGGTTTTGGAAATCACGATTCTGGGCCTAATTCTAAATTTAATCAAACATGACTTAATCAAAATATTGTTAAACACAATGCTATGACAGCAGCCCATATACTTTATTATACTTCAAAAGATGAAGTGCCTGTATATTCTTGAAATTAATCAGGAATTCATTTTGTTCAATGTAGTTTAGCACCGATTAACAATGATGTTACTGTTGACCAAAATAATCCTCCAGGACTAGCATTAACCGAATTAAGAACTGAATTTGAAAATACAATTTTAGCAAAATATAATGTTATTTTGATGTTAACAGGGCATATTCACTTTGAACCAAATAGATATGATGAAAAAATAATTCCAGTTTACTGTAGGTAAAAAAACAATTTATGATGTTTTAGGTGGTACTGCACTTTATGGCGGTTATTCTGAAGTTTCTATAAACCAAAATAATAAAGAAATTACAATTAAACGTCATAATGCAAAACAAAACGATGAAATAGTTATTAATAAAAAGATTAATTACGCATAAAAGATAATAGTGTTTTTAGCTAATTAAGAAAAATGATATGTGAGCAAATAGTGATTACTTTAAAGTGAGATAGTGAGTAATCTTTTTCATCAACATCAAAAGCAGTAGATTTATTACTAGAAAATACAGATGATTTAACAACAGTATTTAAAGAAGGAGGACTATATAAAGAACTAACCAAAAGACTAGTAGAAAAAATGTTAAATTCTGAAATGCAAAATCATTTAGGACACGATAGAAATCAACGTAGTAATAATGATAATGTTCGTAATGGCACGACAACAAAAAGAATAATAACTGAACAAGGTACGGTTGAAATTGATGTACCAAGAGATCGTAATAGTAATTTTGAACCAATGTTAGTTCCGAAACGTAAAAGACGATTTGATGGATTTGATCAAAAAGTAATTTCTTTATATGCTAAAGGAATGACTTTATCAGATATTAGAATTTAATTACAAGAGTTATATCATGGAGCTGAGATTAGTGAGAGCTTAATTAGTGAAATTACTGAGATGTTATTGATGATGTCAAAGCATGGCGAAATCGACCATTAGAGACCGTTTATCCAATTGTTTACTTTGATTGTATAGTAGTTAAAGTAAGGCAGGATAAACGTAGCATTAACAAATCCGTGTAGCATTAGGCATTAGTTTAACTGGTCATAAAGATATTTTTAGGTCTTTAATTAGCGAAAATGAAGGAGCCAAGTTTTGACTAGCAAACCTAACAGAAATGAAAAAATAGGGGTTTAAAAGATATCTTAATCGCTTGTACTGATAATCTAACGGTAATGAGTCAAGCTATTACTGCAGTCTATCCACAAACTGAACATCAGCTTTGTATTGTGCATTAAATTAGAAATAGTTTAAAATTTGTTTCATACAAGCATCGCAAAGAACTCGTTGCTGATTTAAAGCCCATTTACAAAGCTTCTAGTGAAGAGCAAGCATTCCAGGATTTAGAATCATTTGAAACTAAATGAAATAAACTATATCCACAAATTGCTAAATCATGACGCAAAAAATGAGAAAATTTAATGATTTTTATTACATATCCTCTAGCAATTAAAAAAGTTATTTATACAACTAATGCTGTTGAATCAGTAAACAGTCAGTTACGAAAAGTTACAAGAAATAAGAAAGTTTTTCCTAATGACATGTCAGTTTTCAAAATCTTTTATTTAGAAATTGAATCAATGGCAAAAAATGAACAATGCCAATTCAAAATTGAAATGAAGCAATCGCTCATTTTATGATAAAATTTGAAGATTGAATTAATCTGAATTAGTAATTTTGTAAAATTAACTTACACAGTTAATTGGAAAGCCTCGAATCCTTATTTAAAAATTAAAGAATATCATTACTGTTAAGATTACTTTTAAATAATATTGTTGTTTTAACTGAAACTTTTCCTTTTTTGTTATGTATCCAATTCTATTTATTTCAAGAAAAAAAAATTATTAATTAAAACGTCCTTTAAAGGTTCTAAAGTTTGATGTTTTCGATTATCAATTACTACATAATAATCATTTATTTCTTCTTTTGAGTTAAATTCTATTGCTTTAAAAAAATTCGCATATGTTTTTAAATATCTTATATAGATACTTAATAATTTAATATCGTGTTTTTCTAAATTATAATTTTTGTGTTTTAATCTTCTAATTTTACCTTTGTATCTTCATTGATTAAAGTGAAATGGTTGATTTCTGGGTGCAACTTTATTACATTTATATAATTTAAAATCCCTAAATTTTAAATCAGAATTAAGACTTTGCTGATAAATTTTAAAATTTTTAATTGCTTCTTCTTTTGAATACATTCCAACCTTTTTGAATTTTGTAAAGATTAATTTTATTAAAAAATAAAGGACAATATAAGAACATGAAAATGCAATAATAAAAGGAATAATATAATAGATGTTATTATTTCCAGCAATTCATAGTCATAAGAAAACAGTTAAAGTGATAATATTGAATAAATTAAAAATAATAAAAATACTTAAATACTTGTATTTATTATTTTTAATAATAAAAGTTAAATTATTTAGGTTTCCATGTTTAGCAAAGATTTCTTTACAATCATTGGCATATTTAATTCATGCCATGTATGTTGTAATGTAAGGTCCAACGATGCTACATACTATACAAAAGATAAAACAAAAAAATACAATTTCTGACATATTTTACCTCTTTAGTTAAATAAATCTATTCATGCTAATATCGCTGATGCAATGGGCACTATAGATATAATTGTTGGAAAATCTCAACTTAAAGACGTAGCTGTTGCATTAGCACCAATTAGCAATGGGTTTAGTATTGCGTAAGATATATGTCCTAATTTATATATTGAAGAAAGTGAGATGGTGGATTTATTAATTGAACTTAATTGATTGTCAAACTTTACTAATGCTATATTTATTCTAGCAAGCTATACCACCAGCAAGTGCACTTGCTGTTGTAGTTCCTACAGCCCAAGGTATGCTAATTCCAAATCATCAAGCAGCTCTGCCCAAAATCCTGTTGCAGCAGCAGATATTGAAATGAAAGTTGTTCTAGCAATTTTTAAATTATTAACATAGTTTTCTAAAGATGAGAAATTAGTATTTTTTAATAAACCTGAATTTGTTGAAGAAAGTAAATTAGTATTTATTATAGTATCTTTTTGGTTTAAATGTTGATTATATTTTTTGCCAAATTTTGGATTATTTTTTGATAATGTATTTAAAATTTGATTTAAATTAAAATTTTGTTTTTGAAATTTTTCTGTGTAACTATTTGCTTTGTTTTGCGCATAGCCAATTACATCTTCAATATTAACTTCTTTATTCTCTTTAAAAATAAATTTTAAACTGGGATTTTTATAATAATTTTCTTTAATGTTTTTAAAATAATTATTATTGTTTTTTTGAACATTTATTCAGTTAATATGGCTATTTACTCTTATTTTATTTGCTGTTTGATAAGTATTTATATTATCAGCCAAAATTATTACTGTACTACTTGATAAAATTAATGAGGTAGTAATGGTTAAAAGTTTTTTCATAAATTCCCTCTTTTCATTGTATAATTCTAATTTAATTTAGCTAAATTTTAATACATATTTTTGATAAAGTAAATAATTTTATTATTTACTTATTCCTATATAATAAAAAGTAATAATTATGCTATAGTTTTAGTATAAAATAAAATTAATGAGGAAGATTAAAGTATTATGTTAATGAAAGACAAAATCATAGAAAAATATTGAGAATTATACAAAACAGAACAAATATCAATAGTTGATGATTCTTCACTTTTTGTTTTATTTAAAAGTGATTTTTCATTACCAAGTATTGAGTCTTTAAACGGAATACCTCGTGTAGTAGGCTATTGACCAAGAGAACACCAGGTAAAATTATATAATCCTAACACTAGAAGAGTAGCTAATGCTGTAGTTTTATCAAAAAGAGAAGTTGCTAAAATTTTAACTTCAAAATCATTTAATTATTATAGAGTTGAATATTATATTCTTTTTAAATTTTTTATTATTGATAAGTCAGAATTAAAAAAGAAAAATCCTGATGAATTTAATCAAGATAAAATTAAAGAAAATGAAATGATTAAAACAATAACTACTAATAAATTAATAGTTGATGAACTTTGTAATTTTGCTTTAGTTTTATCTGATTATTTAATGAAAAAAGTTGTTTTTCAAAGTAAATTAATGGAAAATGGTTTTAAAAAATTATTTATTAATGTGCAATTATCTTTTATTCAAAATATAATGTGAATGTTTTTCAATCAAATTTTAGATTTAAAACCAGAAACATGAAAATTTATCACTAAAAATATTTTTAGGCTTTTATCCCTTTATGTACTTTTTTAAATTTTATCACATAAACAAGAATAAAAGCCTACCTAGGAAATTATCCCCGCATGTACTTATAGTAAGCACAACATCAGGGTTTCAAAAGTTAGAAGTTTATTAAACTTATATGCATATTCTTTGGCATATAAGTGAATGTTTTCTTTTGAAACCCTGACATGAGTTTCTGAAAGTCTTCCTCAAATGTTTTCACACTGACTCAATTTGATTTGTGTTGACACCATTTGATGACACATAACCAAATTGATGATATCCTTTTCAAGAATCAGTAAACAATGGACAGCTAACAGAAATGTGCTGCAAAGCAAACTTCAAAAGGTTTTTCTTGTCTGCTTTTTTTAAAACTTTCACAATTAAATTATTGGTTGTTTTTTCATAAATGCCAACAATCAATGTTTTATTCAACAAAGATCTCCCTTGTTTTTTTGAACCCATATATGAAAGAAACATTTCATCCATTTGTGGAATGCCATTGATAATGAGTTGTGATTCTTGTTTTGCAATTCTATTTCTGATTTCATGATCCATTCTTCAAGCTGTTTTATAAGTCACACCTAATTCTTTTGTAAGATCTGTTGCAGAGGTATACCATGCTTGGTGTTTATTCATCTAAAGATAAGATAAAATCAAAATGTCAATTTGGTTTGTGACTTATAAAAAATGGTGCCATGTAAGATGTTAAATGTTTGATGACATTTCAAACATCTTATTCTTCTAAAATCAGAAACATTTAGACATTTGGTGTCACACTTGATACATTTAATTGTTTTCAAACTTGCGATATATTTTAAACAATCTTTTTCTGTTTGAAAACTGTTGTTGAACTCGTTGAGTTTCATTTTTTCCTCCACAAGTACATGCGGGGATAATTTCCTATTTTTAAATATATTTATAATCATCAACTATTAGAGTATGCTATGAAATATATCAAAAAAGATTTTAATTTAAAACAAAATTGTGAACAAGAATTTTTAAATCAAACATTTGATAATTATTTTAACCATTTCATTAGAGTTATAACTAATAGAAATATTAATGAAAAACTATTAAATTGTTATAGAAATAATCGTCAATTATTAAGTAAAAGTCACCAAAAATGAAGAGCAGAGTGATGAGATGAAGAGGAATTACGAATAGATGATAGTTTATTACCTCCAAATAGTAAAAATATAGTTTATGATGGTAATTATCTTAATCTTATTTTATATGGTCAAGTTAAACTAATCGCTTATCAAATGAACCAAATCATTTTACAAAACTTTAAAATATTGTATAACTAATCTTTTTTAAAACTAGGTTATTTATAACTTGGAGATTAGGTTAAGAATTATTCAAAAAACTTAATACCTTGTTCATTAATGATTTTATTAATATCAATTTTATTATTAAGCATTGTTTTTATTTTTAAATCAATTGTTCCTTGACAATATAAATTAATAATTTGTCGTGGCTTATTATCAGTTAATTGAGTCGGGAAAAAACGACTTTCAGCTTGTTCGTTTTCCGTTGGATTTAGTTCACGGTCAAGAAAAATCATCACATCGCCTTTATCTAATGTAACTCCTACGTTAGTTGTTTTAATATTGCATAAGATAATTTTAACTGCACCACTTTGAAAATCATTGATAGCTTTTACTCTTTGGTCTTGAATATTTTTACCAGTCATAACTTGGTGTTTTAGTTTGTGTTTAGTTAAAATTTCACTTAATACATGAATACCTTTGTCACTAAAAGTACTATAAACTATAATAGAATCGGTTTCATTATCTGTTAAATAATCCAATACTCAATTAAATTTAGCACCTAATTCCTTCATTCCTTCGTTAATAGGAGTTGCACAAATTGTTCGTAGTTTCATAAAAATCTGTAAGAAAGTAATTTTCGTTTTTTTATTGTAAAATAGGTCTTCTTTCATATTTTCTAATGTTTCATGATAAAGAGACATTTGCCCTTTGGGCATAGTTAAAATTAAATCATTTTTGATAATAGTTGGCATTTCATCACGAACGTCAACTTGTTTACGCATGATTGATACTTTTTTCACTAAATAATCAAATTCATCAGCAAGTTGTGGTTTAATATTTGGTTTAGGTAAATTGATAGTAACAAAATTAGTAATTCGTTTTCTAATAATACCAAAATAACGCTCGACAAAATCTCAATAATCTATGTCTTGATACAATTTATTATCAATGACTTTTAAAATTCCAAAAACATCGCTGGGATGATTATTAGCAGGTGTTCCTGTTAAACAATAAACTGATGAAACATGATTAGCAACATCTAAAATCGACTCGCTCTGAGCAGTTTTATAATTTCGTAAAAAATGAGCTTCATCGATAACTAATGTAAAATCAAATTTAGTTATTAATTGATTCTTAACATCATTTTTAAAAGTATTTTTACTAACCACTAAGGCGCAATTCGTGCTTTTAGCAAAATCTAAATATTTTTGTGTTCTAATTTTAATAGTGTCATCTTTAATAGCAATGCATTCAAAGTTAGTTCAATTTTTTAGTTCAGGAACTCAAGTTAGTAAAATTGTTGATTTTGGAACAACAAATAAAACTTTGCTAACTTTCATTTCTGATAAAGCAGCTAAAATAGTTGGTGTTTTTCCTGTTCGCATTTCATTAAATAAACCAAATCTTTGATTTTTTTTTAAAATCGCAACATCAACTCGTTGGTAATATCTTAATTTAGGATTACCAGTAGTATCACTTAAACTTTTTGCTTTTTGTAAATTTGTTCATTTGGTTAGTAATTCATCATGTTTAAGTTTTAATTTATTATCATCACAATAATTAAGGAGGGTTTTAATAGCAAACAAGTTAATAGATATGTTAAATTCATTATTACCGTCAGGTTTAATACCTAAACTATCTAAAATAGTTCTTTTGTTATTTAAAATCTTAATAGATATAGTGTTATTATTAATATTTAAGATTTCCACCATGGTTTGATCCTACTTTACATTAATTTTATTCTAAATCTATTATACTGAAAATATAAAGAAAAAATCTAAATTTAATATTAATTAGAGTGAAAAATAAACTAATTATTAATTTAGAAAGATAATCAATACATCAACTTCTAGATCCTGGAATAGGTTTTTTGCAATCAACACATGTACTTTGTTATATAAAAAATGAAAAACCTAAAATTGAATTTTAGGTCGTATTGATACCTTTTTTATTTTTCTCCTACTTTTTTTACAAAATTAAAAGCAAAATTTACTTATTATTGACTAGAAATTGTATTTAAAATGAAATCAGTATCAGAAGTCTAGCATGGAATATTATCATGGTTATGCCTATAGTTTGGATTATGTAACTTGATATAATCAATTATTTGCCCAATAGAATCATAAATAATCATCGCTGTTTTTTCGAAATCTGATTTTCATCAGTTTGCAACTTGAGTTTTATTAAAATTATTCATGATAAAATCATAATATTCTTGTACAGTTGAAAATAAATCCATTCCTGGTTTTAAGTATTCATTGATAAAATAACTAACTGTTCTGGAGTTTTATCAGCAAGTAGTTTTCTACCAACTTTTTGGACTATTAAACTATCATTACCATATTTTAAATAATTATTTTTAATTTGAGTAATTGCTTGTTGAGTAACTCCAAATCGTTCAGCAATTATCCTAGTTTTATAGTTATCTTTTATTAATTTGATTATTTCTTCTTTTGATTCAGTTGTTAATCTTGGCATTCGTTATTCCTCCTATAATGAAATTTATTATAACTTTAATTTTAAAAAATGAAAGTTAGTTTTTCTTTTCATTTTTAACTCAGGAATTAAGTTAACAATGGGTATTAATTAAAATAAGTTTAATAGAAATCATAATGTATATTTTTAAAGTTATAATATATAATTATATATAAGAATTTTGAAGGAAGTGTAAATATGAATAAAGATGAATTAGCATTTTCAATTATCAAAGAAATGATCGATATTTATAAAATAGATAAAAATGAAAAGTTAATACCAATGATAAAAAAAAATATGCGGATTTTCTATATAAAGAAGGTAGTGTTACTATTTCGATAGAAATATATGATTTGTTAGGAATAAATAAACAGAATATTAAAACAGCAAGTAATAGTGTTAAAAGGGTAGAAGACTTAGACATTTTAGAATATTATAATTTTATTTTTGAGGAAGATGATTATATCGGATCCTTTAACAGAATATTCCAATAATATAGTAGTTTTTTTAAAGAAAAATCAAAAAGTTATGACAAAGACCTTTAAAATGTTTATATTAGGTAGACCAGGAACAGGAAAAACCACTTATGTTAAATATTTAGCAAAAAAGGTTCATTACCAATATATATATATATATAGCAAAGGCATCTAAAATAGTTTCGTCTTATCTTGGAGATACTCAAAAAAACATAGATTTATTATTGAAAGATATACAAAAAATAAATTCTCAAGGTATTATTTTAATTGATGAAATTGATTCTTTTTTAGGAAATAGATCTAATACTTTGAATGATGAATACAAAAGGATGATTGGTAGTTTTAATATTATGATGGATTCTATTCCTATAGGTACCTCAACCTCAATTATAGCGATCACGAATTATACAGATTATATTGATGAGGCTATTATTAGAAGATTTAACGTTCACATAGAATTAAATAATGTTGAAAGAACTAATTTTATAAAGTATTAATAAGTAAAATTGAAAAAAATAATATGCAAATAGATTATGGTATTATAAATAAAATTATTGATTATTATAATGAAAAGTTTGAAAGTATTGCTACATATTCTATGATAGAAAATATAATAGATAGTAATATTTTTCTAGGTGAAAATCTTTATAAAAATTTAATATCACAATTGTCGAAAAAACCATTTAAAGAAATTAATGAAAAACTTCTTATTGATTTTAAATTAAATATTTCTGAAATAAGTAAAATTTTAGAAAAAGATAGAAGAACAGTTAAAAATCATATTTCTAAGGAGTTAAGTTAGTTATGAAAAATATCTTTAAATTAAAAAATATCAATACTATAAGTCCACTTTACAGTAGTGGATTTAGTACACCACATTTTAGAGACATTAAAACTAGTATAGATTTTTATAAAAGAATTAAAAATTAATTATCCAGTATGTTAAAAAAAATATTGAAAATTATGGAGATATTCCAAAATTTCAAATAGGAGTTATAGATTCATGAGCAGATTTATCAAATTCATTTCCAAATTTTACACATGGAACCCAAGTTTGTTCTGTTGTTGCTGGGAATGATATATTTAATAATGAAATTTATAAAGATGGACTTGGTTTATTTAGAGTAAAACATTTTGGAATCATTCCGAATGATAAAATTAATTTAACAAGTTTTATAAGACAGTTAGAACAAATAATAAAAGACAATAAGCAAATAGAAATATGAAATCTTTCAATTGAAATTGAAGAAACTCCAAAAAATAGAAGTAGCAGAATTTCAGAATTGGGTAGACAACTAGATAGAATTCAAAAAGAAAATGAAATTCTCATTATTGTCTTTAAGTGTTGGTTCTTTATTTAGAAATAGTGAAAATAAAATAATAAAGTCCTCATATTCTGGTGATTGTAAAATTTTTAATATTTTTGATAAACCAAATATTTTTGACTTTGGTAATGACATACGATTAAATTCTGATGATGATTTTACATCATGAGTAATTGATGATAAAAATGGTTTTTTAGGAAAATGAGAAGATGGGACTTCATATGCTTGCGCCCTTAGTAACTAGTTTAAAACACAAATATGGAATGCCTATTAATACAATAAAAGCCTATATTAATTTAGAAAATATAATAAATTCTAAATTTAATTCTCAACAAGTAACAAACGTACTAAATGAAGAAAGAAGGTAAAATTATTTTAACTGTCTTTTTCTTTCCTGGACTGATCTCTCCCTCTTCAAATAAAATAATTTTACCTTTTGATGAAATACCTAAAAGCAATAAAAATTATCGAAGTTTTCTTCTTGTTAGTTCTGTATCATATATGACTAATACGAATATAAATGTTGGTGATGAATATTCTAGTACAGACATAAGTGTAAAAGTTAGAGCAAAAGTTTACAAAAGTAATGGTGAAATAGGAAATAAAAATTGCTTAGAAAATTCATCCAACAGTAAAAAAGTTTCTACAAAATCACAACAAACGCAACATGAGCTTATTGAAAATTTTAAAAAATATAATCCTAATAAAGTTTTAATAGATAAAAATGATTATCTAAACAAGAAAAAAAACATAACTCAACCTTTTAATTTAGCAGATAATGAGTTAGAAATATCTATAGAATGTACTGATCTTTTTGCAAGTAAAGGAAAAATAAAATATGGGATTGTTATATATGTTTATGAAATAGTAAATAATTCGTTGCACAGTTTTTTACTAAATAATGAAAAAGTTGTTGAAAAAATTACAAATCAAGAGAAAATTAGAGAAAGAATGAAATATTAAGTAACAGTTATTTTAACACTAATTAATTGATATCAAATAATATGTTAATTATATTAAATAAAGCAAAATGTTAGATTATCTCTAACATTTTTTATATATTAATCTTTAGTTTAACGGTCATCACCATTATTAATCGTACCTTTAACAATGACATAATCACATTTAGTTAAAGCAGATAAATCTTTACCACCAGCATAAGAAATAGCTGATTGCAAGTCTTCTTCAATTTCTTTATATGTAGCAGCAATACTTCCTTTGTAAGGGACTAAGATTTTTTTCCCTTCAATATTAGTTGCTTCAACTTTATTAAAAATACTTGCTGAACCAAAATATTCTTTGTATTCATTACCGTTTTCTTTAATAATCTTACCAGGCGTTTCATCATAACCTGCTAAGATACTACCGGCCATAATCATAGTTGCTCCAAAGGCAATGGCTTTAGCAATGTCACCATTACATCTAATCCCTCCATCAGCAATTAATGGTTTAGTAGCGCTACTTGCTACGTCTTGTAATGCATTTAATTGTCAACCACCAGTTCCAAAACCCGTTTTTAATTTAGTGATACAAGCTTTACCAGGACCAACACCAAATTTAATGGCATCAGCTCCTCATTTTTCTAAATCTTTAACAGCTTCTTTAGTCATAATATTTCCAGCAATAATAAATGGTTTAGTTTTTGTTTTAGCAAAAGTGGTTTTAATAAATTTAATCATTCCTTCCATAGCATCACTATGCCCGTGGGCAATATCAATGGTAATGAATTCAGGAATTGTATCTAGTTTCTTAAACTCTGCTAGTAAGATACGGTCTTCATTTTTAACACCAATACTAATAGAAGCATATAGTCCTTTTTCATGCATCATTTTTACAAATTTAACTTGGTCAATATCAAAACGATGCATTACGTAAAAGTAATTATTTTTAGCTAATCATACACATAATTTTTCATCAATTACAGCACTCATATTGGCAGGAATAATGGGAACTTTAAAAGTAAATCCATTAAGTTTTACACTAGTATTGCATTCTTTACGTGATTTAACAGTTCCCTTTTTAGCAATTAGATTTATATCTTCAAAATCAAATTTTACAGTCATTTTTTGTTCTCCTTGGTTATTTATTAATTAAATTTCCTAATTGTTCAATCATATTTTTTAAATTATTAACTAATGGATTATAAACATTAATTTGCGTTAAGTCAACCCCTGCATCTTTTAAAATATCTAAGGGATATTTGCTTGCTCCTGCTTTTAAGAAATTAATTAGATTTTCTTTTTTTCCTTGTTTAATGTCTTCATACAATTTGTAAGATACAGTAATTGAAGTAGCGTATTTATAAACATAGTATGGTGATTGGAAGAAATGTAAAATACGTGGTCATGAATATGATTTACTTTTTTCGTCAGCTTTATCTAATACTTTTTGTCCATATTTATTACTTGTCGTTTCATATAGGTCAGCTAAGATATCAGCATCTAATGGTGTTTCTGCTTCAACTAATTGATGAGCTTTTCATTCAAATTCAGCAAACTGGATTTGACGGAAGAAAGTACCAATTACTGTTTCAATATGACTTTGTAATAAGTAAATACGTTCTTGGTCATCAGTGGCTTTATTGTATAAATAATCAAATGATAAGTGTTCATTAACAGTTGATGCTACTTCTGCTAAAATAATTGGATAGTTGGCATTAGGATATTCTTGATATTTTTCTGAGAATAAAGTATGAACTGAATGTCCAAGTTCATGAGCTAAAGTATTTAGTGAGTTAAGGGTATCATCTCAGTTCATTAAGATAATCGGTTCGACACCACTACCACCTGTTGAGTATGCACCAACACGTTTGTTAGTATCTTCGTAGTAATCAATTCTTCCTGGAAGAAGTGCTAAATCTAATTGTTCTAGATATTCGTCACCTAAAACAGCAAGAATTTCTTTTACACTAGCAATTCCTTCTTCAACGGTAATTTTTTTAGTAGGCATAGTTGTCATTTTTAAACTTGTGTCAGTACCATAGAATTTTTTTAGTTTAAAGAACTTGCGTTTTAAATCATAAAATTGTTCTACTAAGATGGCATGTTTTTGTCCTGCTTTAATTAGGTTTTCATACAATACTAATGGTACATCATCACCTAGTAAACTTTGTTCTAAAGTTGTTAAGTGTTTTTTCTTATCAGGTTCTTTATCATTATTACGAATTTTGATTTCTTCGACAGCGACTTCTAAAATACTTTCATAGATTTGGGCAAGGGAGTGTTTTTTATTTTTAATGTCTTCAGTGAATTTCTTAGCCATTTCAATTCTTACTTGTTGGTCTTTAACAGGATCGCTATTTTCTAAGATATCTAAGTATAAAGTTTGTGTTAATTCTTGTTCTTTATCGTGGTAGTTAAACATTACTTTTTCTTTATCTGCATAAACTAAAGTATCATATAATCCCCCAGCAGCGCTTCGTGATTTGCTAACTTTACTAAGTAAAGTTTCATCATGTTCTGATAAAATAAAACGTTCAAATTTAAAGAATACTTCCATATCATGAGCATAGACTTTTAATTGTGGCTCTTTAGCAATTCATCCTTTAATAGTTTTTGGCCCAATGGCTTTGATTTCTGGTTCAATTCATGCTAATTTTTCAGAAATTTTACTTTGTTGAATTCCAAATAAACTAGATAATTGTTGGTATTCTAAATTAGTTGTGTCTAGGTTACCATAGTGTAAATACTGCACTACTTTAGAACCTAGGATTGACATTTCTTTACCAATAGTTAAATACTTTTTAAAATTATTAATGTTATTTAATTTACCTTTTAAAGTTAAAATTTGGTCAGCAAACTTATCAAATTGTGGTAAAGCTTTTTTTCAAGCATCGTTATTAGCAAATAAGTGAGTAAAATCTCAACAATATTTTTCTTTATCTTTTTCATTTAATTGTGAACGCTTCATATTTTTTGCTCCATTCTGTGTTAATATTACAATACATTAATAATAACAATAATATTAACTGATTACTTATTTTTCAGAAATATCTATTAATAAATTGGATAAAGATAAATAAAAAGGACGTAAAGGAAATATATTGTGATTACTTTGATAATTAAAATATTTAGGAGTGAAATAGATGGCAAAAAACAGTTTACTACAAATTAGTAGTAAAGCAAAACTAACATTAAAATTAACAGCAGTATTTGCTGATAAAGTACCCCATGAATTAATTGTTAAACAAAAAAAGAAATTAACATTAATTTCAGAAACTAAAACTTATTATTTATATTTGGGTGAAAGTAAAGAATTAACTCGTAACGATGTTTATGATTTCTTTTTATGTTTTAGTAGCACTAACACTCAAGATTTAGACATTGACATTAAATCATTTGTAACATCAAATCTTGATGAAAGTGTTTTATTACAAACTATTTATGAAGCATTATGATTTGGCACTGCAGAAGAATATACTTTGAAAACCAAAAAATCAGAAACAAAAAAAGTTAAATACAATGTTATTTCAACAGCAAGTTTCCCAACTTATACTTCACAAGAACAAGTAGATACTCTTGGTGCAAGTATTAACTTAGCACGTAATCTGCAAGATATGCCGCCTAATGTTTTATACCCTGAAGTATTTGCTAAACACATTCTTGATGCTGCTAAAGGAATTAAAAACTTAACAGTTAAAGTCTTAGGGCAAAAAGAAATTACTGACTTAAAAATGAATTTATTATTAGCAGTTAATGCTGGTAGTCATTTTGATGCTAAAGTTGTAGTTTTAGAATATAAAGGTAACCCCCAACATGCTGATGATATTTTAGGGTTAGTTGGTAAAGGTATTACTTTTGATAGTGGTGGATATTCATTAAAACCTTCATCTGCTATGAAAGGTATGAAGTTTGATATGTCAGGTGCCGCCTCTGTTTGTAATGCAGCGATTGCTGGCGCTAAATTAGGATTAAAATTGAACTTTATCGCAGTTGCTTGTTTAACTGAAAATAAAATTGGTGGCCATGCTACTTTAGTAGAAACTATTTTTGCTTCAATGAATGGTAAAACCGTCGAAATTAATAATACTGATGCCGAAGGACGTTTAGTCTTAGCAGATGGTATGACTTATGCTTTACAAAAAGGAAAAGCTAACCGTATTATTGAATTATCAACACTAACTGGTGCTATGTTAGTAGCATTGGGTAGTTATATGACTGGCACTTTTGCCACTGATGATAAATTATTTAATGATTTTAATTTAGCTTCTAAACAATCTAATGAAGAAATTTGACGTATGCCAATTCACCAACAAAATTTTTTGAACATGCGTTCATCTAAATTAGCTGACTTAAGTAATATATCAAAAGACCCATATGGTGGTTCATCAAATGCAGCTGCATTTTTAGTTGAATTTGCTGAAGATAAACCTTTCTTACATTTAGATATTGCTGGAACTGCTTATAAAAATGATCGTGGTAAGGGTGTATTAATTAAATCATTAGTACAATATATGAAAAACTATAGTGCTAAATAATTAAATTTGTAAGGTTTTTTCACAATAAACTTTGTTTATTTAGGCTGTTAAATGTTAAACATTATAATTAATGAAACAGTAATTGTTTCAAGTGTTACTGTCTACTTTACTTGACAAGTTCATATTTCAATACTTTTTATTCTAAATAAAAATAAATTATTATTTCAATATATGATGAATTTTCTTTAATTCCTTTGAATTGTGAATATGTTTATGGTTAGTTTCTAATAATTCAATATTAAACACTTTTTTAGAACATTATGAATATATTATATAAAGTTAATAAATGTATGTATAATACAAATAAAAAATTAAATATGGTTTTTAATCCATTATTTTTTTAAGAAAGTAATAGATTTTTTTATTTTCAAAAGAAGATAGTTAGTGAAAGAGAGACCAGTAAATGGAGGAAAAGGATTGTTAGAAAAAATGTCAAATAAAATACTAGAATTGTATAAAAAAATAACTGCAAAAGCAAATGCAATATTAAAATTAAGTAAACAATTAAAAGAAAAATTAGATGAAGTAGAAATTGAAATAAAACCATTGAATAAACAACTAGTAGTATTAACAACTAAAATGGGAAAGTTAAATAAACAATTAGAAGAACAAGAAACTAAAATAGAAAAATTAAAGCAGAAAATAATAGTTCAAATAGCATCTAAAAAAGTAACTGAAATGCAAATATTAATTCAACAAATAACTGAAATAGCAATTGAGAAAGTAACTAAAACAATAGAATTATATGAAAAACTTGAAGTATTAGAAATTAGAAAAGGAATTCTAAAAAAACCATTGAATAAACAACTAAAAATATTAAATGCTGAAAAACTAAAATTAAAGAAACAAGGTAAAAAAGTAACTGAATTAGAAACTAATTATAAAAATAAAGTGAAAGCTGAACAAGAAATAGTTACAATAACAACCCAACAAAAAGCATTAAAGCAAGAATTGGAAAAATTAGACACTCAACAAGTAACTAAAATGATACGATTATTAGAACAATTAGTTTCTAATTCAGTTAATTCAAATGAACAACAAGTAAAGTTAAAGCAAGAAACAATTGCAACAGCAACTGAAATTTTAGAAATAAACAAAAAATTAAGATGTAGAGTAATTAATTCAGTTAAAAATAAAGTAAAGTTAGCACAAGAAATAGTTACAATAACAACTCAACAAGAAGTATTAAAGCAAGAAATAATGAGGCTTTCCAATTAACTGTGTAAGTTAATTTTACAAAATTATTGTTGAAAATAGGTAAGAGAAATAGGAGAATGCTTTGATTTTTTGATATCTGTTTTTCCCCAACCTAAACATTAAGGAGTTGAAATTTATTTTTTATCTATTCATTTACTTCATGGTAATGATGAATGATTTAAAGTGTAAGCCATTAATTGACGATGTAAAATCATCATGATTAAATTAAATGATGTTAAAACTATTAATTTTCATAATTGTTGATTTAATGTATCAAAATAATCAAGTTTAATATTATAAACAGCACCATTTATTAACATAAACAAAGCATTTGAAATAAAAAATATTAACCATCCAAATCCAAATAAAATTAGTAAGTATCGATAAAGTTTAGTTTCATATGTACTACCTGTGGTTTTAATTTGATAAACAGTTTCATAAGTGTAGATGCTAACTGAAAATCCAAACATAATTAATAACATTAAACTATTAATTCCTACAATTACTAAAATATTAATTAATTTATCATCAACAGAATTTATTAAAATTCCTGCTATTATCACAAATATAATTTGACTAAATAGTCATAGCATACTGATTGCGAAAAAGCATTTTTTCCCTCAATATTTTATTAATTCATTCTTCATTTATATCACCACTTTAATTTTATTATATTTTTATACAAAAAAAGAATAAAATTGTTGTTTTCTTATTTTTTTATAACATAATAATGTTTGGGAATGACATATATAATGAAATGAAAAGAATAGGGGCAATGAAATTGGCTATCGAAATAGAAATTAGACGTATGCGTCTACGACATGGATGAACACAAGCGTATTTAGGGAATCTTGTTGGTGTTCGTCAAGCAACAATTAGTAGAATTGAAAGCAATGTTGGATGTTCTTCATGAGGAATAATCAGTAAAATATTAATTGCCTTATCAGTTGAAATGAAAGATATTAAAGGATTTACTCATAACTTTGTTTTAAAAGAAAGTGATTTTGAGTTATTTATTAAATTATTAATGGCAAACACTCATCTGAAAACAAGTATCTTATACAATCCCATTCATTGTGCACGTGTTATTATTGATGCTCATAATGCAGGTATTATAAGTTTTGATGGCAAATATGCTAAAAAATAAATATTTTACCTTGTAAAAAGTTTTATTAAGTATTAGTATTTTTATATATTAAGACTTTTTAAACTAAGGAGTGGGTTATGAAAACGTTTTTAAGAGTAGCAAGTGCAACACTACTAATTAGTAGTTCAACAGCAGGTTTAACTGGTTGTAGTATTTCTAGTATTGGTGATGTCTGAATTATTACTGATGGTGGTGATTTATTTGATAAAGCTTTTAATCAACAAGTGTTAGAAGGAGCACAAGAATTTACCGATAACTTTAATAAGAATCGTACGATAATTGGTAAATTTCCAGGAGATGAAATTTGACAAAGTCAAAAAATGCGCTGTCGCTGAATTATTTCTCGTGATAATGATGTTTCAACTTTACAAAACAATTACAATTTAGCAGCGTTTGCG
This sequence comes from Spiroplasma endosymbiont of Nebria brevicollis, assembly GCF_964030895.1. Classification (NCBI taxonomy): domain Bacteria; kingdom Bacillati; phylum Mycoplasmatota; class Mollicutes; order Entomoplasmatales; family Spiroplasmataceae; genus Spiroplasma; species Spiroplasma endosymbiont of Nebria brevicollis. The sequence goes on from NZ_OZ034986.1 coordinate 95,777, forward strand.
GGTGCTAAAACGATTGTTTTGGCAGGATTTCACCACTTAGAAGCATTAACACCAAAAATTCAAAATTTTTATAAAGCATTAGGGATTAGATTTATTTTGGTAGATGCACAATTAGAGAATCCTATTGATGTAGCAAGTTTAACTTATTCAGCTGAACAATCAGGTTTTCTAGCAGGCTTAGCAGGTGCTATTTGATTAGTAGCAAATCATGAAGCATATGATAGTAATGGTCTAAAAATGTCAACATTTGGGGGCTTGCCAGCACAAACCATAGTTAGTTATATGATGGGATATTATTGAGGTGTTTATTACTTTAATAATTTCCGCACTAATAATGACTTATTAAAGATGGTTAATGATCTTAGACCTAACACTAACCCTATGTCTTCATCTGATTTTACTTCTAAATATAAAATTAGTTTTGATAAAATTGCTAAACAGTTTACAGGTGGTTTTGAATCAGGGACTAAAGATTCTAAATCTATTACTTCACAATTAATTGATGGTAACCGTGAAGATATTGTCATGCCCGTAGCAGGGGCACAAACCATTGACTTACTATCAACAATTAAAAATTCAAGTATTAACCGTAATGCTAAAGTAATTGGTGTTGACGTTGACCAAACTAAACAATATGATTATGCTAAAAATACGTTTCTTACTTCAGCGCTAAAAGGGATTCATGCCTCAGTTAGCAATTGATTATGATATGCATTTAATTTAAACTATGATAAGAGTGTTGTACAACCACTGAACGACGCTAGCAAATATTTTGATGGTACAAAACCTCAAGTATCATTAGGCAAAGGATACACAGGAATCTCTGACAATGATGCTATTAATCTTATTTATCAAAATTTAGTTAGTGCATCATATGAATTATTAGCACAGAAAGTAACTGCTGCTTTTAATATTCTATCAAATGATTTAGCCACAAATTCAAGTTCAAGTAAATGAGAAGATGCTTGACAAACAAAAATTGATGATAAAGAACTAAAATATAAACCAAAGTTTTAATAAAAATTTAAAAATATTATTAAATTTGTTGAATTTTTATTAGATTAAGATTACTATTTAATTAGTGGTAGAGTATAGAGTTACCATTTACAGGAGTAGAACAGTGTTTTTGATAAGTAATAATAAAAAAAGAATATTAATTAGTAGTTTTTTGAATTACAAGTTATTCCCCTTTACTTGTTTTACATCAATTAAAATGGATAACAAGAATCTTGAACATACTAATACTAGTATCTTACTACCAACATGTATAGTCAACACTAATTTGGTTAATTCTAAAAGAAAGTAATGTTTTTGCTTTCTTTTTTTTAATTTTTTTTTATAAATAGTAATTATAATTAAAAAGGAGGATTGGAATAAAATGCGTAAAATCTTTTTTTCATTAAGTGCTTTGGCATTATCAGCAATGTCTATCTTGCCCATTGTTGCATGTCAAAATCAGTTCAATGATCCTAGTGTTTATCGAATAACAGTAGTAACTGATGGTCATACTATTACCGATCATTCATTTAATGAGTCTTCATACAATGGTGCTATGCAGTTTAAAAAAGAATTTTATGTTTGAAGTCATACTATCTATGTAGATCCTTTTTATAAAGATAAGAGAGTTGAAGTTTCATGAGATAATCCTCAATTAACAACTTTGGATAACTTAATGACATCTTACAATAAAGCAGTATTTATTAATAGTAAGGTTGTTATTGCATCGGGATTCTTGCATCATGATGCGTTAGTTAAATCACAAAATGGTGTTTTAAAGCATCAAACTAAATTCGTTTTTGTTGATGGTGACACACCTAATAGTGAAGTGCCAAAAGCAAATAAACAATTAGCAGGTTTGCTATATAAATCTGAACAATCAGGTTTTTTAGCAGGTTTAGCAGGTGCTATTTGATTAGCAGCAAATCATGAGTCATATGGCAATGATTTAAAAATGTCAACTTATGGTGGTGCAGACATTTCAGCAGTTACTAATTATATGTATGGTTATTATTGAGCTATTAAGTTATTTAATGATAAGACCAATCCCTTAAAAACTAAGTTGTTAGATTGAGTAAAAATTTTAAACCCCCAATTTAGTTTATCGACATTACCAAATATTGATTTTGTTACTTCTGGTAACCAATTCAGCGGTAATTTTACCCAAGGTTCAGACAGTTCTCGTGGAATTAATGATTCATTAGTTAGACAAGGCGCCGATATTATCTTTCCAGTGGCAGGTCCACAAACAGAAGACACATTAGCAGCATTGAAATCTGGTAATGGTAAAATTATTGGTGTTGATACAGATCAACAAGCACAATATCCGAAATCAGCTGATCGTTTTATTACATCTGCGCAAAAAGATATTGTTAGTTCTGTTGATTTGATGTTGTGAAGATCAGTTGATAGAACTAATGAATCACCAATCCATCCATCTGACCCCGAAGCACAAAAAACTTTTACTGATAATGCTATTTACAATGGTGGCCCTGGATTTACCGGATTAGCTGCTAACAAAGCGATCAAAGATATTTATACACCACTTACTACTGATTCTGAAGTCTCAGTATTACTTAACAAAGTATCTGTCGGTTGACAAAAAGTTCTAAATCTCCAAAAAGATTTTTGAGCCAACGGTATTAAACCAACATCAAATCCATTTTAGTAACGAAAGAGGTGATGAGAGTGAACACAAATATTGATAAAATAGAAGCACAATATGCTGTTGAAATGGAAGGCATTACAAAAGTCTTTTTAGGAACAATTGTTGCTAATAAGGATATTTTTTTAAAAATTAAAAAAGGTGAAATCCATGCCTTAGTTGGTGAAAATGGGGCTGGTAAATCAACTTTAATGTCAATCTTATTTGGTTTATACCAACCAACCAAAGGTTTAATTAAAATAAATGGTAAAGAAGTAGTAATTTCTGGACCCATTCGGGCTGGTGAATTAGGAATTGGAATGGTTCACCAACATTTTAAATTAGTTGATAACTTTACGATTGTTCAAAATATTATCTTAGGTAGTGAACCAATTTCTAAATGACAGTGAATTAATTACAAACATGCCAAAGCTAAAATAAAAGCTATTTCCGAAAGATATAAATTAGAAATCAAACCTAATTTAAAAATTGCAAATGCTAGTGTTGGTATGCAACAACGTGTTGAAATCTTAAAAGTACTTTACCGTGGTGCTGACATTATTGTTCTTGATGAACCAACTGCTGTATTAACACCCCAAGAAATCACTAGTTTACTAGCAATTATTGAAGAACTAAAACGTGATGGTAAAACAATTATTTTTATTAGTCACAAATTAGAAGAAGTTAAACATGTTGCTGATAGTGTCACAGTAATTAGATTAGGACAAGTGGTAGAAAACTTTCTTGCTGCAACTAAAACCAAAGAAGAAATCGCTACCTTAATGGTGGGACGAGACTTAGTTGAAGTAAAAAATCCTGGTGGTAATGAATTAGGTGAGGTTGCTTTAAAAGTTAATAATTTATTTGTTCGTAAAATTGGCAACAAAAAAATTATGGGACTTTCTGATTTTAATCTAGAAGTTAAAGCTGGCGAAATTGTGGCGATTGCTGGAGTAGAAGGCAATGGTCAAACTGAATTAATTTCTACTATTACTGGTTTAATCAAAACAGAAAAAGGTCAGATTTTCTTTGGTAATAAAAATATGACTCATGCTTCTATTCAAAATTTGTATAAACATGGTTTAAGTCATATCCCTGAAGACCGTCATAAATATGGATTAGTGCTAGAATATAATATTATTGACAATATGGTATTACAAAACATTAGTCAATATCCATTTTCTAAATGTGGTTTAATTCGTAGTAAAGCTATTCAATATTATGCACAAGGTATTATTCAAACATATGATGTTCGTGGTAGCAAAAGTGGTTTTGCGCTAGCGCGTGGTCTATCAGGTGGTAACCAACAAAAAGCAGTTGTGGGTCGTGAACTAACACGAAAACATAAAATCTTAGTTGTGGCACAACCAACTAGAGGATTAGACATTGGTGCTATTGAATACATTCATGGTCGTATCTTAGAAGAAAAAACCCGTGGTAACGCTGTGTTATTAATTTCATATGAACTATCAGAAGTTATGTCATTAGCAGATAGAATCGTTGTTTTACATGCTGGTAAAATTACGGGTAATGTAAATGCTAAAAATGTGCTCCGTGAATCACTTGGATTAATGATGGCAGGACAAACCTTAGAGAAAGGAGAAACTAAAAATGCTTAATCAAAAAACATGATTTTTGAAACGTCGTAGTCTGCTTTACATCGGATCAAGTGAAATGCAGTCTAGCGTTAGTAAATTTAAAGGTTCCATCTTTGCCATTCTTTTTGGATTAATTATTGCTTGTTTTGTAATAATTGGTTCAGGACAAAATGCTATAACTTATTTTCAATTATTATTAACATATGCTTTTACGAGTTGACCCGCTAATAATTGAGATAATACATTAGTATGATGAGCAGTATACATTGTGGCAGGACTTGCCTTAGTAGTGTCGTTTCGTTCGGGAATGTTTAACATTGGAGTGGCAGGACAAATGCTAGCAGCAGGAGCGGTTGTAATTACAATTGGAGTTCGTTATGACTTATCACAACCAGTTGCTATTATTTTTGCCCTTGGTGCTGGTATCTTAACTGCTATTTCTGTCGCCTTACTGACAGCACTATTGAAAGTGTTCTTCAATGTACACGAAGTTGTAACGTCAATTTTATTAAACTGAACAATTTGATATTTAGTTAAATGATTGTTCAAACGTAGTAGTGATTTATATGATTCAAGTCATGGCACAACGGCGACTATTCATGAGCATATGAGTATGAGTATTGGTGGATATAATTGTATTTTACCGTTATTAATAGCAGGAATTTTAGTTATTACAATTTGATTTTTGTTAAAGAAAACAACGCTCGGATATAAAGTACGAACAGTAGGATTAAATCCCTTTGCTGCTGACTATGGTGGTATTAATCGTAAACGTTATTGTGTTACATCATTCGTTATTTCTGGAGCGTTAGCTGGTGTGATGGCAGTTATCTACTATGTGGCTAAAAATCCTTCAATTAGTTTTTTAACTGATGATTTACCAACTATTGGTTTTGATAGTATTGCTGTTGCATTAGTAGGACAAATTAATGCCTTTGGTGTTGTTGGTGCTGCTTTCTTATGAGGTTTAATTAAGAGTGGTGGTTCAATTGGAACTGTATTAACTTTACCAACAGCAACTGGTGATATTATCTTTGGTGTTATTATTTATTCTGCAGCTTGTGCAGTATTGTTAGCACGATTAGAACCATTAAAATTCATAATTCGTTATTGCAATATTGTCTTTAGCAAAGATAAACGGAAAACTGTTAACGGTTATATTGGCAAGATGTATCAATTATTTGTTAATACCTTTAAAATTAAAAAAGAATATAATCTGCAAATTAAAGCCATGAAAGTTAAAATAAATCAGGAAAATCAATTTGCCATTGAAACCTTAAAAAAAGAAAATTATCAAATTCTGGTTAAACAACAAAAAAATAAAACAGAAATCGAAAACCAAATTCAACAATTAAAACAACAATACGCAAGTGAAATTAATAAATTATCAAAAGTTTCTTTTAAACTTGAAATTGCTAATTTAACAACTAAATACAATGTTGAAAATGAAAAACTTGTAAAAGCAAAACAACAAGCATTATTAACTATTAAAAAAACAAAACAACAACTAAGAAAAAATATTTTACAACAAAAGAATATTGTTAATCAGGATTTACAAGACTTAATAAATGCTAAAAATGATAAAGTTGGTATAAGTTGAGCTCAAATGCAACAAGAAAAAAAAGCCTTAAATTATTATATGCACAAACAATATAATGCTATTTGAAAAAAAGGTAAAATTGGAAATTGAAATAATATTCAAAACCAAAAAAAAGCAATTTATGGTGAAAGTTTAAATAGTTATATTAGTGAAAAAATTACATATGAAAATGTTGTTTATAATTACAAATTAGAATTAATTCGTGAACTAACTTTACTAAAACAACAAAAAAATGTTTTAAAAAAATCACGAACTAAAGATTTAGTTCAAGCATATAAATGACAATTAAATCTTGATAAAAAACAATTGCAAAAAACAATTGCACCATTACTTAAAGATAAGACTTCACAAAGTAAATTGGAAATTAAAAATTTAAATAACCAATTTAATGCCAAAGTGCAAGCTGATCGTAAAACATTGCATGATACTATTCATATTTTGAAACATAAAAAGATTTCTCCTATTAATAGCAGTATTACAACTTTAAACCAACAATTTACGAAAAAATTAGCATTTGAAAAAGATGTCTTTCAACAAAAATTCAGTGCATTATTAGAACAAGAAACAAAAACAATTATGCAAATTAAAACCCAAAAATTAGGAGGTGACAATTAATGGATGCACTTAGTATAATTATTCAGCACTCTAGTTTAATCTTTGTGGTGTTAGTATTGGGAGCACTATCAGGTTTAATCTCAGAGCGTGCTGGAGTTGTTAACATTGGAATTGAAGGAATGATGATTATTGGTGCATTAGCGTTTGCTTCTTTCGGTAAAAATATTGGCTCATCATGAGGAAATTGATCACAAATCATTGCGTTCTTAATAGCAGGAATTGCTGGGATGTCATTTGCCATCTTTCATGCATTTGCTTGTGTGACACTGAAATCAGATCAAATTATTTCTGGGGTTGCTATTAATATTCTAGCAGCAGCGATTGCCGTCTTTGTTGTACAATTACCAGGTAATAATGGTTTTATTGCTATTCCCTATACATTACCAAAAATTGGTACTACTGAATTCTTTAATTTATATTTATTTTTAGCAATTATTATTCTAGTGGCAGTGGCAATTATTTTAAAACATACAAAATGAGGATTACGTCATATTGCCACTGGTGAAAATCCTAATGCTGCTGATGCTGCAGGTATTAATGTTATTAAAAGACGTTACATTGCTGTTTTAATTTCAGGATTTTTAGCTGGAATTGCCGGTGGTGTCTTTACAATGTATGCCAGTCAAACTTTCCGTGGCACGGTTGGTGGTAATGGCTTTATTGCTTTAGCGATTCTAATATTTGGTCAATGACGAGTGCCATTAATTACGATTGGTGCTGCTTTATTTGCCATTGTTGAAACAACAGGTTCTCGTATTCCATATTTACCAGATATTGCACCATGAGTTTCTAATAATGCTGATTTATGAAGCGTGTTACCATTTGTAACATCATTGTTAGTATTAGTATTTACATCACGATGAAGTAAAACCCCTAAGGCATTAGGAATACCATTTAATAAATCCAAACGATAGGATAAAAATAATTAGTATATAAGCGAGAATCACCTCAGGTTTTGAGGTGATTCTTTCATTTTTTTATCAGAATTTTATTATTTTTTTCAAATTTAACACCTAATATAGGATATAATTAAGTTATGAGTTTTTTGACTTATTATGATAACAATTTTATTAAGTAAAGAGCAAAAGATGAAAAAAATTTTAAAGGTCATACAAAATACTAATGTATGTTCTTATAATTAATATTTGGAGGAACTAATGGTAACAGAAATTAATGAAATTTGTTGGATTAAATACCCAACTGAAACATATAATCTTTTTCTTTTATTTTCTATTAAAGATGGAGATAATGAAGAAAGAAAAGCAGTTCAAATTTTTTTTGAACATAATAAGAAAATTAATTTAGATGAAGATTTAGAAGAAAATTTTTTAGAATTTAAAATTCATACTGATGGAATTACTGAATCTTTGTTTATTAATATCGAAAACTTACGTGATGACAATGACACTTATGATTTCAAAGAATTTAATGATAAGGATTTACAATATACTAATTTTGATATTCAAGAATTTGAGAAAGTAGATCTTGTAGAGACTATTAATAATTATATTTATGATGACCCAGAATCAATAACAAATGATACTGAAAGTGAACAAGGAATGAGTATGGAAAATTGTGAAAATAATTCATTATTTTCCTCTTCTTTAGAAGAACCATCAACTTCAACTGGTATAGTCTTTAGTTCTAGTGAAAGAGAAAAATTTTTACAAGAAGCAAAAAATAAAATGATAGCATTAAAACTTCAAAGAAAAGAATGTAAAAATCTATATTCTATTAACAGTCAAAATGTTGAAGAAAATACACATGATTATAGTTTAAATGAAAAAACAAATAAAAGAAAACAAACTGTGTTTTCTGAAAACGAAGAGGTTTCTAGTAATAAACGAATTATAAATCTTGGAATTAGTCAAAAAGATAGTACACTAATTGGTGACAGGTTATTAACAATTTGTCCGCCAAATAAATCAAAAAAACTTCCACCAATGACTCAAACGCCATCTATGAAAGAGTCATCTGGTAAACCACCTGCACTTGCTTCTTACAACAGTGGAGATGCTACTAATGTTGCAGAATTAGCACAAAAAGTTAAAGAAGTAGAAAAACTTAAAGATAAAGTGAAATTAACTTTAAATATGTAGTAATCAAGGAATTATGAGAGTTTCAACCACTAGGTTGGAATAATTATACCCTAATTTCTAGCATTTCAAATTGAATGATTAATATGTAAAATAAAGGTATCCATGTTTTCAAATTTTCGTCTTTTAAAGTAAGTTTTTTAATGTGTTAAAAACTGTTTCTATTCTAGCATTTTGATACGAAACGTAACCACTAGTCATCTTCAATAAATTTTTAATAATCATAATTTCTAAATTATAAACGACGATCAGTATGAAGGATTGAATTGATTAAATCATATTTAGTTTTTAATTCGTTTAATGCTGTCATAAGTTAGATTTCTCTTGGTTATCAGACCAAAGATGATGAAACAATTTTCTTGAATTAAAATCAACAAATGCTCATAAATACTTTTTCTCATTGTTAATTTTAAATTCACTAGTATCTAAAACTATTTTCTAATGGTTTACTAGTTATAAAAGAAATATTTTTTGTAATTTTAACTAAATAATTTATTTTCAGGTTTTAATTTACCTTTTGTTCAATATGATTTTTTCTTACGATTATGATGTAAACCTAGTCTATTCATAGCATTTAAATTTTTTTTGCCAATTTGATATTTTTTTGGTTCTGGTTTTGGTATAGATGGACTTTTCCATAATTTTAATTTTCGCTTTTAGAAATTAAAATTTTTTCACCTTGTTGTTTTTATTTAATCATATATAAATGATTTTTCTGTTTTATTATATTGTCTCATAAAAAGAGGTCTCCTTACTAAGTTTTGTCCAACCTAGGGGTGACACTTTCGTAATTACTATTTTTCACCTTGTTGAAAATAATAAGTTGTTAGAAATAGAAGTATATATTATAATAAGTAGGATATTTAATAAATAAAAGGAGAGTCTATGAAAACAGATAAAACAACACCAACTGCGCATATTAAAGCAGAAACAGGACAAATTGCCAAAGTGGTAATTATGCCAGGTGACCCGCTACGTGCTGAATACATTGCTACTAATTTTTTGCAAGGTTGAACCCAAGTAAATAGTGTTCGTAATATGTTAATGTTTACTGGAAAATATAAAGGTCGTAATATTACTATTGCTGCTAGTGGCATGGGAATGCCTTCAATTGGTATTTACTCATATGAATTATATAAATTTTATGAAGTTGATTGTATTATTAGAGTAGGAAGCGCAGGAGCATATCAAAAAGATATTAAAGTTTATGATATTCTTAATGCTACTAAAGCCTACAGCGAATCAACATTCGCTAAGTATGCTGCTAACATTGACGAAAACCAAATCTGCGCTGTTGGGACTATTTATGAAACAATTAATAAAACAGCTAAAACGATTGATGCCAATTTCAACAATCACAAAATCAAAGCAGTTGATCGTTTATTAGCAGAAAAACTTAATTTAAAAAATGGGTTAATTCACTCAAGTGATGTTTTTTATCGTGCAGATCAAGATGATCGTCGTGAAGACCCAATGATTAGTAAATGTTTAGCAGTGGAAATGGAATCTTTTGCTTTATTTGCTAATGCCAAATATTTAAAGAAAAATGCTGCTTGCTTATTAACTATCTCAGATTCTTTTGTGACAGGTGAATCAATTTCTGCTGATTTACGTGAAACTAGTTTTCGAAAAATGATGATATTAGCATTGGAATCTGCCATTGCTCATTATGCAGAAGAGGAAATTGATGATAATCTTAGCAATTGAGACTAGTTGTGATGAAACTAGTGTTGCTATCATAAAAGACAAAAAAGTCTTAAGTAACATTATTGCTTCACAAATCAAACTCCATCAAAAATATGGCGGTGTTGTTCCTGAATTAGCAGCCAGAGCACATAGCGAAAACATTCCAACAGTTTTGCAAACAGCAATTAAAAAAGCTAAAATTAAACTATCCGACATTGACTATGTCGCTTATACTAGTACACCAGGTCTTGCTAGTTGTTTACATGTTGGTAAAGTTATTGCTCAAACCATTGCTTTATATTTAGAAAAACCATTACTACCTTGTAATCATTTGTATGGTCATTTATATGCTTCTTTAATTGAAGATACGTGAACATTTCCAGTTTTAGGGTTATTAGTTAGTGGTGGTCATACACAATTAATGTTAGCAGAAAAACACTTACAATTTAAAGTACTTGGTCAAACATTAGATGATGCGGTTGGTGAGTGTTATGATAAAGTAGCACGAATGCTTGGTTTACCATATCCTGGTGGACCTGAAATTGATGTACGTGCTCAAAAGGGAATAGCAGCTTATAAATTACCATTACCAAAAAATGATAATACTTTAGATTTTAGTTTTAGTGGTTTAAAATCAGCTTGTGCCAATCTTATAGACAAAGAAAAAGAACATATTCAAGTTAAAAATTTTGCTGCTTCTTTTCAAACAACAGTAATTCAAGTTTTAATTAATAAAATTGAATTAGCCATTAACATATATCATCCTAAAACTTTGGTTTTAGCTGGTGGCGTTAGTGCTAATAAAGGTTTGAGAAGTGCAGTATTAAAATTAAAGATGAAATTTCCTAATTTAAAAATTATCGTTCCTAAATTAGAATATTGTACTGATAATGCAGCAATGATTGGAATGGTTGCTAGTTATCAAATCGAAAACAAAAAAGGTGAAAAATATGATTATTGGAATTGTTGGAGAAGCAGGCGTAGGTAAAACTACTGCCACGGAATTTTTTCAAAGTATGGGAGCATATGTCATATCTGTTGATAAGATTGTGCATCATATTTACTCATTAAAAGAGACAAAAATTGAATTAATTAATGAATATGGTAACCATTTTCTTAGCAGCGATAAAAATATTGATAAGAAAAAGTTACGTCAAGAAGCTTTTCAAAATCCTGAAATTTTACGAAAATTAGAACAAATTATTTGACCGCCCATGATTAATATTATTAAAACTGATATTGAACGTAATAAGTGTCAACAGACACTAATTGTTATTGATTGTGCTGTCTTATTTAATGCTAATCTTAATGTTTTGGTAGATAAAGTATTGTTAATTGAAACTGATGAAGATAAAAAAGTACAAAGAGTAAAAACAAGAGATAATGTTAATGATTTACAAGTTATTGCTCTATTAAGTCAACAAAAAAAATATTTAATTCTAAATAAAGATATTGATTACACTATTAAAAATAACGGTACGATTAATGATTTAATTAGACAATTACAAAGAATTGAAAAAAAATTAATAGTAGGTAAATAGAACTGATGGTTAGTTTAAACTAACCATCAGTTCTATTTTTAAAATATTAATATGTCAGTTTAATGCAGTTAATTAATAAAAATAAGTAATTACTTAAAAAAATTTCAAAAAGGCATGGTATTTATAAAAATTAAAGTTATAATATTAATTGTAAAAATAATTACAGTAACTTAATTTGGAGTGGTACTCAAGAGGCTGAAGAGGACTGATTGCTAATCAGTTAGGACGGGAAACTGTCGCGAGAGTTCGAATCTCTCCCATTCCACCATTATATTTATTTAAAAGCAGAAATTGCTTTTTTTATTTTATCAAATAAAAAAAGCAATAATTAGTTATAATTGAATTAAACAAAACTAAATTTAAATTAGGAGAAAAACTATTCATGCGTAAACGAGTAAATTTATTTTTATCATTAATTTTATATATTGCTTTTATTTCTGGTTTTGTTTTTTTAGTATTTAACTATATTGCTTATTCATGAATATTTTTAATTATTATTATTAGCGTTACCATTTTAACGGGAATTATTATTTTTATTACCAATCGAGTGGAAAATGTTAAATTATCATGGATTATGGTTACTTTGTGTTTACCTATTTTAGGAATTTTCTTATATTGAACTTTTGGTCGTCCCTATCGCTATCGTAAAAAACAAAAAGCATATTTAAAAGTTAACAACTATTTTTATGAACAAGAAGATTGAACTTTTTCTAAAGCAAGTTTAAATCAAGAAAATTCAAATTTAGATAGTGATATGGCTAGTTTATTTCGTTATACAACGAGAATTTCTCATCGCCCTTTTTATAAAAATACCGATGTGCAAATCTTAAGTAATGGCCCTAAAAAATTTAATCAGTTGTTTGAAGATTTAAGTAATGCTAAAACTTATATTTTTATTAATTATTTTATTATTGCCGAAGGTGAATTATTAGAAGTAATGCTAGAAATTTTAAAAGAACGAATTACTGCTGGTATTAAAATTTATATTATTTATGATGCGGTTGGTTCTTATTTTAGTTTATCAAAATATAAAATTTGAAAAATTAAAAAAATGGGAATTCATTTTCATAAATTCTCACCTGTGCGTTTACCTTTTATGACTGGTACTTATAATTTTCGTAACCATCGTAAAGATATTGTTATTGATGGTACTATTGGTTATGCTGGTGGTATTAATTTAAGTGATGATTATATTCACTTATCAGCTAAATATGGGTTTTGGCGTGATACTCACATTCGGATTGTTGGTGAAGCTGTTAAATCCATTGATTTAATTTTCCGTCAAGATTGACATTTTATTACTGGAGATATTATTGATATTGCTGTTGAAAATCCTAAAGTAAAAATAAAAAATAATATTATTGTCCAAGTCATTGATGATGGCCCTGTTACCAAAGAAACAATTCAGAAAGATTTGTTTATTAAGTTTATTAGTTCTGCTAAAACTCGGGTTTGAATTAATACTCCTTATTTAATTCCCACTAGTGACTTAATAACAGCCTTACGTAATAGTGCTTATTCAGGAGTTGATGTGCGTTTAACATTGCCAGGAATTACTGATAAATTTTTGTCATTAGATATGTCACGCACATATTATGATTCATTAATTGAAGCAGGAGTGGAAATTTATGAATATAATAGTGTTTTTAATCACTCTAAAAGTGGTATTTTTGATGAAAATATCACTATTATTGGTTCTACTAATCTTGATTATCGTAGTCTTTATTCTGACCATCAAACATTAGTATTAGTTTATGATAAAAAAACTAATAACGATTTAGGAATCCAATTTGAAAAAGATTTTACCCATTCTACTTTGATTAAAATCAATCCTTTAATGAAACGAAGTACTTTTTATCGTCGTGTATTTTTACCCCTTTTTCGCATTTTAGCACCATTGTTTTAATAAAATTTAGTATAATTATATTAATATTTATTAAGGTGGTCGTTGCAATATGGGTTGAAAACGTAGAATTAAAAAAATTAAAGAATACTTTAATGATGAAAATCAACCAGATTTAGAAATCTCGAATTTACCAGAAACAAAATTGGAAAAACATTCTTTTTTTGATAAATTTAAGTTTAAAAATAAACCACAACCTGAAACTAACCCTTCTAATAAAATTTTTAATAAAAAACGTAATAAAAAACGTAATAATGCTTTTTTAAATTTTCGTCGCAGACCAACTATTCAGATTATTAAACACTTAGAAAGCAAAAATGTCTTTAATTGTTTTTTTTATACTGATATTAATAATATTCCATTAATTTTAGAACAAGGAATTCGTCCTACTGAAAAAATTGAGTTATTACCAAAACAAGAATATACGGTTTGAACTTATTTAGAACACTCTACTTATTTAGAATTAGAACTTGGAAATTCAACTCGTCATTTCTTTTGAAAATGATGTGCCGAACAAAATGTTGATGTTAACAAAATTGCTATTGTTTCCGTTGATGTTCATAAATTATTTCAAAACACTTCGAAAGATTGGGGATTAAACCCTGATACTAATCGTATCCAAATTTATGAAACTATTCCCGCCGCCGCTATTGATTGAATCTTAGTAAAAGATCGTAAAATGTTTCGCTTAGCAAAAATTTATATTGACAATCAAAACTTAAAACTAAAACTTTATCAAGGTAATAACGGTAATATTATTTCTGGTAACGATTAAAGGAGGAAATAACAAATGAATTGATCTGCCATAGTTATTATTAGTTTAATTCCCTTTATGACCATCATTATTATTTTGTTTGTACATTTAAATCATCGTAACAATCAATATTACAATATTATTCACGGCGATTTATTAAGTTTAGTACCATTAAAAATTGATTTAAAAAATGAAATTATTACTTTTTCTGACCGTTTAGAAGTTTTAAACCGTAAGAAACGTATCTCATTATTTGTTTTTAAATCCATGATTAATAGAAAAACAAAAGTAGAAATTGAGATTTTTATTCAAGATTTGCTAGTAAACAAAATTCCATTTGAGCCTTGTCATTTTTCGGTTTCTTTTCAATTGCATAATAAAATTATTATTTACGATTTATCAGTTCATTATTTTGATAATAGTAGTAAAATCCTTTATTGTCAAATGCAAAGTAATATTCGCTATAATCGGTTTGCTATTTCGCAAGCCATTGTTTTACAACAAAGCGAATTAACAGTAGTTAAAGCTAACTTTGTGCAAAGTATTTTAGATAATTTTAGTCAAAAAAAATATAGCAAAAAATCAACTAGTCAATTCGAATATATGATACTAATTAAAATTAAAAATTACTTAGCGTTAGAAAACATTTTAACAGTTAATAATATTGAACGAATGGAACTATTAATTTCATATTATAGTAAAATAACTTTAGGTTTAGATAATAGTATTATTTGTCGTTATTACGATGGTCAATTTCTGATTTATTCACGTAATAAACGTATTAATTTGTATCGTTTTCAAAAACAATTAAATGCTTATATCAAACGTAATTTAGTAGAAAAAAGTAGTTATTTACAAATTCAAACGCAAGTTTTGTGTATATATGCTACTGCTAAAAGTGAAAGTTCTAATGTCTATATTTTGTACAATCAAATTATTGATAAAAATCAATCAGAGATAGTTCAAAAAACTGATTTAATTGAAATTAAATTACGAACTAATGATATTAATAATTTTCCTGACTTTAATCATTATTCTGTGTTACAATCAGAGCAAATGGAAAAAATGTTAAATGTTAGTATTAGACCCGTTTTTAAAAGTGATAATTCCAATGAACCTAACTGTTATTATGCTTGATGAAATCTAGTAAAAAATTCTTATTATGATTCATATTTAGTTTTAATGCGTAACATTCAAAATTCTGGTTTATGATGAAAAGTTAGTGAACCATTATTCATTGAATCATTAGAAAAATTTGCCAAACTAAAACAAAACAAAAATTTAATTATCCCTATTAGTTTAGTTGAATTACAAGACAAAACAATTTTAACCAAAATTATTTCCATTGTTAATAAACGCAAAAGTTTATTTGAAAATTGTGATTTAATTTTCGATTTCCAAGATATTGGTGAAATCAACAGTTGAAATAAGTATGACCCTATTATCAAAATCATTCGTAGCAATAAAATTAAAATTAGTTTTACCCATGATTTACGTCATATCGATAATTTTAAATTAATTAACCATTTTAAACCCGATTATGTTGTGTTAACTTCTAATTTATTAGAACAAGTAACATTTAGTTTTAGTAAATATATTGATGTTATTATTTGTATTCACTATTTAAACATCTTAGGTATTAAAAATATTTTAGCGCGAGGATTAATTAATGTTCCTGAAATTATTGTTTTAAAATCATTAAAAGTTGATTATTTATTAGGAAAAATATTAGAATCAGAGCAAGCAAGTAAAGCGTTGGATGCTTTAAATTATCCAAACTATTGAAAATGACATAAGAGTCAATACATGAAAGGTGAATAAATAAAATTATGAAAATCCATGCTTTAAAATTAAATAAAAATATTACATTACGAGATACTGATTTTGCTAAATGATATACTGATGTCATTAAACAAGGTGAACTTTGCGATTATGGTGCTGAAAATGGTAGTACAGCAGGAACTATCATTTTCCGTCCTCGTGGTTATGCATTATGAGAAAATATGCAAACAATTCTTAATCAAGAATTTCGTAAATTAAATGTTGAAAATGTGATGTTACCAATGTTAATTAGTCAAAAAGCTTTTCAAGTGGAAAAAGACCATATCGAAGGTTTTGCCCCTGAATGTGCCACAGTTACTAAAGTCGGTGATGTTATTTTACCAGAGTCATTTATTATCCGTCCGACATCAGAAGTTTTATTTTGCCGTCACTTTTCCAAAATTATTAGTAGTTACAAACAACTTCCATTAATTTACAATCAATGATGTAGTGTTATTCGTTGAGAAAAAAATACTCGCCCTTTTTTAAGAACTAGTGAATTCTTATGACAGGAAGGACACACTATTCATAACAATGCTGCACAAGCACAAGCATTTACGCTATCAATGATTAAATTATATGCTAAGTTTGTTGAACAGCACTTAGCTATTAAAGTTATTGTTGGACAGAAGAGCGTTTATGAACGTTTTGCAGGCGCTAAAGCTACGTATACTATCGAAAGTATGATGCAAGATGGACAAGCATTACAAGCAGGAACTAGTCATTATTTTGGTCAAGGTTTTGCGAAAGTCTTTGATATTAAGTTTACTAATAAAGATAATAAACAAGAATTAGCTTATCAAACATCATGAGGAGTATCAACAAGATTAATTGGCGCTTTGATAATGGTGCATAGTGATGATTTAGGTTTAGTATTACCACCTACCATTGCTCCCACACAAATTATGATTTTAAACTTATCGCTAAAAAATGAAATAGTTCAAAAAGTTGTCCAAAAAGTAAATGATTATTTAAAACCACATTTTAAAGTTTTGGTAAATAATGATGATAAAAGTTTTTCTTTTAAAAAAAGTGAGAGTCAAATTAAAGGTATTCCATTATGAATTGAAATTGGAACTAAAGAAATTGAAATTAATCAAATTAAACTAGTTCTACGTCATAACTTAAGTGAAACATTTACTAATTTTAACGATGAAAAACAAGTTATAAAGATAATTAATAATTTGTTTGTTACTATGAATCAAGAATTATTAACTAAATCAGCAACTAATTTAAAAAATAATTTAAAAGAAATTACAACTTTTGATGAATATAAAAAACTAGTAAAAATCCATAAAGGTTTTTTCATTGTTCCCTTTTGTAATCAAGTGATTTGCGAAAAAGAAGTTAAGGAATTAACATCTACTGTTTCAAGATGCATTCCCTTAGAAGTATATAAAACACCAAGTAATTGTTTTAAATGTAAAACCCCTAATAGTGCTTGAACTTATTTTGCTCGTGCTTATTAAGGAAAAAAATGTTTGATTTTAATTTTAAAATCATTAAAGTTTTTGGTAAAAGCACTAAAACATGTCATCAAATGTAATTGTTGTTAACTGTCTCATTTAATTTTAACTCAGGTTTATTGTAACCGACTTAGTTGGAATAGTTATGACAGTTATTTATAACTTGGACAAATTAACTGAAGGTTAAGTGGTAATTTTAATTAGTGCTTATTTTAGAGGTGATCTTTTCTTAAGGTTTTTAATGGTGTTAGTAATATTTATCTGAAATTTTATTTAAAATAATTCCAACTTTTAAAAAAATAAATCATTATAGTAAGGAAAATTAGAGACATAAAGTTTGAAATTTATTATTACCCTATAACCTTCACGTAATTTAGTAAAAAACTAAAAAATAAAAATTAAAAAAGGAAATTTTAAGTTTTTTCTTTAGTTGTTATTGAGGTGATAATAATGAAAGAACAAATAAGTATTGTTCAAAGAGTGGTCGCAGCTATTTTTACCAAATATACTCAAGCTAAGAAAGTAATAGAAACTAATAACTTTAGTCAAACAGGCATTATTCAAGAAACATCTGTTGACTATGCTAAAGAAAAAATAACAACTATTAATTTAAAGAATTATGAAAAACATGTCCAAATTGTTGATACGGTTTTGGCCTTACTTCCTAAAAATGAATATAGTTATATTGTTAGAACATTTTTAACTAAATCTAATAAAAATTGATGAAAAAATCATTATCATCCCCATGAATATGAAAAACTACAAAAAACAGTTATTAATCGTTTCTTGTATTTATATTTGGTTTAGGTGGTGTGATAATGGATTATAATAATGTTGATTTATTAAATAAAAGTAGTTATTTAGAACAAAAAATTAATCTTAAAGAAACAAGTAAATGAGATGGTTCACAATTGGTAAATCAAGTATTTTTAATACCAACTTTCAGGGTTGTTGGTTTTCCTATTGCAAATGCTGAAAAAACAGCATATTATTATATTGAATTAACCGTACAAAAAGGTTATGGAATGTCATCATCTTATGTTGAACCTAAAAACAATATTTTAAAAAATGTTATTTTTCAATATGATATTAACTATAGTGATGTGCAAGAAGCGCGTGGTAGTATTAGTATTTCTACTTCTGTTACCTACCAAAAAGATAATGGAGCAGGTAATAAGAATGCAACTTTGTTTGATAATAATTTAACTCCCATTGTTGGTCATATTGGCAATGCTGATAATTTATTTTGAAACACATATAAAATTATGATACCAGTAAAGACAATTAATAAAGATGATGTTAATGTTTTAAACTATAGTTTTACTAGTGATAAACCTAGTAACATTAATGATGCATTTTATGTTAGTGATAATAATTATGGAACATTAAGTTTCTATTTCAATCAGAATCCTTTGTATCAATTAACAATAACTCCTAGTATTTTTAGTAATAATATATTTAACTTAGAAATTAATAATCCTATTGTTTTAAGAACCAATATTGATGATTTTCAAAACTTTCATTAATTTGTTGTTCTCCTAATAATGTACATATAAATAATGAAAGTTTTGAAATAACTGGTAATAATATTATAATGGTAATATTGCCCCAATCATAATTAACCATAGTGTTAATGACTTAGGTTATTTTAAAAAAACTGATTTAGAAAAAATCATTTTTTTTCATAATAATTTTAATTTAGCCCAAAACACTAGTTTAAATATTTCTGAAGAAAATAGTAAATCTTATCAAGATAAGAAAGTTAATGCTGCACTAATTAACGATTTTAATCCTATTGTTGATCCCTATGATGATAGTTTAAAGAAAAATACCAATTACAGTATACTAGTAATGTACTGGATAGTATCACAGGTACTATTTTTTGCCAATGATGAGGTTCCTAAAAATCAATTTGATTTACCATTATTTGATAAATTTCACTTCGAAGTTAATATACCATTAATTTTTCAAACCTTTTTTAAATATGATGTTAATATTAAATTCGTTGAAAATAGTGAACAACCAATTATTGGTAATGATTATAGTAAAGTAACTATTCAAAAATTAACTAAAGACAATGATGAACAATGAATGCAAAATCAAATTATAACTTTAAGTTATGAAGAAATATTACGCTTTTATAGTTCTGATTCGTTTACCTATACTGACTATGAACACTTAAAGCAAGGAAGTGGTAGTTATGTTTAGTCGTAAATTTAAAATTATTTTTTTAATTACTACCGTTAGTTGTTCATTAATTATAATGTTATTCTTTGTTTTTCAAAATTTTGCTAATAATCGTAACTTAAATCAAGTAAAACAAGATTATGATGTTAAAGTAGAAGATATGAATAATACAGATGAAAATTTAAATCCTGAAGTTATTAAAAATGCTATTTCTATAAAACAGTTGAATAAAACTATTAAAATTGTTTTAGATAATAATAGTTCTGTTTCAGAACCTACTATTATTTACAAAGTAGAATTTAATAAACAAGCATTCCAATATACATTTTTATCGATGATTATCAAAACCTTTCCTCAATGAAAAATTAATAATTTTATTTTTAAATTTAATATTTTAAGTAATGCTGCTTGGGTACAGTATGATACTAATGCTCAAGTTGATTATTTAGATTGGTATTTTAAAATAGTCAGCAAAATATAGCCCGCTATGTTATACTATATATACTTTAAAAGTTTCGAAATTAAATAAAATAGGAGTGAAATTATGAATATTTTAAAGGAACTTAAAACATTAATTGATACAGAAAATATTCGAGTAAGAGTAAAAAACATTACACCAGCAACTAAATTTGCTGATAGTGGTATCGACTCTTTGGATTTAGTTAATTTAGCAATGGCCATCGAAAGTAAACATGGTATTATTATTGACGATGCTACTCTATTAAGTTTAAAAGAAAAAAGTGTGCAAGATTTTATTGATGTAATTGAAAAACAAGTTGCTGCTAAAAATAAATAATCACTTTAGGAGCAAATTATGAACAAAAATTTTGAAAATATTACCCAAAAATTAAAAGATAAAGACTATCGTTTAACAGATATTCGTAAAGCAGTTATTAAAGTTTTAACGATAAAAGAGCATGTAAGTGTTAATGATATTATTAATTTTTTAAAAGAAGAAGGAAATGAAACTATTAATATTATGAGTATTTATAATACTATTGATCTATTAATGGAAGAACACATCATTCATGCTAATATTTTTGAAGGCAAACAAATTATTTATGAATTATCAGAAAATGGTATTCATATTATTTGTAATTATTGTAATAGCAATATTCATGTTAAAGAAAGTAGTAATAGTCAACAAAATTCGCCGTTACACGTGACACAATTAGAAAAGTTGGCAACTGAAAACAACTTTTATTTTTCACATTATAAGTTAGAAATACATGGAATTTGCCAAAATTGTCAATTAAAAACAAAAAATATAAAATTTTAATTGCACTTAAAACATCTTTCGCGTAAAATTGAACATGTACTAATTTAATTTAACCCTAGGGGTGTAGTTCAATGGTAGAACATCGGCCTTCAGATCCGAGTGTTGTGGGTTCGAATCCTGCCACCCCTGCCATATTATAAAAAAATCACGATTCGTGAATTTTTTTTATTTTAATCCAATTTTGGTAATTTATTTTTTTCTAAGTCAAAGACAACAAAAGCAAAAGTTCCGATTCCTGTATGGGCACTGATAACACGAGATAATGTTACTGTTTTAACATTTTTTATATGATAACTATGAACATATTCTTCAACTTCTTTGATCATTTCTGGTTTTGAAAAGGCATGAACAATATAAAACAGAGTAATTTTTTCTTTGCTTTTAATTTTTAATATGTCTTTAATAGTATTATTAACTGCTTTTTTTCATGTTCGCGTCTTATCATGTTTATCAATAGTACCATCAAAAGTTAGAATTGGTATGATTTTAGTAAATTTAGCTAAAGCAGCAGCAGTCTTACTAATTCTACCACCACGTTCTAAATATTTTAAATCATAAGGTAAAATATATGCCAAGTAGTTATATCTAATTAATTTTAACGCTTCTAAAATAGTGTTAACATCATTTTTTTCTACTAGTGACATTTGATAAGCTTTTTTAACTAAAAGCCAGTTGATAATAGAAACCCCATTACTATCAAAAATAAAGATTTTATTTTTGAAATTAGGTTCTTTAGCTAACATGGTTGCTGTATTATATTGTCCTGACAGACCTTTTGATAAAGGAATAAAAATTAATTTCTCAAACTTAGTAAGCATTTCTTCTCAAATTTTAGCCATTTCACCAAGCGGTGTCTGTGAAGTTTTAGCAGATTGCTCTCTATCAACAATTCGTTCACAAAATGCTTTATCTGTTAAAATGCTAGGGTCATCATTAATAGTTGTGTTATCACTAAAATTAATTAGTAGCGGACAAAAACCAATTTTCATTTCTTTCAAATCTTTTAATGAAAAACCAGCTGAAGAATCACTAATAATCCCAATTCTATTTTTCAATTTTATCACCCTAACTATTTTTTAGCTATTTATTTTTTTATGTAAATGCTTTTTAAATAAATTATAGCATATATTTTTTGATAAAATATAACGTGTAGTAATGGAAAACATTATCAAAAAAGATAAAATACAATTATTTTTGCTAAATTTTTTTAAATTAAGTGTAAAATTAATAAGTAAAATAAAAAAACTGGATGTGACAAATATGAGTCAAAATATTATTTTTGCTTTTGAAATTATTGCTTTAATTATTGCCATGTTATTAGTAATCTTAGGATTATTACAAGGTAAAAAAAACCATAATGGTTTAGGTGCCTTAAGTGGTGGTAACCAAGAATTATTTGCTAGTACCAAAGAACGTGGATGAGCGAAACTATTTTCCATGGCTACGCTTGGTTTGGGAATATCACTTTTTGTAGTAGGAATCATTATAAGAATTCTTATTAATACTATTGGAGTTATAAACTAGGAAGTATTTTATAAAAAGGCACATTAGAATGTGCCTTTTTATAAATTTTAAAAGATATATTATAATTAGTTTATAGATTAATAGATATACAAAAAAAGATGGGGATGATTTTATATGAAACAACAAATTATTAATGAACTGCAAAATAGTGTTGCTCCATTATCAACTATTGATTTGACAATGAAATTAAATGTTACCAATCATCAGCAACAACAACAATTGATTGCTGATTTAGAAGAATTAAAGAATAGTGAAATTATTTTTGAAAATAAAGAACAAGAGTTTTATATGACAAAACGTAATAATTTATTTTTTGGTAAAATTCAAATTACCAAAAAAGGTTTTGGTTTTGTTAAATTATTAAATAGCGAAGAAGAATATTATGTTAACGTAGAAAACATTAACAATGCTTTAAATGGTGATGAAGTATTGTGTGGTTTAATTAAAATTAATAATCAACGTGATGAAGCGACAGTTTTAAAAGTGATTAAACGTGATACTAATTTACTAGTAGGAACGATTGTTATTGACCCACAAACTAAAGTTAAATCACTAGTTATTCAAAATGCTAAAATGCAACAATATGAAGTTAATATCTTAAATAAAGACCAATCGTTAGAAAATAATATTGTTGTTGCTAAAATTGAAAGTTTTGACCGTAATATTTTCAATGTTACGATTGATCGTGTGCTTGGAAATTTAAATGATCCTGGTGTTGATATTTTAGCAGTTATTTATGAAGTTGGAATTAAAGTTCAATTTGATGTAGAAACTTTAATTGTTACCGAAAAAATTCCCCAAACTGTCCAAGCTAGTGATAAAGTTGATCGTGTAGATTTAACAAAAGAATTATTAGTTACGATTGATGGTAAGGATGCCAAAGACTTTGATGATGCAATTTGTGTTACTAAGTTAAGTAACGGTAATTATCGCTTACTGGTGGCTATTGCCGATGTTAGTCATTACGTAACTGAAAATAGCCCAATCGATGAAGAAGCTTTTACACGTGGAACATCGGTCTATTTAGCAGACCGTGTTATTCCTATGTTGCCAACGCAATTATCAAATGGAATTTGTTCTTTAAATGAGCAAGTGGAACGCTTATGTATGGTAGCTGATATGGAAATTGATAAGTATGGATTGCCTGTTAGTCATCGTATTTATCAGGCGTTTATGAAATCAGCACGTCGAATGAACTATGACGAAGTTAATGATGGTTATAATGGCAAAAATCCTGATTTTATTAAAACTCATCCGCAAATATGAGCAATGCTTCAAGATGCCAAAGATTTATATCAAATTTTATGAAAGTTCAAAGAAGCTGCCGGTGTTATTGATTTTGAAATTGATGAAGCAAAAACAGTGATTGGTGAAAATGGTGAAGTAATTGACATTGTTCTAAGAACTCGTGATATCGCTGAAAAGTTAATTGAAAGTTTTATGATTAGAGCTAATGAAGTGGTTGCCCAAACTGTATACGAAATGAAATTACCATTTATTTATCGTGTTCATGAACATCCACGCGCGCGTAAAATGCATCAAATGACTACGATTTTAAAATTAATGGGTGTGAAAATCAATCCTAAAATTGCGAATATTACCTCTAAAGATTTACAATTATTATTAAACTCTTTAAAACAGTTACCAACCTTTCAAATTTTATCAACTTTGTTATTACGAAGTATGGAAAAAGCACAATACAGTAATAAATGTATTGGTCACTTTGGATTAGCAAGTCAATATTATACCCACTTTACTTCTCCAATTAGACGTTATCCAGACTTAATTGTCCATCGTTTATTACGTCAATATTTGGTTAAGAAACAAATTAATGGGAAAGTAATCGAAAAATATCAAAGCATTACTAACTGAGCCTCAGAACAGTCAAGTAACATGGAATTAAAAGCTTTAGAATGTGAACGTGCTGTTGATCAAATGAAAAAAGCTGAGTACATGATGAAATTTATTGGTCAAAAATTCACCGGTATTATTTCCAGTGTTACTGGTTTTGGGTTATTTGTAGAATTACCTAATACTATTGAAGGTTTAATTAGAATTTCGGATATGAAAGATGATTATTATATTTTCAATGAAAAAGCTATGGTCTTATTTGGAGAACGTAGGCGTAAACAATACGGTTTAGGACAAAGAGTGAGTATTATTGTTAAAGACGCCAATAAAATTTCACGTACGATTGATTTCCAATTAGAAGAAAGCGAACAAGAAAATACTAAAAGTAATAGTGTTCGTAATGGTAAAAAAGTTTACCAAGATTCTAAGTTTAAAAATAAAAAGGGTAATAATAAAAATGCTGTTGTTAATAGTAATCAAAATCAAACTGGTAGATTTGACCCACGAAATAAAAATGGAGTTAAAAAATGGAATCACAAAAACAAGAACAACAAAAAAGATTAATCCAACAAAATAATATTAATATTGAATGCTATTATTATGACTATTTTAAATCTCCAGGTTTAAATAGTTATCCCCAACTATCATGAGTTAATGATGATTATAATTTAATTAAACAACCAACAATTAGCGAAGAAGAATGTTTACGTTTAGCAACCAATCTCTTCACTGTTGGTCAAAAATATAATTTGTTTAATGGTCTTGATTATTTTATCATGATGCCAAAAAAACCAACATCAGTTAGTAGTTTAGAAATTATTATTAATCAGTTAGTAAAAATGATAAGTGATAAGTTAAATATCAATATTGAATTTCTTGATAATATTTTTCACGTTGAAAATTATCGTAAGTTTTGACAAAATAAAATAAAAGTTAATGAACGTCAAGCAGAAATTGCTAATAAGATTCATTTATTAGTAAAGTATGAAAATTACTTTACTAATAAACAAATTATTATCATTGATGATGTTGTTTCCTCAGGAACGTCTATTGCTCAAGTCATTACAACATTGTGGGATAGTAATCATAATTTTAATGTTAAGGCTTTATGTTATGGGTCAGTTTATAATTGGCAGGAAATTTATGAATAGTTAAAAACCAATATTGCGCTTTTTAGTTACTCCATATTCATCCACATAATATTTTTCTTCGTTGTTAATCTGATCTGATAAAAATTCAATTTCTCATTGCATTTTCATTTCATAGATAACTTTTAAAATATACTGAGCAGTATCATGTTCTAAAGCAAAACTATAAATTTCAATTTCAGATTCATGAATGATGCTAGTTTTTGTAGCTATTTCAATTTTATTATTTTTTTCATCAATAATTATTTTGCAAACCTCAAGTTTTTTTTCAGTTAAAAGTTTATAAATAATAAATTTATTATTATTTTTGTCAAATCCTAGATCACCTTTGAAAAATCGGTTATCATTTGAACATTTTCTACTTTTTGCATTTAGAGTAGTCGCCATTTTTTTGATTCCTTTCATTGATTTTAAAAAACTAATTAAAGAAAAGCAACCCATAAAACAAATATAAAATTTATTCCTAGGGTTGATTACAACATATATTAATTTGTTTTTTTATTCTTATATAACAATTGTTAAACTAACAAATCTAACTGTTATTACGATTTTATTATAACATTTTATTTATAAAAAATAAAAAAAATATCATTTAGGAACGTATTGCAGTATTTTTTTTAGGGTTGTTATATAATTTATTTATAAAAAATAAAAAAAGAAATATTGGTGATACTTTTGAAAATTATTTCAAAAAATAAAAAAGCATATTTTAATTATGAATTATTGGAAAAAATAGAAGCAGGAATGGTTCTAACTGGTGCTGAAATTAAATCTATTCGATTAGGTGAAGTATCATTGCAAGATAGTTATGTTACATTCAGTAATAACGAAGCATATATTGTTAATATGAATGTTTCTACTTATAAGTTTAGTCGCATTTTTGTTGTAGAACCTTTAAGAAAAAGAAAATTACTTTTAAATGCTCGTGAAATTAAAAGATTACAACAAGAACAAAAATTAAAAAATTTAACTATTATTCCTATTATGGTATATTTAAATAGTGCAGGGCGTGCAAAATTAGAAATTGCTTTAGGGCGTGGTAAAAAACTCCATGATAAACGTGATGTGATTAAAAACCGTGAAGCACAAAGGGAAACTAAATATAAAAAAATATAATTAATTAGGGAATGAAGATTATGACATCAATAGTCCCGTATGCTATTATTATCGTTACATTAAGTATTTTATATAGAATTTTTCTTTTTAAATATAAAATTAAAAAAAGACAACTATTATTTATTGTTTATTATTTTTGTTTTTTTATAATGATAAATACTTTTCAATATGTCCGTACTGTTAATATTGATATCAACCAAGTAGTTTCCATTATTTTAGGAGTTATTATTTCATTAACGGTTATGATAGTAGCAATTCCTGCTACCTTTATTACTGGTAATTTAAGGAAACGAAAACTTTATATTTGATGGTCTCATTTTTGAATGTTTTTAAGCAGTATTTTATTTTTAATTATTCCTAGTGTTGGAACTTTAATTTTCCTTAATGTAGCAATAGGCATGTCGCTTGGTTCATTAAGTGTTCATGAGTTAATGTTTAATGAACAATATTTTTCAAAATCACATGCTTTTTTAACTTTTACTATGTTAAGTATTCCTCCTTTGTTATCTAGTTTACTAGTTAATGGCATTATTGGAACAGTTGTAATCGATGTTGATAATAATTTTAAACAAAGGATAATACTTGGTTTGGGTATTGGTTTTTTATGTATTTCTTTAATTTTAAGTTTTTTATTAAAAGAAATAAGACCATTTCAAGTTAAAAAAATTGTCATTTTAATTGTTATTGGCGTATCAATTTATAGTGTTTATTATTTAATGAATAATAATTATTTTAATTATAAGAACGATATGATTACTCATAATGAAACGTTGAAACCATATAGTTTACTAATAAATTATTTACCACAAGTAGTAGGTGCCTTTATTTTAGGTTGATGATTGTATTATTATTTTAATGCTCAATTCACATTAATAGTTAGTTTTTCTTTATGATTGTTAGGAATAGTTATTAATTATGCTAGCACTAATTTATATGCTCATATTATTAGTCTTGCGTTTGGCAGTACTAGTTTTGTTATAGTTCTGTTTTAGATTGAAATTACCGTCAAAGTTTACTATTAACTGCTATTTATTCAGTAATTATTACTATTGCAACCTTTAGTAATGATTTACTCATTAGTTATGTTAAATTTAATTCTGAATTATTTCATTTCAGTAATATTTTTAGTTTAGTTGTAATAGGATTATTAATTGTTACTACTGGTTTTACTCATAATTATTGATTAACTGAAAAATATGATAAATTAATTAAAATTAAAAAATTATTAAAGGACTATTAACGTGTCAAATGACACTTAAAATATAAATTTATATTATGTAAAAATCTTGATTTGTATACAAAATATAGTACAATATTAATGGGGATGTTCTGGTTTCGACAGGAGTTAACAACCTATTGTGGCAGTGGTCTGGTAGACCATAATACTACGAGGTTTCATAACCGGAAAACAAACTAAAACTGTAGTACCTGCAGATATTAAAGCTAAGTTAAATTCATTTAACTTTAACTCAGTAGGAAACCAAGCTGTTTTACCAGCTTAATTACTTTAACTAGTAAATACTACCGTTGGTAAGGGCAAGTTTATCATCATTACCAACGTATCATATGATAAACTAGGGAAAATGATGTTAATAAGTTTTCTTGAATTTTTATTAACTAACTATTTTTAAGTTCGTGTAATTTATTATTAATAGTGAATCTCTAAATTATACTAAACTGTAGATACAGTTGGTCAGTTGACTTTTGGACGCGGGTTCAATTCCCGCCATCTCCACCATTATATTAAAATGTACACGATAGTGCTTTTTTTTATGAAACAATTTAGTTTTTAGGACATTATTTATAATTATATTTCAAAACAAGTTGCAAATATAAATTAGTCTTGGTAATATTGAAAAGTCGTTAAACTTAATTGTATCTGGAGCCGTGGCCAAGTGGTTTAAGGCATAAGTCTGCAAAACTTTGATCGTCGGTTCGAATCCGATCGGCTCCTCCAAAAATTATTAATAATTTTTACAAATATACTTGTAAATATTACTTTTAATAAGTTATAATTGATTAGGTTTAAATGATTTATTTATAAACTTTGATAATTAAATTGCGCCTGTAGATCAATTGGATAGATCGTTTGACTACGGATCAAAAGGCTGTGGGTTCAAGTCCTGCCAGGCGCACCACCGGGATGTGGCTCAGCTTGGTAGAGCGCTCGGTTTGGGACCGAGAGGTCGCAGGTTCAAATCCTGTCATCCCGACCATTATTTATTATCAAAATTTTAATGGGTCCTTAGCTCATTTGGTAGAGCGCCTGCCTTGCACGCAGGAGGTGGTCGGTTCGATCCCGATAGGATCCACCATTTTATAAATTTAAACTTAAACTGGCGAGGTAGCTCAGTTGATTAGAGTGCTCGGTTCATACCCGAGAGGTCATGGGTTTGAGTCCCATCCCCGCTACCATTAATCACTTGGACCCTTAGCTTAGTTGGTTAAAGCTCCCGGCTCATAACCGGGTGACCATTGGTTCGAATCCGATAGGGTCCACCATTAGTTTAAAAAGCTAATAACTGGAGGCTTGCCAGAGCTCGGTTTAATGGAACAGTCTTGAAAACTGTCAATGCGCAAGCATTCGAGGGTTCGAATCCCTCAGCCTCCTCCATTATATTAAAAACAAAATATTTACATCGCGGAGTGGGGAAGTGGCATCCCGTCGGGCTCATAACCCGAAGACCATTGGTTCGAATCCAATCTCCGCAACCATATTGGTCTCGTGGTAAAGTGGTTAATACGCCTCCCTGTCACGGAGGAGATCGCGGGTTCGATCCCCGTCGAGACCGCCATTATTTTAAAAATAAATTGAATTTAAAAAACTAATCAATAATAATATCATTGATTAGTTTTTTAAATTCAATTTATAGAGTTTTTATAACTGTAGTTTACTAATGGCATCAGTTGGTGAGTTGGAGTGCAGTTTCATTTATTAGTGCTTACGCTTAGGGGTCAGCTTAGAATTAGATATTTAAAAACTTGACAAATATGGTTAATAAAGAAAAAAATTTCTAGTAATACCATATGCTTATTAATCTTCATTTAACTGTTTTATTTGATTTAGATTAGACCCTACGACCAACAAAAACTTTATTCAAACCTTCTAAATCAACTATCAACTTATATTCAAAAAATATAATATAATTAATAGTAAATATAGATAGTAGGTGAAGTTATTATGGACAAAATACCAATAGTGGAACCATTAACCAAAAGTAATGTTCTTGGTCAAAAACAATTGACTAAATTAAAACATAGCCCCTTACCAACTAATTTAGATTTAAATTTAACAAGAGTTTATTTTACTAGTAGCAGGGACTGTTATTCACGTCTTTTAATTTTAGTTGCTCATGTTTTTTGAATTGGTTTAATATTTTTTAATGGAATTGCCTTGGGACAATTAGTTGCTAATTTACCAGGTGTTCCTTCAATTCCTTGAATTCAAAAGGCTGTTTTACAAGTTGTCACTATGATTGTTACTGTTCTATTTGCTTTCATGATTTTGCTTATGATTTTACCAATATTCTTAGCAAAAACGATTAAAGGAATTACTTTAACCTGTGTTGTTTATTTAGCATTTGGTACCATTATTAATTTAATGATTATGGTTGTAAGTTTTTTTATGTTTTTTGATAGTGATAGTCCTTATCGACTTAGTATTATGGTCCTAACAATAAGTGGAATGGGTCTTTGATGAGTTGTTGTTGTTAATTGATGATTTAGTGCTAAGAAAAGAAAAAAGCGTTTAATACGAAGTATTATTAAGATGTATGATTTGGGATATAAATAAGGTGAGGTGATAGTTAATGAAACGTTCTAGAAAAAGGCAAGATGAAGATATCTGAGAAGAAATGAACAATTTAACTAAAAATGTAACAGGTAGTAAAGCATCTTATTTGCCAATTAGAACACATTGATTTATTGGTATTATTGCTACTATTTGTACTTTAATTGTATTAGGGAGTACTTTTTTGATTAGCCTTGCTATGCAAAGTGCTTTTAATATGGGTGAATTTAATTTTAAATTACCAGAAGAATCAATTGTGGTTGATATGAATAAACTTGATATGCATACTAGTGATAAGAGTTTACGTGTCCCTTATTTTGAAGAAGAAACTATTGAGCAAGTTTTAAAATTAGTAACTGATGATTCGTGATTAAAAAATTTTTTACCTGCTTCTGAAAATAAGTATGATTTTACTTTTTATCGTCAAGATGGTACTGAAGGGATTGATAGTAGTTTAGTGCAAACTGATGGTTTTGTGCATTGTAACTTAAAGATAAAATTAAAAAATTTACCAATTGAATTTGAGTTACCAGTTATTTCACAAATTACCAATACTGCTAAGTTTTATGAGAAGTTTATGATGTTTAATCAATATGAAGGACATTATAGTAGACACATATCAGGTACTATTCCAAATCCTGGTGGTCCTTGACCACCTAATTTACAAGAAAAAAGATATCAAGGTTATTTACCTAGTAGTATGTATTTTACTAATAATGTTACTAATTTTGAAGTTTATCAGAGTATTGAAGAGTCAATAACTAAGTTTACTGCCGATTATGCAGAAGAATTTGCCCCTAACACTCATCTTTTTCCAATTTTATCAACAATTCCTTTAGGGGATATTGATATAAATGATCCAGCATCATTTCCCCCATATTTCCAAATGATTAATACTCCGAATTTATGTTACATTGATATTGATAAACCTGGTACCCTTAATAAATATGTTAACTTACAAAATCTTCCTCGAATTGACCAACAAAATCCACGTCCTTTTTATATTAGCTATGTTTCTAACCCTGATGTGATTAATGATTTAATTGATTTACGACTAACAACTTCAGACGAGTTATTAATTAATTATTTCACCCATAATCCTATTGATTATATGCCTTTTAGTAATGTGCAAAAAGGAGAAGATGTCAATGATATTGAAATTCCATATACACCTTCACATACATTATATTCAAATTATATTGGGGCCCGTGGCAATGAATATAACGAACTAGTACATTATTTTGCTAATAGTAATTCAATAACTAATAATGTTGAAACTATTAGAGCTACTGATTATGCTAATATTGATGCGTTAACAACATTTTTAGAAACTGAGTATTGACAAAGTATGTTTGATTGATTAATAGGACACAAACCTTATTTTCGTTTAGTTTATCCTGTTCTTGCTGATTTTGGTGAACGTAATTGACAAACAGTTATTGGTCGTGGTGTTGATTCATTTAAACAATATTTTATTGATGTTTTAAATGTTACTGATCTGACATTAACCACTTTTACTTTTTTAGATAGTAATCATAATCCTCTTACTTTATTACCAACTAATTTAATAAACCCTGATGAAATTACAAATTTCCGTTTTGATGTTGGCCAAGATCTTGTAAGCAATCCTAATTTTGCTCCCGCCCCACATAGTTTTAGTTTTTTCTTTAATATTAACTGAACTTAGTAGAATATGTACTAATCTAAAAGTTTATATTCTTAATTCTTATTGTCAAAATAAGTTATAATATAGTTATTAAGGGATAAGGAGTGAAAAAATTATGATTAATGAAAAAGATAGTTTAAAAAATACTCCATTGGCAGATGTTGATAATAATATTTTAAGTTCTAATCAAAATAATAATTCATTTAAAGATATTGAAGAACAAAGGTTTACAACTTATAATCCTTTGTTAAGCAGTAGTATTAAATTTAAAAGAATGTATTGAAGTTCAACGTTAGAAATTATAGCTCGTTGTTTACTATTATTAGTTTCATGTTTCCATTTAGTTTTGTCCTACTTTTTAGCCAATAATATTATAAATCAAATTTTAGCCTCTAGTGGTAGTAGCATAAAACCTGATTATATTATTTATATTTTTTTAGTTATTACTTTAGGATTTAATTTTTTATTTTATTTACCATTGGCTATTGGTCGTTCTGCAAATTCTATGTTTGCATGATCAATTGTTTATATTGTTTTAGCAATTGCTTATTTCATTGTTTTAGAATTAATGTGTACACTATTGTTAGTGATTGATGGTTTAGTTAAAAAATCAGTATCAGCAGAAGTACCACTCTTTATGGTTATTGTGTTATTAATTACTGTTATATGATTAGTAGCATCTTGTATTTTAATTGTCAAAAGTGATGATGTTCGTCGAGAACTAAGTGTGGAATAATGGAAAGGGGAATTTTAAATGAGCACTAATAATGAACTTTCCAACCGAATTGAACAATTAATTAAAGTAATTAGTGCTGGTGTTTATGAAAAAGAAACAGTTTTTAAACTAGCAGTATTAGCATTGCTTTCAGGTGAATCAATATTTTTATTAGGACTACCAGGAATTGCTAAATCATTAATTTCACGAAGAATTAAATATGCGTTCCATAATGGTCGTAATTTTGAATATTTAATGAACCGTTTCTCAACTCCTGAAGAAATTTTTGGTCCTATTTCCATTAAAGACTTATTAAAAGGCCACTATGTACGAATTATTGATCAGTATTTACCTGCTGTTGATATTGCTTTTTTAGATGAAATTTGAAAGGCTGGTCCGTCGATTCAAAATACATTATTAACAATTATTAATGAAAAAATTTTTCGTAATGGTGGTGTTGACGTTAAAGTACCATTAAAATTATTAATTTCGGCCTCTAATGAATTACCAGAAAGTGGTAAAGGATTAGAAGCGTTGTTTGACCGCTTTATTATTAGAATGATTGTTCATGGCTTAACTAATGAAGAAAATTTTAATGATATGTTAGGTAGCGTTACTAGTTTAGAAGTAGATGTTCCTGTAAAATTACAAATTAAAACTCCTGAATATGTTAAATGATTAAAGGAACTTGAAACAACAGTTACTTTGAGTAAAGACACTTTAAACTTTATTTCTCGCTTCCGTGTGCGTCTTACAGAAGCAACAGATGGTAAAGCTTATATTTCTGATCGAAGATGAAAAAAAATTGCCAAATTAATAAAAGCATCAGCTTATTATAATGGTCGTCAAACTACCGATAAACCTGACCTACTAGTTATTCCTTATTGTATTTGAGATGACGAAGAGCAAGAACAAAGTTATACTAAGTTATTTAATGAAGCATATACACAGGAACTAACTTATACTTTACGTAAAAAACAAGAGGAGTTAGAAAGTGAACTTGAAACATTAGGTAACAATTCGGAAAATATTAAAGATAGTCAAATTCAACCCTCATTGTATAGGAATCCATTTGGAGGTGCTATTAAAGGGAATTACTATCGTTTACTATGACATACTGATGAGTTTCCAATTTGTTTTATTAATCAAAAAGAATATCAAAATCTAGCGCGTCGTAATAAAAAACCACATACTATTACTTTATTTTACGGTAAGAGTTTAAGTAAATTAGACGGCAATAGTAAAATGGAAGTGCAATTAAAAGCACCTAATGAAATAGTTAGTATTAAAAATCATACTACTATTCAAGTAGAATTAAATGATGCTGACGGTAAATCACAAATTGGTAATATTAATAGTCAAATGACGGAATTAAAAATTCAACTTGCCAGTTTAAAACAACAATTCCAAAATGAACAGCAACGTTTGAATACAATTTCATCAATTTTTTTTGATGAACAATTTAAAGTTTTATTAGAAACTGCATTTTTTGAACAATTACCACCCGTTCCTGAATCGACAATTGTCAATGATGATGCTATTATAATTCCCCAACCTGATAATCTTCAAAATCAATAAGGCGGTGATTTTATATGGAACAATTAATTGAAACGCAAGTTTCTAAAAAAATGGTATCCAAATTAAATAGTTTAGCTTTATCAGAAACTAATTTAAGTAATTTCAATTGATTTAAAAAACATTTTTCGTGATTAGCCAAAGAATTTGATGACCAAATTAGTAATTTTTATTTAAATGAAGTATTATCAGCAACAAAAAATGTTCCTATTAGCCCTGTTATTAAACAAGAAATCCGTTTATTTTTTTGAGTTAAAGTTAATGCTTTAACACGATTAAAAAATAATTGAGAAGAAATATTTGTTAAAGCTAAAAATGTTAACTCTAGTATCATTAATTATTTTCATTATTATCAAGATAAATTTCAAGACCGTAAAACTAATGGAAATTTAGTCTTTAATGATTTTACTATGCGTTGGGAAAGTTTAATTATTGAACGTATAATTAATTATAAGTTGTTTGAAACCACGCAAATGCGACAAAAATATTTAACGATGTGAGGAAATAATATTAAAATTATTAATGAAACACGTAATCTAATTGGTTTTGCTTGAAACTTTTTTGGTCGATTTTGAGAAGGCAATGTAAATGATTTTAAAAAAATTAATTTAAATACTTTAATTCAATATGGCGAAATTCTAAAACAAAATCCTGCTATTATTGAAATAGCTCGTATGCTAGGTCGCTGAAAAGGAACCTCTAGTTTAATTGAAAAACAAGTTCATGAAAAAATTAAAATTGAGTATGAAATGAAACCATTAGGTAAATGACCAGAAGAAGTAGTGGGAATTACTGAAGGAAAAGATTTAGAACATTTATTACCTTTGGAGTTAGTTAATTTAGCTATTCCGGAATTAAATGCTATTTTTTATAAAAAATTTACTGAAGAAAAATTGTCAATTACCGAATTTGAATCAATGGATTTAGTGGCAACAGAACATATTGTTGAAGAAATAGTAGAAGTATCGCTTCCTGAAAGCCAAGGATCATTTATTTTATGTATTGATACATCAAAATCCATGGCCAATAGTCCAGAAATTATAGCTAAGTCAATTGCTTTAGCTATTACTAAAATTGCTTTATTAGATAAAAGACCATGTTATATGATTAATTTTTCTGGAATATTTGAAACTTATGATTTATCAAGTGTGGCATCATCAATTCCTAATTTAATTCACTTTTTAGGTCATAGTTTTAAAGGTCATACTAATATTAATCCTGCTTTTAGTCATGCTTTAACAGTTATGCAGAGCAAAGAATACCATAATGCTGATTTATTATTAATATCTGATTTTTTAAGTGCTAATATTAGTAATAATAATCTTAATATAATGCAAAGTTTAAAAGGTAAAGGCAATCGCTTTCACGCTATTAATATTGCTTCGTCAATGTTAAATAATAATTGAAAAAAATATTTTACTAACTATTGATATTATGATCCCCGAGACCCTTTTGCTGCGCGAAAAATTGCCTTAAATTTATCGCAAAATAAATCAAGATAAAAAATAATCTGGTAGATTAAATAAAAGTTTTTCTTGTTCGTACCTTAACAAAGGTAGATTCCTGAGCTAAAAATGAGAAGAAAAAATAACTTTAATTTTAAAAAATGAAAGTTATAATAAATTTCATTATAGGAGAAATATATTAGTAATTTTTATTTATTAATGGTAAAATGTTAGTAAATAAAAATTTTTTGAAAGTTATATTATGAAAACATTTGGTTCAATTTTAAGCAAAGTATTAATAATTATTGCGACATTGGTAGTAACTATTAGTTTAGCTATTTTTCCTTTATTCAGTTGAGGCTTATCTTTGAAAAATAATATTGCCGTTATTATTACTTTACTAGTTAATCAAAATCCATTAACTAGTGACTTGTATAAACAATTAATGGAAAGTAGTAATAGTATTACTGCTTACTTAGCAGGTGGGTTAATATTATTTAATTTAACATATTTAGTATTTCTAGTATTTGTTAAAAAACCGTTTATTAAAGCTTTAATCGCAATATATATGTTTTTAATGACATTAGTGTTAGTAGGTTTTCTTTTAATTATTTATAATGTATTTAATTTAACATATTTTCAAACAATTCCATTTAATAATTTATGAACCATTCCTCTTGCTTGCTTAGGTTTAAGTTTTTTAACTATTTTTTGATATGGGTTACGAAATTTATGAGTTAATCCAAGGACATTAGTAAATAATCAGTCATTAACAAATTTTTCAGAAAACAATGAAGAACAAGTTAGTTATGAAGATTTACAAAATCAACTTAAACAATTCAAATCTCAATTAAAAGAAGTAAGGAAAGTTAAGCGATGAAAAAACAAATAAGATTTTTGTCTCTGTTTATGTGATAAAATTTTATTTGTACATAATAGTATAAAAGCCTTGTATATTTTATAAATTAATTAAATCATAAAACGATTGGAAGTATTTTATGTCTAAATATTTTACCTTGGCAAGCATTAATCCATTGCAAGATACCATTGTTTACAATAATGCTATTAAACGTTCTGTAGATGCAGGAGTCATTTCTATAATTCCTGATTATTCAAAATTGCCGAAGGTAAAATTTCCAAAGATATTGATGAAATAAAAGAAAAGATGAATTCACAAAAAATATTTAAAGATTTAATTTATCTAAGCACAAAATGAATTCAAGTTTAAAGGAGAAACTAAATATGGCAAAACATAAAAAAATGATCATCAAATTTCTTTATCACAAAAAACAACTAAAACTTTTGATTTAGACCAATTGTTTGAACATGGTACAGAAGTTAATAAGAATAATCGTTTTATTCAAGAATTAGCAAAAAGATTATTTATCAACTAATCTTTTTGCTAATATAACTATTTAATTATCAACATTAGTATTTTTTAAAACTCCTGAATTGTAAATATCTAAGAAACGTTTTTTTAAAATAATTGAAATTTATCCACTAACCCCTTGTTATTTATTGGTTTTATATGCTATTATTGTATAGGTATAATGGCTCGGTAGCTCAGGGGTAGAGCATTCGCCTGAAGAGCGAAGTGTCAGTGGTTCAAATCCGCTTCGGGCCACCATTAAAAAACAAATTAAGTAGGCAATATGCCTTTTTTTAATATTTTTTTGCACAACTAGGTTTAAATTAAAATTTTAGGTATAATAACATTAATAAATAAAAAAGCTTTAATGATTGATTATTTAATTCAAGAGAGAAGGATATTAATGACTAAAATTTTAGTTTTAACCAATGCCAAAATAGTTAGTACTAACAGCATTATTGAAAATGGGTTTCTAGTGATTAAAAATAATTTAATTACAGAAATTAAGCCAGGAAAATATGAAAAAAACTACAATGAAACTAAAGTTATTGATTGTCAAAACCAAACAATAATTCCTGGTTTTATTGATTGTCATGTCCATGGTGGTTATGGTTACAGTTTTATGGATGGTACAATTGAATCAATTGCAAACTTTGCTCAATTAGTTCCCCAAGAAGGAGTAACTAAGTTTTGTTATGCAACTGTTACTGCAAGTACCAAAGAGATTGATAAAATTTTATTAGCATTTGCTCAATATATGAAAACCGAAAATAGTAGTACCAATAAGGCGCGAATTGTTGGTGCTTACTTTGAAGGTCCATTTATTTCACATGAACAAAAAGGTGCCCATACTGAATCTTTAATTCATATCCCTGATACTAAATTAGTAGCAACATGAAATAAAATTAGTAATAATAATATTAAATTTGTTGTATACGCACCTGAACTAGACCCTAATTTTAATAATAAAAAAAATTTTACAAGTACATTAATTGCTAATAATATTATTCCGACATTAGGTCATAGTAATGCTAATTTTCAACAAGTTACCCAAGCAGTCAAACAAGGTTTAACTCATGTTACCCATCTTTACAATGGTATGAGTAGATATGACCATCGTAATCCTGGTGTTGTTCCAGCAGCACTTTATTATGATGAAATAGTAGCAGAATTAATTTGTGATGGCATTCATGTGAATCTTGATATTGTTGCGTTAACTTATAAGATTAAAGGTGCTAATAAGATTTGTATGATTACTGATGCTATGAGTGCCAAAGGCTTAGCTGATGGTGATTATTTCCTAGGTCCATTACCAGTAATTAAAAAAGGTAATCAAGTAGTAGTTAAAAGTACTGGTAAATTAGCTGGTAGTCTTGCTACCATGATTGCTGGATTTAAAAACTTATTACGAGTAACTAACAATAATTGACAAGATTGTGTTAAAATGGCTTCGTATAATAGCGCAAAGCAGTTAGGCATAGATAGTATTACTGGTGATTTAGTTGTTGGATTATTAGCAGATATTGTGGTGCTTAATAAAAATAATGATATTTTATTAACGATTTGTGAAGGAAATATTGTTTATCAAAGTTAATAAGATTTGGGGAGGTACGAGCAATGAAATTAGTTGTGTTTGAAACAAAAAGTGAGATTGCTAAGTTAGTAAGTACGATTATTATTGAAACAATTAAAGAAAATCATAAATTAGTTTTAGGTTTAGCAACAGGCAGTAGCCCGATAGAAACTTATGATTTATTGATTAAAGATTATCAAGAGAATCATACTGATTGGTCACAAGTTACCACTTTTAATTTAGATGAATACGTTGGATTAGCACCAGAGCATAAAAAAAGTTATCGTTATTTTATGAATGAACAATTATTTAACAAAATTAACATTAAAAAGGAAAATACGTATGTTCCTAATGGATTAGGTAATGTGACAGAGAGTGCACAAGCATATGAAAAATTACTAGATGAAAAAGGACCTATTAATTTACAAATTTTAGGAATTGGCACTAATGGACATATCGCTTTTAATGAACCAGGGACACTTGGAGATACTAAAACCCATGTCGTTAATTTAACCAAAGCAACTATTGAAGTTAATAAAAGATTTTTTGCTAGTGCCAAAGATGTTCCAACTAAAGCAATAACCATGGGAGTTGATACCATTTTACAAGCTCAAGCTATTGTCTTAATTGCTGATGGAGAAGCGAAAGCGAAAGCCATTTATGAATTAGTCCATGGTAAAATTACACCTGATTATCCTTGCAGTTACTTACAAGCCCATGACAACGTCATGATAATTATTGATAGTGCTGCAGCTTCATTATTAAAATCATCAACTATCCGATATCCGACCAAAAAACTAAGGAGTGAATAAAATGAGTCGTAAACATATTATTATTGGAAATTGAAAAATGTATAAAAACATGGAAGATACAAAAATCTTTCTTAATCAATTTAGTAAGTTAATTAAAGGTAAAGTAATTAAATGTGATTATGGTATTGCTGCTAGTTATACTAACTTACCAGTATTAAAATTAAATCAGTTTCATAATTTAATTATTGCTGCCCAAAATTGTCATTATGAACCTGAAGGTGCCTTTACTGGTGAAGTTTCAATTAAGATGTTAAAAGATATTAATGTTAGTCACGTTGTGATTGGTCATTCTGAACGTAGAATGTATTTTACTGAAACAAACGAAGCCATTAATAAAAAATTACATGCCTTATTTAATGCTAATATGATTCCAGTTTTATGTTGTGGTGAAAGTGATAGTGAATATGAAGCAAAAAAAACTAATGATATTATTAAAAATCAAATATTATTAGCGTTAGCTGGTATTAAATCTCAACATGTTACTAAATTAATAATTGCTTATGAACCAATTTGAGCTATTGGCACTGGTAAGACAGCATCTGCTGTTGAAGCACAAACAGTTTGCAAAATGATTCGCGATTATATTACTGAATTATATGATGAAAATACTGCGCAAAAAGTTCGCATTCAATATGGTGGTTCAGTAAAACCTGAAAATATTAAATCATTCCTTGAGCAACCTGATATTGATGGTGCCTTAGTAGGTGGTGCTTCATTACAAGCAGAATCATTTTTAGGATTATTAGTTTAACTTTATTTAAAATATTGTCAATTTTATTAAAATAAGGAGAAACTTATCATGAATTTATCAACTACAAAAATTGCTGCTATGTGGGAAAAATTAGAAAAGGAAATTAAGTATTATAGTTTTTCTCATACTATTTTTATTAACCACTTTACCACTAGAACCAAAATTTTATTTTTACTTACTAAAAATGGTGAAGCTACTATGCAACTAGAGCATATTGGTTTTATCA
Source organism: Spiroplasma endosymbiont of Nebria brevicollis (assembly GCF_964030895.1). NCBI lineage: Bacteria > Bacillati > Mycoplasmatota > Mollicutes > Entomoplasmatales > Spiroplasmataceae > Spiroplasma > Spiroplasma endosymbiont of Nebria brevicollis. The sequence goes on from NZ_OZ034986.1 coordinate 136,525, forward strand.
TTTGTTCCAAGACTATTTTTCAAGCTCAAAGTGATAGTACTATTAGTGACCAAGGTGTTATTACTAACGATTATTTTGTGGGTGAAGTAATTGATGTTAATAATACTTTATTGCCAGGGGTGTACATACATTTAGTAAAAGTGATTAGTGGGCCGATTGTTATTAATGATATTCCTTTACAATTATTACTAGATGAAGACCGCCATAAAGGAATTGTTAACAATACTTTAGGTTCAAAATTATTTGGTACTGTATTAAATAAAAACTTACGAACTAAAAGCCAATTTAATAGTACGATTGATAATCAAAAATTTGTGATTACTAGCAAAATTCTTAAGATTAAAAAACGACAAATTCTAAGTTGTGAAGAAGAAATTAATAATTTATTAAACCAACAACTACCATTTCTACAGTTATTATCTTTACAAACTACTAATAACGGTAAATATCGATTTCTAAAAGCATTAACACAAATGGAGTTAATGCACTTAAATAATTTACAACACTTAGCAGTTACTAATATTATGTTAAAACACAAACAGTTAGTAGTCACTGTTATGTCAGGCACAAGCGAAGATATTGAAAAATGATTCAACGAAACTAAAAAACCTATTATTAACGGTATTAATGTTCTCAATAAAAAAATTAAACTAATTAATCAACCTGATATTATTAAGCCTGTAACTATTGCTAACAATATTACAAACTATCAAAATTTATTTCAATTACAGTTAGTTTATAAAAGATTAAAAGTCCAATTTTGTAATTGAAGAAAAGTTTCACAACCTTTTTTAGAATCGCAAATTGATAATATGGCTTATGGCTATTATTCAGAAGCCATAGATAATTTCAAAGTTGTTCACTATTCTTTTAATAATGATTTGCTAGATGATAATTTAATGGAATTTAAAGGTCGAAAGTTATTAGCAGATGCTAATAATACTATTTTATTCCTAACTAATAATATTATCGATAATCCTAGTATGATTATTTTAATGAGTAATAATATTAGTAGTAATTCACGAGTAAAAACAATTATTAGTAAAATATCTAAACTACCATTAACTAAACTAAAAATTAAACATGATATTATTATTTTCAGTACTAGCAACTATCAAACTATCACTAATGTTATTAGTGAAATTATTTCTGTTTTCAAGTCAGAAAACTTTAAATATATACGACAATTAAAATAAACTCCGAGGTGAAATTATGAAGACAAAACAACCAATCTTACTATGTATTTTAGATGGTTTCGGAATCGCTAAAACCAACCCTAATAACGCTATTAGTCAAGCTAAAACTCCTAATCTCGACTATTTAAATAAAACTTATGCCCATACTGAAGTATTTGCTTCTGGATTAGCTGTTGGTTTACCAGAAGGACAGATGGGTAACTCTGAAGTTGGTCATTTACAAATTGGCGCAGGAAGAGTAGTTTATCAATCTTTAACTTTAATTAATAAAGCCATTAGTGATAAAACTTTTTTTGCTAATGAAACAATTTTAAAAGCCATTAAACATGCCCAAAGTAATAATAGTAGTTTACATATTTTGGGATTATTAAGCGATGGTGGTGTTCATTCCCACATTAATCATATATTAGCGTTATTAGAAATTGCTGCTAAAGCAAACTTTAAAAATGTTTATGTCCATGCTATTCTTGATGGTCGCGATACTAAAAGTGATGTTGCTAAAATCTATGTCCAACAATTATTAGATAAAATGGCAAAATTAAAAACCGGAAATTTAGCTTCTATTTCTGGGCGTTACTATGCTATGGACCGTGATAAAAGATGAGACCGCGCCCAAATTGCCTATGATGTTATGGTTAACCATAAAGGTATTACTTTTTCTGACCCCATTGCTTATATCAATAGTGAATATGCTGCTGACAGAAATGATGAATTCATTAATCCAGCTTACAATCCTTTGTTTGCTCATGGGAAAATTAGTGATAATGATAGTATTATTTTTGCTAACTTCCGTCCTGACCGGGCTATTCAATTAGCATCAGCTTTGACTAATCCCAAATATGATTGAAATGTTGTTAATAAAATTCCATCTTTAAAAAATACATTTTTTATTTCGATGATGGAATATGCTGATAGCGTTAAAAAGCAAGGAGTTATTTTTCCACCAACTCCTATGACTGATGTCTTAGGAGAATGATTAAGCAAACATCAATATCACCAATTACGAATTGCGGAAACGGAAAAATATGCTCATGTTACTTACTTCTTTGATGGTGGTGTCGATATTGAATATTCTTTATCAACAAGAATTTTAATACCTTCACCCAAAGTTGCTACTTATGATTTAAAGCCAGAAATGAGTGCTCGTGAAATTACAAGGAGATTAGAAAGTGAAATTGCTAAAAATATTTATGATGTTATGGTCTTAAACTTTGCTAATCCTGATATGGTCGGGCATACTGGTGATTTAAAAGCAGCGATTACTGCGATTGAAGTTGTTGACGAATGTATTGGTAAACTATATACTGCTATGAAAAATGTTAATGGTATTTTAATGATTATTGCTGACCATGGAAATGCTGAAATTATGATTGATGTGCAGGGGGCTATTAATAAAAAACATACATCACAACCTGTTCCCTTTATTATTTGTGAATCAGGCATTAAATTAAAATCATCAGGATGTTTGGCCGATATTGCCCCAACGTTACTAGAAATTTTAGGATTAGAAAAACCTGAAGTAATGACTAATCAGTCTTTATTAAAAAAATAAGTGTTTTTAATAGTAAATCAATTGTATTAAAAAATAAAAGGATTATAATGAATACATAAAATTAAATATAGTGTTTTCCCCTTTTATTTTTTTAAATAAATAAGAGGGGGTTTATTATTATTTTAATAAAATTAACTTTTGAAATGAGGATAAAATATGCCTGAAGAAACAAATGAAAATGGACGCGCTGATTGAGTGAATAATATTGCTAATGGTAGTTCACAATCACCAGTTGCTAAAAAAGAAGAAAATAATAATTTTACATATCTAATCCAAGTAATAGATGGTTCATATAAAGTAACTAAAGATAATATCAAATTTAGTTTTGATAAAAAATCAAATCCTGCCTTAACAGAGGATATGGATAATTTTTTTAAAAAAATTAAAGAAAATTTTAACTCCAAAGAAACTAACCAAATTGATATTTATATTATTCTGGATAAAGATAAAAAAATTATTGAGTGTCAAGTAGAAATAAACAAAAATGGTAAGAAAGAAAAATTTGAATTAGATGATGGAACAAGAAAACAGTTACAACAATGTTTAGGTTCTTTAAAACAAAAGACTATTAATAAACAAAATGAAAATCAAACTACTAAATCAAACAAGGAATGTTTTTCTGCCAATGATGTTAATAGTCAAAATATACCAGAACCAACAGGTAGAGACACAAGAACATTAACCCCGAGTAGTTAGTTAAATTTAATATAAATATGAAAAGGAGATATAAAAATGCCAATAAGAAACGAAGAATATTGAGATGAACTACAGAGTTTTCTTGCTAATTTCGAAGATTTTAAATCAGTAATTCAAAATGTCATTACTAGTAATGAAAAAAAAATTGAAGAAGTTGAAACTAAAATTAAAAAGGAAACCTTAGAATTTATTGAAAAAGCAAAAAGTATTGAAAATGATATTAATACATTGGTATATAATAAACAATTAGGATATATCAAGTATGAGCATAAAGGTATTTGAAGCACCACCATTATTGATGAAAAAACAGAAGTAGATAAACAAAAACAAAAAGATACAAGGTTGTTTAAAGAAACAAGCGAAATACTAGATAATTTTGCAAAACTAAAAGACATTACGAAAGATACTATTGATGCAAAGTATAATAATGTAGTTGAAGAATATGTTAAATCTATTATAGATATTAATTCACAAGTAGCATTAGAACATAAAAAAAATACTAGAATAAGAAACGGTAATTTTTTAAATGGTTTAAATACTATAAATGAAGGAGTCAAAACTAGAAAAGAAACATTACAAAAAGATGTTGATGATTTTATTAATGTTTCTGAAAAAACAGTTGCAGAAATACAAAAATATATTTTGGATAAAACAGAAGTATTTATAGACTGACTAAAAACTGAAGATTTAGAGCAAAAAATAACTGCTATTGATAATGGAAATTTACTGAAGTACAAAGTTGTCGTAGATGGTAGTAATGTATCAGTTCAAAAGCAAAAAGACCAAAAAAATTATCAAACATTAAAAAAATTTTATGAAGATCTTGTTAAAGGTACTGAGCAATTAAAATTTGATTATGAAGAAGATTTGAATAATAGTATGCATGATATTTCTGATAAATCTCCTAAAGAAATTAGTAAAATTAATGTACAATCTTTTCTTAATAAATCAATAATTTCGGCAGTGCAAAAAAACAAAATAATGAACAAACTTCGTTCAGAATTAGAGAATAAAAAAGAAGATACTCTAGACAAAAATATTAGACCTTACTTTGAAAAAATAGAAAATTATATTGCTAAACCATATAATGAACATTTAAAAAAATATCATTATTTAACTAATACAATTGATTCAGAGTTTCAAAAAGAATATGAGTTACTAAAATCACTACCAGATAATTATACAAAATTAAAAGAGATTAATGATAAATATAAAAGAAATCGAAAAGAAGCATTTGATAATTTTCAAGAAGAGATTAGTAAGTCATTACCAAATATTGATTTTCTTTTAAATCCTAATAATGAATTAGAAGTATATAAACAAGCTATGCTTTTAAATAAAGATATAACTTCTGAAGAGAGACAAAAATTTCTTGCAACTATCAACAAATTAACTGAAATTAAGTTAAAAATTAAGTCTGACCAAAAGGAAGATAGTGCAATTCAAAATCGAGAAACTCCTATATATGATGCAATTGATGAAGTTGAATTTATTAGAAGAAAGACTATACTTAAAAATATATATGATAGTCCTATAAAAATAGACAATGATGGTACAGCATATGATGATAATGGAGACGTAATTGATGAAGAAATTATTAAATCTTTAGTTTATTTAGAAGAAAATTTAAAACTTGACAATGAACGTACTAAACTTGATAGTTCTATTGATGAATGATTCGAAAATATTAACCAAATTAAATCAGCCAAAGCTAAAATTAAAAACTGAAACACTTATAAAATTATAACAGCAAGAAATCAAAATTTTTCTCCTTTTAATGAAGAAAAGTTTAAACCTATTGGTAAAGAACGAGTTGAAGATTTAAAAATTTTTAAGAGTCCATTATCAAATCGAAGAGCACAACAATGAATGGTTAATGGAGTGCGAAAACAAGCATTCCGAGATTTATTATTGATTACTAAGACTGAAAAATATCGTTTTAGTAAAACTATTGATGAATTAGAAACTTCACAAAGTAAAAGCAGACTATGAAAATTCTTTAATTCATTAAAAACAGGTTTCAAATGATTTGGTAAAATAACAGGTATTAGTAAACGTTCAAAACTTTTAGCGCCTTTCTTATTAATAGTTAGCCCTTTTACTACTTTACCATTTGCAGCAATAAAAAGCACCTATCATCAAATAAGACAATCATCAAAACCAAATATTTATTTAGAACGTGATACTAAGAGAATTAAAGAATTAAAAGAACAATTAGATGAAAAATGCCAAAAAATAAAAATTAAATATGCAAAAAAAATGGCAAAACCTGATTCTAAAAGAAGTTTTTTTAATGTTGGAAAGCCTGATTCACAATATTTAGAAGCAGCTAAACGAGAAATTACTGTTGCTAAAGCAGAGTTTAAGGTAGCAGTTGCAAAAATAACTGTGCATTATGAAAAATGAGCAAAAAAACAAGATACTATTTATGGAGAAAATGGTAGAGCTAATAAAAAAATAGAAGCAGTTGAGATGTTCTTTAGTGAATTAGAAGATGCTCAAACTCCAAGTGATGCTTATGAAAAATTGAATGATGTTACAACTTTAAATCAAGCTGTATCTAAAAGAATAGGTGAAATAGACTATCCAAAAGAAGATTTACCAAAAAATATGAAAAACCTAATAAATGACTCTGGTATAATAACAGATGAAAATAGAAATAAACTTATTAATACTGATTGAAGCGTACACTTATCATAAATGACTTATTATTTTCGATAGGTAACAATTTCTTGAATCATAATTATATAGACATGCAATATCATTAAAATCAAAGCACAAATAAAAAATATTTGTGCTTTTTTAATTATAAACACCGTTTTTCTGTATAATAAATATTGAAGTATACAAAAAGAAAGAAGGAATGAATAATGTCATGTATTAATGATATTAGAGCATTACAAGTAATTGACTCACGTGGAAACCCAACTATTCAAGTAGAATGTTGAACCGAAGACGGTGGCTATGGAATTGCCTTAGTACCATCAGGTGCTTCAACTGGAACGCGCGAAGCACTAGAACTACGCGATGGTGACGCTAAAGTCTACGGGAAAAAAGGTGTTTTAAAAGCAATTAAAAACATTAATGAAATCATTGCTGATGAAATCATTGGTTTAGAAGTAACTAGTCAAAGACAAATTGACCAAACTATGATTAAATTAGACGGTACTGCTAATAAAGAAAAACTAGGAGCTAATGCTATCTTAGGTGTTTCACTAGCTGTCGCTAAAGCTGCTGCTGATGAATTAGGTCAACCACTATATACATACTTAGGTGGACCAAATGCTTGTCAACTACCATTACCAATGTTAAACGTAATTAATGGTGGTGCCCATGCCGATAATAATATTGACTTCCAAGAATTTTTAATTATGCCAGTAGGTGCCAAAACTTTCTCAAAAGCGATTCAAATGGCAGCTGAAACTTTTCATGCTTTAAAAGATATTTTAAAAGCTAAAGGATATGTTACTGCTGTTGGTGATGAAGGTGGATTTGCTCCTAACTTAAAATCAACCGAAGAAGCATTAGACTTAATTATGGAAGCTATAAAAAAAGCTGGATATACACCTGCTAAAGATATGAAAATTGCTATGGACTGTGCTTCATCTGAAATTTACAAAAATGGTAAATATGTTTTTGGTAACAAAGATGGAAAATCAAAAGCTACTGAAAAATTATTAACTTCCCAACAACTAGTTGATTACTTAGTTGGTTTAACTAAGAAGTACCCAATTGTTTCGATCGAAGATGGCTTAGCAGAAGGTGACTGAGATGGATTTAAACTACTATTAGAAAAATCAGAAGGTAAATTTCAAGTTGTGGGTGATGACTTATTTGTTACTAACCCAAAAATTATTAAAGAAGGAATTACTAAAAATGTTGCTAATTCAGTATTAATTAAATTAAACCAAATCGGAACATTTACTGAAACTATTGAAGCAATTCAAATGTGTCAAAAAGCTGGTTGAACTGCTGTTGTTTCTCACCGTTCAGGCGAAACTGAAGATACAACAATTGCTGATTTAGCTGTTGCCTTCAACACTGGACAAATTAAAACTGGTTCAATGTCAAGAACTGACCGTGTTGCTAAGTACAACCGTTTATTAACAATCGAAGCAGATCTTGAAGATCAAGCAGTATTCTTAGGCAATGATGCTTTCTATAACATCAATAAAAAATAATTAATTATTATTTGTTTTTAATCAACTTTCAAATCATAATCGTATAAAAAAATACGGTTATGATTTGATTAATATCTAGTTTTTGATTATATTAATAAATATAATAATTATTTATATACACAATTAGAAAAGGATGACTAAACATGAATGACACAGATAAAATAAGAATCGGTATTTTAACTTCTGGCGGCGATGCCCCAGGAATGAACAACGTAATTAATGGTGTTTATAAGACTCTCCGTAGTATGAGTTTTGAAAATAGCAAAGCAGGTACAGGTAGTACTGATAAAAGAAAATTTGAATTAGTTTTAATTAAAAATGGCTATAAAGGTTTATATGAAAGTGAATTTCAAACAATTAATGCCCAATGAATACAACTAATTGATTTAGGTACCCAAATGGGGGGGACTATTATTGGTTCAGCTCGCTTTAAAGAATTCGAAAATGAAGCTACAAGAAAAAAATGTATCGACATTTTACGTAAAGAAAACATTAAAGGTTTAATCGCTATTGGTGGTGATGGAACGACTACTGGTCTGCAAAAGATTAGTGTTGAATCAGGAATGCAATGTATTGGAATCCCAGGGACGATTGACAATGATGTTAATTCAAGTGAATTTACTGTTGGTTTTGATACTGCTTTAAACACTATTGTTGAAAATCTTGACAAAATTCGTCAAACTGCAGATTCACATAGTAGAATCATGATTGTTGAAACTATGGGTCGTGAATGTGGTGACCTTGCCCTACATGCAGCAGCTGCTGCCAACTGTGATTTAGTAGCAACCAAAGATTTGAATATTTTAGAACCTGCTTTAATTGAACTAATCAAACAAATGTATACTAAAAAACAACGTCGCTCGATGGTAGTAGTTGTAACTGAAAATCTATACGATGTTAAAAAAGTTGCTAAAATGATTGAAGCAGAAACCAAATGTGAAACACGATCAGTAGTTTTAGGACAAATTCAACGTGGTGGGACAGCCAGTGCTTTTGACCGTTATCTTGCCACAATGATGGGTGTCTTTGCTGCTGAAAGGTTTGCTAATAGCAACAAATCAAGCATCTGTGTCGGATTACAAGGTAATCGTTTAGTAGCCATTGAAATTCAAGATGCGCTTAATACGCCAAAAACACCAGAAAAAAATTCAGCACTAGCTGCTAAAGTATTACGCCTATCAGGAATTATTACAAAAAAGAACATTTAAGAAAGTGGTGAATCACTTGATTCCAATTATAAAAATAACTAAGTGTGTAACAACCTTAGGACCTGCATCAACCTCAGCTGAAATTATTCAACAACTAGTTGAAAATGGATCAACTTGTGCACGACTTAACTTTTCTCATGGAACTCATGAAGAACATTTAGCGCGTATTGTAACGATTAGAGAAGTTGCAGCAAAACTAAATGTCCCCATTGCTATTATGTTAGATACAAAAGGACCTGAAGTAAGAACTCATACTTTCAAAGGTGGGAGTGCACAAATTAAAAAAAACGATGTTATTACTGTTATTGATAATGAAGAAATTATTGGTACTGCTGAAAGATTCTCTGTTAACTATTCAAACCTTTCTAAGGACATGAAAGTTAATGATAACTTATTAGTTGATGATGGGAAATTAACATTAAAAGTTATTAATATCAAAGAACATGTTATTACTTGTCAAGCTTTAAATACACATATTATTAAAGACCGCCGTGCCATTAATATTCCTAATGTAAAATTATCATTACCATTTATTTCTGATAAAGATAAAGCTGATTTAATTTTTGGTTGTCAACAACAAGTTGATGTTGTGGCAGCATCATTTGTTTGTTCAAAAGCAGATATTTTAGCTATTCGGAAAGTATTAGATGACAATGGTGGCAAACATATTAAAATTAATGCCAAAATTGAATCACAATTAGCAGTTAATAATTTTGATGAAATTTTAGAAGTTTCCGATTCTATTATGGTCGCCCGTGGTGATTTAGGAGTTGAAATTCCATTCGAAAAAGTACCATTCTTAGAACGTGAATGAATTCAAAAATGTCGAAGTGTTAATAAACCAGTTATTGTTGCTACGCAAATGTTAGATTCAATGATTGAAAATCCCCATCCCACAAGAGCCGAAGTTACTGATGTATGACTAGCTGTGGATTGAGGTTCAACATGTACCATGCTCTCAGGTGAATCAGCGAATGGTAATTACCCAGCATTAGCAATCGCGACGATGAGTAAAATTATTGTTGATGCTGAAAGTCATCAACCAGTAAGTAAGATTGCTAATGAATTATTAAAATCAAAAGATACGTTAATTGCTAAAACAATTAAAACTATTATTGATGAGAAACCACAATTTTTAATTACTAACAGCCAAGATAGTAAATTCTTAACAACAATTGCTAACGCTCATTTACCAGTATACATAATTCCTATTACCAATAATGTTATTGATTACAATAAGTTTGTTTTAAATTCTGGAATTTATGCTTATTATGACCAAAAAGGTGTTACAATTGATTTAAATAATACTTTACAAATTCAAGAAGCTATTAGTAGTACTTACACAATTCCTGCTAAAGCCAAGATATTAGTAATTGATATTAATTAGTAGTACTAAACCTTTTTCATCTTTCACTGCTAAATAATCTAGTACTATTCATGTTAACAGAAAAGGAATTAGGTAACTTATGAAAATTAATGTAAATACACTAGATGGTAAATTAAAATCTTATCATTTAGACCAACCTGTCACTGGTTATGAATTATTATTGAAAGATGATGCTAAGCAAGCAGCTTCGATCATTGCTTTCACATTGAATGGTCAATTAAAAGATTTACACTGAAAAATTAAAGAAGATGCTGAAGTTAAATTTGTTACTAAAAATGAAACTTTAGGCTGAACAGTTTTAAACTATGGTTGCGCCATGGTTTTAGCACATGCTATTAAAATTATGTACCCAAAAGCATTAATTACTGTTGCTAAAACCAATGATGATGGTTTCTATTTAGATTTTGACTACAGTACTCGTTTAACAAACGAAGATTTAGTTAAAATTGAAAAACAAATGCATGAATTATTAAAAAATAATTTAACTGTTGCTCGAGTTTGTCAAACCCAAGTTGAGTCATTAAAAAGTCATAGTGAAAATCCGTTTGCTTTAGAATATATTAAATTAAATCATGTTAATGGTTTAAAATGCTCATACTTGGTAGACAATAAAACCTTAGTAGTTGCTTCGGGAGTTGCCATTAATGAAACAAAGTCGATGAAAGCTTTTAAATTATTAAATATTACTGGTGCTTATTGATTAGGTAATGATAAAAACAAACAATTACAAAGAATTACTGGCATTTGTCACTATTCAAAAGACCAACTACAAGCAGTAATTAAAGATATTGAAGACCGTAAAAATCGTGATCATCGTAAATTAGGGAAAGAATTAAATATTTTTACCTTCAACGATGATTGTGGAAAAGGATTACCAATCTTTTTACCTAATGGGATGATGATTAAAAAAATTTTACAAAGTTATTTACGTGAACAAGAATTCAAATGAGAATATCAAGAAGTAGCAACACCAGTTTTAGGTTCAGTTGAACTTTATAAAAAAACTGGTCACTGAGACCACTATCGTGAGAATATGTTTAGTCCGACTGAAAAAGAAGGCGAACAGTTAGTATTACGACCAATGACTTGTCCACATCATTGTATGATTTATAAAAGTGTGCCTCGTAGTTATCGTGATTTACCATTGCGCTTAAGTGAACATGCTTTACTATATCGTTATGAAGCAAGTGGTGCTTTAACTGGCTTAGAACGTGTTCGTAGTATGGAATTAACTGATTCACATATCTTTGTGCGTCGTGACCAAATGAAAGAAGAATTCAAACGCTGTTATCAATTAATTGCTGAAGTTTTAAAAACTTTAAATATTAAAATTGATTACTTATCATTATCATTACGTGACCCTGCTGATAAAGAAAAATATTTTAATGATAATAAAATGTGAGTTGAAGCAGAAACAGCATTACGTGAAGTATTGGATGAATTAAAGTTAGACTATAAACCGATGATTGGTGAAGCTGCCTTTTATGGTCCTAAGTTTGATGTTCAAATTAAAACAGCACTAGGTCATGAAATTACTATCTCTACTATTCAGTTTGACTTTTTGTTACCAAGAAAGTTTAATTTAACTTATATTGACCAAAACAATCACGAAGTTAACCCAGTTATTGTCCACCGTGGTTTAATTGGTACTTACGAACGTTTTATTGCGACACTGTTAGAACAAACAAAAGGGGTATTCCCACTATGACTATCTCCAACCCAAATTGCTATTTTACCAATTAATGATACTCAACCGATGTTAGAATATGCTAATCTGATTCATGAAACATGTAAGCAAAATAATATTCGTACCGAAATCATTAGCAGTGGCACTATTAGTAAACGAATTGCTGAAGCACAAACCCAAAAAGTGCCTTATCAAATTGTTGTTGGACAAAAAGAATTGAATGATAATAAAATAAGTTATCGCCAATATGGACAAAAAGAAAGTTTCACTAGTGATTTAATATCATTTTTGAAATTATTAGTAAAACAAGTTAATGATAAAAAATAAAAACGATTTTATAATTAACTTTATAAATTAAATATAAGTTTTTGAAACTATTGCTTTATTTGCTATGAAGATTCTAAACAGGGTCTTACACGAAGTATAAAATAAATATTCATTAATCACAAATAAAATTTTTGTGCTTTCGTTAATTTTAATGATATTTTTTTAATTCATCAAAATAAAAATTTATTTTTTTTAAAATATATAAGTGTTATTTTTGGTAAAATTAACATTATTTATTGATATTTTTATCAGTTTTTAAAATATAATAAAAATAATAATTATTTTATTAATTTTTAATTGACATTGTCTTTGCTTTTCTGTATTATTCTTATTGTGACCAAAAACAAAGTGGTCGCAAACCAGAAAAAACGATCTTTGAAAACTAAATAGAACAAGAATTAATCCGTCAATTTTTATTAAAAAATTAAATAAGTCAGACATCATTCTTTTAACAAAAAACAATTTTATTGAGAGTTTGATCCTGGCTCAGGATTAACGCTGGCGGCATGCCTAATACATGCAAGTCGAACGGAAGTAGCAATACTTTAGTGGCGAACGGGTGAGTAAAACGTATCTAACCTACCATTTAGTGGGGAACAACTGTTGGAAACGACAGCTAATACCGCATATGTTATTAGTATGAAAAACTAATAATGAAAGGAGCAGCAATGCTTCGCTAATTGATGGGGATGCGGCGCATTAGCTAGTTGGTAAGGTAATGGCTTACCAAGGCAATGATGCGTAGCCGGTCTGAGAGGACGAACGGCCACATTGGGACTGAGACACGGCCCAAACTTCTACGGAAGGCAGCAGTAGGGAATTTTTCACAATGGGCGAAAGCCTGATGGAGCAATGCCGCGTGACTGATGAAGGTCTTCGGATTGTAAAGGTCTGTTGTAAGGGAAGAAATACTATAATAGGAAATGATTATAGGATCGACGGTACCTTACCAGAAAGCCACGGCTAACTATGTGCCAGCAGCCGCGGTAATACATAGGTGGCAAGCGTTATCCGGATTTATTGGGCGTAAAGCGTGCGTAGACGGTTATGCAAGTCTGAGGTTAAATTTAGGGGCTCAACCCCTAACCGCCTTGGAAACTACATTACTAGAGTATAGGAGAGGTTAGTGGAATTTCATGTGTAGCGGTGGAATGCGTAGATATATGAAGGAACACCAGTGGCGAAGGCGGCTAACTGGCCTATTACTGACGTTGTGGCACGAAAGCGTGGGGAGCAAATAGGATTAGATACCCTAGTAGTCCACGCCGTAAACGATGAGTACTAAGTGTTGCCAAGAGGCAGTGCTGTAGCTAACGCATTAAGTACTCCGCCTGAGTAGTATGCTCGCAAGAGTGAAACTCAAAGGAATTGACGGGGACCCGCACAAGCGGTGGAGCATGTGGTTTAATTCGAAGCAACGCGAAGAACCTTACCAGGTCTTGACATACCTTGCAAAGCTATGAGATATAGTGGAGGTTAACAAGGATACAGGTGGTGCATGGTTGTCGTCAGTTCGTGTCGTGAGATGTTTGGTTAAGTCCAGCAACGAACGCAACCCTTGTCCTTAGTTGCCAGCATTAAGTTGGGGACTCTAAGGAGACTGCTAGTGTAAGCTAGAGGAAGGTGGGGACGACGTCAAATCATCATGCCCCTTATGACCTGGGCTACACACGTGCTACAATGGCTGATACAAAGAGTCGCAAAACCGCGAGGTTAAGCCAATCTCAAAAAGTCAGTCTCAGTCCGGATTGAAGTCTGCAACTCGACTTCATGAAGTCGGAATCGCTAGTAATCGCAAATCAGCAATGTTGCGGTGAATACGTTCTCGGGTCTTGTACACACCGCCCGTCAAACCATGAGAGTTGGCAATGCCAGAAGTTGGTGTCCTAACCGTAAGGAGGGAGTCACCCAAGGCAGGGTTGATGATTGGGGTTAAGTCGTAACAAGGTATCCCTACCGGAAGGTGGGGATGGATCACCTCCTTTCTATGGAGTTTAATTTCTTTCGAGAAATCAAGACAACAAGAAAAATCAGATGTGTGACTTATTGGATTAATTTAATTGTTCTGTTTAGTTTTCAGGGATTGTTATCTCTGAGTAATTGTTCTTTAAAAACTGGATAATAGACATCTTTTAAAAAAAATAAGATAAATTTTATCTTGCAATAGGATATTCTAAAAATAAATTATTAAGAGCGTATGGTGGATGCCTTGGAATTGGAAGACGAAGAAGGACGCGATTACCTGCGATAAGCTTTCGGGGAGCTGGAAATAAGCTTTGATCCGGAGATGTCCGAATGGGGAAACCCACTATCTTTAATCAGATAGTACTGCATAATGAATACATAGTTATGCAGAGTGATACCTAGAGAATTGAAACATCTTAGTACCTAGAGGAAAAGAAAGCGAATGCGATTCCCTTAGTAGCGGCGAGCGAAAAGGGACTAGCCTAAACCAGTCGTCAGACTGGGGTTATAGGGAGCCACTAATTAAGTTTGAAGGAGTTACAAAGTTTACATATAGCAGAAGTTGTTGGGAAGCAACGCCATAGACGGTGAAAGCCCAGTATGCGAAATGTGTAGATCTCCTTGGTAAACCCTGAGTACGGCGAGGCACGTGAAACCTTGTCGGAATTTGCGCAGACCACTGCGTAAGGCTAAATACTAACCAATTACCGATAGTGAACCAGTACCGTGAGGGAAAGGTGAAAAGTACCCCGAGAGGGGAGTGAAATAGTTTCTGAAACCATATGCTTACAACAAGTCGGAGCCCGTTAATGGGTGACGGCGTGCCTTTTGTAGAATGAGCCGGCGAGTTACGATTACATGCAAGGTTAAGTCGCAAAGACGGAGCCGAAGTGAAAGCGAGCCTGAATAGGGCGTTTAGTATGTGGTCGTAGACCCGAAACCAGGTGATCTAGCCATGAGCAGGTTGAAGTTGATGTAACAGTCAATGGAGGACCGAACCAACGTTCGTTGAAAAGACCGTGGATGACTTGTGGCTAGCGGTGAAATTCCAATCGAACCTGGAGATAGCTGGTTCTCCCCGATATAGTTTTAGGACTAGCGTCAGAATTAGTGCAACGGAGGTAAAGCTCTGAATGTATGATGGCCCCACCTCGGGGTACTGAATGCAATTAAACTGCGAATGCCGTTGTTACATGTCTGGCAGTCAGTCTATGGGTGATAAGGTCCATGGACGTGAGGGAAACAGCCCAGATCATCAGCTAAGGTCCCCAATCAATACTAAGTGGAAAACGATGTGGAATTGTTTAAACAGCTAGGAGGTTGGCTTAGAAGCAGCCATCCTTTAAAGAGTGCGTAACAGCTCACTAGTCGAATGATTCTGCGCGGAAAATGTACCGGGGCTAAGTATTGTACCGAAGCTATGGGTCTATATATATGTACGCATATATTGTGGGCGGTAGGGGAGCGTTCTAATCTGCAACGAAGCTAGACCGGAAGGACTAGTGGAGCGTTTAGAAGTGAGAATGCCGGCGTGAGTAACGATTGAAGGTGAGAAT
Source organism: Spiroplasma endosymbiont of Nebria brevicollis (assembly GCF_964030895.1). Classification (NCBI taxonomy): domain Bacteria; kingdom Bacillati; phylum Mycoplasmatota; class Mollicutes; order Entomoplasmatales; family Spiroplasmataceae; genus Spiroplasma; species Spiroplasma endosymbiont of Nebria brevicollis. The sequence continues at coordinate 152,280 of NZ_OZ034986.1, forward strand.
CCTTCATGCCGATTGACCAAGGTTTCCTGGGCTAGGTTCGTCCACCCAGGGTTAGTCAGGACCTAAGGCGAGGCCGAAAGGCGTAGTCGATGGACAACAGGTTGATATTCCTGTACCACCATGGTGACTGATGGAGTGACGAAGAAGGCTAAAATATCCCAGCCGTTGGTTGTGCTGGGCTAAATACAAAGAGGGTTGTGTAGGCAAATCCGCACAGCAATAACCTTGAAGTATGATGGGGAGTGAACGGGGTTCGCCTAGTAACGAAGTATTTGACGCCAAGCTTCCAAGAAAAGCTTCTAAAGACATCATCATGGTGCCCTGTACCGAGAACGGACACACGTGGTCAAGGAGAATATCCTAAGGCAAGCGAGATAACTATAGCTAAGGAACTCTGCAAAATAACCCCGTAAGTTAGCGAGAAGGGGAGCTCATAGCAATATGAGTCGCAGTGAAGAGGTCCGGGCGACTGTTTAGCAAAAACACAGCTCTGTGCAAAGTCGTAAGACGAAGTATACGGGGTGACGCCTGCCCAGTGCTGGAAGGTTAAAGAGATTTGTTAGCGCAAGCGAAGCATTGAACTGAAGCCCCAGTGAACGGCGGCCGTAACTATAACGGTCCTAAGGTAGCGAAATTCCTTGTCAGGTAAGTTCTGACCCGCACGAAAGGCGTAACGATCCGGACGCTGTCTCGGCTATAGACTCGGTGAAATCTTAGTACCTGTGAAGATGCAGGTTACCCGCGATTAGACGGAAAGACCCCGTGGAGCTTTACTACAACTTGATATTGAATTTTGGTGTAGTTTGTACAGCATAGGTGGGAGACGTTGATATGCAGACGCAAGTAGGCATGGAGTCACCATTGGGATACCACCCTTGCTATATTGAAATTCTAACTTGAAACCATGATCTGGTTTAAGGACAGTGTCTGGTGGGTAGTTTGACTGGGGCGGTCGCCTCCTAAAAAGTAACGGAGGCGCCCAAAGGTACCCTCAATATGAATGGAAATCATATGTAGAGCGCAAAGGTAAAAGGGTGCTTGACTGCGAGACATACAAGTCGAGCAGGAACGAAAGTTGGGCTTAGTGATCCGGCGGTGCTGTGTGGAAAGGCCGTCGCTCAACGGATAAAAGTTACCCCGGGGATAACAGGCTAATCTCTCCCAATAGTTCATATAGACGGGGAGGTTTGGCACCTCGATGTCGGCTCATCGCATCCTGGAGGTGTAGTCGCTTCCAAGGGTTGGGCTGTTCGCCCATTAAAGCGGTACGCGAGCTGGGTTCAGAACGTCGTGAGACAGTTTGGTCCCTATCTGTCGTGGGCGCAAGAAATTTGAGGAAAGCTGTTCCTAGTACGAGAGGACCGGAATGGACCTACCTCTGGTGCACCAGTTGTCACGCCAGTGGCACAGCTGGGTAGCTATGTAGGGCATGAATAAGCGCTGAAAGCATCTAAGCGCGAAGTCAGTTCCAAGATGAGATTTCTCATTCGAAAGAAGTAAGATCCCTTGAATACTACAAGGTTGATAGGTCAGGTGTGTAAGCATAGTGATGTGTTTAGCTTACTGATACTAATAGATCGAGGATTTATTAAAGATATTCTCTATTGCAAATCAAAAGTAATCAAATTTAAAGATGTCTATTTCTAGTTTTTAGGGAGCAATTGCTGTAAACTATTTGGTGTCAATGGCGGAGTGGTCACACCTGTTCCCATCTCGAACACAGCAGTTAAGCATTCCAGCGGCGAAAATACCAGTAATGGGAAAATAGCACGATGCCAAATTTTTTATTATTTTTTTACAAATCTTAATTTTAAACATTAAGATTTTTTTATTTTAAAAAATTATAATCAATAAAGAATGCATGAATACTCATAGTTTGTATTATTAATGAAAAAATACAAAAAAATGTTAATATATAGTATATAATTATGAATTTTTTATATTTTCTTTAAAAATACAAAGGGTGAGATTAAGATGAGCCAAAATAAAAAAGGATTTTTACATCCTTTTATTAAGTATTTAATTGAGAGTAAACAATTGGAAATTATTATTGAAGAATATCCAACATAATCTGAAGAAATTATTGCAGTAACTGATTAGTTGGATATTAAATTTAGTTTGTTTTAAATCACTTATTTTCTCAACGATTGATAAGTGATTTTTAGTTTATTACAAGTTCTAGTTTTAAAACAAAAAAGTATTGCAATTTGTGGAAAATTTACTATAATAATATATGACATAAAGAAAGTAGTATTTTACACTCACCTGATAACTAAGTTGTTATAGGTTCAATGCTTTACAGATCTTATTTATATAAAAATAAGTTACTTTGTAATGGTGAGTGTGCTCTTTAGGCACACTTTTATTTATGTATCTATCTAAAGGAGGTATGTATGGCTATTAAAAATAATGACGATTTATGAAATAGCAATATTCCTTATGAAAGTTTAATCATTGGTAACAATGGTACTAATTATGGATTAATGAGGAGACCCGATGCTTTACGCAAAGCTGAAGAATTAGGATTTGATATATTATGTATTTCACCAAATGCTCGCCCTCCTGTTTGTAGAATGTATAAATTTGATAAGTATCGCTTTGAACAACAACAAAAAGAAAAGGAAGCTAAAAAGGCACAAAAGGCCACAATTTCTGAAGAAAAAGAAATTCGTTTAAGTGCTGTTATAGGTGATCATGATATACAAACTAAGGCTAAAAATGCCCGAAAGTTTTTAAATGATGGAAGCAAAGTAAAAGTTACTTTAAAATATCGTGGTCGTGAAAACTCTAATCCTGAGATTGGCAAAGAAGTTATTATGAAGTTTTACAAAGAATTAGAAGATATTTGTATTTATGATAAAAGTTTTGATAAAAAAGAAAAAAACATACAAACTATTTATTTATTTCCAAAAAAGAAAAGTCAAGAAAATTAAAAAGGAGAAAAATATGCCAAAAATGAAAACAAAAAAGGCCATTAAAAAGCGTATTAAAATTACCGGAACTGGCAAAATTATGTGTGGTACAGCTGGTGTTTCTCACTTAGCACAAAATAAAACAACAAAACAAAAACGTCAAGCTCGTGGGTGAGGTCTAGTTGATGCAACCGACTATAGACGTTGAAAAAAAATTAAGATATCTTAAGAAAGGTGACATAAAATGGCTCGAGTTAAAGGTGGTTATACAACTAATCATCGTCGTAAAAAAATATTAAAATTAGCTAAAGGATACTATGGAGCAAAACATACTCTATACCGTACAGCCAATGAACAAGTTATGAATTCCCTTGCGTATGCTTACCGTGACCGTAAGAATCGTAAACGCGAATTCCGTAAACTTTGAATTACTAGAATTAATGCTGCTGTTCGTAATTATGATTTATCATACTCACGTTTTATTGACGGTTTGAATAAAGCAAATATTAATTTAAATCGTAAAATATTATCAGAATTAGCAATTAATCAACCAGAAGAATTTGAAAAATTAGTTATTGCATCTAAAGCTGCTTTAGCATAATAAACAAATTATTAGCAAAATGCTTCTCTGTTATAGAGAAGCATTTTGCTTAGTTTTTAATTAATGATTATTAGGAAAAAAAATAATATCTCATTTCGGGGCGCAGGAATATACTTATTAGTATTTATTCTTTATATCTAAAAGTTTGTGTTTTTGTGTTATAGTATTATTATTAATAAAATTTAATTTATTAATAAGTGGAAATTATAAAAAATATTTGGAGGCTGTATGAGCTTGAATATACTTGGGTTTTTTGTTGGTAACCCACAAGATATTATTAATCCTTTGTTTGGAATGTATTATTGAATTGGTTTAGTTTTTTCAATATCTTTTATTGGAAGTTTATTTGTTTTAAAAAAATTTTACGCTAACTTAAGCAAACATTATAGTTTTAAGTGTAGTTTAGGAATTTTTCAATTAGTTTTATATGTCGGTTTTTATGTTGTTCATGGCCTTAATGATAATAATTATAACTGATATAATTATTATCCATTTCAACTCTGCTCAGTGCTAAATATTACTAGTGGTTTATTATTAATTATTCCAATTCAAGGAATGTTTAATGTTACATTTCCTTTAATTGGTCCAGTTCTTTTAGCATTCTTATTTCCAGATAGCAGTAAGTGAGTATTTGGACCACAACATTTCTTATATTGAAATTATTATATTATTCACACTATTATTATTTTTTCTTATTTATATTTATATCTATATGGTCATGTTCAGTATGACAAAACTTATATCAAAAAAAGTATTTTATACATCACAATGTTTGGAGCAGGTGTCTTTATTTTTAATTCATCATTTGGTACTAACTACTTATTTATTGGTAGTCAAGGTTATACAGCAAGCATTGGTAAACAGACATTAGATACTTCAGTTTGAATACCAATGCTCCGCTTTGCATTTATGTTTGTAGTAGGTATTAGTTTATTATGTTTAACTTATCTCTTTATTATTAAAATCTTATTACCATTTTATTTAGACAAGGGAACAGAAGTTAACCCACTTCATGAAAATAAAAAAAACTTAATTCAAAAAATTCATAGTTTTATCAAATCAATTAAGCTTAAAAATACAATAAGATCATAATTATTTACTAAAAATTAGAAGGTGAACCAACTATGTTAAACCAAGAGCAATTTACAACCATTATTAACTTACAGCGTGCATTAGATAACAAAATTATTACAACAAGAAGTGTTAGTGAAAGTAGTACTTTAACTGCACGCTTTTTAGCTTTATTAGTTGAATTAGCCGAATTTGCTAATGAACAACGATGCTTCAAATATTGAAGTTTAAAACCAAGTTCTGCTAAGAATGTGATGTTAGAAGAATATATTGATGGATTGCATTTTATTATCAGTATTGCTAATAGTTTAAATATTGATTTTAAAAAATATCACTTTATAGAGCAAGATAATGAATCAGAACTTACTCTACTTTTTATCAATTTATTTGCTAGTGTTACTACATTTTTCACATCAAAAACTAATGAAGACTTCTATCAATTATTAAATTTTTATTTTTCAATTGCCAAAAGATGTGAATTTACTAATAATGATATTATTACTAGCTATCTTACTAAAAATAAAATAAATCATTTACGACAATCCCAAAATTATTAAGAATAAAAAAGGAATTTAATTTGGAATAAGGTAAGTATTAGTAAGAAAGGAATTTTAAAATGGCTATTGTTAAAACTTTTAATTATGACAATACACAATGAGAATATATAATTACGTATAAACAACAAAAGCATATGTATTTAAAAGTTCGTAATGATAAAATTCTTGTTAGCGTCCCATTTTTTATGCAAGAAAAATTAGTTGAAGATTTTATTATCAAAAGTTTACCAAAAATTACAAAGAATAAAGTAGTAAAAGAACGTAATCTGGTTATTAATGGTCAAGATGATTACGTTTACTTTTTAAATGAAAAATACCCTATCTTTATTAAGTATCATTCTCAAAAAACAGCAATTAATTTTGATTATCCGCAATTAGTTATATTTACTAAGTTACAAGATTGAAAACAAATCCAAATAAAAATTGAAATATTTTTAAGAAAGGAAGCGTTGGCAATTTTTATGAGTCGTTTGCAATATTGGTCACAAATTATGGGTATTGACTTTAATACGCTTAAAATTCGCTCAATGGTTAGTAAATGGGGAATTTGTCAACCAATTGCAAAAATAATTACACTTAATTACAAATTAATTCACTATAGTTATGACATTATTGATTATGTTATCATTCATGAACTAGCTCATATTGTTCATGGTCACCACCAAAAATCTTTTTGAAACTATGTTATGCAATTTTGCCCTAAGTATCAAGATTGTCAAAAATTTTTAAAACAAAATAGGGGTTGCTAATGAAGCAAATAATGTCACTTAAAAATCCCCTAATTCAAGACTTAGTATTATTGCACAATAAAAAATATCGTGATACAAAACAATTGTTTTTAATTGAAGGAGACCATTTAATTACTGTTGCCTTTAGTCAAAAGCAATTAACAACAATATTGATAGATGAAAAATATTACAATAAATTTGATGAATTATTGAAAGCTTGTGATGGTGTTGATGTTATTCTTATTAATGAGATGATTATTAAAAAATTGTCACAAAATAAATCACCACAACCTTTAATTGGACTATGTACCATGAAAAAAGTTAATACTTATTTAACTAATAATAATATTATTATGATTGATACCATTCAAGACCCAGGTAATTTAGGGAATATTCTGCGAAGTGCGGTTGCTTTTAATATTTCTGAAATTTACTTATCACAAGGTAGTGTTGATCTATATAATCATAAGGTAATTAGTGCAAGTCAAGGAGCAATTTTTTATAGTAATGTTTATTATGAAGAATTTGAACAGTTGTTAACAAAATTAAAGGACAAACAATATAAAATTTATGGAACATTTTTACACGAACCTAATACTACTAAATTAAATAAAATTACTTTTTCTGGTAAAACCGCTCTACTATTTGGTAATGAAGGGCAAGGTATCAATGACAAGTATAAAAGTTATATTGATACTAACATGATTATTAAAACTACGTCTAATGTAGAATCACTAAACCTTGCAACAAGTATTGCCATTGTAATATATTGCTTATTTGTTAGTAATATATTAAAATAAAGGTGATTTATAAAATATAAACAGTAGAGAAGAACATTTGGAGGTATATAGTGTTAGAAGTTAGTGACTTAAAAAAGAAATTAGATATTATTAGACAACAAGCTTTTATTAATATTGAAAAGATTAATGATTTATATGAATTACAAGTAACAAAAACCCAATATTTAGGCAAAAACTCAGCAATTAATGGTATTTTAAAGTCGGTTACTCAATTACCTCATCAATATCGAATCGAAATTGGTCAATTAACTAATAAACTTAAGAAAGAAATTTCTGATAAAATAACTATTAAGTTTAATGAAATTGAAAAAAGAGTAATTGATGAAAAATTAAAAGATTCTGAAATCGATTTAACTTTACCAGGTTTTGATTTCAGTATTGGTCATCGTAATCCTTTATTAAAAACAGTTGATGATATTGCTAATATTTTTAAAAATTTAGGTTATCAAATTGTCAGTGGTAATGAAGTTGAAAATGAAGAATACAATTTTAATCGTTTAAATTTACCTGATAATCATCCAGCACGCGCGATGCAAGATACTTTTTATTTAGATAATAATAGTAAAGAAGCAAATCGTTGATTGTTAAGAACTCATGCTACTAACATTACTGCTCGTATTTTAAGTAAACAAAATAAAAATAAACAAAAAGTAGAAGCTGTTATTAGTTTAGGCAATGTTTATCGTAAAGATGATGATGATGCTACTCATTCTCATCAATTTATGCAAATTGATGGATTTGTTGTTGCTCCAAATATTACCTTTGCTAATTTAAAATGAACTTTAAATCATTTTTGTCAACAAATGTTTGGTTTAGAAACTAAAACTCGTTTACGCCCCAGTTATTTTCCTTTTACCGAGCCTTCAGTAGAAGTAGATGTTAATTGTCCAATGTGTAAGTTACAAGGCTGTTCATTATGCAAACATACAGGTTGAATTGAAGTTCTTGGCGCAGGAATGATTCATCCTAATGTTTTTACCGCTGCAGGTTTAGATGGAGCAACCACAGGTTTTGCCTTTGGTGTAGGAATCGAAAGAATTGCTATGATTAAGTATGGTATTGATGATATTAGATTGTTTTATAATAATGATTTACGTTTCTTAAAACAATTTTAAAGAGAGGAGTATATAATGACCATTTCACGTAAGATAATCTCACAATGATTAGATATTAGTAGTATTAAAGATAAAGAAATTATTATTGCTTTAAATAGTTTAGGATTTGAAGTAGAACAAGTTAGAAACCTAGTTTTTACCAATACTAATTTAATAGTTGGCGAAATACTTAGAATTACAAAACATCCTAAGTCAAGTAAGTTAAATATATGCGAAGTAAGTTTGGGCAATAAAAGTACAAATATTGTTTGTGGCGCTAGTAATGTTGCTGTTGGTAACAAAGTTGTTGTTGCCAAGATAGGTAGCACGCTAGCTAATGGTCTTACTATCACAAGTAGAACCATTCAAGATGTTGTTTCATCAGGAATGATTTGCTCATTAACAGAACTAGGAATTTTTGGCAATGTCCAGAATAAAGATGAAATATCAGGTATTATTCATTTACCTAGTGATGCTGTTGTTGGCAATAATAATCCTTTACAATATTTAAAATTAGATGACACAATTTTTTTTATTGATTTAACTGTTAACCGTAGTGATTGTTTAGGAACTTATAGTATAGCGCGTGAACTTAGCGCTTATTTTAAAACCCCATTAAGGAATATGGGAATCAGTAATTTATCACTTTTAGATGAAAAGCCTCAAGTTTCCGTTGTTAATACTAAAATTCAAGCTTTAGCAACTTTAAAAATTCGTTTAAAACAAAATTCAACTAAATTAACACCAATGTGAATTAAAAGAACTTTACAACTTGTTAATATTGCTCCTAAAACTTTAGTTGAAGATGTTGTTAATTTAGTTATGTTAGAATTGGGTCAACCGATGATTACTTTTAATGCTGAGTTATTGAAAGAGCCTTCAATTAATGTTTCTCCGAAATCATATCCAGAAGGCAGTTTAAAAATCGAAAAAGGAGATATAGTTATCCATGATAAGTTTTTAGCCTTTAGTGTTTTAGGAGTTAGTTATAAAATTGATTATGAAGTTAAGCCAAGTACCAAAGATATTTTTATTTTTTCCATTAATCCTAATGTTCAAACAATGATTGAACAAGTTAAACGTCATACTGTTATTAACAATATTTTTATTGAACGTTTAGTGAAACCAGTTGCTCCTAACTACTATATGATTGCCTTACAACGTTATTTATTTATTTTAGATCAATTAAAAATTGAATATGAAATTCTTGGATTTAGTAACGATATTCCTTATAATATTCAAGAAAAATCACTTGTTTTAAATTATAATGATATTAATAAAATTTTAGGTTCTTGCTTAGAAATTAAAGATATCATTAATTATTTAACTGTTATTGGTTGCAAAGTTGAACTGGATGCCATTAATCATGAGTTACTAAAAATAACTGTTCCAGGCCACCGTAACGACTTAAATAATACTAATGATTTAAGTGAAGAAATTGCTAGAATTATTGGTTATGATAATTTGCCAGTAGTAATGCCAGTATTTTATACTACCCAAAAACCACCTACAGTCTTAGAAACATTAATGGGAAATTGAAGAAATTATTTAATTAGTTATGGTTTTAATCAAGTAAAAACTTACAGTTTAACAAGTAAAGAAAGTTTAACTGAATTTAATTTTTTTAATCATAAAAATCCAGTTAGTTTAAGCTCACCATTAACTTCAACACGCGAAGTTATGCGTTTTAATTTAACAGATAGTCTATTAAAAATTTGCCAATATAATTATGCTCGCAAAGAAACTCAATTTAAAATTTTTACTGATGAAACTATTTATACTGGTGATGATGGTGATGATAATCATCATTTAGGATTAGTGGTTATGGGTGACTTTTTGCCAAAGTTTAGTATTAACAAATCTAATATTAATCCTTATCATGTCGTTAAAGGCTTCATTGATGGTTTTTTAAACAAGGTTATTCCTAGTGCTTCACAAAATATTATTTATAAACCTAATAAAAACATTGCTATGCATCCATATTTAAGCGCTGATATTTTTTATGAACAAGAGCACATTGCTACTATTGGAGCATTGCATCCACAAACTGAAAAACAAATGAATTTTGAAAAAATATTTTTAGCAGAAATTAATTGTACTAAATTAGCAGAAATTATTGTAGCATCTGAAAAAAATGTTACTAAGTTTAAACCATGATCAAAATTTAATCCATTAAGTCGCGATATTTCTGCTATTGTTGGAATTAGTATCCAGTTTTCAGATATTAAATTTATGCTGTTAGACGAAAATATTGAGTTTCTTGAACAAATTATATTAATTGATTTTTACACTGATGATCATTTAAAATCTCAATTCCAACATTCTTTAACTTTTAATTTAAAATTCAATAGTAGTGAAAAACAATTAGATGAAGAAAAAATTAAACATTCAATAACAGCTGCCCAAAATCTCTTAAAAAACAAATTTAATGCTACTATTCGATAATAAAGTTAAGAAAGTAATAAAATTTTAAAGAAAGGGTCACGTCTAAGTTGAACAAAACTTAGTAAGGAGACCTCTTTTTATGAGATAATATAGTAGTAGATAATTAAAAAATACCCCACAAAAGGCATTTGAAACGCCAGAAATTAGGGTAATCATTCCAACTTAGAAGTGATGTTAGATGCACCGTTTTAAAAATAGCAATTTAAAATTTTATAAAACTGCATTATTATTTATGATTCCAATTATTGCCCAGTCATTAATTGAAACATTATTAAATTTGATGAATAATTTTGTAGTTGGTCAATTTGGTGATGTTAATTCTATTGCTGGAGTTGCATCATCAAGTAATATTTATGATATGGTTTGATATATTTTTTTTGCTATTGTAGCAACAGGAAATATTTTTACTGCGCAATATCTAGGGGTTAAAGATAAAAATAAAATTCAAGAAACTACTAATATTAAGTTATTTTACACTTTAATCTTTTCTATTATTTTCGTAATAGTTTTAGAATTATTTAGTAAACAAATTATGGGTGTTATCTTAGGTTCTGAAGGTAAAACACATGAAAAAGCCATTGGCGTAGCTGAACAGTATAGTCGTTTAATTGCCTGAAACTATCCTTTGCTAGGATTTGCTTTTATTATGTCTATTACTATGAATACTTGTGGTAATGTTAAAACACCACTAATAACTTCAATTTGTTCTTTATTTTTAAATACCGCTTTAGTTTGTATTTTATCTTTACCATATAAAGGTGGTCCTAACCTAGGAATTGAAGGTTTAGCTATTAGTTTAATTGTTTCACGAGTTGTGGAATGTATTATCTTTGTTACTTACTTGATTTATAAAAAACCCATTTATTCCCCTAATTTAAATATTTTGAAATTTACTAAAAATTTACACAAAAAATATATTATTACATTTTTACCATTATTTGCTAGTCAAGTTTTATTTGGTGTTTCAGTTGTTATGTTAACTGCTCTGTATTCACATTATGGCGATACTGATGTAATTGCTGCTGTCCAAATTGTTGGTTCTGTTGTTGCTATTTTCTACTCTACTTTTAGGGGATATAATGCATTAGTAGGAAATTCTGTCGGAAATTTATTAGGTTCTGGTGAGTTAGTGCTAGCTAAAGAAAATGCCTTAAAAATTTTAAAATTAAGTTTTGATATTTCGACAGTAGTTGCTATTATAATTGTAAGCAGTGCCTTTTGGATACCCATGGTTTTATTTCCTACTTTATCAGTTAAAGCTATGAATTTAGCTATTTGATATATGGCCTTTTCTGCTGTTACTTATTTCTTTATTAATATGATGCAACCGTTATTTAGTTTTCTGTATGCTGGTGGTTATACGTTAATTGTCAGTATTGCTGATTTATTTTTAATTTGATTTATTGATATTTTTATTACCTTTGCTTTATTACAATGAACAAATTTGAGCATTGAAATGGTAATTATGATTTCTTGTTTAGATAAAATAGTTGATTTTATTTGTGGTTATTTACTATATAAATTTATTCCGTGAAATAAAAATATTATTAATATTGTCAAATTAGAAAGTATTCCTCATCCTACCTTTGAACCACATGGATAAAAATATTAAAAGGAAATATTTAATGTTATACTTATAAAGTATAAAATTCAAGAAAGGAATTAATTATGAGTGTAATTAAAGTTAATAATATTACCAAATCATATAATGGTAAAGTCGTACTTGGTCCGATTAGTTTAGCGATTGCTTGCAGGTAGCTCAGTTGCTATTTTCGGTGCTAATGGTGCAGGAAAAACTACGCTTTGCGAAATAATTAGCAATACCAAAAACGCTACTAGCGGTAGCATTGAATATAGTTTTGATAAAAAGGATATCCCTTACGTTTTAGGGATTAACTTTCAAGATCAAGTTTACCCTAATTTTATTATTGTCAAAGAATTAATAAACTTTTATCATAAAATTTATGTTGATAAAATTAAACCAGAAGTATTTTCTTCAATGTTAGAAAAATTCCAATTAGCAGAATTGTTTAAACGGAAAGTAAATAGTTTATCAGGTGGACAAAGACAAAGAGTTAATCTTTTCTTATCTTTATTTCATCAACCTAAAATTTATATTGGTGATGAAATATCAACTGGTTTAGATGTTAAAACCAGAATTGATGTTATTAACTTTTTGCAATAACAAATTAGTTTAAATAATATTACTTTAATTTTAGTTAGTCACAATCTTGATGAGATTCAAGCGCTATGTCAACGTATTATTTTTTAAAAGATGGTGTGGTTATTGACGACACTACTGTTAGTAAGGAGGCAAAATAATGTTAGCCATGTTTCGATTATTATTGGGTTACTTAAAAAAATCTTTTCATAGTATCTTTTTTGGTTTTGTTTTTCCGATTATTATGTTAACGATTTTAGTTGCAGTGCTTGGCGCTAATACGACTAATTCCGCTAATACTGTTTTACCAGGATTAGTTATGTCAGCATCTCCAGTATTAGGAATTGTTACACTAGTTATGACTTATTCTGATTTTAAACAATCCATTATTATTAAAAGAATTGGTGCAACTCCATCACGACCATGAGAATTTATTAGTAGTATTTTGATTTTTCATGTTATTTTAATTTTTGTTGGTAGTTTCTGAACATTAGGAATTGATGCTGCTTTATATCACAATCAGATTAATTGGGGTGCTATTAATTGAGGATATGTTTTATTATCAATTTTTTACTATCATCAGTAATGTGTTCAGCAGTAGGGGTAATGGTAGGAATCTTAGCGCCTGATTTTAAAGTTGCTAATGCTTTTTCTTTATTATTGTATTTACCAACTTCATTTTTATCAGGACAATACATTCCTTATCAAGGTATTAGTAATCAACCTGCTTTAGTTGTTATTGCCAAAATTATTCCTTTTTCATATCCTGTTTCAATTATGAATCGTGGATGAAACAATTATAGTTCAAGTTCTGATTTAGCTAATTCTGCTTTATTTAATAACTATTGAGTTCCTATTTTAGTTAGTTTTGTTTGAATTGGTGCATTAGTATTTGGCGCTATTATGGCTTACAAATACCGTTGTAAATAAATGTATAACAAAACTAAAATTCACACCAATATTGGTGTGAATTTTTATCTTTTTATAAAGGGTTTGGTAATATTGAAAATGAATTTTGTTGGGATAAACTTGTTTCATCAAAGTTATTAACTTCAGATGATGTAAATTCTTTTTTTAAATCATTTGGAGACTGTGCTTTATTACCATTAGTTAAGGAATAAGCAGTTTTTAATGATTCAATTTCAAGTTTTAATGCTTTAGATTCTTCGTTTAATTGATTATATTTGTCAGGACTATATTTTACATTAAGTTGTCTAATTTCTTTACTTTCTCACATTCCACACGTAATAAATTTAAGTGGTCAATGTCATCATTTTCTTAGAATTTGTTTATCTTTTTGAAAATTTGATTGAAAATTATTAATTTTTTTATTTATTTCTGCTAAAACAGTTTGTTTTTGTTTTATAATTTCAAAAAGTTCATTTTTTGCACTAGTTAAAGGAGTTATTACGTCAGTTTCATTAGAATCTGAAAGAGATATTTTATCTTCGTCAGTAGTTGTTAAAGCAGTTAAATCATACTCATGCACCAATTTAAAATCTAAAACTAGTTTTCCATCTTTTTGTTGTTTGTTTAAAAATGATATAGTCGTAGAAAATAAATTCAGTATTGGCATAACTTGGCTACCCTTATATTTTTTACATCATCTCCACAATATTTCTCATACTTTTTAAGTATGCTGATAGCGTTATCAATATCTTCCAATTTTGATATTTTTTTTAATTCTTCAATAATTCTTTTAAAGTAAGGAATTTGGTTTTTATATTCCTTTTTGTATTTTGAATTTGTTTCTTCAAGTCTTATAATTAATTCTTTTATATCTTGTTTGCTGCTGGCATTTATTTTCACTTCTCCCCAATTTAAACATAAAAAAATCCTTTACTTTTACTTAAAAGTAAATGGGTTTAAAAACTTATATTAAGTTTACTGTCTTAGTATACTAACTTTTTTTTGAAGTTTTGATAATATGCTTGTTAACACATTTTGAGTTTAGAAATGTGGTTTTGAGTAGAATAGAATGTATTTGATTTCCACCATTTTTGTTTACAAACATTGGTGTAAACAAAAATAAAATTAACATTGAAATCAATGTTAATTTTTAACTGTCTCATTTAATTTTATAATTCAGGAAATAGTAAATTTAACTTAATTATGCTTAGAATATCATTATTTATTAAGCAACTTTAATTGCAAATGGTTGATTAGCGTTTGCATTAGCAAATGCTGATAATTCCTGAGCACTTGTTTTGGGGTTGTTAATTATTGGTTTAACACATGATTCAAAAGAAAGGTTAGGATTTTCTAATAATTTATCTTGGTTAGTTAGTTCAAAAACAGACTTTTCTAATATTTTTGATTGTTTATCTGAAGGTGCTTTGTTTAAATCTTCAATAAAAATATTTATTATGGCATCACAATCTTTTTCATCGATATCTTTACTTAGTAATTGTTGTTTATAGGAATTTAATATAGCATGATAGTTTTGTTTTGTTGCTGCTGAAATGTTTTCTTCGTTCCTATTATTAATTACATTTGAAGAATATTTATAATGTTTATTTTCATAATAATGTAATTTTATTTCATCATTAGTATTTACATAATCTGGTTCAAATTTTTCAATATATTTAACGTCAGATGTTTCATTAGTTCTAATAATATTACAATTTAAAATATTACAAATTGCTTCAATTTCATTAGAACCTGCATAATTACCATTTTTTTTCATTTTTTCTAAAGTTGTTTCTAGTTGTTTTTCTTCATTATCTTTAGGATTTAATTTTTTATTTTCTTTATTAATTTCACTTTCTAGTAACATTGATCTAAAATCACATTTGTTAAGTGGGCGTTCTGTATCTAAATTTTCCTTAATATAATTATAAATACGGTTACGAAATAGTTTAACTAGGTTCACATTTTCATTATCATTAAAATCAAAATCATTAAAATTAAAAATACGGTTTCAATCACTTTCTGTGCCAAAAAGTGTTTTATACCTTTCTTTAAATTGTTTTTCATCAGTTTTAACTTGTTCTAAATATGACACCATTACTGCTCATAACAGGCAATTACCATCGCCTTCTACATCTTTAATTATCATATCAGTTTACTCCTTTTAAAAATGAAAAACCATTTACTTTGAAATAAAGTAATGGGCTAAAAATTAAGCAAAATATTTAGTAAAATTTTACTTTTGCTTTTAGTATATACTTTTTTTATTTAAAAGCAAGTTATAAATGTAAGAATAATTAAACAAATGATTGTCAGATAAAACATTGCTTTTTCTAATTAAACCTGTAAAATAAAAAGTAATAATAACTTAAAAAATATGAAAGAGTAAACAATGAATAGTAAATCCAGAGACTTAGTGGTCGGTGTAAGCTAAGCAAGTTCTTGTTGAAGGTAGTTTATATTTGTATTATATTTTTCATAAATAATTAAGTGCATTTATTTTATATAAATGAATTAGGATGGTACCGCGTTCATCAGACGTTCCTATTTTATAGGAATTTTTTATTTTTAAAAAGGAGTAACCAATGAAAAAATATTTAGACAAAAAATATGACCATTCAGTAGTTGAAAACAATAAATATGAACAATGAGTAAAACAAGGTATTTTCACAGCTAGTGCTAAAAATGAAAAACCATCATTTACTATTATTTTACCACCCCCTAATGTCACAGGATTGTTGCATTTAGGTCATGCTTGAGATGGAACAATCCAAGACCTGTTAATTCGTTATAAACGCCTACAAGGTTTTAATACACTTTTTGTACCAGGTATGGACCATGCAGGGATTGCTACACAAGTAAAAGTTGCTCAACATATTAAATTTGAACAAAATTTAAATTTACAACAGTTAGGAAAATCAAAATTTTTAGAACAAGCATGAAAATGAAAAACAGAGTATGCTAATAATATTAGAACTCAATGAGCCAAATTAGGACTTGCTTTAGACTATTCTCGTGAAACTTTTACACTTGATACCAAAGTTAATCAGGCTGTTAACCAAGTATTTGTGAAACTATATAATGATGGTTTAATTTATCAAGGTAAAAAAATTGTTTTCTGGGACCCGCAATTACAAACTGCTATTTCTAATATTGAAGTAAATTACAAAGAAACCAAAGGAAAAATGTATTATTTAAAATACTTTGTTGTAAATAGTGATCAATTTATTACTATCGCCACAACACGTCCAGAAACCATGTTTGGTGACCAATGCATAGTTGTTAATAGTAAAGACAAACGTTATACTAAATTAATTAATAAAATGGTTATTAACCCGGCTAATAAGGCTCAAATTAAAATCATTGCTGATGATTATGTAGAAATGAGTTTTGGTACTGGTGCCATGAAATGTACACCTGCCCATGATGCTAGTGACTATGAAATTGCACTCCGTCATAAGTTAGCAATGCCCATTTGTATGAATATTGATGGAACCATGAATGAATTAGCTTTGTCATATGTTAATCAAGATCGTTTTACTTGTCGTAACCAATTAATTAACCAATTAACTAAAGAAAATCTAGTTGATAAAATTGAAGATTATATTCATCAAGTTGGTCATTCGGAGCGTAGTAATGCTGTTGTAGAACCATATTTATCACAACAATGATTTGTAAAAATGGAACCATTGGTGAAAAACATTTTAGAGAAACAAAAACACGTTAAAACTAAAGTTAATTTTCATCCCATTTCGTTTGAACAACAACTTTTACAATGGTTAAATAATATGCAAGATTGATGCATTTCCCGTCAACTATGATGAGGACATAGGATACCTGTTTGATATCATAAAACAACTAAAGAAATTTATGTTGATAAAGAACCACCAAAAAATATTGATGATTATACACAAGACCCCGATGTTTTAGATACTTGATTTTCTAGTGGTTTATGGCCATTCGTTACTTTAGGATGACCTAATAAATCCTTTGATTTCCAAAAATATTATCCAACAACAGTTTTAGTAACAGCTTATGATATCTTATTTTTCTGAGTTGCTCGTATGATATTCATGGGGTGAGAGTTTACTAATCAAAAACCGTTCCAACATGTTTTAATTCATGGTTTAATTCGTGATGAAACAGGCAGAAAAATGTCAAAATCATTAAATAATGGAATTAATCCGATGGAAGTAATTGCTAAATATGGCGCTGACGCTTTACGCTATTTTTTAGTTAGCAATTGTGCTCCTGGTCAAGATTTACGCTTTAGTACTATTAAAGTGGAAGCTGCCTGAAACTTAAATAATAAATTATGAAATGCAGCGCGCTATGTGCTAATGAATTTGCCTGCTAGTTTTAAATTACAATCTAATATTAATCATGATAATTTTATTGACCAATGAATTTTAGAACAACTAAATGAACTAATTATTAAAGTTGAACAAAATATGGAACAATATGAATTTGTTTTAGTTACCAAAGAATTATCAAATTTTATTTGAAATAAATATTGTTCTTGATACATTGAATTAAACAAAGTTAATTTACAAAATAATAAATTAAAAATTAATTCTTTACAAACATTGTATTATGTTATACAACAAATTATTATTATGCTGCATCCCTTTGTCCCGTTTATTACCCAAATCATTTATGAAAAGATGGGTCATCAAGACACCATTTTAAATGATAAATTCCCACAAATTCAAAAGTTGGGTACTACTAAAAAAGCTAATGAATTTGTTAATATATTAATAGAAATCATTAGTGCTATGCGTGAAATTAGAAAAGAACTTAACTTACCATTTAAAGCGCCATTAATTATTCATGTTAATAGTGATAACAGTTTTTTCAAGCAAGCAAAAGATGATTTAAATCCTTACTTATTACAATTAACTAATAGTAAAATTGTAAGTGTTAATGGTAGTTCATTACCCATTAATAATAAAATTGTAAAAGTTATTCATGAAGCATTCTTGGAAATTAAAACGGAAAATTTATTTGCTAAAGACGAACAATTAAATAAATTAAATAAAGAATTAGATGTTGTTAAAAATGAAATTTTACGTAGTGAAAATATTTTAAGTAATGAACAATTTATTAAAAAAGCACCATCAGAAAAAATTGCTTTAGAAAAAGCAAAGTTAGCAGATTATGAAAAACAAAAATTATTAATAGAAACAAAAATTAAAGAGTTGTAGATTATTTGGTAGAGTTAATAGGAGTTAGTTCAAACTGAAAATGGTCATTATTTGTTAACAATGTATCATCAATACCCATTGGTGTTGGAACAAAATGTTTACCATCTACAGCTTCTTCAACTTGTCATCAGTCATTATCATCTTGCTCTACATTTAAATTACTATCACTTGTTACTCCATATAAATACCGGAGATTCATACTATCATATTTTTTAACTTCAAATTGATTAGTACAAGCATTTAATAAACTCCCTAATGTTTTAAATGTAGTAACATATGTGGTTCTAGTTAATATTGTTTTACCAAGTGTTTTATCAGCACTATCAATAGCTTCAATGGTAATAGTAGTAACATCTTGGTTATTATTATTTTGTCCATTAAAATATTTAGGTAAATAAATAATGTTTAAGATAACTGAAACACCAATAACTATGGTAATACAATTGTATTTAATTCATTTGATAAACGTTTTATTTTGTAAAAACTGTAGTTTCTCCATATTATTCATATTCCTTTGATTTTTAATAAAATTCTAAATTAAGTAGTTGTTTGAAAAATTGTATTTGGTTTAAATTCATCACCAGAATGTCCTGACATTATATCAATTTCATAAGTTACCGGTCCAATTCCAGTAATTGTAATAATACTTTTTATAAAAGCAACTAAATTATGAGCTTGTCAAGTAAAGTTTTGCAGTTTATTGTTGTTAATATAAGTAATAGTATCATTAATTGACTTTAAAAATAAGTTATTCGTATCATTTATTTTAGTTTGCTGATTTATTTTTAAATTTGGAACTGTTACTGAATAATTACCTGTTGTGATGGTAAAATTTTGTATTTCGATTAAATTATTTGATAAACCACAAGTGCCACTTATTCCTAATGTTAATGTTATTAGTATAAACAAAATTTTTGCATAATTTATATCTTCTTTTTCTTTTTTAATTGGAATTAAATTAATTATAAGATTTTTAAAAGGATAAGTATAGTTTTGTGTATAAATTCTTTTAGTTTTTGCATTTATTATTTAACACTTATTTATTAAATTTTTATGATTTAAAAATGAGAATAAAAATAAGAAAAAATTAAAAAAGGATTTTCTTAGTTTCTATTATAATCATTGTTTGAGGTGATATCATATGCGATGATTAATTATTAGCATTTCTAGTATGATGATTATTAGCAATACTATTGTTGGCATTAGTTTATATAAAGGGTTTAAAAGTAGTGAGCATACCAATAATAATCAAGATGAAAAAGTGATTACTGTTACTATTGAAATTAAAGACCATTTACCAATTCGTTCCTCATTAAATGTTTTAGATAAATACTATATCAAGTTGATGAAACCTAAAATGAGTCTTATTAATTTAATTAATAATTTACCCTATTTCTAATGATGATTTTGATATTTTAGCATTAGATTTGAATCAAACCATTAGTGAAGACTATAGTTTATTATTAACTCCATGACCTAGTAGTATTAAATATTATAGCCGTTATAATGTCTCATTAGATGTTTTAATAAATTTGGGAATTAGTAATGATGATAGTAAAAAAATATTGGTATTATTTAATGATAAAACTTTGGATAGTGATCAATTATTAGAAAAATTAAAAAAAATATTGGTAACAACTAAACAAAAATATATTAAACTAATGCATAAGTTTATTGGATTTTAATTTATGTTTAGTTATCATATTGTTTTAATTGGTTTTTTAATTTTTTTATTATTTTTTGTTAGTAGTCTTTCCATTTTCAGTGGTGTTATGGTATTAATATTTTTTATCTTAACTTTATATTTTATTTTTATCAAAAAACAAATATGACATAAGTTTGCATTGTTAATGCTAGTTTACCAACTCATAATTATGTTCGCGAACAAACTATTAACCTAAAAGTTACTGCCGTTCATGCTAATTATTTATTTGTTAAATCAGGATATGAAACTTACTATTTGGCAACTCATTATTATCTCAACAATCAACAATATACTATTGATAGTCAATTAGATGATGCATTAGTGGTACATGGTAAAACCATCCCATTAAAAGCAATTAATAATTTTTATGAATTTGATTTTAAATTATTTTTAAATGCTAGTAATATCACCAAACAAATAATGGTTACTAAAAATAAAGTTCAAGTTATTAGTGGCCATTCAATACGTAGTATCATTTTTAATTATGTGAAAACATTTCCTAATGAAATTAAAACTTGAACCAATTTATTATTATTTGGTCAACAAAATGATGATAGTAAACTAATATATAATAGTTTTATAAAATGGGGAATTGCTCCATTAATCGTAGTTAGTGGATTACATATTAATTTTCTATTTATGTTATTAAACAAAACATTAGCAATTATTAAAATTAGAATATTAAAAATGTTTTTAGTTTTTACTTGTTTATTATTTTATATTTATTTATTAAATTGAACGATTCCTGCTATTCGTGCTATATTTTTTCTGGTATTTTCTTGCTTGTTAAATTTAGCAAACATAATATTCATCCACTTTCTAGTTTAAGTTTTACAACATTTTGTTGTCTTTGTTGGCAACCATTTCAGTTTTATACGGTCGGTTTTCAAATTTCATTTGGCATAAGTTTTTTAATTTTATTCATTATTTATAAATTTAAAACTTATAATAAATATTGAAAATCTTTATTTTTTAGTATTGTTTTATACTTATTTACTATTCCCTTTCAATGGCAAAAGAATCAAGGCTTTAGTTTATTTACAATTGTTTATTCATTTTTATTAACACCATTTATTATGTTTTATGATGTCGTATTATTACTTAATTTAGTTTTTAATCCGATTACTAGTTTTATTGTTAAACCTAGTTTATATTTATTAAATATCATTGTTAATGTAACCAATATGACTAATGTTTGAATTATAACTTTTCAAGTTGATACATGAGTATTACAATTGTATTATGTCGTGTTAGTTTTGTGTTTTACTTGTTTTCGTTATTTTAATTGGAAAGTTATAACTATTATTGCTATTAATTGTACTATGATTTCTGGATTATGAGTTGGTAGTTTGATTAAACCTTTTTATGAGTTAACAATGATTAATGTTGGTAATGCTATGAGTATCGTCATTTCTAGTCCCTATAATAAATCAACAATTATGATTGATGCTGGAACCCAAGATTTAAATCCTAATAACCCAACTATCGCTAATTATTTAGCAGCAAAAGGTCTTACTCATATTAACGCATTGTTTTTAATTGATCATGATTTAGACCATATAAGTAATATTCAATATTTACAAAATCATTTAAAAATTGATAATATTTATGAAAATACTAATCAAAGATTACAATATAAGATTGCTAATTTTAATGATATTAATAATTTAAGTTATAATTTAAACACCAAGTATGCTTCTGAAAATAATAAAAGTTTAGTTTTATTATTACAAATTTATCAGTTTAAAATTTTGTTTACTGGCGATATTGAAGCACCAACCGAAAATCTGCTTATTAATTCCAAAGTTTACTCGTCAGAACAAAATAAAACCATAGTTATGCGAATATACACTCAACATTATGATATTATAACATTAACATAAATTAATAATGGGTGAGGTATAAGTAATGGTTCATATTGTCTATGGTCAAGATCAATATTTAATTAAAAAAAATATTGAGATTTTAATTAAAAAACATCATAAAGATAATGATTATAACTATAGCAGTTATAATCTACTTAATACTACTATTGCTAATATTATTTCTGAAATTCAAACTATCAGTCTTTTTGAAACTAATAAAGTTATTGTTATTGATGATGAAAACCATGAATATCGGGAATGGATTAAAGATGAGAAATTTTGCTATGCCTTACTTAATCACAGTGATAAAATAATGATAATTATTAAAATTCAAAGTGATGATTTTAAAGCTAATAGTATTAGTGATAAGTTTAATATTATTAAAGTTAAAAATTATACCAAAACACAATTAGAACTATTTATTAATAAAGTATGCACTAGTTTTAAAATTAGTATTACTAAATCTGCTATTGATTTTTTAATAGCAAATTTGCCTAATGAAACTAATATATTTATTAATGAACTAAAAAAGTTGCGACATGTTAATGAATTAATAACTTTAGAAATAATACAAGACATTATACCCCATTATTTTAATGATAATATTTTTAAAACTATTAATTATTTATTAAAAAAAGATTATAAAAAATTTTGAATACAATTTAACTATTATAACACTATTAATTATGATAAAATAAAAATGATTAATATTCTTGCATATCAACTAGAGTTAATTAGAGATATTAAAATTTTAATTAATCAAAACCATAGTTATGAACAAATCTCGCAAAAAATAAATATTCCCTCTTTCCAAGTTAAGCTATTATCACAATATACTATGAATAGTTTGCATATTAATAATAATTTGTTAAAATTATATGAATTAGACGCTAATATTAAAAAAGGAAAATGTGATAAAAATATTGCAATTGATTTATTTTTTTTAAGTTTTTAGTATATAATTATAAATGTTTCAATATAATGAGGTGATACAATGGAAAGTAACAAAAATCCAGATGATAAAGTAGAAGCAAAATCATCAGATGATAACATTATTGTTAAAAATAAACCAAAAAGGATTATTAAAAATAAAAAAATCGAAGAATATTCAGAAGATACAGTAAATATAGCATTGTATTATGAAGTGTCAAGTACTATATACAATAGTTTGGCTAACTTAATCGTTAGAAAAGCTATTATGAGTGATGAAAATTTGATAAAAGTTTTAGAATTGCAAATTTCTAATTTATTTTTTCTTGAAAAAGAATTAAAAGAATTAGGCAACAAAAAGTATGCTATTGAATTTTTACAAATTATTTCTAATTTAATGGATCGTAGTTTTAGTGTAACTAAAAGTTCAAAAAAAAATCGTATTGAAATTTTAGAAGAACGTAATCTATTGATTGTTTCAATCACTAATAGTTGTAAAACTGTTGAAAGAGAAAGTCTTGAAAGAATTAGACAATTTGATAGTGAGACATTTACACAGTTAAATGACCAAATCTCAGCATTAAATAATTTTAGTGATGATAATGTTGCACCAACAGTATCTTTACCAATTCCTAATATGGATAACAACATTGCTCCAAATCCTATGTCTGGTAACCAATTAAATAACAATATGTCTAATATTAATAATTTAGATAATGCTAGTTTAGCTAATCTAGCAAAATTAGGCGTTTTACCACAACACCCTACAACAAATCCTAGATTCTATCCTTATTTAAGCAAGCCAAAATCAATTCCTTTATTAAAAAAAATATTATGTGGTTTCTTACTATTAACAGTAGTGTTATTAACAGTATCTTATATAATGACATATTTTGTAACAGGTAACCATGTTGTTAAAGCAGGCAATGATGCAGTAGATTATAATTTTGGAGAAAAAGCTCAATCAGTTATTTTTTCAATTATTACTACATTATTATTTGGTGGCGGATTTGTTTATTACATTTTAAAACCTACTAAATTAGGACGTGACACTTATCGAATATCATATTTTCTATTAATAATGGTAATTTTCTGAATTATCTACTCAGTTTCTAATATTATTTTAATGACAACAGATAATTCTTTACAAAATACTTTTGCTAGTTTCCTTGATAAAGGTGATAAAATTCCTGATAATTTAGATAAATCAGTTTTATCATGATTAAAAGGTTTACCAACTTTCCAAGCATTTAAAATTTTAGCATATGTTTCAACAGCCTCAGCAGTAGCCCCCTTAGCTATTGGTTTAGTAATTGCCATTCTTAATCCAAAAATTAATCGTAACAAAATTATTAGAGCTAATTCCGAATATCAAAATGCTATTAATAGTGCATTTAATGGTAAATCATACGAAATGGACCCATCATTATTTGATGATAGTGAAGACAATAATAAAAAAGTAAAAACTGGTCATAAATTTTGAAAAGGTAGCGATTTATTTAAATAAAATAACACATTAAGCAATAAAAATATCTTGTTTTAAAAAAACAAGATATTTTTATTTACGGATTTCTATATCCACATATTAAGTGTGATTAATGATCTTTAAAACTAAATTTACAAACAAAATTGGCCTTAACTTAAAGTAAAAGTAGATACAAAAAACAGAGTTTTTGTGATAAAACTTTCATGAAAGATAGGTGTTCATTACTACTATTACAGGTGAATTAGAAATTGAATACTTATTATAAATTTTATTTGAAAATTATCCCCGTATATGTACATATGTGGAGAAAAGACATGAAAATAAATGCAATAAACAATATCCACAAATTGCTAAATCTTGGTATAAAAATTGATAAAATTTATTGATTTTTATCACTCATTCTTCAACATTTAAAAAAATTATTTATACAACTAATAATACTGTTGAATCAGTAAACGATCAATTATAAAAAGTTACAAAAAATCAGAAAGTTTTCCTAATGATATATTAGTTTTCAAAATCTTTTAGTTAGTAATTGAATCAATGGTAAAAATGATCAATTCCATTCAAAAATATATATTTTTGTTAGTTATAAGTGATAATATATTTATGTATTAGTTATCTTTAAAAAAGAAAAGTATACATTTTATAACTTTTAGGAGGAACTCATGGAAAAATTAATAAATGCAGAGAGTATTGAAAAAACGTATGAACAAATCAAAGATAAGGTTATTAAGACTAGTTTAATCAAAGCTGATAAACTTTCATCATTTTCAGGAAATAATGTCTTTTTAAAATTAGAAAATTTACAAAAAACTGGAAGTTTCAAAATCAGAGGTGCTTTAAATAAAATTCTTAATTTAAGTAAAGAACAGCAATCCAAAGGTTTAATCGCTGCTAGTGCTGGTAATCATGCCCAAGGTGTAGCATTAGCTGCTAGAAGTTTAAATTTAAAATCAAAAATAATTATGCCCATAACTGCACCATTAGCAAAGATTGAAGCTACTAAAGAGTATGGAGGTTCTAAATGTATTGTCCAACTTCATGGTACTATGTTCGATGATGCAATGTCAGAAGCAATAAGAATTGAAAAAGAAGAAGGTTTAACTTTAGTTCATCCTTACGATGATAATTTCGTTGTTAATGGCCAAGGTACTATTGGTTTAGAAATATATGAACAAATGCAAGCATTAGGTAACGATATTGACTATTGTTTAGTCCCTATTGGGGGTGGAGGCCTTTTAAGTGGTATCTCAACATACTTAAAAAGTAAAAACCCTAACATTAAGTTTATTGGAATTGAAGCTGAAAATGTTGATTCATTTAAACAAGCTTTAAAAAATGGTAAACCATTTAAAATTCAAGCTAAAAGTTCTATTGCTGATGGAATTGCTGTTAAACAAATTGGTGAATTAACTTTTAAAATTTTAAAAAATAATGTTGATGAAATCGTAACAGTTAGTGAAGAAGAAATTGCTCAAGCCATGCTATTTTTATTAGAAAAGTGTAAAGTAGTAACTGAAGGTAGTGGTGCTGTCAGCGTGGCTGCTCTTCTTTCAGGTAAACTTGATAAAATTATTGGTAAAGGTAAAAATGTTGTTTGTTTAATTAGTGGTGGTAATGTTGATATTACTACTTTAGGAACTATTATTAACAGTGCATTAATTAGTTCTCATCGTCGTGTACCATTCTCAGTTAATGGAAAAATTAGTAATAATACAATTAATGAAATTGTTGATATTCTTACTAAGAATGGAGCATCCATTTATAAGATTCATAGTAGTTTTGATCGAAATAAATTAGATATTAGTAACTTTAGTATTTTTGTTGTTATGGATACATCTGATGAATATCAAAAAAATAAAATTTTTAATGAAATAAGACAATCAAATTCTAATTTTACTTTATTAATAAAGTAAAATATATATTAAAAAAATAACTGATCAGTAATTTGATCAGTTATTTTTAATTTATTTAGTTTGTGCTAATCTAGACATGATTTTTGATTTTTTATTAGCAGCTTTGTTAATGTGATAAATACCTTTAATAACAGCTTTATCAATTAAACTACATACTTCACTAACAAGAGTTGGAGCAGTTTTGTTATTATCTTTGATTGCTACTTCTGCTTTCTTAAAAGCAGTTTTAATTTTGGCTTTGTAGCTTTTATTAATTTCATTTCTTTTTTCGTTAGTTTTAATTCTTTTGATTTGTGATGCAATGTTTGCCATTCTTTTCTCCTTTATGATTTAAATAATTTATAAATTGATTACAACAGAAATAATTATAACAAAAATACTAAATGTTGTATAATTTTTTTTATTTTTTCAGTATAATTACTATGTTAGTGTTTTTGTATGAAAATATAACAAGTTAGTAGGGGCAGTAGGTGGTAGAAAATGAGTTATTATTATCGTAACCCTTATCAATTTTCTTATCATGGCGTTGCCCGCATTAGAACGAGACTAAAGTTGCAAGACCTAACTGACATGCAAGTGCGTGAGCATTGCTTAAAATTAATCAGTGAATCTCATAATATTGAAGAAACTAGAAGTTATAAATATATTAGAGTCAACAAAACAAATCTTTATTTTGTAATTAAAAAAGATACAAATTTAATTTTAACAATTTCACCCATGAGTCCTACTAAACTGTTAAAAGTTATTGAGGAAAATTTATAAATAAAAAAGGTGATAAACATGGATAAATTAGCTAGTTCATGATGAATGTTAGCCCTAATTGGAGTAGTTGTAATAATTTTTATTTTAACAACTATATCATCAAAAAAGAAGAAAAAAGAAGAAAAGTCACGTCGTCAAAAAGAAGTAAAACAAGTTATTAAAAATTTTATGCGCGAAGAATTACAATTGCAACATAAAACTATTGAATTTGAACAAGTAGTTTCACGTAGTAGCAAAGAATTTCGTTATCGTGATGTTTTTGATGTAATAGTAAAATTATATGATTCTAAGAAAAATGACTTATATGCAACAAAAGCTTTTGAAGTTGAAGGATTTACGAAACAACTTTCAAAAAAAGAATTTGAAACAATTTGAAAAGTAAACCGCGAATTAGTTCTAGATGAAACAATTAAAAGTATTCAATTATCAAAAAAACGCAGTAAAAAAGTAAAGATGTCACGTAAAACTGCAGAAGAAAAAGTTGCTATCAAAAAAGAAAGTGGAGCAGTAAAAATTGCTTTAGCCCAAGAAAGAATCCAAGAAAAAGCCGAGAAAAAACGTGCTAAAAATTTTGAAAAACCAAAAAATGCTATGCAAGACAAATTTTCTGGTTGAAAAGAAAAACAATAAACTGTTAGATTTGTCAGGTTATAAGTTATGAAAATTTACAAAGATGATTATAAACACTTTCGTACTTGTCAAAAACTTTCATGGTTTTTAAATGGTAAAAATTATAAGTTAGCAAAAAGTTTAATTGAAGAAAAATCTATTATTAATTTCGTAGAATTAACACATACTGAAACTAGTAGCAAGTTTAATGCGAATTTAATTACAATTTTTGATTTCGAAGGTGACCAATTTTATAATTCAGAATCACTTGATAGTCAAGAAGATGATTCTGAATTTTACCTTGGAGAAACGATTGCTGATGGAATTGAAACAGGTAAGTATGCTCAAGACTATTTTAAACGTAGGTTTACTAATTTTAATTTAGAAAATTATGATTGTATCAAAACCATGGAAATTATTAATGACAAAGCATATGATGTCTTATTTGAACCACGATTTGAATATGACGGTTGTATTACTAAATGTGATATCTTAAAACGTAATAATGTTGGTTGAGACTTAATTGAAATAAAAGCTGTGACATGGGTTAAAGAAGAACATATGTGAGATTTACTTTATCAATACGATATACTAACTAAATGTGGGATTAATATTGTTAATACCCATATTATGTATATTAATAATAATTATGTTCGCCAAGAAACTTTGGATTTAGATGAATTATTTATTCCTAATGGTACAACATGACAAAAAAGCCCTAAAACTAAAAAGAGTTTTAGTTTGTACGATTCAATTCAAGATGAACTTTTAAAATATAATTTACAACTAGAATATCAAAAATTACGTAATATCATGGAAATGGATGATAAAGAGACTGTTATATCATTTTTAACGTCGCCTTATTGCCATGAAAATGATACAACTTTTTGCCCTCATATTTTCAAATTCTTTCCTATTCACAATACTATTTTTGAATTATATCGTTTACGAAAAACAAAAAAAGCGCTATGGTATTATGAAGAACAACTATTAGAAGTTAATGATGAACGAATTTGGCCATTTATAACTAAGTCTGATTTACATTTACGTCAGTACGATGTTATTAAAAATGGTGAAAAATTAATCGACCCCAATAAATTTATTGATTTAAAAATTGAGTACAAAAAATATCAATATCCAGTTTATATGTATGACTTTGAAACTATGAAATCAGCCATTCCTAAATTTAAAAATTCAACACCATATCTGCAAATTCCTTTTCAATATTCTATTCATGTTTTATTAAGTCCTGATTTTGATTTTAAAACTAATCATAACATTGTTCACTATGAATTTTTAGCTGATGGTAATAATGACCCACGTTTTTTATTAACAAAGAACTTATGTCATGATTTGCTTAAAATTCATGGTCAAGGTACATATGTTGCTTATAATCAATCTTTTGAAAAATCAGTAATTAAAAAATTAGCATTTTGTTATCCTGAATTCAAACATCAATTAGCACAAATTCATGATGGTACCATTGACTTGCAAGATTTTTTCAAAGGATTTAAAATTTATAAAGAACAATTTTATGGTTCTTTATCAATTAAAAAAACTTTGCCTGCCTTTGAACCTGCTTTTTCATATGAAGATTTAACAATCAAAAAAGGCGATATGGCATCAGAAGCTTTTCGTCGTAGAGTAGAAGATAATATTAGTTTAAGTAATTGAAATCATAATTTTCGCGATAATATGCTAAAATATTGTGCTCGTGATACATTAGGCATGGTAGTATTATTTTGACATATTAAAATTATTATAGAGAAATATCAAACGCAGTTAGATAATGATATTAAAAAGTAAAATAAATTAATACTAGGATTAGACCAATGATAATGATTTTACTGGAGATTTAGCAACTTGAAGTAGGCATGCCCTAGGTTGATAGAAATTAAGAAAGAAGAATGAAAAATTTATATTTTAAAATAAAAAAGAGAACCCATAACAGGTTCTAATGTCCACTTAAGGATTCTCATCTCTGAGTTATATACATTATATATTATACTTATCAAACTATCACATTAAAAATAAAGAAAAGAAAAAAGGTAATATTGAAAAATTAGTAAAACAAAATAATGAACTATTAGAATTAAATCAAAAATTACAAAAAGAAAACTTAGAGTTAAAAATTCAAATAAATAGTAATAATAAAAACTTATGAGAAGAAAATAAAAAGGAGTAACAAGGATGTCAAAAATTAGAGTTTTATTTATGGGAACTACTTTTTTTTCTCAAAATATATTAACAACTTTATTAACAACCATGAACAATGAAGTTGAAGTGGTAGGTGTTGTCTGTCAACCAGATCGTAAGATTGGTCGTAAACAAACTTTAGTAGAATTACCAATTAAACAGTTAGCGATATCTGCTAATATTCCCGTTTTCCAACCAGAAAAAATTATTGATAGTTTACAATCATTAGCACAGTTAAATATTGATGTAATTATTACTTGTGCTTATGGTCAATTTCTACCCAAACCTATCTTAAATTTACCAAAACAAAAATGTTTAAATATTCATGCTTCATTATTACCAGCATTACGCGGTGGAGCTCCTATTCAATGAGCCATTATTAAAGGTTTAACTAGTACGGGTATTACTTTAATGGATATGATTAGTAAAATGGATGCTGGCGGTATTTATATCCAAGACGCAGTAACAATTACTAATGTTGATACTTATGTCTCTTTAACTAATAAATTAATTGCCATAGCCAAAAAGATGTTAGTAACTAATTTATTACCTATTGTTAATAATGTTCTAATCCCAAAACCGCAAGATGAAAATAAAGTTACTTTTGGTTTTAATATTCTTCGTAAAGATGAAAAAATTAATTGACAACAAAGTGCTTATTTAATTTCATGTCATGTCCGTGGTTTATATGATGTACCAATTGCCTATACCATTTTGAATGATGTTATTTACAAAATTCATCAAGTTGAAGTTACTAATGAAAATTCAACATTACCAGCAGGAACAATTATTGCAATTAACAAATTAGGAATTATTGTGACTACAACTTCTAATATTATTATTATTAAAATAATTCAACCAGCAGGTAAAAATCCTTTAGATGCCAAATTTTATTTTGGCTCTAAAACTAATCCGATTGCTGTTGGTTTAAAATTTAATTAAAAATCATTTGCTAAGGAGTTATCTTTTTCTCATGTTCTTTGATATACTAAAGTCATAATAAGATACTGAAGTTATTAGTAATTAAACCTAAGAAAGGAAAACTATTATGTATCGTTTTCGTTCCATTAAGTACTGTAGTACTACAGCATTAGTTAGCGCTTTATTAGCTATTTTTGGTTTTGCTTCATACTGAACTGTTGGAAAATGAATTGCTATGTCCTTAAACGGTGGTATCATTCAATTATTTGATGGATTACTAATTGCTTTAACTGCTTTTATTCCAGGAATAATGCTTTTAATTTCCGGAATTGTTGCTGGAATTTTAACTGACTTGATGATTGCCAGTAATTTTTCTTTTACTATGCTACCAGCTACAGTTGTCATTAGAATTCTAATGTTTATCATTATTAGAATATTTATGAATAAACATTGATACTCTTGTTTTTGAACATTTTTTATAGCATTATTACCCATCATTATTATTTATCCTTTATACACTTGAGTTGTCTATGGCTCAGCATTAGCCATTATTGAATTATTAGTTGATTGTGTGCAATGTGGATTGTTATATATCATTGGCATTATGTTATATTGACAATTAAGTCGTATTAAGTCTCGTAGTAATAATTTTTTATGAAATGATGAAGAATTTAATTATTTGAAAAAAGAGCAACCAAGGGTTGTAAATGAATAAGGATTTCGCAAAATATTTGCTTCCACAACTTATCTTTTTTTCATATTTTTTGATATACTAATTGTTAGTAAAGATTCTTAAAAAAGATAGGTGAAAACATAATATTATGAGTATCGATAAAAAATATATTAGAAACTTTTCCATTATTGCCCACATTGATCATGGAAAGTCAACGTTAGCAGATAGGATTCTGGAATTAACAGGTGCTGTTGCTATTCGTGATATGAAAGCACAATTATTAGATTCAATGGAATTAGAACGCGAACGTGGAATTACTATTAAGTTAAATAGTGTTCAATTGCATTATCAATCCTTAAACGGTCATGTATACTTATTTCATTTAATTGATACTCCAGGTCACGTTGATTTTACTTATGAAGTATCACGTAGTTTAGCTGCTTGTGAAGGAGCAATTTTAGTTGTAGATGCAGCTCAAGGCATCGAAGCCCAAACCTTAGCTAATGTTTATTTAGCCATTGATAACAATCTAGAAATCATTCCTGTTATTAATAAAATTGATTTACCAAGTGCTGACCCTGATAAAGTAAAAGCGGATATTGAATCAGTATTAGGTTTGCCAGCTGATGAAGCACCATTAATTTCTGCTAAGACTGGAATTAATATTCGTGATGTTTTAGAAGCTGTTATTACTCATATTCCTTATCCTAAGGATGCTGACGATAATGCACCTTTAAAAGCTTTAATCTTTGATTCTTTTTATGATGCCTACCGTGGGGTAATGGCTTTTGTGAGAATTAAAACTGGTACTATTAAAGTTGGTGATAAAGTTCGCATGATGGCTTCTAAAGCTGAGTACGAAATCACTGAACTTGGTGTTCGTACACCCAAAGAAGAAAAACGTCAAGTGTTATATGCTGGTGAGGTTGGATGAATTGGTGCTGCTATTAAAGTCATTAGTGATGTTCATGTTGGTGATACTGTTACTAATGTGGCTAATCCTGCTTCGCAACCACTACCAGGGTATAAAACTCTAAAGCCAATGGTTTATTGTGGATTATATCCTATTGACACTAATAAATATCAAGAATTAAAAGATGCTTTATATAAAGTTCAATTATCGGATGCTGCATTATTTTTCACTCCTGAAACTTCACAAGCATTAGGATTTGGATTTCGTTGTGGTTTCTTAGGATTACTACATATGGATGTCATTCAAGAACGGCTAGAACGTGAATACAACTTAACATTAATTTCTTCTTTACCATCAGTTATTTATGAAGTTAATTTAACTAATGGTGATAAATTAACTATTGATAATCCAACCAAATGACCCGCTCCCCAAACGGTTAAATCGATTGAAGAACCATTCGTCAAAGTAAAAATCATGACACCCGAACAATATGTTGGTGCTATTATGCAGTTATGTCAAGATAAAAGAGGGGTGTATTTAGATTTAGAGTATACTGATAATTTAAGAAGAACATTGACATACAATTTGCCATTAAATGAAACTGTTATTAATTTCTTTGATAAATTAAAATCAATTTCTAAAGGTTATGCCTCATTAGATTATGAATTAATTGGTTATCAAGAAAGTAAACTAGTAAAAATGGATATTTTATTAGCAGGAACAATTGTTGATGCCTTATCCATTATTGTTCATAAAGATTTTGCTTATGTTCAAGGACGTGTTTTATGTGAAAAATTAAAAAAATTAATTTCTAAACAAAATTTTGAAGTTGCCATTCAAGCTGCTATTAATAACAAAGTTATTGCCCGAACAACCGTGCAAGCAGTAAGAAAAGATGTTATTGCTAAATGTTATGGTGGTGATATTACTAGAAAACGAAAATTACTAGAAAAACAAAAAGAAGGTAAGAAAAAAATGAAATCAATTGGTAATGTAGAGTTGCCACCAGAAGCTTTCCGTTTTGTCTTGAAAATTGATGAAGAATAAAATTAACAAACAAAAAAGGTTCAGTTATGAACCTTTTTTGTAATTAAAAGAACAATATTTTTATTACGACTATTTTATGGAATGTTTTAGCATACTAGTTATCAATAATAGGCAGAAAATAAACCTTCTGTAAGATAAGTACTAATATTTTTTATTTACCTTGTGATTGATAATCAGTTATGGTATTCTATTAAGGACAAATCTTTTTTTGAAAATGAGGTAATATATTGTGTTCTTAAATCTAGACTATGTTGGACCCCACGGCATTACTGATACGTATGGATGGTTCCATGTTTATTCTTTTGCTATTATGTCAGGTATTTTTGCATCTATAATTGGAGCATGAATTAAATTTCGTCGTTATCGAGTTCCTACTGATTCTTTAACATGATCAATCGTTTTTATTATTCCAGCAGCTTTATTTGGAGCTAGTTTCTTAGGAAAAGATGACCCTAATAATCCTATGCCGTTCTGAAGTAAGTTTGCTTTTTGACATGGTGGTATGTCAATTCATGGTGGCGTCTTATTTGGAATCATTGCTGGGGGTATAATTTTTTATATCGTTGGTCGCAAGTATAAAATTTCTTTATGGATTTATGGCGACTGTATTATTCCTAATATTTTATTAGGTCAAATTTTAGGTCGTTGAGGTAATTTCTTTAACCATGAGTTATTAGGTTCAGTTGTTAGTTATGATTCTTTATCATGATTACCAGCATTTATTCGTGATAACTGTTTTAAACTAATTGATGGTAGTCCGCAAATGCTAGGCGGTCATATTGTTTATCGTGCTCCTATGTTCTTGTATGAATCACTTGGTAATTTAGGATTATGAGTGGTTATTACCTTTATGGTTCCTAACTTTGGTAAATGGTTTGGTAAAAAACCATGAAAAGTTGAACCAGATAAATATCACTTTAACTTTGGTCAAAACTTTAAATATTGAACAGTTACAACATTTAATCCTAAATATTGAAGTAAAAAAAATCGTGATGCTAACCGTTTAACATGAACTAAAATGTGAAATGATGTTTATTACTATAATAAAGTTCCTGAGAATATTGTTACTAAAGCATTAGTAGAAATACCTGAATTCAAAGTTACGGGTCATTGATTTAATGATTGTAAACAAAGAATAAAACACCGTAGTGCTGTTAGCAAAAAACTTTATGAAATTAATAATCCGCAACATTATCGTATGATGTATGCTGGTGTTCAAATTGGATTATACCTTTTTGGTTGAAATATAATTCGTTTTATTCTAGAGTTACAACGTGAACCACAAGATTTATTTTTAATTAATCTTCCAACGCTTGATTATACAATTATTTTATTAGTAGCTTGTTTTGGATTAGTAATTGCAATACTTGCCCAATTTGTTGCTCCTAAATATTTACGCTCACACGGTTGAACATATGAAAAAGAATATTAAACATATTCTTTTTCATTATAATAACAAATTTTAATAATCCATTAAATAGATAATAGTTAATAAAGTAAGGGTTTTTGTTATAATATTAATATAATATATTAGTGGAATAGTTATATTAATGCAATTATGAGGTGATTAAAAATGTTATTACCAGTGAGTGCCGATGATCCTAATATTATTAATTTTTTAGGTTTTAGAATTCGTGTACAAGATTTCTTGGCTGCTGCTGGGGGGTTGGCGTTAATAATTTTTTTAATTTTATTAGCTATTTTATTAATTATGTATTTACGTAAAAGAATGACTATTAAAGGATATTTAAGTCTAGAAGAAAAGGATTATCAAGTAGAAGATAAAATTTTGCAAATTGAACATGAAATTAGTAAAATTCAACGTAAGTTTTATTCAACTAAACATGTAATCAAACGCACAAAAAAATATTTTAAATAGTTATATTGTAGGTGATATTTATGTCAAAATTAAAGTCTAAATTATTTAGTAAATTGTTTATTCAAAAAGAAAATTTATCATCTACTGATAAGCATGATAAATTACCTAATGCTAATCCCTATTTTAGTAATGTTGTACCACCTTCTATTAACAATAATATTGATACACCTGATGTGAATAATTTTTCTGAATCTAAACATTTACAAGTAACTAGCTCATATATTATGCCATTACAAGAAAAATCAGAAAACATTGAAAGTTTCAGTACGCCAAAATCAACCTATTACGAACCACCACATTTATTTAACACTATGGCATTAGTAAGTTTTAAAAATAATTTTAAAATTCCTAAACCAATTAGTCGTGAAATTAAATCAGAAAAATTAAAACAGTTACTATTATTGCTAATTAGTTTTGCTTCATTAGTTGTTACATCTACTTTTATTGGATTATTCTTTGGAGATACATCTAAATCTAAATATATTCCTCATCCTGTCCTAATGATTCCTTTATCCATTATTTGCGCAGCTATTGTTTTAATAAATATTATTGAATTTTTAACATTACGTAGAGAAGTTGATTTATATATTGAAAGAACTTTAAAAGGTTCATTACTACCACCAAACTTTATTATTAGAAATTACCGTAAAATTCACACTAATTTAATTATTTTAAATTGAGTTTGTATTAGTAGTTATATTTGTTTAGGAATTGCTATTGGTATTATGTTTTTAATTAGTGGACAAAAACTAACATTTATTGTTCAATCTTGAACTGTACAAGTACCTAAACTTACCCAAGATGCTGTTACATTAACAATCGTTTTATGCGTTATCTTTACTATTCATGTAATTAATTTTGTGTTATTTAAATTTCGTAAACGTAATATTATTAGTTATTATGGTTATGAAATCATTAATCCTCAAGAATTAAATGAGTATAAGAAGAAAATTAATCGCATTTGCATGTGAATAGTTATTGGTTTTGCTACATTAATTTTATTTGCTATTATTATTCCTATTATCGTTGTTAAACGTCGTAAGCGTAGAGCATAAGAAACTTTAAATTATGAAAATAAGCATTACTTTTATAAAGTAATGCTTATTTTGTTATTTTAAGTGTTGAAGCCACTACTAATGTAAAGTGTTAAAATAATTTCATATTAAGGATTAAAAAAGGGTTTATAAATAAAAAGAAATCGGATTTGTCTATTTTAAGACATTTGATATCATACCAGTTTCATATTTTCTAGTAAAATCAACTATTTTACCAGTAAATGTATAATTCCGAAAGAAATTACATATAGTATAGATAAATTTTAATTTTCTTGGTATATGAAGCAAAGTAAGTATAGGGGAGAAAAAAATGAATATTAACAAAAATAACTTGTTATTATTAACAATATTATCATCAACTTTTTGTTATCCTAAAATATCTAATAATAATATTCAAAGAGAGGGTCACTTCTAAGTTGGATATATTCGGAATTTCATTTAATATAGATTTTAAACAGCAACAAACTACTGTAGCTGAAGAAGGAATAGAGTATATTGCTCCTAGTATTTCAACATTAGTTGCTCCTTGTCATAAAGTTCAAGTATTATCCTATTTAAATAGTTTTATTAGTAGTCAAAATCTAACGTTTGATAGTGATATTTAGTGGAAATATTAGCGCTAAACTTGATTTTATTGATGGTACTAGTACACTATTTTCACTAAGTATGTCTGAAATTATTTTATATTATGCTATGATGGGTTCTTTACCATTATCATTAAGTTCTAATCTTAGTGGTGATATCATTCATGTTAGAAATGAAGCAAAAGTTTGAAAATATGAAACTGGAACCTATTGACATGTTGTTACTAATCAATTAGATTAAAAATAATTAATAAAGGAGAAAACTATGCGTAAAATAATTAGCTTTTTTTCAATAATAAGCTTATTGGGTACTTCAGTAACTACGACTGTTGCTTGTGAAGATAATACATTTTTAACTATAGATGAAGGACATGTTTTAAGTTTATTTAACAATACTCTTGAACGTATTTCATTTAGATTTATGTATTATACTTTACCACCAGATAAACAATCAAAATCAAATATAAACAGTTTTTCTTCCCTCCAGTGAAAACAATCTTCTGATTTAAAAAGTATATATTGTAAACTTGTAGGATACGTCAAAGCAACACCTATTAGTTATGCAGGTTCTGAATATTGAGAATTGGAAATTAAAGATACTAACGCAAAAGGTTTATTTGTTTATTCATGAAATATGCATACTCATAATCCTTGAAAGTAATTAATAAATATGGTTGCCCGAAAAATTATTCAATCTCTAGATAGAACGTAGTTGTCGTTTTTTCTTTTGTAGGTAAATTTATCAAAAATAAGTTATATACACTGTCGTAGAAGAATAATGGCAAGTTCTTTATGAAAATACTTCTATATCAGGATAAAAGAGTTATTTTAAAATATTAATAGAGTTGTTATTGTATGAAATTAAGATTGACTTCGTATAGAAATATAATAACCAAAAACCCTGTTTTATTTTTATTTTTAAATAATTATACCAAGGGGGGGTTTATATACATACCTTATCAACATTATCATAATATAACTTAATTGGAAAATATGAAAGTTACCTATTAATATCAATTAAGGGTGGATTGTAAACAATATATAACAATGTATAAAAGTTTAAAATTAAAAAAAGGAGAAAATATAATATGAAAAAAATATTAACTAGTTTAGCAATTTTAACTATGTCAGGATTAGTAGCAACACCAATAATAACTACTGTATATGGTTTAAAGTCAAATCAAAAAAATGCAACAAATAATAATGATACTGATGATACTAATAATTATGTGCCTTATCAAGCACAAGCAACTTGAGAAAATTATATTCATAAAAATCAAGCATTTATTGATTTTATTAAAAATATCAAAAGAATAAGTGATGATTATGTATATCAAAAAAGCAATATTAAATTAAATACAATTAAAGATGCTAAAACTTCTACTGAACAACCAATTGGAACCTTATTAATGAATGGCAAAATTCAAACAACAGTTGGTAATCCTAATATGTCTTCACAACACATTATTGATAATTCTAAAGGTTCTAATGCCATTACTGTTGATTATGATTCAAAGACAGTAACAAATACTGCTACAGTAAGTGCCACTTTTACTAAAAGTTTTTCACTTAGTATAAGTGTAGAGGAAAAGATAGGTATACCATTTGATAATGCTAGTTTAAGTACAACTTTAACATTTAATACTAGTGAGTCATTTTCATCAGCAATTTTGACAGAAGAAACAGTGACATTTGATAAATTTTCTACAACAGTAACTCCTGGTGATAAAGAAGAAATTGATTATATTGTTATGCAAAATAAATCAAGTATTTAATATGGTGTTAAAAACCCAATTAGATTTAAATGGTTGTAGTTTTGTTTTTGGTAATAAAAATAATCCTCAAGATACAGAATTAATTTCGTGAACTGAGTTAGCAAAAAATGAAGAAGTTAATCAATCTTTTGCTAAAGGAATATCTGATTCACTTAATCCTTCAGAAATTAAAACAAATGTTCAACCATTCCTTGGTGTTGATAAATTTAATGATCCTACTATTCCTGCCCAAGCACAATTTTATAATCCAAATAGTATGTTTATTTATTTACCTTTATCATTTACAGTTGACGGTTATTCTACTTTAATTACCCAATCAAAGTTATAAAATTCAGATAAGGAGATTTATGCAATTATGAAAAAATTATTAACCACATTATCTTTAACGATTATATCTGCAACTGTCTTATCAAATACTAACTTTAATAATCAAAATATTAATAAAAACTGATAATTATTGTAATCAATTGAAAAATAAAAATTATAATAAACAGATTAAAACAATAATAAAAAAATCTCTAAAAAATGATGATGAAACTAAATGTTATTTGAATGAGTATATTAGTGATTCAAATTTAATTTATCGCATTCAAATTTCATTTAGTGCTATTGTTCATAATGATAGTAAAGGTATTTTTATTTATCAAAATGATGTTAATAGTGTAACCTCTTTAGATTTATCAAATGCTGATGTTAACAGTTTTATTGGATTAAATTATTTTTCAAATTTAACTGCACTTAATATTGCTAATAACAATCAAGTTATTAATTTATGTGATTTAATGCTCGTTTTAAATAAGTTAATAGTAATTAATATATCTGATAATTATGTTAGTGATATTGGTAAAATTATGTTTTTTACTTCGTTAAAAGAATTATATGTTTCAAATATGAAGATAAGTGAAAAATTTAAATATGATTGAAAATCTGTATTTTTTTCATTATCTAATGTTGAGTCTCTTTCGAAATTAGTTTTATCTAATAATACAAACGTTACTGATCTTAATGATTTATCTAATTTAACAAATTTGACACAATTAGATTTAAGTTATAATAATATTTCCGATCTTTCATCATTATCGGTGTAAATATTTTATTATAATTTGCTGAAAAAGAGTTTATGAATACAAGCTTAGAAACTTAAACAACTGTAAAACGGGTCTTATGTAACCAATAAAGGTATAAAATAAAAAGGAGAACAATAAAATATGAAAAAATTATTTAGTATGATTGCAATTAGTACGTTAGGAGTAACTGTAGCTAGTGCAAGTAGTTTAAAACCATTGTTTACAAGCAATGTAAGTCATGACTTTAAATCAAAGTCAACAAATAAAGAAATAAGCGTTCAAGGAGAGAATAATACAAATCCATTTATTAATAAAATTAATAATATATCTGAAATATTTTCTGTTGCGGTTGCTCCAGATGGGGCTGTTTATGTAGGAACAAATCATGGTACATGAGTAGTAAACTTGATAAATTTATTATTGAATATAAATAATAATGGATTTTTTAATAATAAAATTTATAGTGGCGTGGTTTATAATAAAGAGCAAAAAATTGGCATCAAAGATAACTTTATTGAATCAACAATACTTGATAGTAAAAACATAACCATTCCAGTAACAGACCTTGATTTAACAAATGGTGAACATACACTAATTTTAACTTTAAAAGATGAGTATAAGCAAAATGCTGATTTATTTGGTGGGAAAGATGGGCAAGTAACATATAAATTATGAGTAAAAACTTCAATTGATAACGATAAAATCAACTATCAAACAAATAAAGATGATACAGATTTACTTACTGGTTTAACGTCTGATTCAGGTAATACTAATGGTTGTGATATAATCCAAACGAGAAGTAAAGTAGGAAATGTCCATCCTGCAACATTAAGTTCAAAATTTGATGATGTATTAATTGATTATCCAAATAGTTACTATGTCCAAGGAACAGTTGATGATACTAATAATTTTACTGAAAGTGGAAATAAACAAAACCTAAGTCAAAGTATTGGAATCACAGTTAATGGTATATATCACTTACATTTAGTTGATACGGTTGGTATTACTTATGATTCTTATTTAGAATTAGGGCAAAGCAACTGAAAATTGAATGGGCAATTTGATGACAAATATTTGAATCAATTAGCCGAGTATTTAATGTAAAAATTGATAGTCAGTCAGCTACACTAGAATTTAAACAAGAAGCACTTGGTTGATTACAGAATTATAAAAGTGATATAACTGTTGCTTTTAACAGTGTCGTTAAAAGCAAAGGTAAAGGGTTTAATATTGTACCTGATGATTTTACAGATGGATTTAAGACATTTTTAGATCATGTTGATTATGTTGATAGTAATACTAAAAAAGCTATTAATCAAAGCAAATTAGATAGTTTAATTAGTGCTGTTGCTAATCAAAAATTACAAGATGGATTAATTAATTTACCTAATGATTTAAATGTTTCAACTGATAATTTTGATTTATTAACAACATTAGATAGTTATAGTAATTGAATTAATGAATATAAAAAGTTTGTAAATAATACTAAAGACCAATGAATTAATGATGCAGTTGCCATAGCTTCACGTGGCTTTGCTACAACTGAACAAATTCAAAGTATTAAAATTAAAAAAAATATTTAAAGTGTTAAATTTAGTGATTATGTACAAAATATAACTTGAACACCAAATGTTAATAACTATGGAACAAGTAATGATTTTTTACAATATGTAAAATTAGATAAGTTAGAACAAGACACAATTGATTGAACTAATAATAATTTACCTGATATAAATCAAAAATTTGAAAGTGCACTTAAAAATGCTGAAAGTGGATTAAATTTACATGGTTATTAATATTAATACTTTATTAAAAAACCTTTACCAAAAACAAAAGGCGAAATTATTAATTTTTCCAATGGTAATAGTTTTCATGATTATTTACAAGCACAAGCTAATAACAAATTTCATGCATGACAATTACAAATGGGATTGGGAATCGGATTGCCATTACTACTTGTAACTGCTGGAATTGGAATTATTATTAGATGAAGAACAAACCCAAAATATAACCCTTTAGCAAGAGCTAGAAAAGAAGACCAGGCAGATAAAAGAATTGCAAAAAAAGGAAAATAAAATGCCAATGTTAATAATAATTGGCATTATTATTCTTTTCTTTTTTGGTTGAGTTGGAGTAGGCGCTGTTGTCTTTTTGGAAATTAAAGAATTTGTTGAATGAATAATTAAGAAACGAAAAGGTAAAAAACCAAAATGACAAAAATTGAATTAGGTAAACATATTATTGAATTTATGGTTCTTAATCCTAAAAAAACCATTATCCAATATTAAATTCAATTAATCAAAAAGCATTTTTTACAATAAAACTAAATCTTTACCAGGTAAAGAATGATTAGAAAATATCATAGTATTATCCGTAATGAATTTACATATTGTAAGCAAAAGAAATTAAAGGTAATTATTATTGATGGCTTGTTTTATTGATTTAACAAAAATACTCATAATATTATTATTGACTTGTCAGAAAAGTATTTTGATATTGACACAAGAAAAAATCTTGAAAAAATAAGGTTAATTTTAGAAGAAAAGGATTGAAGTATCTTTTTCTTTTCAGTACAAAGATTAATGCACGTGCATATTATTAAATTGAAGTAAATCTAGTTTAAATTATGGAGTATATAGTAAATTTTACAAAAGAAATTAATTAATAGTTTAGGTGAAAATGCTGCTTTAGAATATATGCTTTTTGTCCAAAAAGTTAATTTATATCGTAACTGTCTATTCAAAGCAACAATCGAACTTAAACTTGATAGTCAAAATGTATTGCAAGATTGAAATAAGTTATCAACTTTAAATAAAATTAGTACTGGTTGAAAATTATACTTTCAATTGAATGAATTTATAACTATCACAAGCATAATCTAATGAATATATATACAACAAGTTGTCTATCCTAAAGTAGGAAAAATAAAACCATTATAGTAATCAAAAAAACTAACTCAAAGGAGAAGTATAGAATTTAATAACTTAAATTTCATAGCAACTGTTGACTATGATACACAACTAATGAATCAAATTAATAATATAAAATTTGAAACAACAACGGATGTATCCAGCATTTATTATATTTTACAACATTCAATTGGTTTGACAATTGTCAATCACTCATTAGTAATCCAAAATGAAGATACTGCTACAACTTTATTTACCATTAATTTTCAACAAAATATTACTTTTGAAATTAATGGTAAGTTTTCTGAAACTTCATATGATAAAGAAATATCAATCCAATTGAGGTTTTCTAATTTAATTAAAACAATATGAATTGACACTTAAGTGTTAATTTATTTATAATTTTGTATTAATACTATTATTTAACCTTGAACTTAAAATTTATAAAAGTAAGTATTTTTCCACTTTTTTCATTCATATTACCAAATAAAAAATGCATATCCAGAAAAAAATATTGACTTTCGGGTTAAACTTATATATATTACAAACTAGTTATTTTAAATAAAACTAATCTAAAACACAGAGGAAGGTTACAAGATGCCATCAAAATTAGTAATTATGGAATCTCCAGTTAAAAGTAAAGCAGTACAAGCATATTTAGGTGATGACTATTTAGTATTATCTTCAGATGGACATATTCGTAATTTAGCCATTAAAGGACAATATGGATTAGGAATTGACTTAGATACCTTTGAGCCTATTTATAAAACCGATCGTAAGAAAATGCCTAAAGTTAAAGAATTAAAAACCAAATCTAAAAACATGACTCATGTCTATTTAGCAACTGACCACGATCGTGAAGGAGAAGCAATTGCTTATCATTTAGACCAAGTCTTATTAACTTCTGATAAATCATCACGCGTAACATTTAATGAAATTACCAAAGGTGCTATTTTAGAAGCTTTTAAACATCCCCATGAAATTGATTTACCATTAGTTCGTAGTCAAGAAGCACGACGTATGGTTGATAGAATTATTGGTTTTCGTTTAAGTAATTTACTACAAAAAAAAATTGGTTCCCGTAGTGCTGGAAGAGTACAATCAGTAGCATTAAAATTAATTGCTACTCGCGAACGTGAAATTACTAGTTTTGTTAGCGAAGAATTTTGAACGATTACAGCAACTTATCAAAAACAATTAGTTTTAAGTTGCGAAAAGTATAACAATGAACCATTAGTAATTAGCAATGAAAAACAAGCAACAGAAATTAAAAAGGCATTATCACCTAATTATGAAGTAATAACAATTACTGAACAAAATCGCAAACGTAATTCATTAAATCCATTCACTACTAGTACTTTATTGCAATCTGCTTCAACACAATTAAATTTTAGTACTGCTAAAACAACATTAGTCTCTCAACAATTATATGAAGGGATTAATGTTAATGGTAACCTAACGGGTTTCATTAGTTATCCTCGTACTGATTCTATTCGTTTAAATCCTAAGTTTATTGATAGTGCTAAAGAATTGATTATTAGCGCTTATGGTCAAGATTATCTTGGTCAAACTAAAGAACAAACTAATAAAAAAAATGTTCAAGACGCCCACGAAGCCATTAGACCAACTGATTTAACTATGAATATTAAAACCGCTGCTACTTATTTAAATCGTGACCAATTAAAACTTTATAGTCTAATTTACTTTCGTGCTGTAGCATCATTAATGGCACCTGCCCAACTAATTAATACTACTGTCTTATTTAAAAATAATAATTACCAATTTAAAATATCTGGTCAACAAATTAAATTTAAAGGATTCTTAACACTTGATGAAGCAAGTCTTGATGATGAAGCAATTTTAAAATTGCCGAAATTTGCACAAGGACAAATTATTCAAGTCCAAAAAGTTGATGCACTACAACACTTTACTAAACCCAAGT
Organism: Spiroplasma endosymbiont of Nebria brevicollis; assembly: GCF_964030895.1. Lineage (NCBI taxonomy): Bacteria > Bacillati > Mycoplasmatota > Mollicutes > Entomoplasmatales > Spiroplasmataceae > Spiroplasma > Spiroplasma endosymbiont of Nebria brevicollis. The sequence continues at coordinate 196,999 of NZ_OZ034986.1, forward strand.
CCCGCTATAGCGAGGCTAAGCTAATTAAAACCTTAGAAGAACTAGGAATTGGTCGTCCATCAACTTACAATCCTATTATGCACACAATTAAAGAGCGTGGATATGTGATTATTGAAAATAAAGCATTTAAAGCTACAGAAAAAGGTTTGTTAACAAACGATAAACTACAAGAATTTTTTTATGATATTATTAATGAAACATACACTTCACAAGTTGAAATGCAGTTAGACCAAATTGCCCATGGTAATTTTGAAATGCATCAAGTGGTTAAAGACTTCTATTCTAAGTTTGAACCACAGATTGATGATGCCTTTGCTAAAATGACTGAGTTTAAAATTAAACCCATTTTATTAGACCAAGATTGTCCGCTTTGTGGTGCACCATTGGTGCAAAGAACAGGAAGGTATGGTAAGTTCAATGGTTGTTCTACCTTTCCTAAATGTCGTTATATCCAAAAACAACAAATTAAAATTAAACCATGTAGTATTTGTACTGATGGGTGAATGGTAGTTAAATCATCAAAACAAAGTCGCAAATTTCTGGGATGCACTAATTACCCCAACTGTAAACACGTGGAAAAATATCAAGAACCCACAAGCAATGAAATAAAGTAGGTGGAAAAATGTTAAAAGATTATTTATTATTAGTGGACAAACCGTCATTCATGACGTCGCAAGATTGTTTGACAATCATTAAAAAAAGATTAAAATTAGATAAAATCGGGCATACTGGAACTTTAGATCCATTAGCAACAGGACTAATGGTTGTTCTTGTTAATGAAGCAACAAAACTTAGTGATTTTATTTTAAAAAGTGATAAAACATATATTGCTAAGATGCAATTATTTTTGAAAACTGATACGGGTGATATTACTGGAAAGATTATTGAAAATAAACCACATATTAAGTTTAAAGAAACTGAAATTATTGATGCTTTAGAATTTTATAACAACCGTGTTTATGAGCAAATTGTTCCTGCTTATGCTGCTGTTAAAGTTGACGGAAAACGACTTTATGAATATGCCCGTAAAAATATTGCTGTTGAATTACCAAAACGTAAAATCCATATTAAGTCTTTAAAATTAATTAGTATTAATAATGACATTGTTACATTTGAAGTTGTTTGTACGAAAGGAACTTATGTTCGCACTTTAATTAATGATATTGCACGTATTTTACATACCTCAGCAACCTTAACTTACTTACGAAGAACGCAACAATCAGGTTTTGAATTAGCAAATGCTATTAGTTTAGACAATATTAGTCTTGAAACTGTTGCTAAAAATTGTATTAGTATTTATGATGGGATTAAAGAAATTATGCCCATTATATTTGCTCATAATACCAAAGATATTCTTGATGGTAAGCCTTTATCTGTACAAGGTACTACTAAGGATCCATTCATCTTAGTAGTTAGTCCTCTTAATCAGCCCTTAGCTATTTATCGTTATCAAAATAATAATATATATGTTAGTCAACGAGGTTTTCATTGCGATGAAAGAAATAAAAATTCAGATATTAAAACCACAAAACTTGAAGATCAAACATCTGAGCTTTCAAAGTCTTCTTAGTAATAAACCATTAATCGCTTGTTGAGGATTTTTTGATGGTATTCACCAAGGTCATCAAGCATTGTTTAATAATCTAATAACAATTGCTAAAACTAATAATTATGAAACGTGTATTATTAGTTTTAATGAGAAACCACAAAGTGTTACTAATGAAATTGCTAATCAAGTTTTATTATCTAAAGAAGATAAGATTAAACGTATTAATGAGTTTGGTGTTAACTACTATTTAGAAATTGAATTTACTAAAGAATTATCAAGAACATCACCACAACAATTTATTGCATGATTGGTATCATGTGGTGTGAAGAGCGTTATTGTTAATCCTAATGTACGGTTTGGACATCAAGGCCAGGGTTCTGTTGAAACATTAAAGCAATCATCATTACAAGTTTATCTATGTGATGATGTTTTTGTAGGAAATCATGATAAAGTATCATCAACGCTTGTTAAACAATTATTACAAAATAAGGATATCATTAATGCTAACTTATGTTTAGCACCTAATGAGTATTATATTACGGGAAAAGTAGTGCATGGGATGAAAGAAGGGCGTAGTGTTGGATTTCCTACTGCTAACTTAATGTTAAACGCTAATTATGCGCTCCCTGGGCTTGCTACGTATATAACCTTAACCCACGTTGATAATAAGTGATATCAAAGTATGACGGTCATTATGATACGTAATAACGTACCTTTGGTAGAAACTTATCTTTTAAATTTTAATCAAGATTTGTATGATAAAGTAATTACGGTTAAATTTTTGACTTGATTACGTGATAATTTACAATTTACTAGTTTAGATGATTTGAAATTACAGTTACATAAAGATTTAGAAAATACTATTGCTTATTTTAAAAATCAATAAAAAACTATTAATAAGTTTAGTTTAAAATTACAAATCTCTCAGATGGAATAAATTATTCGGTTGGTAATGTCTTATTTCAATAAATATTTATCTATTAAAATAAAACTAACTAAGGAAAAGACAAATTTATCTTTTTTAACCATTTTAATAATAACAGAAAATAACAAAATTACAAACCAAAAATAATAATCCGCAAAATTATTTAATAATTCTGATTTTTTAAATAAACACTCTTGCTTGTTGAGAAACATTTTTATTTATTAAAAATTGGTAATTATCATTATTTTTAAAATAATAATTATGTTCTTTTTGCAGTTTTTTATTTATCTTTTCAAGATAAAACCCAATTAAATTAATACCATTCTCTTTCGCCATTTTCATTGCAATCATATTTTTAAAAACTTTTTCACTATATAATTTAGCACCATATCCTTTTAACCATTTTACATTATGCGAAATTTGTGACTCAGTACAAGACCCCATATATCAATTTTCTTTATAAACTTTAATTCCATCTTTTCTTTTATTAATATAATTAATAAATTTTTTAATTTCTTTTCTTATTTTTTCATTATCCGTTAAATTTTTAGTAAGTTTTTTTCTTCGATAAGGAAATATTGTTTTCAATTCTTTCATTAAATGAAATTCATCTAAAATATAAATTGCACCAATTTCATTAGCGAATTTTTGAATTCATGTTGCTCCGTCACCCGCAAGAGTTAATTTACAATTTTCAATATTATAATTTTGATGTAAAAAATGTAAAAATTCTTTTTTATATTTTTGAATAAGATAATATTTGTTTTTTACTGATTTCATTACAATAAAAATATTTTTATCTCTTAAAACATTTTTGTTTTTAGTACTTTTTATTTCATCATATCCAGTATGAAAATATGCTACTCTAAACATGTTTTTTTCTATTTTTTTATATTTTGTTAAATTACTAAAAGAATCATCAACTCCAGCATACAAATATGGTGTTTGAACATTTACTTTTCTTGTCTTTGTTTTTAAATGCTCTTGAAATAATTTATAAAAATTAACCTCTTTATTAATATTTGTGATTGACATATTAGATATATTTAACTTCGGAAACATATCTCTAATATCTCTTTGTCTTTTAGCACTATCCATTTCTTTTCAGATTGATATTTTAACACTTAAAATAATTGTTTGATTATTTTTTAAACCAATTTCTTTATTTAATAAAGTTGTTGTTTTAAATTTATTTTCTTTTTTATCATAAAAACAGAATCTGGAAGCTTTAATTGTGATATCGCCAAAAGGAGTTTTCATTTTTTTATTCCTTGTCCCCCATAAAATATAACCATTTTGACCATTACAATTTTGTTTTCTTAATTCTTGATCAAGGTTTTCATATTTTTCTTTTAATTTTTGTTTTTCTATGAAATTAACATCAATGTTTACTTCTTCAACGAAGTTTATATCTTTAAAACTATTTAAAATCATATAAATTTACTCCTTTTAAGTGTTAATAACTTAATTAATGAAATTATATAATGATTTTAAATATATGTCAGCAAGGTCGCTTTTAATTTTGTAGAAAATAATTGATGGCATTAAATACCTTTACCATTATCAAATATAAACAATTACAAAAACCACAAAATTATGTAAAACTTTTATTTGTTTATAAAATCAAATAGAAACCATAAATTAAATAAACATATTATTTAAGTAATATTGTTTTTGTTTTTCTAATAAACTTAACTGTTCTTTGACTAATTCAATTTTCCTATCAATGATGGTAAAAAAATGTGCCACTTTTGTTTGTTCATTAATATTTGGAAATAAAACATTAATTTCACTTACATATGAAATATAATATCTTTTGTGATCACTAGAAAATAATTTTAGATTTTTTAATAAATTGAAAACATAAAATAAATTAATATTATTATTTTTAGATTTTAAAATCTTAATTGCTGATGATTTAACCATAAATTTAAAATTAACATATTTCATATCCATTGTAAAATCATCAAAGATTATAACTGGGATATTTTCATAGATATTTTTTTCATTTACATAACCTAATATAAATGATTTATTAGCTGTTAATACTGGTATTTTTCCCCGAATTTCAATTTTATCTTTAATTATAAATTTTGTAGGTTGCTGATAATTTAATATTTCTCCTATTTTTTTACTTTTTCATTCATCATTAAATCCTTTAAATCTAATGTTTGGATAACTTTTTTCATTCGCAAACATATTATTTAAGTAATATTGTTTTTGTTTTTCTAATAAACTTAACTGTTCTTTGATTAATTCAATTTTTCTATCAATAATGCTAAAAAAATGTGCAATCTTAGTTTGTTCTTGTAAATTAGGTATTTTAAAAATAAATTGATTAATTATTTCCTTGGAAAGGTTAGGTTGTGTTTGCTTTATAATATATTTATTTAATTCTTTTTTCTTAAATTTAAGTAATAAATAATATAAGTATTCTGTCGAAAAATATAAATTATTAATTTCCATAGAAAAAAAAGCTTGGCTAGTAGCTAATGGAATTTTATTGATTGTTGGAAACCCAACAGAAGCATATATAGAGTATATTAATGAATTTTTTGGTACTAATCAAGCACTAGAATTTTTAAGTCCTTTTCTAGTTATTGTTTTTTCAGTTTCAAAAATGTATTTGCCTTGATTGGTAACATCTTTAATTGATAAAAATGATATTTCTCCATTATAAAAATCTTTATTTTTTGTACTTGGAGTTCCTCCAGATTTAGCCTTATTATAAAACTTACTAAAAGTTGTTTTATAATAAAACTCATTAAAACCTTTAAATCTAATTTTAGAAACGAAAGATTTATTCATTATTAATCACCAAATCTTTTAACATTAAATTAAATTCTTCATTTAATTTTTGAATTTCTTTTTCATTATTAATTAATTTATCTTGTAATTCTTTAATATTAATAATTTCTTTTTCTTCTGTATTATCAATATAACGAGCAATATTTAAGTTATAATCATTTGCTTTAATTATTTCTATATCAACTAAATTAGAAAATTTATCAATAGTTTTTCTTTGATTGAAAATATTAATAATTTTAATAATATTTTCATCGGTTAAAATATTTTTATTTCCCTGCTTTTGAAATTCTTTTGAAGCATCAATAAACAAAATAGCATTATCAATTTTACATTTTTTCATAACAATAATACAAGTTGGAATTGATGTACCATAAAACATATTAGCTGGTAAACTAATAATAGTATCAATTCAATTCTTTTCAATCATATATTTTCTAATAATTAATTCAGCATTACCCCTAAACAAAATTCCATGAGGAATAACAACGGTCATTATTCCATTATCAGATAATTTATAAATCATATTCTGAATAAAAGCAAAATCAGCTTTTGTTTTTGGTGCTAATTTTCCATAAGCACTAAATCTTTCATCACTTAAAAAATTTTGATTTGCCGATCAATGAGAACTATATGGTGGATTTGCAACAATTGTTTCAAATTCTTGTCCTTTAAAACCATCATCCTCTAATGTGTCACCATTATAAATATCAAATTTATTATACTTTAAACCATGTAACATCATGTTCATTCTTGCCATATTATATGAATTGGTTTTTAATTCTTGACCATATAAATGACCAATTTTTAATTCTTTATATACTCTTAATAGTAATGAACCTGAACCACATGTTGGATCATAAACAGTTTTAATTTCCGTTTTTCCTTGACTAATTATTTTAGCTAATAATTTAGAAACAGGTTGTGGTGTATAAAATTCACCTGCTGCTTTTACTGATTCAGAAGCAAATTTACTAATTAAATATTCATAGGCATCACCTAAAATATCAATTTCTGATTCATTAATTTCAAAATTAATTTCATTAATTTTTAACATTACTTTAGCAATTATTTTACTTTTCTCTGTTTCTGTTTTTCCCAATTTACTAGAATCTAAATCAACAGAATCAAATAAATTTTCGAATTCTTTTTCTGATGAATGACCAATTGTTGATTCAATTAATTTATTAAATGCTTTTCTTAATAAGAAGATATCAAATTTCCCAATATTAATTTTATTAATTATTTCCTGTCATAAATATTCTGGTTCAATATAATATCCAGCACTATCATTATCATATAAAACTTCTAAAAAATCATTGCGATATTTTTCATTAGTTAAAGCAGTTCGATAATCAATTCCTTCTATTTTTAAATCCTTTTCTATTATAGATTGTACATTATCTGATGAATAACGATAAAATATTAATCCTAATATATACTCTTTATATTCGGATGGTTCCATTGTCCCGCGTAGAGTATTAGAAATATCTCATAACTTAGAAAATAATTGGTGTTGTTGTATATTTTGTTTTTCATGTGTTGTCATAATATTTTTTCCTAACTTTCAAACTTATTAATTAAATCAATTATATTTAATTCTAATTCTTTTTTTTATTTCATTTTTTGCTTTTATTTTAGAGATATTTTTATTAATAGCTATTTTTTCAGTATATTGTTGATTAATTTTTTCTCTAATTAAATTAGAAGGCAATTGATTAGTAAAGCGATATTCACTAATAATTTCATTAATATCTAATTTATCTATATTATATTTTTTACTAAATTTATTTATTTGTTGTTCATATTTTTTATCACAAAATTGTTCATATATTACTTCTAAATCTGCGGTATTTTTAAGGGTAGGAATAACTCTTTCAATAAATGAATTTATTAATTCTGATTTATATTTTAATAGTTGATCAGTTGAGTCTAATATTTCTTTTTTTATTTCTTTAATTTGGTTTTCTTTTCTTTTAATATTATTTAAATCTATTTTTTTTAATAATTCTAAAATATAATGAACATTAATTTTATTACTATAAATTAATTCTAGTTCAAAATCAACATCTGCTAAGACAGATAATTTTTCTTTTTTATTTTTTTCATCACTTAGTGATAAATAACGAGATTTAAATTCATTATATTCATTTTCACTAAAATTATATTTACTTTGATTAATATCAAATTCAATAAATGTTTCTAATTTTAACAATATTTTTACTATTTCTTTAAATAAAAAAATAAATTCTTTAATTTTAACTTCGTCACCATCATTTCCTACATCATAAGCACAACTATAATTTTTTTTAATTTATTCACTAACTTAATAAATTCTAGTTCATAATAATCAAATGGTTTCATTAATATTTGATCAGTAGTAGCACTATTAGAAAACAATAAAATTGCTTCATCAACAGTTTTTTTAGTAGTTTGATAACAAACAATATTACCAAATGGTTTGGTATTATTTACAATTCTGTTTGTTCGTGAAAATGCTTGGATTAATTTATGATATTTTAATAATTTATCTAAATATAGTGTATTTGTGGTGGGTGAATCAAAACCTGTTAAAAACATATCAACAACAATTAATAAATCAATTTCTTTGTTTTTAACTTTCTTTTGTAAATCAATGAAATATTCATTAAATCTATTAATATTAAAATTAGTATCAAAATTTAAATTATAATCTTTAATTATTTTTTCTAATTCTGTTTTAAAAGAAAAATCTTTATTATTTAAATCTTCATTTGCTTCAAATGAAAAATTGAAGCAATTTTTAAATTATGTTTTAAATTTTTAAATGTTTTATAATACTTAATTGCCATATTAATATTTTTAACAGCAAATATGGCATTATATTTCTTTCCGTATGTTTTTTTTGAAAATGTTTCAATTATATTTTTTGAAATAGAGTCAATTCTGGAATCATCTATTAATAATTCATCATTATTAATATCTTCAATTAATTCATCATTAGGTTCTTTTTTATTTCTAATTGATTCCATATAGTCAACATTAAAACCTAAAACACTACCATCTGCTAGTGCATTATTAATTAGATATTTATGGATACATTTATGAAATATATCAGCTGTCGTTCTTCCGTCTTCTGATTTATTTTGTTCAAATCGTGGTGTGCCAGTAAATCCAAAATATTGTGCATGTTCAACAATTCTTTTAATGCTAATATACATTTTTCCAAATTGACTTCTATGACATTCATCAATAATAAAAATCACTTTCTTATTCTTAAATTTAGCCATTATTGATTTATATTTTTCATTTTTACAAGCATTACCCATTTTTTGAATTGTAGTTAATATTATTTTTTTAGTGGAATCTTGCATATTTTTAATCAAGCTATAAGTACTTTCAGTATAATCAACACTATCTTTTTCAAATTTATTGAACTCTTCAATGGTTTGAAAATCCAAATCTTTTCTATCAACTAAAAAAAATATTTTTTCCTTTTCTGGCATATATTTTAAAATTTGACTTAATTTAAAAGAAGTTAAAGTTTTTCCAGATCCAGTTGTATGTCAAATATAAGCATTATTATTAGTTTCACTTGCTATTTTAATAAGTTTCTCAACTGCATAAATTTGATAAGGTCTCATTATCATTAATATTTTTTTACTTTCATTAATAATCATATATCTTGCAATCATTTTACTAACATGGCATTTATTTAAAAAATTTTTAGTAAAATCAAATAAATTAGTTATTCTATTATTTAATTCATCAGTTCAATAAAAAGAATTTTCAAATAAAATATTGCCATCATTATTTGAAAAATATTTAGTATCTATAAGATTAGAAATTATAAAAAACTGAATAAATTTTAATAATCCTTTATGAGATTCTTTTTTATATCTATTAATTTGATTAAAAGCTTCTTTAAAATTTATTCCTGGTTTTTTTAACTCAATTTGTATTAGAGGTAAACCATTAATTAAAATTGTTATATCATATCTATTTTGAAAAATACTTTTTATTGTTAATTGATTAGTAAATTGAAAAATATTATCACATCATTTATCTTTATTAAATAATTCTAAATCTACTTTTTTTAAATCATCACGCTCAATTGTAATTTTCTGTCTTAATATTTTTGCAGAATTAAAAGTACTTTTACCAGTAATTTTAAATAATAATTTTTCAAATTCTTTGTCAGTTAATGGTTTATTATTTAATTCATTTTTATTATGATTAAAAATTTGATTTCTAAAATTGGTTTTAATATCTTCTTCATTATTTAATTTTATATATTCATAACCTTCAATTTTTAATTTATTAATAAACTTTTTTTCTAATTCAGATTCACTAACATATTTATTTTCCATCTTTAAACCTTTCTACTAATTTTGATTATAAATATTTAATTATTTTCAATATATAATAAATATATAATAAAAAAAACAAATTTTTATTAAAGTAGTAATAATATTTTAATTTTATTATACTTAAAATTGTTAGAGAAAGATAGAGAAATAAGCAATCTATATTATTTTCTTTTATTTTTCACTAGTTATTTGTTAAATAACTTTATTGCTTGTCCTCTTTTGGGCATAGTTTCCCTTAGGCATTGGTTTAGTTAATCACTCGCGACTACTCTTCTGCCCCATGTAGTACTAATTAAATTAGTTGATTAACCTTATCAGATATCCTTCCACTTCGTTTATTTTTTAGTGTTCCAGCTTGACCACTTTGTGAAATCTTACTATTTATAAAAAATAATTATTCCTTTTCAGAATAATTATTGGTTTTCTTGTCTTTTGATTAATTCTGTTTCAAGGTTTTTGATTTTTTGTAAAAGTAAATTTATCATTGTTTTATTTTGAACAGATTTATAATTTGTTTTTTCATATTCTGCTAATTGTATTTTTAAATTATTAATATTTGTTGTAACTTCTTTTGTTGTTAAGTTGGCAAATTCATTAATCGTATTTTCTGTCAATTCTTTTTTGGTATTTTTAATATCATAGAAATAGTATTTATTGAAATTAATATAATCAATTTCTTTTAATTCAGTTGTTTTTGTTTTTTCTCACAACTTTAAATCTTTTCATAGTTTTAAAGTTATTTTCATTGGGTTATAGCGTGATATTTTAACAATTCCGTGTCCTTGTTTTAAATTTGCTAATTCATTAGTTAACATTAATGGATGACTTTTTAAACTTTTTGAAACACTAGTATTATTTTTATTTTCGTTGATACTAATTTGTTCGATTGTTTTTGTTCCAAATAATTCGCTATAATATTTAATTGTTTCTAAATCATTAGTATGTAAGAAAATGTGCATCCCACAATTATTTAAGATAATTTTTGCTTTTGCATCGCCATAGTTTAATTTTAATTGATTAATATCTTGTAAAATAAATTGAAAAAAAATATTTCTACTGCGTGAAATACTAACTCATTTTTCAATGTTGTTTATTTTTGTTAAATTTGCAAATTCATCTAATATAAAATATATTGGTTTTTCTAGTTTTTGTTCTATTGTTTTACTTATCTTATTTGTTAAAAATTGATAAATTTGATTAATTAGTATCGCTACTAATTTATAGTAATTATCATTTTCATCGCTAAATATAATGTATAAAATAGTTGGATATTCGATAAAATCATTGTAATTAATATCATTTTGTGATGTTAAATTACGAATAAAATCATTATTAAACACTTCTAAACTTTTTGCAACAGTCATTAAAATAGCATCTAGTGTTCGATTTTCTTTACTGTCAGCTAAAACTTGGCTTGCTGTTATTTTAGCAATGCTGGTATTTTTTCGATTATTTAGTCATTCAACTAAATCTTTTTTAAAACTAGCGATTGCTGCCACTGATGCCATGTTAAATTTGTTAAATAATAATTCTTGGTTTAAAATTTCAATTTCTATTGTTAATTTATTTTTGTTTATTTTATCTTCATAATCTTCTAATATTGCCAAAATAATTCCTTGAATAATCATGCTTGCTGAATTATTTCAAAAATCATCTTCAATATTTTTGTCAATTAACATACGACTAAGTGATCTAATTTTATCTTGATATTTTATTTTTCACTTTATTTTTTCTTTTTCATTATTTGTCATTAGCATTTTAATAAAGTCATCATAAATTATTTTTAATGGATTTCAAGTATTTCCTTTCTCTAAATTACGAAAATCAATAACTTTTATTTTATAGTCATTTTCTTCTAAAAATCCATTAGTTAAATTATATAATTCCCCCTTAGGGTCGGTGATAATCATGGTTGGTTTAGTGGTTGATTTTCCATTTAAATAAATTGTTGGTAATACTATTCCTTGTGTTTTTCCGCTTGCTGTTGAACCAACAATAACACTATGAATATTGTTTTTTAAATTAAACAATAAATCTTTTTTGTTTTTATTACAATTAAAAACAAAACCAGTATTTTTATAATTATCTTTAATATTAACTTTATCACTAATATCATCAATTTCTTTTATACTTAATCATTTACTATCACCAAAATCTATTTTGTCGGTTGTTTTTATTGCAGTTTCCTTATTCTTTACTTTACTAAATAAAACAAAATAAAAAAATCAGAAATAAAATCCCAAACTTAATCCAATAGTTATTAATAATCCATATTTAGTTTTAATTATATAATTTCATCATAATAATATTTTAAATTGTTTAATTTCAGTAATAAATTCAGTCATATTTTTTCAATTAATAAAAATTGAATAACCTATTCCAAATAATGTTAAACAAAAAATGAAAGTTATTGGAATAAAACATAAACCAATTAATAAACTTATTTTTTTCTTTTTTATTTTATTTCACATATTATCGCTCTCTTTCTAAACTGCTCACCAAATCATAACCTTTTTGCATAATCGGATTGATTTTAAAAACCATTTCATTAAATTCTTGTTCAATTAAACTCATATTTTTAAAATCTACTGTTTTTGGGTTAGCAACAGTAGTTATAATTTTATAGTATTTCATTTTTTCTGCTAAATCTAAATATTTAGTTAATTGGTTTATTTCATAATCTGTAAAATTATTTTCATATCTTAAATATTGTTTAATTTCATAAATTAAACAATGATAATCATCACTAATACTTTTAATTTTGTTAAATTCTTTAATATTGTCTTTGGTAAACTTGTATTCATTAAATATATTATTGATTTCATTTTCTAACTTATTTCGTTCAAATTCTTTAACTTGTCGAAAATTCATTGCATTATAACTACCTTTACCACCAATTTCACCAGGTTCTATTTCATAACCTGCTTTTGTTAAATAATTAGCATGATAAACATGCAACTTTTTTAATAAGTCATCTTCTTGCTTTCCTTTAAAAAAACGATTACTACCGCCAAAAAGTTTGTTATTACTAATTATGTATCGCTCTTCATTAAGTTTTTTTGAAAAAACTTTCTTAATTGGAATTAAATCAAAGTGAACATGGGGTGTTGTTTCGTCCATATGAACTGCTGAATACAAATATCCCATATCTGTTTTAATATTATTTTTCATTCATTGTTTCATAAAATTTATTTCAATATTAACTCATTCATTTAACTTTTTTCAATTAATACTTTCAGGCATTAATTTGCCCATTTTTCTTGTTCCTGTTTCTTTATCTCATACTTGAATATTTGTAAATTTACATATCCCCATTTTTTCAAATCATTCTTGTCGTGTTGATGGTAAAAGTGTATCTACATAATTAGTATATTTATTACAATGATTTTCAAAACTTGTTTTTTGTGCTTTACTATATTTAATTTGTTGTTTGTCTCAATCATTTTCTAATAACTTCATTATTTCATTTCGTTTTTGTTTTGTAATTTCAAAAGCTTTATTATTAGTGATTTTTTCTTTTATACCATTTACATAATAAAAATTATATTTTGTAAATTCAGGATTAACATTTTCAGGTATTTTAATTCTAAAATTATGCCGTATTAATTTATCAACGGCACCATTTGGATATTTTTTATATGTTTCAGTTCGCACCACTGCTTTAAATTTATATTCTTTTTCCATATTTTATTCCTCCTTATTTTGGAAATTTTTACCCTTTAAAATTTGTTAAATTTAAAAAGCCAAAAGTCCACTCAGTATATATTTTGGCTTTGCCAAAATATATCAAAAATTTCATTTTCATTCTATCTAATTAATTATCTTTTTTTGGAAATTTATTACCATTAAAATATTTTAAATTTTCTTTGTATATTTGTTTTTTCTCAGCTTTTTTAATTAAACATTGTTTATCCATCACCAACAAAAAAGGGTGCAGTTTTTTTCAATTAACCTCACCCTCAATTTTGCCATCTTTAATTTTGTATAAAAGTTTTGATTTTTAAAAATTAAAATAAAGCAATATTCCTTATTATATTGTAAATTACAATATTTATTATTTATATTAATACTTGCATAAGGATACAATAAATCTTTTATCATTAGCTCAATTCATTTACTACCTTTATTATCATAATAAGGTTTTGTGAAAATTAAATTACTTGTCATAATTTGATAACTTATATATTTTTCTGTTTCTTTCATTTTGATAGTTCCTTTCTCTATAAAATTATTTTTACTCTTTTTATAATTTTTAATGTTAATAAGTAAAATATTGGCAAGCATATTGTATTTGTAATTAATATTCCGATAATTATTTGTTCTATATTTAAAACACCTAAATTTAATCAAAAAAGTATAAAATCAATCGGAAGATAAATAATTATGTTTGTTAATAAAATTAAAATAATTTTAATAATATGGTTTATTTTGATTCAATTAATTAATTTAATTAAAATCGCCAATAAACTTGTGCCAATATTTAAACATAATGATCCCAAAGTAAAACCTCATGATGTTAAATCAGATAAAAAATGGCCCATAAATCCGACTAATAAACACCAATATCAATTTAAGATAAATCCACTTAGAAAAATAGGGATTAAAAATAATGGAATTGTTGTTCTTGGAATAATTTGGATTCGCATAGTTTGCGATAATACAACCATCATGGCAATTAAAACTGCCATATAATTTATTTTTTTAATTAATTGAAAGTTATTCATTTTTTAAAAACTAAATTTAATTTGTATTTTCTTTAATCGTTTTTGTATCATTGCAAAATAATTATTATTCATTTCACAACCTACTCATTTTCGGTTTAACTGTTCACAAGCATATGCGGTTGTACCACTGCCTAAAAAACAATCTAAAATTAAATCATTTTCTTTGCTATATTTTTGAATTAAATCAGTAAATATATTTAGTGGTTTCTCTGTTGGGTGTTCTGTTTTTTTATAAGCTGAGCCGACTGAATTTTTAAATATTGTTTTTTTATTTTCATAATTATTTTGATAATTTGGAATTGGGTGCTTTTTAGAATAAATAATCATACAATATTCTTTATCTTGCAAAATAAAATTATTAGTTGGCATTGGGTTTATTTTTTCTCATAAATAAAAATCAAAATTCATATTATTTTTATAAACTCAATCTAAATAATCTTTAATTTGTCATCTATTCATTCAAATTAACATAAATTTAGTTTTTGAAATTCGATAAAACTCATCTAAATAAGTATTTATATCAAATGAATTATGTAGATTATTATCATAGATAGCATTAATGTATTTATTAATACTTTTTGATATCCTATTTTCATTTATTTGCTCGTTTTTTCTTTTTGGTAAATTATATAAATAGGGTGGATCAGTTAATATTAAATCAACACTATCATTTTCTAATGTTTTGACAAAAGATAAAGCATCACCATTTATTAATTTTCCTAAATTTGTCTTAAATATCATTAACACCACCACCTTTCTAAAATAAAAAATGTTTTCTTTGCTATTTTTAAAAAATAGACAAAAATAAACATTTTCTTTATTTTTTTATTAAAATTTTGTAAAAAAATAACTAAATTTAATCATTTTTTAAAGTATTTTTGCATTATTTTAATTATCTTTTTTTCCAAATCCGGCTTTTTCTTTTTTGATTGCTTGGATTTCAATACGATATCTTTCAAATCCTGAAACAAAAAATAGTCCTTGTCCTTTTACACTACGAGCAATATAGTCTTTTTCTGCTGATGTTAATCCCCCATAACTTTTATATAAATTAATTACTTTTTCTAAGTCATTGGGTTTTAATCCCATAATAAATGAATATTGACTATTATTTATAATTGCTGTTGTTTTCTTTAAAACGGTTTCATTTTCTACAAAATCAGCGATATTTTGCGTTGCCACAACCAAAGCACCATTATATTTCCGAATCCTTTTTGTCATTTGGTACATAAAATTTAAAGCAACTGGATTATCTTTATCGATTGCTAAATGAGCTTCATCAACAATTATCACTATTTCATTATTATCTTTGAAACGATTTTCTTTTACTTCTTTTTTGATAATATTTAGCATTAAAATTAATTGTGCTGCGTTTGTTTTTTTGTCGTCTAAGTCAAACAAATTATAAACATCATAAACAACAAAATTATTTTTAAATTTTATCGTTGTATATCCATTTCAAAGTGCTTGATATTTTCCATCATTTAAAAAATCGGTTGCTATTAAATCCATAAATTCTTTTAAAAGTTGATTTTTATTATTAATATATTCTTTTTCTAATAAGTCATAAAAATCACTCATAATTGGAAAATCATTGTTTATTATTTTGTTAATATCACTATTATTTGTAATGTTAAATTGGTGATATAATAATTTCAAATATTTTGTTAATAAATTAATTTCTCGCCCGTTAAAATCAGGATAAAGCGTTTTGAATCATTGTTCTAAAAATCTTAAATGATTTGATAGGGGCGATGAATTGGTATTTTCTAATTCATCAATAAAGTTATTATATAAAATTTGTAAGGGGTTTATTTTTCCTATCGAAGCATCTCCTGCGTCAATTCAATTTCCATCATAATAAACACATAATGGTTTGTATTCTCGCTCAGGATCAATAACAATAACTTTACGACCCATCATGATATGATGATTTATTATTTTTTTAACAAATATGTTTTTCCCATTCCTGTTGTACCGAGAATAAACATGTTGTGGTTTGTTCTTTTACTTGTTGTTTTAAATTGATCTCACAACACGTCATTTCCCATATTGTTTGTCCCTAATCACATACTTTTTTTATCATGTAAACCACTATCAATAAATGGAAAAGATGCTGCCAGGGTACTTGTTGGCATTTCTCGACCATATTTTTTTATTATGACCTTATTGTTATAGGGTATAAAACCTTTTAAACCATTAAATTGTTGATATCACAATGGATTAGGTTTAATATCCATTTCTTTTAATGCTTTTGTTAATCGTGTTTGTGCCTGTGATAATGTTTTTTTATTTGTTCCATAATTTAAAAATAAAATATTAACATTTTTTAATAATTCACCACCACCATTAACCTCATCAATTAAATGGTAGTATGTTTCTAATTCATAGTTATTTTCATTTGTATTAACATATGATTTTGTCATTACTTGTCGTGTTTGGGTTGTTTGAATGGCACTGTTGATTGCTTTTTTTGTTTCATCATAATTTAAAGGATTTATATTTCAAATAATAGTTTGCTCATTTGAAAATAAACAAGCCCCTCATAAATCGTTAATAAATAAAGGATAGTCCTGAATTGTATTAATTGAATAATATAAATCATTTGCTATAAAATAATTTTTTTTAATATTTAGGTAGTTAAATTGCAATAATTTTGCTAAATTATCTTTATTTTTATTAAAATCTGTTTTATTTAATGGTTTTTTATATGGATTTCACATTAATTTTAAGATTTTTGTTATTTCATAATTAGATAAAATATTACAATTAATTTTTCCTTTATATAATTTATCTTCTAAAAATAATATTTTTTCATTTAAATCTTTTTCACCATTTCCGTACACAAAAATAAAAAAACATTTTTCGGTTTTTATTTCATCGTTTATTTTAATTAATTCTTTTTTAAAAAAAGCAATATTATTTTTAATTTTTTTTGTAATTTTTACAAATTGATTAAAACTAATTTCTTTGTCTTTATAACGGATTTGCGTTTTATTAATTTGTTTTTGTAAATATCTAATGTTGTCATCAAAATTTAATGGTAATTCTAACTTTAAAAAAGTTATTGGAAAATTAGCAAATTTAAAAACATCTTGCAAATCTCGTAATCTTAATATTTGCTCTTCACCGCTTAATAAAGTAATGTCAAATCCTTTTATTTGAATTGCTCCAATTAGAGTCTTTTTTAAAGTACCTTTTAAAATTCCGTGAGTTGTAATAAAGTTATTACCAATAACTTTATTATATGGCACCAGTAAACTTGTTTTGTTTTTACTATATTTCTTACAACTAAATAGGTAATTTATTTTATAATATAAGCATTGTCATCCTTTTAAATTAGTTTTTTTATTTGTAATAATTAGTGGTAAACTAATTAAAATCATTATTGATGATGATAATAATTTTATTCATAGTTTTCATTGAAAACCAAATATAAACATAATTGTTAATCCAACTCAAACGGCAATTATTAAAACATCTGTTATTGTTATATTGCGTCAAAAACGATATTTGGCATCTTTTAGTTTTTTTGGTATTACATTTTTCATATTTTGCACCTCTTTCTTTTAAATTTAAAACGACATTTAAAATGCCGTTTTAAAAACTATTTTTATATTTATAATAAATATTAAATATAATGAAATAACTTTCATTGCTAATTTGCCCCTTAAAATGCGTAATAAGGGTATTAAATAAAAGGGGAACAAATAGATATTATTTATTGTTTTTTTATTTTCTTTTTGTTTTTACTTTTTTTATTTTCTATTTTGCCCCCAATTTTTTTATTTAATTGATTTTTAATGATAATTCAAGTTATAAACCCACCAACTATCCCACAACTAATCAAAGTCATTAAAAATAAATTAACTGGTTTTTTAAAGAACTTTTTTCAACCACTTTCATTATTTTCATTATGATTGGGGTTTATTGGTTTGTTTGGTTTTTCTGGTTTATATTTGGATTATTATTCTCTCCATTCCCATTATTTCCATTGGGATTATTGGGATTCATTGGTTTATTGGGAATGTTAGGTATAATTCCCTCTGTTGGGAGAATTTCATTCGGTTTGCTAGGGGCATTTTCTGATGTTGGGTTATTTATTAACTTATATGAACCACTCCCAATAACTTTTAAACTATTATCCAAAGCATAAATAGTAATTTTTAACTCAGCACCTTTATTTTCTTTGATTTTTTCCATAAATTCCTGTAATTCATTATCATTAATGTTAATTTTTTTACCATTTAATCCTTGCAATGATATTTGATAATCAACATCTAGCACTAATATTTCATCTAATTTATTAATCTTAAAACCTTGTTTAATATATTCCATAATATAATTATTAAAAATATTATCTTTTGTTTTATCTTTAAAATTATATTCTTGATTTTGATACTTAATTTTACTTAAATCAATGACTTTACTTTCATCATAATTTAAGTTGTTAATAACTTTAAATTGGTTTGTTTCCCCGATTAGTATCGTTGATGTATTTAGTGCTTTAATTCTTATAATTGTTGCTTTCGTTTGTTCTTGCTGATTAGTTATTAGTTCAATTAAATCATCATCAGTTAATTTTTGTCATTGCTGATTTTTATATATTTGAATAATATAATCTTTGTTTATTATTGCTAATAAACTGATTTTATTTATTTCTTGTCAAACATATTTATTAATTTTATCTCTAATAGTTTTAATATCTTTGGCATTCATTTTTAAAGCACTAATATTTAAATCATTTAGCGACTTAAAATTATTGATACTTTCATTGACTGCTAAATGATTACGAATATCTGAAACATAGTCTCGTCAATATGATAACACTGCTTCATAATTTAATTTTGCTAAATCATTGTCTGTGTTTCACTTTTTATAGTTAATCATGTAATCTTTTAGATGTCTTCCTTGTGTTGTATTTCAAAAATCACTCGCATCTTTACTATCAACTGAATTTAAAAAATACTGATAATTTGAACTTTTATTTTTATCAACATAGATAAATTTGTGTTGATAAAATGGTGTTTGGGTATTTCCATTTAAATCATTAAAGCGTTTTTGTTGAATGATAAAATGAAATCAACCAGCACTGGTATTAACATCACTAGTTTTGTTTTTTTCTAATTGATAACCATTTTCGAATTTAGTATTTAACTTTTCATTTGATAAATAACGAGTAAATTTTTCAATGTTGTCATTATTGTAAAAGTTTTCAAAACCAGCTCCGACTGCACTTGCTTATGCTAAATAACCGATATCATAATCATTAATATTACTAGTTTTTATTAAATTTCCATCTTTGTCAATTGGATCTAATGGAAAGGGGGTGTTAGATTGATGTCGAACTCAGATTAATTGCTTTTTCGTCCCTGTTTCTTTATTAATTTCTTTATCATAATTAGGGTTTTTGATTGATTTATTTTCATTGCTAGGGTCTTTGATAAATTCATTTGTTAGTTTTTCATAGTCAATATTCTTTGGCCCTCATCCCATTAATTTTAATTGCAATGATGGGGTAATTGTTTCAATTAAAATGGTTAACTTAAAATTACCTCCAATATCTCCCTCAATTTTGGGGTTTGGCCTGTGGATAATTTCAATTTCATATTTATTAACTTTTTCTTTATCATCAAAAGTATATGTGTATAAACCATTAACAGCGTTTAAATTAACCCCATTTATTTTAACGATATCATAATCAGGATCATTGTTGTTTTCTTTTGGTTCAATATATTGAAAAAATGTTGTTTTATGATATTTTATTATTCCTTTATTATATTTATTTTCCTTTCCCTCACCATTATTGATAACTTCTTCAACATCATTAATCATTTCAATGCCCTTTTCATCACTAATTTTTCCTGGCGTTATTAAAATCCGTTCCTGAATTTTACTTTTTCAATATTTCGCACTTAATGAAAAATTGAGTTTTGTTTTAAAAACTCAATTTTCTCATTGTTCTGTTAAATGATTAAAAATATTAAAACTTGTTTTAAGATAATAATTATTATCTGTTATTAACGCATAATCAGGATTGATAAGTTTTTTTCATTCTATTATGTTTCCGTTTTTGCTTAAAACATTAAATATTTTATTATCTAAGATAGTTTTAATTGCATTTCAATTAGTTTTATCTAAAATATTGGTTGATGTATCACTTTGATAAATGATTGCTTGCTTTAACTCGTTTTCTATTCTATTTTTGGCATTAACAATATTATAATCACTATCAAAATTTAAAGGTGTTTTAAATTCTCATATTTCAGAACTGCCATTTTGGTAATTTTCAATATTAAAGCTTGTTTTAAGATAATAATTATTGTTCCTTTTTTCTAATTGATAATTTGGGTTTAAAAATTCAATTCATCCTTGGGTATCATTATTATCATTTAGTGCTTTTTTGATTTTGTTATCCATTTGTTCTTTAATTTGGTTTCAATTATGAGAACTTTGTGGATTATTATCAATAATATAATAATATTTAACTTCTTTATTTAGTTCTCTTGTTAAATTACTTTTCATATCATTAAAACTAAAACTTGTATTAAAAATTAGTTTATTAACTTTTAATCATGTTTTAGCTCATGTATTCATTGAATTTCATCCGTTTTTAGCTCGTGCATAAACTAGAAAATCAATTTTAAGTTTATTATTTTCTAATTGATATCTTACATCTGCTCAGCCTCACTCTTCATTTTGGGTATAACCTTGATAGTGATGAAAAATCTGCGATGTTTTTGCTATGCCACTTATTTGACTTAGATTTATATAGTGATAAGTATTATAATCAACTTTTGCTGCTTGGTTATGATCAACATAACCCTCAAAATCTATTTGAATCTGTTTATACTTATTTTTAAAATCATTTCAACTATCAGCATAATTCAGTATATTAACATAATAATATGCTGATTCTACTTTTTCTGTATAATCGCCACCCCAAGTTCCGTTTGTTTCGACATCAATATCATTATCTCAATTAATATTTTTTGTAAAACTCGGCGCTGTTGGATTAAAACTTTTCTTTGCATTTTTGCTAATAATTTTCTCTTGCTTTGATATCAAATAATTATCATTGATGGTTGATTTAAAAATAAGTGGTTCACTTATACCGATTGTGGCTGTTAATAACAATGGCACCAATATAGTTTTTTTCATATCAAAAAACCACCTTTCTGTTTACTAGTATTGATTAAGAAATAAAACATAAAATAATTTTTATAATATTCATAATTAAAATACCAAAAATAAAAGATAATAGCGGTGAGATTAATAAAGTAAGCATTTTTTACCCACTTATTTCTTTTTTAAACACAATAAATCCAGTTATTATTTGTCATAAAATAGTTATAGTAAATAGTACAAATATTGTTATAAGTTCAATTTTTCAGTTCATTAAATTTACTCCTTTCTATTTCAAAGTTGGATATATTAAACCAAATCACAATCCAATTACTAACAAAAACAATACAAAACAACCTATACTAACATATAATATTATTTGGCAAGTTTTTTTATATTTCGTTAACTCAATTTGTTTTTTCATTTTTTGCAATTTAATACCAAGAAATTTTCATAAACAACCAAGCAAACCGATTACAGCAATGGTTCCCACCATTCCGATTATATTGTTTAACATCATTTACACTTCCTTTCTTTTTTATCTCTTATTTGTGGTAAATAACTTGTCAAGTATTCGTTTCAAAATTCTCATGTTTTTGTTTGCATATTTTGTTTCGTTAATAACCAATATGCAAATCCCTCTGCCAATAACTCGTCATCATCGCTCAATCCATAATTACTGTTGGCAAATATCTTTAAAACTTTTTCTTTGTCTAGTTCTGCAAATTTATTTAAGTTATTAATTTTTTGTGCTAAAAATTGCTTTAAATAAAAAATATGATTGATTTTAATTGTTTCTCAATCATAAAAATAAAAGATATGCCCTAATTCGTGGATTAAAATATGAAAAAAGTTATTGGTTGTAAATTGTCCTTTGTATCATTCACTATTTATTGTTTTTTCAAACGCACAAGATAAAATCTTTTTGTTTATGAAAATAGTTTGGTGATTATTTGTTTGTCCTAAGACATTAGTATCACCATCAATGATATTTTTAATTTCTATTTTCCTTAAAATTTCATTTATGTTTGTTTTATTTCAAATATTAGCAACAAAATTATAAAATAATAAAATAAATTGCTTTAAATTATCTTGGTATTGTTGACAAATATTATTAAGTAAATTTTTCCAATATTTTTGTTGTTCTATTTTCAAATAATTTTGTTGTTCGTAAGTACTAAATTCTGTTTTAAATTTAATTGATAAATTATTATCTGTTTGCCTTAAAAAGGCATTAGTTAAATTTTTGATTGTATCTGTCTTGTACTGATTAAAGAAAGTTCCTTTATATCCTCGCTGTTGGATTAAAACAGGGTGGGGTAAGTATCTTTTTTCTAAATCAATATTGGTTTTTAAATTAACTTTTAAATCATTTTTTAAATTAGGTGGTAAGTGTGGTTTATTATTTGCAATATTACCACAACTAATTAATGTCATTGTGTTTGCACAAGACAACGAAAATATCGTCAACAAACTAAGCAGTTTTTTCATCCATTTTTATTTTCCTTTCTATTTTGACAAAATAAAAAAAACAGCAATTTTACTTTAATTACTGTTTTTAATCTATATTATTTTTATTAATTTATTCATTTTCATTTGACTTGTTAATTTTAATATTGTCTGTTTTATTTTTGCAGTTATATTTATTTATTTTTAATTTCCCAAATGTTTTTTCATTTTTCATATTCGCTTTGATCTTTATATAATTCTTTTTCGATAAGTTCATCTTTTAAATCTAAATTGCTTTTAGTTGCTTCGCTAAATACTTTTTTGTCTTGGTTACAACTTATTTCTGGTTTTAAACCTTTTAATTTTAGTTCCATTTCTAAGATTTCTTTTTTTAAGCGTAAGTTTTCATTTTCAAGTGATAAATCATTATTATTTATATTATTATGTTTTTCCGTCTCAATTAATTTAGTTATTTTTTGGACAATTACATCAACACTTGATTTATCAAATATTTTATCTTTAATTGCTTCTTTAATTTCTCGTGTTGGAACACCATAATGTGTTGCTGTTTCTTGTAAATCTAATAATCTATTTTTCTGTTGTTCTTGTTTTTTAATGGTTTCAATTCCTTTTTTAATTTATCAAGTTCTTTTTGCCAATATGCATCAGGATAACGAACTAAGTCTTGTTCTCTAATCTTAATCCGATATTCTAGAAAAGGAATTGCTCCGCTTTTGTAGGCGTCGTATCATTCTCATGCTTGATCTCATTTTGACTGATTTATGTTTTTATTTTTTTGATGTAAATTGCCAATACCATCAACTTGTTTTAAAAATGGGTATTTAGCGGTTGTTGGGACATTTCGTCCAAACTTTTCTAATACTCACATGACATTATTTTTGTCATCATCATTTGATCTGTCAATATATAAAGCATTGTTATTAGAACCTGCACCAAGAGCATGAATAATTGCTGCTTTAATTTCGCTTAACTGTTCTCTGTTTTGCATTTTGACAACGCGCTCTCAGTTGACTTCGCCACCTAATAATCGTCATAATCACATGATTTATCACACTCCTTTTAATTAAATTATACCGTATTTAGAAAATTTGTCAGGTGTTTTTTACTTATGATTATTTATTCTTTTTTGTTTTTGATTTAAAGTCTTTTTTTGCATTTTTTAAATCATTTTTGAAATTATGAATATTAACTTTATTTGCCACATTTTTTGTTTTACTTAAATCTTTAATATTGGTTTTTATATCTTGTTTTTTATTAAGATAAATTTCTTTTTTACCAAAATTTTCAAGGAGGCGTAACAAACTTACGTAGTAATTATTCTATTATCAATAATTTATCTTTAAAAGACTCATTACTTTTTAAACTCATAAAATACCCTTTTCAAAAAGACGAGAAATAAGTATCGTCTTTTTTTGTAATTGTAAAATTTGCAAATTTTATAACAGTCTTTATCACTATTATCAACACGTGCTAGGGACATAAAATAGTGAACCATAACACAGTTGTTAAAAATAGTGGCTAGCATGTGGACTTGCATGTTGAAATAAAAAGTGGAGTGATACCTAACAAAATATACTAACCATGAATAATGGTAATCCTTGGGGTGGGAGCGGATTGGCAACTAGTGTATATAGACCCGTTTGGGGGACGTATTGTAATTAGTTCTTTATTTAACAGCACTGCCACTTTCAGTGAGCAGATGCTGTTTTATTTTTTTCAAAATTTTACAATTTATTTACGAGCCCAGTTTTTCTAGAAAATATTAAGGCTTTTCTCCCTTTATGTACTATTAAATTTTATCACATAAATGCTGAGAAAAGCCTATCTACGGACTTCTCCCCACAGTTTTAAATCAAACATAGCATTACAGTTTCAAAACTAGGTATGTTATTGAATTTATATGCTGATTCTTTTGCATATAAATGAACATGATGTTTTGCAACTTTGATATGTGTTTTAAATGTTCTTCGTATATGTTTTCATACTGATTCAATTTGGTTGGTATTTACACCAGTTTTTGAAACATAGCCATTTTGATGGTTAACTGTTTCATGCTTAGTGAAAACCGATTTCAAATCGCGATATCCTTTTCACAAATCAGTATGTACATCACACTTTGAAGACATGTGGTTTCTTGCAAACTGCAAAAGATTTTTACTGTTTGCGTTTTTCAATACTTTCACAATTAAATTATTGGTTGTTTTTTGATAAATGCCAACAATCAAGGTTTTGTTTAACAAGGATCTTCCTTGTTTTTTAAAACCCATATGTGAAAGATACATTTCATCTATTTGCACTATCCCTTCAACAATGAATTGAGGTTTTTGTTTAGCAATGGCACTTCGGATTTTATGACCCATTCTTCAAGCTGTTTTCAAGGTCACTCCCAATTCTTTTGCAACATCAGTTGATGGAATTCCATGTTTGGTGTTTATTCATCTAAAGATGAGATAAAACCAAGATATTAAAGACGTTTGGGACTTTGAAAATATAGTGCCCGTGAGAATACTAAATGTTTGATGACATTTCAAACATCTCATTCTTTTTAAATCAGAAGTATTCAAATTAAAACTAGAACACCTAATACATTTGCTTTGTTTCAAACTTGCTATATATGCAAGACATTGTTTTTCAGTTTGAAATATTCTGTTGAATTCATTTCAATTCATTTTTTCCTCCACAAGTACATGTGGGGAGAAGTCCGAATATTAATTATATTAGTGTTAACAAAATAAATAACATATATATCCTTTACGCTTATAGCGACAGGATATATAAAAAAAAGAAAGGATTGTTAAAATGCAAATAGAATTTCAAAAAGAACAAATTACTGAAAAATCAAATTCTATTATGATTAATTATGGCGAATATAAATTATCTGTTCCAAATTGAATGATTAAAAATAATAGTTTTATTGTTGATGATAAATATACATATTGAGTTTTTAATTTAGAAAATATTAAAAAAGAATTAATTGGTATGGAATTAAAAGAATTATTAAAACCATATATTAATAGTCAAAAAATAACTATTAATCAACCCCCTGCTAAAAAAGAATATTATATTAATAAAATTAAATTAGAAGAACTTACATTTTATGAAGAACATAATGGGTGATTTATTGGAGAAATAAAAGACCCAAAAACAAACATTATTAATTCATGTTTTAAATACAATGTTAAATGAGTTGAAAATAATAAAGCATACAAGATTATTGAATACAATCATAATGATTTACCCACTAATTATTTAATTACTCCATATAAAGATATTAATACTCATAGTAAAAATACATTTTATGTTAATTAAAAAAATCATTTGAATAATGAATAAATTTTATTGTCAACGTGATTATGGTTGTATGTGTATAGAATTAGAACAAGGAGAATTTGAATAATGAATAACTACTTATTATCAGTAGACCCAAGTATAAACAATTCTGGTTTTACATTATGAGAAAAAACATGAAATATGAACTAATTATTGGTATTGACCCCGCGGGTATTGGTACAAGTGGAATTGTTATATATTCAAATGAAACTAATAATATTATTTTTAATGAAACATTTAAAACAAAAACTGTTCTAGAAAGTAAAAATCTATTTAAAGAATACTTTTTAATAATTAAACAACATTTTAAAAATGAAAAAATCTTAGTTATTGTAGAAAATTTCTTTTTAACTTCAAAACAACTATTAACTAATCCATTAGCAACTCCAAAAGTTATTGGTGCTTTAATGGTACTAGTACAAGATGTTATAAATTGAGATTATCAAGAAAGTGAACCAAAAAATAAAAGTAAAATAGAAAATTATCAAGGAAATATCATTTTAACAAAACATGAACAATATGCTTATAAGCATATTCAATATTATTTAAGGAACTAAAAAAATGAAAGATAAAGCGAATTACATTAAATTAACAGTAAAACTTAGTAACAGTATAGAAGCAAAATATCATGAGAAAGGTAATAAAGATTTATATTATACTGTTCGTGGTCAATGAAATGGATTAAACTATATTACCTTAATTTTTAATAATCCAAAACTTTATAAACGATGTATTTTATTAAACAAAAATGATGAAATTATGGTAACTGGACAAATCTTTAATACTTTAAATATTCCAAAAAATCGTGCATTTTGTTCCATTAATGTTAAATGATTTAAAAAATGAAAGGAATAAATATGATTATACTACCTACTTTATTTGGAAATAAAGATGAAATTGAAATATTATCACCATCTCCGCAGGCACTTCATACACATAATGATATTAGAGCAATTATTCTAATGAAATATCCTAATGTTAAATCAAAACATATAGTTATTTCTGACCCTGAAGATAATGAAGCTTTAATAGTTGGCGATAATGAAGTCTATAAAGGATGAGTTAAAGTTTGAATTAAAAAACAAGGAAATTAAAAAGGAGAAAAATATGTCAAATACAGAAACACCACAAACAAATAACTATACATTATTAAAATTAATAAGAACAGGTATAAGTCCAATTTTAGCAATGATTGGAACCAGTGCTTATTATGGTCAATTAATAGGTAATCCAATATTAGGTTCAATTAATAGTTTATTATTTGGTAAAAAATTAGGTTTAGATATATGAAATTTAAATCAAAGACCAACTACTAGAAATAAAGTTATTAATAGTTCTAAAAAAATATTATTAGGTTTAGGAACAATTGGATTAGCAAATTATACTAAGTTTTTTAATACTACTATTAATCCAAATCCTAGTCCATTACCAATTACGACAACTCCAATTCCAACTACTACCACAGAAACACCACCATGACCATTAATGGTGAATGAAAATAACAATCTTAATAATTTAATAGATTGAGATACTTATATTTCATTAAATGCTTATGGTATTTCAAACCTTATTAGTGGAATTACTGAATTAATACCTAATCGTTTTGAGAGTATAAGAAAGATTTGAAATATGGCAACTGGTGGTTGTTTAATTTCAACTGGTGTAGCAATGGGTATTAATAATGATTTTAATAATGCTTATGCTATTCCTACAATAATAGCGGGTGCTAGTGAAATTATACATAATTTATTACCTATGGAAATTACACATCATAATACTGAAATGCAAGAAACTTCATTTACAAATGAAATAGCAAATCTTATTAATGATAATGCAAGTATTAATAGTTATGGTAGTGATATGAGTGAAGTTAATATTAATGCACAATTAACTTTTGATGAAAATTATTATCATTTATAAAAGGAAGGGAAATATAAAATGAAAGAATTTATACATGAATTAATTATTATTGGAACATCTGTAGGAACATTAATTTGTAGAGAAATTATTGTAATTTTAAAAAAATATATTACAACTCCAAAACATATACGTTCTTATAATAAAATGACAAAACAAGAAAATAAGTTAAATAAGCAACAAATAAAATTAGAAAAACTTATGGAAAAAGGAAAAAGTAAGGAGGTGAAATAACTATGGAAAATAATAAAATTGGAATGACTACTAACATGAAACAAATTTATTTGTTAATGTATAAAACTAATCAAAGTGATGATATGAAATATAAATCATTTGAAACATTAGAATTAGCAACATTATTTCATTTAAGATTTAAAGAAGTAGTTGCTAAAATTGGCTATTCTAATCGTGAAATTATTCATTATCAAATTTTGGCAATTCCATTTAATTTAGATGAAAGTAAAATATTAAATGTAAGTAAGGAAGTGTCATAATGTTAGAAAATGAAACTACTATAGTAAATCAAAACTTAGCTGAAAATAATGTTGAACAAGAACAACAAGAAAATGAAATTAATCAAAAAATTAGTGAAGCAGAAAATAAATTAAATAAAATTAATCAAGAAATTAAAGAACAACAAATGGTTAATATTTTTAATAAATATCAAATTAAACAAGAATTTCATGATTATTTAAAGTTTAAAACAAAAGATACTAAAAGTGAAGAAATAGAAAATACTATAAAACAATTAATTAAAGAACAGCCAGTGTTAAGAACACCACTGAATACTGGTGGTAATCAACAAACAATTATTAATAACCAAATACCAACAAAAATTAATCCATTATTGGATTATAAAAAGAAAAATTATTTATAGAAAAGGAAAATTAAAATGGCAGTAAATATTCAAACAAACTTAAATAATACAGAAAAATTAGTAGAAGCTCCTGAATTTATTGAATTTTTTAAACAATCAAATAGTCCATGAGCAAGTTTTTTTCCTATTGAAATGGTTAATTCTACTAAAATTGAATTCATTATTAAATTACCAAAAGACCCTAAAATTAAAGTACTTGAATGAAATGATAAAAGTACAAGACTTGATATTAGTTATGCTCAAACTGATAAAATTGACAAAATTATTGAAAAATTATACGTTGCAGGTGAAACTATTGCAGCTGTTGATTTATTAGCAGAAAATGGTCAAAATTTATTAGATACTATGCAATATGAAGTTGCAAATGATTTAACAGATAAATTAGCAAGTGATGACACTAATGTAATTTCACAATTTGCTACTAAGGTATTAATTAATGATACAACTCCAATTGGTTATTTAAAAGCAATGTTATCGGCATGAAATACTTTATTTCAATTAAGAAATGGTGCTAATTCTCGTTTCTTTATTACTAATAATCTTTATGATAGTTTAGTTTATTTAGCAGATAATAAAGGAATAATTACTGATAATCAATTAGCACAACAATTAAGATTAAACGGTAATGATTTATATGTAAAAGGAGTATTATGTCAAATTGTACTTGATGATTATATGACATTTACTAATGATAAAAATGAAAATGAAATTATGTCATTTATTTTAGCAACACCAAAAGCAATGAAAAGATATATGTTAGAAAATACAGTTGTTTATGTGCAAGAGATTACTGACGGTAAAGTTGGTAGAGCATATAAAGTTGGTGGTGAAGTATTGGGTCAATCAATTCCTTATATGTCAAAAAAAGAAACAACATCTCGTTGAATGATGTGTGGTGTAATTAAAAGTGAAGTAAAAACTGACTTAAAATCTAAAATTACAAATTTAACATTAGATACTACGGCAAGAACAGATAAAAATAATAGAGATTTAGACACAAATATTTTATATACAAAAGTAATTAATGGTTTAAATCCAAGTTTAGAAACTCCTACAATTAAATATTTTAGTGATGACCAAGGTAAAAATATTATAAGTAATAATAAACAAAAAACTGGTGATTTATATGTAATTATTAGAACAAATATAAATGACCCAAATTATAAAGGTTCAACAAATCCTATTAAAATTAATCTTAAATAAGGAAAATTAATACTATGCCAATTGGTACTACTAGCACTGCTATAATTTTAAACATAAATAAACCAAAACATACTAGAATAAGTAAACAACAAGAAAATAAAAGTTTATGATGAGAAATTTTAGAAATGATTGGTGTACAAGTAATAGCAGTTGCACTTGCTCCTTTTACTGGTAGTTTAAGTGAAGAACTAGCACTTGGATTAGGTGCAAGTGACTTGCTTGCTAGTATTAGCGCAACAAGTATTGAATTTGCAACTGATTTTACTATAAATCAAGTTTATGATTATTTAAAAGGAAATGTAACAAAATTAAATACTTTTTTTAATATATTACCAGCGTTTGCCGGACTTAATAAAATTACTCGTGGTATTCGTACTACTAAATTTATTAAACTAGCACAAAAAACTAAAACATTAGAAAAAATTGGCATTAAAGAAGCAAAAAATTTACAAGATGTTATTAATCAAGTAACAGGTAAAGAAATTTTAACAGATAAAATTATTGGTAAACAACGATATTTATTTAACTATTCAGTTGCACCTAATCGTGAAACAATATTGCAAAACTTAGGTTATGTTGCAGAAAGACAATTTCATAATAATTTTAAAAAATTAGAAGAACAAGAGTTAAAAGATTACTTATTGTTACAAAATACATTAATAAAGTTAAGTCCACAATTAATTCCTAAATTTAAAATTAAAGATATTGAAAAAGCAAATAATTTTTTAAAAAAATATAATACTGATTTAAAAGAAGTATTAAAAATGAACCAACATGATTGATTAAATTTAGTTTATACAATACATGCAGAAAATAGATATGGAAAAACTTTAATTTTAGATTTACAAAAAATTCGTGCTAATGCTATTAAGTTCAATTTTAAAAATAGTGTTATTCATAAACTTGTTTTAAAAACAAATCAAACTTTTAAATACTTTGACATTAGATTTTATTTAAGAACAGGATTAAATAAATTTTGAAAAGATACACCTTATTTTGAAAAATTACGTGAAAAGATATATAAATTACAAGAAAAATTTGAACAATTAGAAGAAAAAGCAATCGAAAAAATTAATAAATTAAAAGAAAAAGCAAGTGATTTATTTACTAGTACTGAGAAAAAAGCAATTAAACATGCACAATTAATTCCATTAAATTCACCAGTATTTATGGGATGTAAAATTCAACCATTATCACTAGATAAATGTGCTATTACTATTTATCATCGTAATCCTAAATATAAACCATTTGTTGTTATTGATACTATTATTAAAGCAGAAACTTTCGTTACACAAGTACATCCTTTTCATTGATATCGTTGAAATAGTGGTTGATATATTGGTTATGGAGTTAATACTAATAAATGATTAAAAACAATTGCATTTGCTCCACCAGTTGTTCAACAGATTATAAGAGATGCTTTTAAGGTACATCGCGAAATATTAAGAATAGTAAGAACTTATCATAAAGTTATTAATGTTATTAATAATCCGATGGAAAATGTTACTAAATCTTTTAAAAGTGTTAGTTTAAAATTTGGAGTTTATACGTTGTTTGGTACTGGTTTATTACATCATTTAGAAAAATTTGCTTATAGTCAAGTGGTTGAAAAAGGTAAGAAAAAATTACAAAAAGAAATTATACATATAGCACATAGAAAAACTAAAAAACGTACTAAACATTATAAAAAAGCATTTTTTAAGGAATGATAACATGATAAAAGAACTTTGAACTGGTATTAGTTTAGAAAATTATAATAAGTGATATCCATTAACTGGAACAATTGATGACACTCCACAACAATATGTAAATACATGACCAAACGCTAATGAATGATTTACTACATTTGCTATTCGCGCACAAAATGATATTAATGCTTATATTAATTTTATTTTATATAAATTTCCTTTTGATAGTTTTAAAGATAAATTACTTCAAGAAACATTAAGAGATATGGTTTATGTAATGGTGGAACATTGAGTATTTAATCGTACTCCAATTGAATTTAATGTTGATGCTAATATTCAATTTAATAATGGTACACAATTTAGTGCTAGTAGTATTCCAACAATTAATGTGTGAGATTTAGCACCAAGTAGAATGAAAATTCTATCTCAATTAACGCAATTAAAAGAAATACTAATGAATTATGATGAACAAGAAATTGCTGTTGATAAAATTGATTTAGAAACATTTTATACAAGAAATCAAGTAGATGAATTAATTGATAATGAAAAAGAACAAAGAATTAGTGGTGATAAAGATAATCATGATTTTACATTAACTAAACAAATAAAATTATATGATGATGTTATAAGCAAAAATGAACATGAAGTATTTCGTGGGGCAGTTACTAAACTTGTAAATAAAAGTTATGTAGCAACTGAATATGACCCCGAAACTGAAACAATGGTTTTAAATTGACCAAGTGAAATTGGTACATTACCACCCGAAGCATTACAAAATAATCCACAAGAGAATGATTTTACCCATGCTGCAACTGCTGATTTTTCTGCTAAACAACAAAAACGTATTACTAGTAATGAAAATAATATTAAGTTAGCAAATAAAGAAATTGAAAGTATTAAAAATAATTGATTTAATATTGAAACAAGTCCTTTATGAACGAAAACAAATAACCATAATATTAATCAAGATAAATGATATGTTGTTTCTTGATACTTTTCTTATATTAATAATGGAAACTATAATAATAGAATTAATAAACTAACAAAAACCTTAATTTATCCTCCAATACAATCTAGCAAACCACAAGAATTTATTATAATTGATAAATTAATTATCAACGAAAATATTATAGTATCATTATTTTACAATTATTTAGGATTTAAGTTTTTTATAGATGTTGATGATAAGTCTGGTGCAACTAATCATCAATATACATCTGTTATTATTGAAGTTTATGAATATCAAGGTTTTGGCACTCCAACTGAATTTATAGCAGAAACTAATAATGATGATAACTATTATACTAAACAAGAAACTAATGAACTATTAGATAAAAAACAAAATATTAATGACGAAAATTTAGAAACTACTAATAAAACAATTAGTGGTGGTATTAATGAAAATAAATCTAATATAGATAAAAAACAAGATAAATTAACTTTAATTAAAGAAGATACTACTTATAAAGTTTTACAATATAATGAATTAGGAAATGGACAATTTACCGGAGAATTAGATATTCCACCTACTAAATTTGTTAAAAAATTTATTGATGAAAAAATTAATAAATTAAATTTTATTACATGAAAATCAGTTGGTACTATTAGTAATGAAAATGAAAATATTGAATATAATTTTAAATTAAATACTTTATATAGAGTTGCTTATTCATGAGCATATCTTAAAAGTAATGGAAGTAGTAAATATTTAATTTTTATGTGAAGAGGCGCACCTGCTATATTAGATAGTACATTTCAAGCAGAAAATAATCAAAAGGTAGTAACTAATTATGTTGATTTAGGTGTTACATCAGCAATGATTTATTTAAAAAAATATAATTACCAAACTGGTTTTTTGCTTTCATTAGAAGAAGCAGAAAATACAAATACTAAAAATTATAGTGAACAAATATTACCAATAACTCCACCAATACCACCAACACCTTGTCCATGTCCAAAATGAAAAGAAGTAGCCCTTAGTACAGATGGTTTTACTATAAAATATGATTTAAAAGAAAATACAAAATATCGTATTTATTATAATTGTTCTAAAATACCAGTTACGATTTTAGAGAGTGGAGTTTATAAAGTTATTGAATTATTCAACGGACTTCTCCCCACATGTACTTGTGGAGGAAAAAATGAATTGAAATGAATTCAACAGAATATTTCAAACTGAAAAACAATGTCTTGCATATATAGCAAGTTTGAAACAAAGCAAATGTATTAGGTGTTCTAGTTTTAATTTGAATACTTCTGATTTAAAAAGAATGAGATGTTTGAAATGTCATCAAACATTTAGTATTCTCACGGGCACTATATTTTCAAAGTCCCAAACGTCTTTAATATCTTGGTTTTATCTCATCTTTAGATGAATAAACACCAAACATGGAATTCCATCAACTGATGTTGCAAAAGAATTGGGAGTGACCTTGAAAACAGCTTGAAGAATGGGTCATAAAATCCGAAGTGCCATTGCTAA
Source organism: Spiroplasma endosymbiont of Nebria brevicollis (assembly GCF_964030895.1). NCBI lineage: Bacteria > Bacillati > Mycoplasmatota > Mollicutes > Entomoplasmatales > Spiroplasmataceae > Spiroplasma > Spiroplasma endosymbiont of Nebria brevicollis. The sequence continues at coordinate 231,443 of NZ_OZ034986.1, forward strand.
ACAAAAACCTCAATTCATTGTTGAAGGGATAGTGCAAATAGATGAAATGTATCTTTCACATATGGGTTTTAAAAAACAAGGAAGATCCTTGTTAAACAAAACCTTGATTGTTGGCATTTATCAAAAAACAACCAATAATTTAATTGTGAAAGTATTGAAAAACGCAAACAGTAAAAATCTTTTGCAGTTTGCAAGAAACCACATGTCTTCAAAGTGTGATGTACATACTGATTTGTGAAAAGGATATCGCGATTTGAAATCGGTTTTCACTAAGCATGAAACAGTTAACCATCAAAATGGCTATGTTTCAAAAACTGGTGTAAATACCAACCAAATTGAATCAGTATGAAAACATATACGAAGAACATTTAAAACACATATCAAAGTTGCAAAACATCATGTTCATTTATATGCAAAAGAATCAGCATATAAATTCAATAACATACCTAGTTTTGAAACTGTAATGCTATGTTTGATTTAAAACTGTGGGGAGAAGTCCGTAGATAGGCTTTTCTCAGCATTTATGTGATAAAATTTAATAGTACATAAAGGGAGAAAAGCCTTATTCAATATTAAAAAAATAGATAAAAACGAAGCTTCTATGAAAGATATCATTATTGAAACAATTATTAGTATAGGTATGATGAAAAATATTACTTTAAGATATTATTGGGGTATGTCATCAAGTGTAAGCATGTTAAGAATTTCAGATAATTTATTACCTTCAACAACAAGACCGGACTTTGGTACACTTTGAAAATTAGAAGAATTACAAGAATAATATTATGTTTTTTAAAATTATAAAAATTATTTTAGGTTTAATTGGAATAGTATTATCATCAGCAACAGCAGGTCTAGTTATATTTATTATTGTAAAAATCATATTAAAAATTAATCAAATATTTTAGAAAGGTAAATCATTATGAAAATATTTAAAAGAAAAGAAAAACTAACTGAAAATGATAATATAAAGTTATTTATTTTAAGTAAAGAAAAAACAATACATGCTTCCATACTAGATTTTTTTGGATTTAATAGTTTTAATCATGAAACTCATTTTACTGATTTTGTAGCAGAAAATAATGCTAATTTATATAATGCACCATTAGAAATTAATAATGACAAAATTAAACAATATTTAATTAATCAAGAATACTATCGTAAAAATTGAAATTCTATTTTTAAATTAAGTAAATTGGGAATTAGTGGATATTTAATTTATATTGCTAATGATAATCTATATTTTCAATTAGTAGATATACAACAAAGAAATTATGATATTACTGGTAAATTAATTCAATGTACTATTTTTTATGAGAATTATCAAAAAAATTCTCAAACAGTAAGATTATTTGAAATTTATACTCTTAATAATGAACAAGTAACAATTAATCGTGAAATTTATAGTATTAGTGATAATAAAAAACAATTTATATTAGATTTTAAAACATATAATAACAACCCTAACTTAGAACAAGAACAAGTATTAAACATTAATTATATATCAATAGCAATTATGCGTAATCGTGCTAATGAAGAACCTGATTGTAATAAAGTAATGGATAAAATTAAAGCATTAGATATTTTCTTTGAACAAATCATTTTAGATGTCATTTTAAACTCACCTAAATTTGTTTTTAATAATATTTATGGTAATAATCAACAATTAATTGATGATGCTATAAAAAAATTAATTGCTAAAAACTATTTATTTACTGATAAAAGTCCTAATGATGCTCCTAATGGTTTAGTAACTATTATTCAAGGTAATTTTAAAGGTAAAACATTAAGTGATGTTTATGATTGATTAATTAATGAAATATCTAAGCGTTGTGGTTTACATATACCAAGTCAAAAGAAGTCAGCACAACAATCAGTTCCTGAAAGTACAGCAGTAAATATTTCAACAGTTAATTATATTGAACAAAAACTATGACAATTTAATATTGATACTCTTAAATTTATTCAATTATTAGTACGTATTGATAAAGATTTATTAGATAGTAAAACATTTGAAATTAATGATGAACAAGCAATTGAAAATTTAACAATTAAATTAAATTTATTTAATCCAGTAAATAACCAATTAGTAGGAGAAAATGACAATGGACAACAACAAACCACAAACTAAGTTTCCACAAAAGCAAACTAAAATTAATCAAGCAAATGATTATCAAATAGATAATATTCCTGATGATTTTTCAAACCTTATGGGTAATACTAGTGACCCTGATATTAATAGAATATACGATAAATTTAAAAAACGAACAATCTATATTTATGAAATTGAACGTTTATTTAAAGATAGTACAAACAATACTTTAAAATTCTCACCTAATACTATTAAGATTGGTTTTATTGATATTGAAAAAGTATTAACTACTAATGCTGCTGAAACATCAGACTTTAATATGCAACTAAATCAAAGAGCAAGTACTAATATTAATGATAATGCCATTGAATATAGTATGACTGATATTAAAAATTTAATCTTTCAAGAAATAGATTTATTAAATCAATTTAAGTTATATGCTGTATCTATTAATGAAACTTTAACTGAAAATAATATTGATAATTTATATATTATTAATAGTTATTCACAACCTTATCAAAATCCAAAATTAAGAAGTACGAAAAGTATTACTATAATAAAAATTAAAGATTTTAAAACAAGAGATGGTTATCCAATCATTATTAAATTACAAAAACCATTAGATAAAGATACAAAAGTTATTGGTTTAAAAATTAAAGCACCTAGAAGCATGCTCTTTGGCAATATAAAGGTACTTGGTGAAGTTGATAATATGGAAGAAGTATACCCTAAGTTATTTGTTAAAGATAAGATAGCATTTCCGCTATTATCAATGCCTATTGAAACTCAACCAAAAGTTAGAATACTAGAACAATGATTTAGTGAACAAATATTACCTTGAAATTTAGCAAAACAATTTATCGGACAAGAAAAGTCAGCTTTAGATTTAATTGCTATTGGTGGTGGCAAAAAAACAAGAAAAGAAGTTATTAACAATGCAAGAGTAACTAACGTTTGATTAGGCCATGATTTCACTAATAGTCCTGGTTATTGACCATTAAATGGACAAAAAGAATTAAACGATAAAGAAATATGAACTTTTCGTATAACAGATAGTGAAAGCGAACATATTTCTACTAATGCTATATTTAGAGATGTTGAACTAGAAATAAAAGACGCACCAACTATTGATAGTTTACAACAATTATTATTAGACATGTTAAGTTATACATATAATTACAATAGGAATTTTGATGGCGCATCACTGACTAATGACCCAACAAAAATTAATAATTTGGATAAAATGCGTGCTAAATTTGAGGGACAAAAACCAAGTGATGTTATTACTAATTTGTTTAAACAGTGAAAACTAGATTATCCAAATTATATAAGTTTACCACAAGTGCAAATATTAAAACAAATAGTAATTATGTTATCAAGTAATATTTATTCTAATATGTCTATTAATAAAGGTTTAAATGATGATAATAAAATATTATTGCCATATTATTTTGAATTAAAATCAAGTCCAATACATCATGATGAAAATGATAGTTGAAAATATTTAAATGCATGGGTAATATTAAAATCCCAATATTTTGATTTTACAGATATTAATAATATTAAATTAAAAAATAATGATATTAGTCAAAATGAATTATTTAAGTTAGATGATAATCAATTTAATTGATTATCTATTACAAATGAATTAGAAAGTAATAATATACCTTCATTAATTCCTGCTGATTGAACACTAGGTAATGGTGAATATGGAAAGTATTTTACAAGAGCAATTATTGATAAAACTAAAATTGAAAATGCTTTAAATTTATATGGTTCAAGCAAATCTGGTCTATTTTCTAAATTAGAATTCTATAAAGAAATTTTAAAAATTGATAATAATAGTGAATTTGAATTACAAATTAAAAATCCGATTAATAATTTAAATCGGATTGAAATTAGTGGCATTTTTGGCGGTGGAAATTATAATTTAATTTTAATGACTGAAAAACAAGAAATACAATTAAATAATATTAATTTATTTGATAAATATAATGAAAATATTTCTTATATAAATTTAGAAATTTAAATTATTTATAAAATATCCATCAGGATATGTACCATCTCATTTGATTGCATCATCTGTAAATTTATTAATAGCAAAGTATAAGTCCATTATATCTTTACCATTATTTTTTCTTTCTCATATTGTTGAAGTACCAAAAACCATTTGTTTATTATGGTCTAAATAATATTTAACATTATTACCGAAATTATGGGTAAGCACCCCCCATGATTAATTCAATTGTTCCAGTTAAAGCACCAGTTAGTGCTAATGCTAATGTTATTTTACTTAAATTTGTTTTTATTCATGTTTTCATACTAAATGACTCCTTTTTTCTTAATTTTACTACTAAATTGTACTTAATTTTTATATTTTTTGCAAATACCATTTAAAAGTTAAATTAACGCCAAATACAAGGCGTTAATTTTTTGTGAACTTTACTATTACTATTATTGTTTTCGTTGGTTATATGGCATAAGAAAAAACACTTATTTTAGTAGAACCATTATTTTTACCCCTAATTATGTTTTTGTATGGATATAGCGCATAAAACAAAGCATCATAAGGGTCTTGGTACATAGTTTTATCAGGAATGTTAGTTTTGATTTGGTCATAGCGTAATTCTTCTAAACATTGTGTAGTTTTTGATAAATCATTTTGATTAGCATAAAAATTACCGTAACTCATAATATTACGCATTCATACACAACGGTCAGTTAATCCTGCTTCTTGATTAAGACTGGAAGCATGTTTAATTGCAACTTGACTCATAATTAAGATATTATGTTCATCTGCTAATTTTTGACTTATTCAATCAATAGCGGTTTTTGCTTTATCATCATAATAGTAAATTGCTTGGTCAAAATTTTCAAAATTATCAAGTAATCCGCAAATTTCATCAACATAAGCATTAATCTTTTCATTTTCATTGATAAAATCATTTGGAGTAACTACTAATTCACAAATAATATAAGGGTCATAATAACCACTATTATTGTATTCTTTAAAACCAGTTACCATAAGTACAGTATGGTCTTTGGAACCTGTTGCTCAATCAACACCAACACTATAAAAATCAAATTTATAAGTATCTTTTTCTTTGTTATAGAATTCTTGTAAATTATATGGTTGTCAATATTTTATTGCTTTTAGAAATGGAAAAACAGTTGCATCACTATCTAAATATTCAAATCCATAATAAACAGTATTAAATTCATCAGGATTTTTCTTTTTTAATTCTAAAATTAATTTTTGTGTTACTGGTTCTAATTTATTTCAAAACGGCAATAAAGTAAATCTTAAAATAAATAATCCAAGCCCACTAAACGCTTCCGTATCTTCATAGTAGACCTTACCAATTTTTTTAAGGGTATCTCTCTATAACTTTATCATTTAATGGCAAATAGGGTGTGCAATAGAGCAAATAAAAGGGGTGGTATTTATCATAGGGATTACAAGTAAAAGCAATAAAGTGATTTTTATAAAAATAACGAGTAATTTTTTTACCATAAGTTGGACTAAATATATTTCTATCAATAAATGTTCAACTTCAGTCTTGAATTGGTTCATTAGATACTTTAATACGATTACTACGAAACATTGATAATTTTAAACGTTCATAACGTTGCGTTAATTGTTTTTCACTTAAAGTTTCTTTTTCTTCTGCCATAATAATTTCATCTGTTCTTGAACATAAATAACTAGAACCACCAACGGCTTTACCAAAAATCTTATTACCATTAGCATAACCAATAAAATCTATTTGTTGATTATTAGGAAAGATAATACAACCACCATCCTTAGTGATTTTTCATTTAATACCATGTGGATTATTAACTCCTAAGTGAATATCATACTTATCTTCTAAATATTGACAAACATCCATTAAAGAACCAATAGTAGTTTCATTATGAGTATTTTCATAACGTCTTACTTCTTGAACAGAACTATCACTAAAATTACAGCACACAAATAAGTCAAACGCTAAACAATTTCATGTTTTTCTTGTTAAACGTGCTGTTGGTACAAAGCGATAAAAACAATTTGTTGTAAAAAATTCTGCTCATTGCTCACCAACAAACTCTTTAAAAACTTCTCAACTAAAACCATAATTATTATCACTAAAATTAAGGTCATATTTTTTATTTAATTGTGCATAACTACTAATAAGTGTCATATTTTATTCACAAACCTTTACTTATAAATTAAAATTTTAATGTATCAAACATTAAATAGAATGGAGGAGACATACAATGTCTTGAAATTATCGAGAACAATACCAAAAAATTAATCAATTAAATTTAGAATATATCAAAAAAAGATGAGAAAAACTAGACCTAAAATTATTTAAAACACGAGATAAAAGCAAATATATGGTTGTTGATTTTGAAAAAAGAAAAAGAAACACAATATATGGTGTAGTAATTTATAAACGACGTATTTACAAATATTATAACACAGAATTAAACAAATTAGTATATGTTTGTCTAGTTGATGAAAAACTAAAATTACCTAAATATAAGAGAATTGGAGAAGATATCGAACAAAATGTTATTGCATATTTTGCTGATGGAAAAAGATACAAAGATATTTGTCATACCATGTTACAAGCAAATGTTAATCGTATGACTATTTGTCGTATATTTAAGAAATATGTAATTGTCATACAAAATATTAGTAAAATTAAACTAGAACCAAACCAACCTATTTATATTAGTATTGATGATGGTCATCGAAAATTTTGAGAATACAAGCGTAAAATTAATAAATATTCCATGCGATTAGTAGTATTTTATACAGATAATATTAATCATACATTAGTTAATAAAAGAGCAAGTGTCATTATAAGACCTAATAAAACCGTGCTTGGTGCTGAGAAAACCGCTGACTTTATTTTAGAACAAGGAAAACAATTTTTTGAAAATTTTGACCCAGCACAAGTAATCATTTGTGGTGATAGTGCTGGTTGAATTAAAAAAACTGCTGAACATCTTAATGCTAAATTTATTTTAGATAAATTTCATTTAATTAAAGTATTATATCTTGGCATTATTGCCGGTAATAACGGCAAGTATTATCAAGAATATAATACTTGTAGAAATTTTATTGAAAATGGTGAATATGATAAATTACTTGATTATCTTAAAACTTTAAAACATAAAAAACTAAAGAAAAAATACTTTCTTAATAATAAAGAAGGCATTACTAACCAAGTTTGTAAAGAAAATATTGGTTGTTTTGCTGAAAGTAATGTTTGACATATTTTAAAATCAATGCTTGGTAATCGTACGTATAGTATTAAAACATATAAAAAAATGATTGTCTTTAAATGTCAAGAAATTAATTTAAAACCATAATATAATTTTTAAATTAAATCTTGAAAACTTATTAAATGTCTGTTTAGTAAGTATTTTTGTTGTGTTTTTTTAATATACTAAACTATTGAAAATAATTATAATATGTATTTTAGTTGTAATTATTTATAATTAAGAGTACTATTAAATTACAATTACATAAAAATTCTTAATTATTTCTCGTCTCAAATGATAATCAGACAATATTGAATAATTAATTCCGGATTTTTGTTACACTCCCTTGAAAAATCAACACCACTAATATCTTCAATTAATGCACCCTCTCAGTAATCACCGACTTGATATCTCTTAGTATAAAATTGATCTTGACCAGTTGTAATTTTCGTTTTAGGGTCTGTTGTTCCTTTGTTTTTTTGATAAATTTTGGTACTATTTTTCCATATAACAACAACAGGAGCATCGCCAGTAATAATTAGTTCATATTTTCCAAAGTCAGTAATTTTGCTATTAATAGGTTTATATCCAGTTTCACTCAGGCCAATCGCTCCGCTGTTAATTACAAAAGGAAAAATTTTTCATTGAGGTACCAATTTAATTTCACTTTTTATTTTTTCTGCTGATGATTTTGATAATACTTTATTTTTTTACTTTTTTTCGATAGTTTGCATCGTTTGTGTCCCCTTTTTAAAGCTTTAAATTAATAATAAATATCCCACTTTTTCCGTATTTATATTATATTATTAATTACTGTAAAAAAACTTTTTTTAACAAATAAACAAATTTTTATTTAAAAAATAGGCCAATTTGTAGTTGTAAATTAAAATTAAAACAAAAAAATAATTCAGGGTGTATAAAAGATTTGATAAACAATAATTCAGAGAAGTTTGTTTTAATTTTGTAAAAAGGTTAAGGAGTTTGGGTTACGACTAAATTGAACAAAACTTAGCAATGACCTTCTCCTAAGTTATTTAAGTTATTTTAAGTATGAAAATATTTTTTATGTTAATATTTTAGTATATAAAGTTAAAGATGATATGAGGTTTTTAACATGACAGAACAAGTGGGAATAAAAAAATATGATAATATTCCTTTTAAATCAAAATGAAAAAATATTAAGTTCCTTAATCGTTGGGGTTTAGTGGTTAGTGGTGGATTGACAACAATAACACTTTTTATAACATGAATATTTTTTATTAGTATTTATCGTAGTAATATTGATAAGTTATTGATTGAAATTAGTAATAATGGTTTTAACTTTAATTTTGTAGGTTTAACATTATCAATATGCGTGTTTATGTTAGTATTTGTGGGTATTCTTGTTCTACCTTTTATTTTTCTAAAAAATATGATGCAATTAGAATTCTGATTGCTGTGGCTTGTTTAGTAGTTAGTGGAATATTATTAATTTTTATGATTAGTTTTTGTGGCATTGCTAGTGCTGGATTTCGAGCATATATCACTAAGAATGGCGCTATTAGTATTTTATTTTTTATTATTCCTTGAGTATTTACGATTATTTTTTCTGGTAGTACTATTGGATTTTCTTGCTGATTAATAACTATTTTTTTTTCTAATAATTCAAAAAGCGTTTTCTTAAATCAACAGCATCTTATCAAAAAACAGCAATCAGAAGTTAGTCATGATTTGCATGACATTAGTGATAGTAGTACACTTATGACTATGGAAAACAATGAATTGTTACCAGAAGTAGAAAGTGAACCAATTCCATTATCTTCTATTGACCAACAAAAAATAACTAGCCCTATCCCTCCTACTAATAAACGCCCTATGCGTAAAAAGAATGATGATGAGCCAGGATATTTCCAATCATTAGAAAACATTCGTTTACAAGTACAACCAAATGCTTTACCTGCCATTTTACCATCATCAGTTAATCAAGAATCTCCAGTTGTTATTGGTGTTACGGAAATGCCAGTATTAAAATCCCAAACTGTTACAAAACAACCAACACCTGTTCAAGATAATATTTCAACATCGCAATCAGTTGTGCCTTCATCAGCAAATCCTCCTCATGTAATTAATCAATCAATTCATAAATTACCAGAACCAAAACCAATAGCAACAGATGAGACTGCTAATTTAAAAATATTTAGTAGTGATTCTACACCTAGTGTACAACAAGAGCAACCTAATGAACAGTTTGTAAAAAACGTTTATCCATTAAAAGCACCTGTTCAAGGTGTCCCACCTCCTCCTCCACTACCATCATCAGTTAATCAAGAATCTCCAGTTGTTATTGGTGTTACGGAAATGCCAGTATTAAAAGCCCAAGTTTCACAAACAATAAATCCTCAACTACCAACAAAACCAACGCTCCCATTAAAAGTATGAACAAAAGAGCAAATTAATACTGCTTGAGAACGTGGTTTAGTAACTCCAACTTATGAAGCAGAAGCATATCGTAGTGATTATGCTGGCGCTTTAATGTTTAAAGATTCATTTATTGCTAATCCTAATACTGAAGAAAATAATAATGTCCGTAGTTATAGTTGAACTATTGTTTACCAATGCCCTTTAGCTGCTGTTGGTACTGAAGAAGCAAGAAATTTATGACCATTAAATTGTATGAATGCCCTTGCTAAAGGTCAAGACTATCCTAAATGAAAAACTACTATTACATTTAATGGACGCGAAAATGTTCTTAAAGATAAAAAATGAAAAGATAAACGTAAGTTACGTAAAATAAAAACCTAAAATAATATTTTTTAACTGTTATATCTTTTTTAAGTAATGCTTTTAAAAAATGACTATTTATGCGAAAATAGTAATGCATTAATTATTTTACAAGTTTAAACTTAATCACAATATATAAATAGATGGGAGCAATAAAATTATGCAACTTATTATTCATGGCAAAAATATTAAAATAATAGATGCAATTCATAATGCGATTGAGAAAAATTTAACTCATTTAGAATCAAAATATACTAAATATATTAAAAACGATATGGTGGCAAAAGTTGATATTGAAAGACATAGTAATAATACTTTTAAAATTTCAGTTCATATTCAAATGTTAAATAAAAATTATTTACAATGTTCAGTAGAAGATTATGATTTGTATGTTGGTATTAGAAAAATATTAGTACCATTAGAACAACAATTGCATCGTTTAAAAACCAATGCTAAACATACTGGTGAAGAAAGTGTGGGTTTGATTATTGATAAAGAAACAACAGTTAAAAACACAGAAGTAATTGTTGATATTAGTGATATTCCATCTGAAGATGAATATTAAATAAAGGAGGACTGACTATTAAGCAGTCCTCCTTCTTATTATTAGGTATATAATAAACTTAATCATATATACAAAGTTTATTCTTAACTGTTTGAGGTAAACATAATAAAATTTAATATTTCTAAACTTTTTTTTGCAAGAATAATTGTGGTTATGAATAATGTTATTTATGGAGGTTAATCAAATGAGAAATTGATTAGTAGCAATGGGGTCGACTATTTTAATATAATCAGAACTAATTCTGATTTCAAATTATAAATTTTAAGGGGAAAAGTAACTATGTTTTATTTATCAATAATTTACCGTTGGTTGCTAATGAAATTTATTTTAAATAAAAAACAAATATTTAATGATGTAAATAAAATAAAGAGTCATTTAAAAATTTCAGTTTTTTATCGATGAAAAACAATAAGAAAAAGTAGTTATTTTAGTAATGAAACTAAAAGTTTTTTTAAAATTAGTTTTATTTCGTGAATGATTAATATTATAATATCTGTTATTATTAGCACATTTACTATTTTTATTGTAACTTTAAATTTTGCTTATTGAATTGGTTTGCTAGAAGGAGATTTTTTTCTTGCATGAAAAATTCAATTAATAATAATTGTTTTAAATTTAATATTCACCAATGAACCACGTAATGATGTTCATTGGTGAATATTATTTCTAGAAACTTGTTAATAATTGATATTTTAACTTTAAATATTTTAGGTATTATTAGTGTTTTTAAAAGTAAAAATATTATTGATTTATTTGATGTATATCAAATAAAATATAATCATTCTGGTATTATTACATTTTATAAAAGAATTAAATGAATGATATATTTATATTATTGTTGCTATTAATAACAGCGTTTGTCATGGGAATATTAGCAAAATCATTAAACTATTCTTTTTTGAAATATGTTTCTATTTTTTTCTGTTTTTCTTTTATGTTTAGTTTTATAGGGTGAATTTCTAGTTCATTACCAATTATTGTGATTAGTAGTTTTATGATTAAGTTCTTGTTTAAAGAAAAGGAAAAATGTTCGTTTTTAAACTTTTCATTTATGATTTGATATTTAACAATGAGCGATAATACACCAATGTTAGCAGCATTGTTTATTCATGACGCTGGTCTTCATGAAATATTTGAGTTAGAGAATCTTTATGATAAAATTTAATAAATTTAAAAAATGATAAGAGAACACGCTTATCATTTTTAATTAAATATCTTTATTTTTTTGGTTTAGGTTTAACACTAATAACATCAGTTCCAAAGTTATCATTTTTTTGTTTTGTCCCAACAGCAGTTGTTTCTTTAAATACTTCGCCAAGTGTTGCAAATGACCCTACTAAGTTTTGTAGATTAGACGGAATAATAATTTTAGTAGCATTTCCATCAGCTACTTTCTCCATAGTTTCTAAACTACGTAGTAATAGTACTTGTTGATTAGGAGTTGATTTATTTAAAATATCAATTGAAGAAGCTAATGCTTGCTGTTGAACTAGTAAAGCTTGTGCTTTTCCTTCTGCCATTAAGATACGTGATGTGCTTTATCACCTTCAGCAGTTAAGATAGCAGCGCGCTTCTCACGCTCAGCACGCATTTGTTTTTCCATTGATTCTTTTACTTCACGTGGTGGTTGAATATTTTTAACTTCCACACGTACTACTTTAATTCCTCATGAATTAGTTGCTTCATCTAAAGTAATTTGTAAACGACCATTAATTTCATCACGTGATGTTAATGTTTTATCTAATTCTAAATCACCAATTGCATTTCTTAATGTTGTAGCAGTTAAGTTTTCAATGGCCAAAATCGGGCGTTCAACACCATAAGAATATAATTTAGTATCAGTAACTTGGAAAAATAAAACAGTATCAATTTCCATAGTTACATTATCTTTAGTAATTACAGTTTGTGGTGTAAAACTAACTACCTGTTCTTTTAGTGAAATTTGCTTAGCAATTCTCTCAATTACATAGGCATTAGATTGAGGAACTACTTTGATAGCTAAACAGAGCATAGTAATCAATAAAACAATAATAATGGTAGCTAAAATAATAGCAATAATAGTACTGATTGGTAAAATTTTATGGTTATCTCCTTATATTTTTTTAATTACAAGTTTGACACCAATAATTGAAGTGACTAAAACTATTTCACCTTTTTTAAAATTGTCGTTAGTAGTGCTAAAAACGGTTCATGTTTTACCATCTAATTTGGCAATTCCTGGTACTTTATGATTGTTAGGATAATCATTCATCATTTCTGCTTGTTGGTTAATTAATCCATCAAGATTAGTTTTTAAGGTTGGTTTGCTATGTATATATTGTTGTAATAATGGATAACCAACTGCTAATGTAATAATAGTTGTTGTTAAAAAAATAATAATTTGTCAATATCAAATTACATTAAAAGCGCCAACAATTAAGCCAACAATGCTGCCTAGGGCAAATCAAATGGTAATTAGATTGGTTGTTAATAATTCAATAGTAACACATGTGATGGCAAGCAATCCTCACATCACAATTAATAAAATAGTTTCAGTGTTCATTAGTGGATACCTCTTTGTAATATAGTTTTAAAAACCTTATATATAATAATAACTTTTTGTTAATATTAAAGCAATATTTTTAAAATAAAAACATTGTTTTATTCTTGCGCCTTAAAATGAGAAGAAAAAATAACTTTCATTTTAAAAAAAAAATAATATTTAGATATTAGACATAGTGTAAAACAATTTTAAGTGTAAATTAAAATGTCTAAATTTCTAACAACCATATTCGCCATGAGTTAATTGCTGCAGTAGTATTAGTAATTTAAAGCATTTGTTACAATAGTAATATATCATTTCGCTTCACTATAATTTAAAAATTATTTTTGCTTTTTACTTTCTTTTAACTATTACTTTATTATACAATATGTGGGGGCTTCTAAAAAAAATTAAGACTCATATTAATACTAAGTTAATTAACCTAAAAGTATCTTTGAATGTCAATCAATGTAATAATTAAAGATAAAAAAATTTATCATAAACTTTAATATTTACCATGTAAAAAGTATAAGGCCATCTTAAATTTAATAGTTTTGAGATGTTAAATTATTTTATCTGTTTTTAACGAGCAAAAATTATTATTTATTGTCTTGTATTATTATATTAGGTATAATTTAAGAGACTTTAAAATTGCAAGGATTATTTTAAGTTCAACTTTAAGGGGTGAGCGTGTGGAAACAGTTACAGATGTTATGAGGATTATTGAAAAGGCATTATATGATAACATAAAATCTGTGCCAGGTGTTGCTAGTATTTATGAATCAGGTGGTATTAAGGGAATTACTGTGTCTAAGGATAACTTAGGATGAAGTATTGATATTAATATTGTTTGTTTTGCTAATAGTAATATTTGAACCATTATGAAAGTAGCACAAAGAAATTTAACGTATGTTGTAGAAAAAATAATTAAGCACCAAGATAATGTGAAATTAAATATTATTGCTTGTGATTTAATTGAAGAATAAGAAAAATATTAGGTGGATTTAAATGAAAAAAATGAATATTAAAACCTTAAAAGTCATGCTTATTAGCGGAGCTAATAATCTTTATAATCACCATTTTGAAGTTGATAAATTAAATGTTTTTCCAGTGCCAGATGGTGATACAGGAACTAATATGAATTTAACTATGATGAATGGAATTAAAGAATTAAATGGCAAAGATTATGAAACATTAAAAGAATTAGGTACTACTTTTTCTCGTGGTTTAATTATGGGTGCTCGTGGCAATTCTGGTGTTATTTTGTCGCAAATTTTTCGTGGTTTTTTTCAAGTGTTAATAGCAAAAGAAAATAAAGATAGTATGATTGATAATGAAGATTTGATTAAATCTTGAAGGAGTGCGCAAGAATATGCATATCGCGCGGTTATGAAACCAGTAGAAGGGACTATTTTAACGGTTGTCAGAGAAGGGACTAATTTTATTAGTGAGAATATTGATAAAAATAAAAATGCTCTCTTTATTTTCGAAAAGTTATTAGAAGGCATGAGTGAGTCACTAAAAAGAACTCCTGACTTATTACCAATCTTAAAAAGGGTTGGTGTTGTAGATTCAGGGGGTGCTGGATTAGTATATATTATTGAAGGTATGGTTTATGGTTTAAAGAATGGTAAACCTATTATGCCAAAGAAAAAATTAACTCAAGATGGTACTAAATTAGAAATGTCATTAAACCAAGAAGATTTTGGATATTGTACAGAAGTAATTGTTAAATTAAGTAAAACTAACAAGTCAGATTTTAATTTAAATAAAACTCGCAATGATTTAGAAACAATGGATGGTCAATCAATTGTTGTTGTAGATGATGAAGACTTACTTAAAGTTCACGTTCATACTTTGAAACCTGGTCAAATTTTAAATTACTTTCAAAAATTTGGTGAAATTTTAAAAGTAAAAATTGAAAATATGACTGAACAAGCTAAAGCCCATACGCAAACTATTAAACCAATTCGTAAATTAATTCATGATTTTGCTTTAATTGCTGCAGTTAGCGGTAAAGGTGTAGAAGTCTTTTTTAAAGAGCAATTAAATGTTGACCATATTATTGCATATTCATCACGTGTTAATCCCTCAACTGATGATTTTTTAAAAGCTATTGAAGCAGCTGATGCCAAAACTGTCTTTATTTTGCCTAATGATGGTAACTTATTCTTAACTGCTGAACAAGCTAAAAAATTGG
This sequence comes from Spiroplasma endosymbiont of Nebria brevicollis, assembly GCF_964030895.1. NCBI lineage: Bacteria > Bacillati > Mycoplasmatota > Mollicutes > Entomoplasmatales > Spiroplasmataceae > Spiroplasma > Spiroplasma endosymbiont of Nebria brevicollis. The sequence goes on from NZ_OZ034986.1 coordinate 246,834, forward strand.
AAAAAAAATCAAAAGTTTTTGTTTTACCAGCTAAAAACATTGCCCATGGTATGCGTGCTGCTTTAAATTTTAATCGTGAAGACAATCCTAAAGATAACTACAATAATATGTGAAGTGAAATTAAAAAAAATGTAGCATTTGGCTACATTACCGTCGCTGATCGTGATGTTGAAATTGATGGTGTAACTATTGAAAAGAACCATTATTTTGGCGCTGTTAATAATCGTAAAGATACTAAGGTAAAAATTGTTAGTTCTAATAAAGACATAATATCTACCATTCGTGGTTTATTTAGTAAATTAATTTGAACTGGTGCTGAAATCATTACTATTTTTAAAGGCAAGGATGCTTCTAAAGAACAATTAAATTATGTAATTAAGATTTTAGATGAAGATTATAATATTGAATATGAATTTGTGAGTGGTGAACAAGAAATTTATAATTTTTTATTTGTTGTTGAGTAGGATTATATGCTACAATGTTATAAGTTGAAATTATTTTAGAAAGGAATTAAATTATGAATTATTCACTTTTATGTGCTGTTGATCCTGGTAATCCATCAACATGATCAACTAGTTTAATTGTTGTTGCTTGTATGTTAGTTACTGTTGCTGCTATTTTATTTATAGTAACTATGATTTGATTTGTAACATGAATTAAATATTCATGATTTCATCGTGAAAATAGTGCTAATTTAACTGGTGGTGAGTTAGCTAAAACTTATATACAAAAGTATGGTATTAATGCTCCAAGAATTAAGTTTAAAGGATTTGGTAATGTTAATGGGGTTACTGTTGAACCAAGGTTCTTTTATTTACGACCATATTTAATTAATAATGGTCATTTCACTTTACGATTACTACCTTGAACTTATCATCGTCGTTCAATTTACTCATTAGCTATGGCTATGGAGAGTAGTTGGGCAGTAAGTAGTTCTAAGAGTAGTCGTTTTAATACTTTTTGATGAGATTTTTCTCGTAAGTTAACGTTATTCTTTATTTTAATTCCCATTGTGTTAGCGTTATTATTTGCGATTTCACCAATTAATTCATGAATTACTTTATCAACAAGTGGTGCTAATATCTTATCAATAGTTTTATCAATTTTAGGAAGTATTTTTTTAATTGTTTATGCTAGTATGCAATTAGTTTTCTACGCTAAATCACGTAAAGAAATTTGTGCCAATCTATTAGGAATTCTAAATGAAAAAGAAATTCGTGCTATTGGTTGAATTTTCCAAATTAAATTTATTTATTATTTAATTAGAACAATATATGAAGTATTACAATTAATATTCCGTATTATGATGTATGTTCAAAGCGAAAGAAAATAATAAACATAGTATTAAAAAAGTAAGTATCAATAAAAATACTTACTTTTTTAATACTTAATAAAATCAATTTTATTTCTTTTTTGAAACCAATAGTATTCCTTTTTTACTTTAAAATTTAATTATCATGTATAATTTAGATAATTAAATTAAAAACTTAAAGGGGGGGGTAGTAGTTATGAAAAAAATATTAAGAATGCTAACTGCGATTAATTTCACTGGATTATCTGTGTTACCAATGATTGCATGCGGTAATCCTTCAACAACACCAACAGGAACAATGAATGGTATAAAGTATCAGATCAGTTCCAAATAACTAGTAGTAATGGTATAGTACCAGTAAAAAGGGTCAGTGTTAAAAACACTGACAGTTTTGATTCTGTATATTGATATATTTCTGGACAGGGAAGTAGTGCTACTATGTTGTTAACTGATTCAACACAAAATTCTAGGGCTGCTAATACAGAAAGTTATGACTTCATTACATCAGTTTTAGGAGTGAAACCAATTTCTGGAAATGATTTTGCCACCGGAATATTTGATATTACAATACTAAATAACATTAAAGGTTATGCCTCAAATCCAAAAATATCATTAGTTGCTAATAAAAAGTTACAAGATTATACAGTTTCTGCTGGAACTTTTGATTTTCAATTTAAAGATGATAAAGATAACATTAAGTCACCTGTTTATTCTTTTAACGTTAAACCTGATGACACAAGAGGTGTAATTAATGACATTATATCTCGTTCAATACTAATGATTTAGATGTAGTGATTAATTCAAATACATTATTTGTTAATGATACTACTGTTCCTGTTGGATGTGTATCTGGAGCTGTTATTAATTTAAATAACGTTCCTACTAATAATACTAATACATTCACTTCATTAATAAATTTAACTAATAAAAAAATTAAGATATTAGTATCTAGCCAAGATGCTGGTACACTTGGAACTGCTAAATGAACACCAGGAAAGAAATTAGCTGATCCTATTGTGCTTGATGAAACATTACGTGCTGATTTGATAAATCAATTTTTAAAAGAATCAGGTTGTAAACTGACCTTGAAAAGTATTTTCAAGGTCGTAGTATCATTGAAGGGTATTTTTTGTTTTTAATTGCAAAGTTTAATTAAGGAGGAATGAAAAATGGGAAATGATAAATTTTCAAAAACTGCTTGTAATGTAGCATTAGCAACTATTTTTGGTAGTGCTGTTCTTTCATGCGATAATAAATTAGTAAGTATTAATGCTTGCTGATACTGTTGGCGATGATTTAATAGCAGTAGTAGTAGGCGCTATTGGTGTTTATTTAATTGGTGTTATTGATAATTTATTTAATGTCGATAAAATTAATTAACAACAAGAAGTAAAAGAGTTAGAAAGTGGTAATAATGTTATAAAAGCTAACCTGTAAGGTCAAGGTTAATAGGGCATTCATGAAATGAATAAGAAATTATAGAATTAATTAAAAAATGTACCTCGACTAGTCGAGGTATAGAAAAAAATCTGTTATTGGAAACCTCTAATAACAGATTTTAATTTTTAAAACATCAAGTCAGCAGCAGGAAAACAGGATTTAAAAAAAGTGATGTATTTAATAATTTTCACTTCATCATGGTCCTCTAAACCAGAAGATAAACTCATAATTTCTTTGCGCATTTTTTCATAAAACATAGTTCAAAATAATCAACTCACAGTAATAATAATTAACCCAGCAAAACTAAAAATAGCTAATACTTCTTGGTTAATATTGGTACTTGTGTTAGTTCAAGTAGGAATATAAAACAATAATGCACAAATAATTGTATTAATAATCCCAATTAATAAGCATAAATTAATAATTGGTAAACTTAGATTTTTTCGTGGTTGGTATTTGTTTTTTCATTTTATACATAAAACACTACATAGCGTTTGATATTTGTTTCAAGTTGTAGTTTCATTAAAATCATTAGTTTTTAATTTTAGAACGTTGGTTTTAACATTATAGTTAAAGTATTTTATAATAAATTTCTTTTTTACAACTTGACAGTTAAGGTCTTCATTTGCTAATAATTCTTGATAATAAGGTGCAAGATTATGTTTGTTTTTAGTCTTTAATTTAACAATTAATCAAAAGCAAAGTTGTATTAATTGACACATAAGAATCACGGTAACTAAGAAAAGACTAATGGTCACAAAAATCATAACTGTTTCATCATATTGTAACATATTAAAAATTACTTGTTTTCTATGGCTTCAATGCCAGGTAGTTTTTTACCTTCTAAGTATTCTAAAGAAGCCCCACCACCAGTTGAAATATGGCTGAATTTAGATTCATAACCAAATTTAACAGCAGCAGCAGCACTATCACCACCACCAATTAAAGTGAAGGCATTTTTTAAACTAGCAATAGTTTTACAAATACTTTCAGTTCCTTTAGCAAAATGACTCATTTCAAAAACACCAACTGGTCCATTTCAGAATACAGTTTTCGCATCAATTAAACTATCTTGAAATAATTTTAAAGTTTTAGGGCCAATGTCCATTCCTTCAAAGCCAATTTTAATGTTCTGGTCTTTAGTTATTTCACCTTTAATATCTTTGAATTCTTTGGCCATCACAAAATCAACAGGTAATATTAATTTCCCTTTTCCAAAGTTCATAATTTCTTTAGCAGTATCAATTTTGTCTTTTTCTAGTAATGAATCACCAATTTCAAAACCTAAAGCTTTCATGAAGGTATAAGCCATGCCACCACCAATAAGCACTTTATCGGCTTTAATTAATAGTTGTTTGATAACATCAATTTTATCTGATACTTTGGCTCCGCCAATAACAGCAACAAATGGATGCTCAGGTTGCATAGTAATTTTGTTAAGCATTGTTAGTTCTTTTTCAATTAGTAAGCCAACACAGCTTTGTTTGATGTTAGCAGCAATGCCAACGTTAGAAGCATGAGCACGATGAGCAGTACCAAAAGCATCATTAACAAAAACTTCACCCAAGTGCGCTCAATATTTTCCTAACTCTTGATCATTACCAGATTCTTTATTACCATTTAAATCTTCAAAACGAGTATTTTCAATTAATAGTAATTGTTTGGGTTGTAATGCATTAATAGCAGTTTCTAATTCTTTACCACGAGTTTCGTTAATGAAAACTACTTGTTGTTTTAGTATTTCACCTAAACGTTTAGCAACAGGTGCCAATGTATTTTTAACTCTGTCATCTTCATTTTTTACACGTCCTAGATGTGACAACATAATAATTTTCGCATCTTGTTGTTGGAGGTATTTGATAGTTTCAATTGCGGCATTAATTCTCGTATCATCGGTAATCTTTCCATTATCTAATGGTACGTTAAAATCAAAACGAACAAGCACCTTTTTATTTTTAAAATCAAGATCTTTTAAAGTCTTTTTATTCATAATTTCATCTCCTTTTTTGCTTTCCCCATATTATAAGATATTTTATTACTTTTTGTAAAAAATACAGCAATACTAATAAAAATGCATCTTTTTTTAGTAAAGATGCATTTTTATGAAGTTTAATTAATCAAATTAAACTATTGATAAAATTACTTAAGCTTTGCTAAGTGTAATACTGTTCTTACTAATTGTGATACGTATGACATTTCGTTATCATATCAAGCAAATACTTTAACAATTTGTTTTCCGTCAACTTCAACTACTTTAGTTAATGTAGCATCGAAGATTGAACCAAAACTTGAACCAATAATATCAGTTGAAACGATTTGGTCTTCATTGTAACCAAAAGATTCATTACTATGTTTTTTCATAGCTTTGTTAACTTCATCAACCGTAACATTTTTCTTTAATTCAACAGTTAAGTCAACAATTGAACCAGTAATGATTGGAACACGCATCGCTGAACCATCTAGTTTACCATTAACTGAAGGGATAACTAAACCGATCGCAGCAGCAGCACCTGTACCAGCAGGAACAATATTAGCCATAGCACTACGTCCTCTTCTGAAGTCTAAGTGTTCTAAGTCTAATAAACGTTGGTCATTAGTTGCAGCATGAACAGTTGTCATTCATCCTTTAACAAGACCGAATGCTTTTTCTAAAGTATTTACAACAGGAGCAAGACAGTTAGTTGTACATGAAGCACCAGAAATAATTTTGTCTTCTGCTTTTAAAATATCATGGTTAACATTGTAAACAATAGTTTTTAAATTACCTTTAGCAGGTGCTGAAATAACACATTTTTTAGCTCCTGCATCAATATGAGCTTGTGCTAAGTCTTTAGTGGCAAAACGCCCTGTTGATTCAATAACTAAGTCGACATTGCTAGCTTTTCATGGTAATGCCTTTGGGTCTTTTTCTTGACAAACTTTAATAGTTTTACCATCAACAGTAATAGTATTTTTTGCTTTATCAAATTTAATTTTCCCATGTTTTCATGTTCCGTGGGCTGAGTCGTATTGTAATAAATATGCTAGAGCCTCCACATTTCCTAAGTCGTTAATAGCTACGATTTCAGTGTCTTTTTTGTCAAATAATTGACGAAAGGCAAGACGACCGATACGACCGAAACCATTAATTGCAATTTTTGTTGCCATTATAAAATCACTCCTTCTTCATTGTTTTTTTATATATTGATTAATGACTAGGTATATTATAACTAATATCGTAAATATTTGTTACAAAATATGGATTTTATATAGAAAAAATTAATTTGGACTAGAAAATGAAAACAGCATTTAAGTTTTAGTTTGTATTGATAATCTGCCATGTTTATTAGATGGTGAAGAGATTACAATTCTGGTATTAAAAAACCTTTAGAGAAGTTAGATGTTTAGATTACGTGGTGTTAATAGTTTTTGGTTACTATCAGGTTGACCTTCTTCCAATTCTGTGCATTTTTCTTGTATATTGTTATTAAATTTCTTATAACAATAAGTTGCTGCTAATCCTGCACCTATTACAAGTCCTGTTGCACCTGCTACACACGCAAAAGTTATGCCCGCGGCAGTTGTTGAAATAGGAGAGTTGCCCAATCTTCTATACCTTTAGCATCAGAATAATTATTAGGAACGGAATTAGGTAAAAAGTTTAATTGACTATCACTTGAGTTAGTATAGCTGTTTTTTGCAACTATTGGGAGAGCTTGGGGTTCACCTAGTTTACAATCAACTGGTTCACAATAAGTTTTAAAGAAAACTGGATTTTGGAATTTTCTTTCTGTCACTTTTACTTCTGGTGATCTTTCAATTATTCTTGTTTTTTCATGCGTATAATAGGTGGTTGTCTCAAAATAATCCCTAATTTCCATTTGACCCTTTAAAATTACTTGTGAAAATTTAAGGTCAGTATATGATTCTTCACCTGTCAATAAGGAATTCAGTTTCTTAGTAACAACATTTAATTTAGATTTTAATAGTTTATAATTTGTTTGAAGTTCCTGATGTTCTTTTTTTTCAGAACCTTTTATTAATAACTTAGTTTGATTTTCATTTTGTTTAATAGATTTTTAATATTTTCTATTAAAACTTTAACATTTTCACGGTAATTCTCATTATGTCAATCGTTATCTAATGTATCTATTAATAAACGCATGGTGTTAATAACTTCTTTGACAGAATTAAACATTGTATCATCAAAATCTTTTATTTTTTCTAAGTTTTCTTTTGAAATTAAAGTATTTTTAGTTTTTGCTTGTACAAGATTATTAATTATATTTTTGGCGGATTTAAATTCAGAATTGAATAAAGTGAAAATTTCTAATAGTTGAGTAATATTTTTTTTTGACCATTGCTAGTCTTTTCTGTTACTTCTATTAAACATTGATATTCTGTAATTAAATTTTCTACTACTTTTTTTAAAGCTCATTTAAAGGTAATCATTCTAGTTTTTATCTAAAAGTGTTGCACCATCAGTTGTTAGTACTGGACTTAATGATTTATCAATTTGTTTTTCTAATAGTTGTGAAATTTTTTAGCTTTTTTCTTAATATCTCTAATTTGTTTTTCATAATCTTTTATTTCTTTTTCGGTAAATTCTGGCTCTGGTTCATATGCTTTTCTTGATCTCTTAAGTTTAGCTTCAATTTGGTCTAATTCTACATATGGCATAATTCTTTCTCCTGTCATTTCATTTTGTATTTAAACACAAAGTGTCTAGTGAGCTTATTAAAACTCACTAGACACTAGGGATTTGTATAATTAAATGCAATATAATTCATTGGTATTTAAATTTATTGCTTAGATTAAATTCCAAATTAAAATATTCATTTGTATTGTAATTATACTATAATATTTACTTTAATACTATAAATGTTTAATAAAAATTTTAAATATTTGGAATTGGGTCAGTTCTTTGGCCAACTTTGAATATTGTATTAACATATATATCGTTTAATTCAAATCCGATTTCATAATTAGTAATACTATTAAGCGGTTCTTGGTCAAACACTAAACGTTGTTTTTCCATATCATAAAGCTTAAAAGTTATTTGCGCATGTAGTATTTTTGCTAAATCTTGTGTATTAATTGTATCTTTATTTAAATCATAAGATTTTAGAAATATTCTTTCATTAAAAAAATTTCCAGTTTCAACAATACTTTGATTATGAAAGTGTATAGAATCATAACTAATATCCTTTTCATCTATTATAATAAACTTTTGATTAGCAATATTAAGAAAACTGCTACTAACATTAATTTTATATGTAACTAATACTTGGTTTGTTTCACTATTATAAAATTCAATGTTGCATGTCGTTGCTGGTGCTTGAAAATCAACAATTTTATCTTTATGATTAAATTTTAAAGATATATCATTAGATACAACATAGCTTTCAGGTACTACTCTAATTTTGATTAAGGAAGAAGTTGTTCAATCATAAAATTGGCTTGCATTTTTAGGTATTTTTAAAACATTAGTCATGAAGTAGTCATTGAGTTCTGGGTATGTTATATAGTCTTGTGGTTGTAAATTTAACAAACTATTTTGGTCAAAATCAGGAAAACTATTAAAATCTAAACAGCGGGTTCCTGCTTGAATGCGATATTTTTCGATATTATCTTTATCATATTGATCAAATAGGTATTGTTGTATTAAGGAATTACCCTTATCATCATATAATTTTAATGCTTGGGTAATATTAGGATTCAGGAAAGTAATAGTTTTATCATCTGATTGTTGACAAGCGATAGTTAATGTAATTAATGGTGTTAGTAGTGTTAAACTGCTAATTATTTGTAATAGTTTTTTAAATCTCATATTTAACGAACTCCTTTAAATTTAAATTAAACTTATATCAAACAATGAAGGCATTACTGTTCTAAAGTCAACTTGTGGTGCTTGAGGTCGTTCACCTCACGGAGTTGGAGGAGAAAAAATAGAAAAATAAACTTTGACATTAAAACTTAAATTAATATTAAAGTCATTTAAGTTTATAGTATTACTACCTGCTTTAGTTGCATAAGTTTCTAATCCAAGATGACTGGCTGCTTCATTAAATGTATCACTCATAAGTTGTTTTAATAGAGGTGTACTGTCAACAGTAAAATTATTAGTATTATAATTTATAGTGCGATATTTTTCTAACTGAACATCAGTTTTACCATTTTGGTAATCGGTAACTAATTGATTTAAATTAAAATTACTAATACTTGTCATAAAAGTTCCTTGTTTATTAAATAGACTATGTTCAAATTCACTATCACTTTCATGATTTATGTCGCTAGTCAAATCCTTAATAATATTAATATTATTTTTTATAATTTCATTTTTATTGATATTATCACTATTTTTATAATAATTAGTAATGTCACTAACCATTGATAGGATTAGGATTTTATTAAAGATGTTAGTTATTGCATAGTTTAATGCTACCTTATATTGATTTTCAGCTTGTTGATAATTATAACTTGTATGTTCTGTTCAAATATTAGGATTATAAAAACTATAATCCTTAAATTTTTTTAAATCAAGATTAACATTGATATTGTTCTGTAGTGATATTAGAATTTTTGAATTTTGAATGGTACTTAAGTAATTAAAATAACTAATTTGCTCAGATTTAATATCTTTATTTTTATAAGAACCTGTTAATTGTTCTAAGATAGTATTAGTTTCTATTGCTAAATTTATGTGATTAGTATTTTTATTTATAAGTGCTCCTGTTGAAGAAGATAATAGAGTAGTAACTAAAAGTAATGACTTCATTTATTTTATTCCTTTCAAATTTTAAATAGTTGGAGGTATATCAATTTCTTTATCAGTAATAACAGTTTCGCTACTTGCAACACTTGATTGTCATGCTTGAGCAATACCATTAAAATTCACAATATTTGTATTTTCATCAAGTGATATACCTTCAGGGCATTTATTTGATAAGTTTAAGTAGTAAACAGCAGTGGAAATTGGTACTTCAAATGATTGATTTAATGTTGAATTTTTAAAATGCAAAAAACCAACTAATTTACCAGAAATATTAGCTTTTAATATTAAATTTTGAATAAATTTAGTTTGTCCTCAAAAGACATGAACTTTTATTTTTTTATGTGGAGATAGTCTAACACTTTGTGTTGGAACTGTTATGTCTTTTTCAATACTCACTTTTTCGCTAGTAGTTAAATCAAAACTAATTTTTGCATTAGTTTTAAAAACATTAATCTGTTTGGTAATACCTAATGATATTCCCAGACTAGTAGTAGCACCTACTTCTGAAATTAGTTTTTTTGTAAAACTTGTTGTTTGATAAGTTTGCTCAATGTTACTGTTATTCATAAATTCATTTTCACCTATAAAGTTGAATTTATTATCATCAAAATCTAAAATTTGATCACCAACTTTTTTAATTTCAATATTAGATTGTGACAAATTATTTATTTTAAAATCACTAATACTGTCTATTTCTTGAGATTCAGTTGGATGATTAAACATAAAACTAGTTTTGAAAGCTTCTAACATAGTTGCATTAAAATCAATTATTTTAGCATCAGTTTTTATTTTATTAATAGTAGTAATTTGTGTTGTGCTGTGGCTAAGTGATATTCCAACATTACTGCTTAAAGCACCAGTAGTAGCCACAATTAAAAACGTTTTGGTTAAAAACATTTTTCCCCTCCTTAAATTTTATTTTCTATTACCCATATCTTCTTTTAATACCAAATATTATTATTTTCCTTTAATTAAAAAAGGATATTTTTGGCAGTAGAATAACACTATTATAGCACTATTTTTTTCCAAGTCAAACTTTTAAGAAATTTACAAAATATAAAAACCTCTCAAAATTAAGAGGTTTTATGTGGTAGGACTAACTATTTCTACTTGTGTAGTGTTATCTTCTTTAGTGATAATAATATCCAAGTTTTCACGATTTAATTCAATCGGTAAAGTCAAAGTTTGAATTCGTTCTAATAAACGTTTAACTTTAATTTCTTCGGATTTATTACTTCGTAAATGGTAATGCTCATATAAATCATTAATACTATAATTAGAATTAATAAAAGTGGTTTTTAGAGGTAAGACGCGAGCATTAAGAATACTGAATAATAGTTCATCACGTTCCCAAGCGCTAACTGTTTCACCACCTAAGTCATCAATGAATAATAAATCACAAGTTTTTAATTGTTCAATTTGCTGGTTAGTATTTGTTTCACTTTTAAAGCTTTTTTTAATATCCATGACAAATTCTGGTCAGACAATAAAACAAACAGTTTGATTTTTTTGAATTAGTTTGTTAGCTAGTAAAATAAAAATAAAAGTTTTGCCACTGCCTGTATCACCATGTAAATATAATCCCTGATAACTTTTATGTTTTAAAGATTGATTTAGATATTGGAGAATTTGAATACGAGCACTACCAACGACATTAAAATTTTTACTTCAAGATAGAGATAATAATTTGTCATCATAATACTTAATTCAAAAATTATTATAAACTTGTTTTTGATCAGAATGGTTAATTGAATGTAAACAGTCAGTTAATGCTAAGTTAATTTTACCATTAGGTAAAAAAACTAATTTATAACGATAACCTTTAACATCTTGTAAACATTTATTTAACGTTTCACGTTTCTTACATAAATTATAACTATTAACATATTTACCTAATAAATGAACATAAGGTTCTAATGCACTGTTAGTTAATTTATGGTTTGCTACAAAATCATTAAGTTCAGCATTACTAGCATTTTCTTTTAAAATTGTCGTTGCTTTTAGTTTCATGATAATGTTTTCCTTCTTATAAAATATTCATTGTTATATTAAACTAATGAGCATCAAATTCCTTTAAAAGATTATTAATTTCTTCTTGGGACATAGTTGTAGTTTTAATATTGTTGTTGGTTTGTTGTGTGTGATTTGTTGGTTTAAAGTTAGAATTGTTTGTTTGCGATGTTCATAATGATTCTTGTTGGAATTGATGTTGAGGTGTTTTTTTACTGCGAGCAAAAGCCATTTTTAAATGTTTTAAAGCATCTTCAATATTAATGATTTTATTTTCTTGGAAAGTTTGAGCAATCTTAATCATATAGTTTGGTTCTAAACGTTTATTATTTTTAAATCATACATATTCAATCAAACAATTAATTACAGCAGTACTTAAATGAAAATCATGGCTTAATGTTGATAATGTCATTTTTAGTTTGCTAGTAATAGTACTTTTAGTTAATGATGCTAAATATTCTTCAGGTGATTTAGTTTGCATTAAACCAACAGTATCATTAATGATTGGAGAGTTATGTTTAGCAATAAAGTCACTTGGTGTCGCATTTAGATTAACTTTCGTAACTGTCGGTGTTTCAGGTTTCATGAATGAATAAATAGGAGTTGGAATTGGTTTTTGTTTTTGGACAGAATAAATATTATTTAAGGCAGATTTTAGAGAAACAGTTTGAGGAATTGTATTTTCTTCTTGACTAATATTAATATAGTTTTCAGTAATCTCAATATTGTTGTTTAGAAAATAAAATCTTTGACGTTCGTAATTGTTTCTTCCTAGCTGGTTTAGTAATTTCTCGTTTAAATGAGTATTTGCAAAAAAATCATCAGCTTCTAAAGGACTAAAAATTTCATAAATATAAGTTGATTTTAAAGGATAGTAATAAGTTTTAATTAAGTTAGCAGCTTCTAATTGTTGGAATGCTACTAATAATTGAGTAGTAGAAATGTTTAATAAAGATTTAAGTCGACCATGGTTAAAATCGAGATTAATTCTTTTTGTTAATGTTTTTTCTTGGATTAAAGTTAAATATAAATTTGTAGCTTCGATACCAATAAGTGGTTGGTATAACATAAATATAGTTTGGTAACTTTCAGTATTTATGTTTTCGTGTTGAATTAATTTAAAAATATCAATGTCATTAATTATCCTATTCATAATTATTTCCCTATCTTTCTCTTTTACTAACCAATTTTTACAATTGTATGATAATTATATGCACATCAAACATATATTTAAAGTGAAATGATTAAGTAACATGGTTATCCACATTAAATTCACATTTAAATAATAAAATTATACTTTATAATCATTAATTTTGGGAGTTATCCACATTAATATTTGATTTGACAGTGCGGGCAAAAGTAAGTTCCACGTGTGCTAACTTTAGTTTTTAATATTTTAGTTGTACAGACAAAACAAGGTTGGTTAGTTCGTGTATGAACTTGCAATGAATTTTGATAATAGCCTTTAACACCAAGGCTAGAAGTGTAGCTATTGATACTTGAGCCACCTAATTTAATGGCTTTAGTAAGGACCATAATTGATTTATCAATAATAGTTTGTAGTTGTACTAATGTTAAATGATTAGTAATACTTTCTGGATGTATATTAGCATAAAAAAGTACTTCATCAACATAAATATTTCCTAATCCACTCATTACTCCTTGATCTAAGAGCGAAGCTTTAATATTTTGTTTTTTATTTTTTCATTTATTTTGTAAATATTGGGTTGTAACGTTTTTGTTAAAAGGTTCAGGGCCAATATTAGTATATGGTTTTGAAGTTTGATAAGCGCTAAGGGGTTGTAAATGAAAAGTTCCAAATTGTCTTGTGTCATGATAACAAAGTTGATAGTTATTTTCGAATTCTAAAACTAATAAAATATGTTTTCAATTGGTGGGGGTGTCTTGTTTTTGATAGTAGTATTTACCTTCCATACGCAGATGGCTTAACAAGACATAATCATCAAGTACGAAAATTATTAGTTTTCCGATACGTTGAATATCATTAATTGTTTGGCCAATAATTTGGTCAATAAAGATTTGAGGTTTTGAGGTTTTGATAATTTTGTTCATAAAAACTCGAACATCAATAATTTTATGATGTACTAAAAGTGGATATAAGGTTTTACGAACAGTTTCAACTTCTGGTAATTCAGGCATCTTAATTTTCTCCTAACTAAAATATTGTAAAGCAATTTATTCTTATTATAAATAAAATAATTATTTTTTTTCATATTTTTATAAAAAATAAAAATATAATCGTTTTAAAGTGTTTTTAAGATAAAATATGTTTATGTGTAAGTAAGGAATTAGGTTTAGTGTGTAATAAATAACTAGATTAGTCAGGAGATAAAGAAATGCCAAACAGTAAATTATTATGTATGAAAAATCCTTTTATCTTAGTAAAAGCAGAGAAACAAACAGTAGATGGTGTAATTCAAACCTTAGAAGGAAAAGCGTCTTATAAGGTAGGTGACTTTATTGTTACTGGTATTGTCAATGAACAATGACCTGTTAAACCTGATAAAAATAATAAGCACGTTCCTAATGGTTATAGTTCAACTGACTGTTGTGAAAATATATTTTGACCTTCAGGGAAGGTTTTTAAAAATTATGAAATTGCTAAAGAAGCAGGTAAAATTAAACCAAGCTGAGATATAGAAGGACAAACTATATTAGATTATGATTTTGGAGATTATCTTATTGAGTACGGTGAAGGTGATATAACACCATGTAAGAAAGAAATCTTTGAAAAAACTTATATGCTAGGTAATAGCGGAGCAGAAATTGTTGAAAAAATTTCTGCCTTATCTTTTAAGGAAATACAACAAATGAATGAAAAAATTACTGTAGATAATAATCCTAATATTGCAGTTCCCACTAATTTAGAATGAAAAGAAGAAGAAAAAATAAAAGTAATTAAAAAATCTGTATCAAAAAATATTGGTTTTAAAAATAGTAAAGAAAGAACAGAATTGGATGATAAAATGATACCAAAAAACATAGAAGAACAAATTAATAAACTAAATCAAGATGCTAACAATTATCTTTATTTATCTCCTGAAAAAGAAAAACTTGAAGATTTAAAAAAAAGTTGTGATAAAACTCGAAAAGACTTAACAGATTATGAAACAAAAAAAAGAATAATAAAACCATTATCTTCCATGAATTGAGAAAGAAATCGAAATCAAGAAATTGAAACGTCAACGACAAATTTATCAAATTTTATAGATAAAATTTGATAAAAGAATTGTTGTCCTTACTGCTAATTCACAATATTCTGAAGATGAAAAACTACAAGCATTCGAACAAGCATTACAATACCTTGAGCAAGGCTCAGAAAAAAATCAAGAATTAGAACAATTATTAATTAGTAATAAACTTTCAAAAGAACAAATAACATTTACTAATCATGAGTTATTAATTAAAGCTATTGAAAAAGAAAATTTACCAGTAATAAAAATGCTTTGTGAAGCAGGTGCAGAAATTGAAACAACTCAAGACATGATTATTGAAAATGAAATAGACAAATTACCGTTAATATGCGCAATTGAAGTTAATAATCCTGAAATAATTGATTATTTATTAACCAAAGAATTACATACTAACCTTGAAACTTTCGTAGGTGATACTGCTTTAGCTGCTGCTCTTGAAAAAGATAATTTTTCTTTATTTAAGAAATTAATTTCTGATTATAATACTAACTTTAATGATATCAATGATTATAATTTTGAAAACCTTATAAAAAGTTGTAATTTAGAAGCACTTGATTTTGTACTTGATAACGTTGAAGATTTTGATTTAAATCGTCTTGTTGATGATAACAGTACTCCTATTTTAACTCAAATTTTAATTCATAATGGATTTAGCGAAGAATTAGATCAAGCAGTACATATTAAAATGATTGAAAAATTAGTTAAAAATAGTTATGACATTAATGCTAAAGATAGTGACGGAAATACAGCTTTACATTATGCTGTTAATTCTGAATATGATGACCTTGCTCAATATGCTGAACCACTCTTACGTTTAGAAGCTAATAAAAGTATCGCTAATAGTGAAGGTAAAACATTTTTTGACTTAGCTAAAACCAATCCTAATCCTTTAATTAAAGAATTATTAAATAATAATCAAGAATTAGGACAAAAATTGGAAGAATCAAGAGAAGAAAAAGAAAAAAATTTGACAGGAGAATTTGTAGAACCGCAACAATACCAAAACATGCCCAGCACAAGTAGTGAATATATAATGATGGCTTATGATGTACTAATGAAGTTAAGCGACTAAAAATAGATAAAGCAGAAAATAAAACAGTTAATATTCCTAGTACAAGTAAAAAACAACTGCCCCCACTTTCTGAAACGGTCTCTATGAAAGAGTCATTTGTTAAACAACCTGCAAATGTTCCTCACAATCCTGGAAATGCTATTCATGTTGCAGAATTAGCACAAAAAGAAGAACTAGCAGCAAAAAAGACAAGGGAGAAAGTGCAGAAACAAGGACAAAAATTGACTTTATAATTTTGATCATGGCATACATAGGTGATTTAAATAATAAAGTATGTATATGCCTATTGATTTAAACCAATTTGGAACAATTCAAGAAAAAAACAGAAATAGAAAGAGATTTGTAGAATCTCAAGGGGATGTCGGGAGTGTCCCAGAAATTGATGATTTTATTTTAACTCAAATCAATTATCACCAACACTATTATTTACTACTAGGGGTACTTTTAACTTAGTAATATTAGTCATAATATTTGTTACTTTCGTAATTACTTCTTCTACATTTTCAAGTGCTACTTCAAAGATTAGTTCATCGTGAATTTGGGCAATTAAAGTTGCTTTAATTTTGTGGTTTAAAATTTCTGTGTAGATTTTATTCATGGCTAGTTTTAAAATATCAGCAGCACTACCTTGAATCGGCATATTCATAGCTATTCTTTTTCCAAAATCACGAATGTTTTTGTTTTTATTGACAATTTCAGTAACTGCTCTTCTTCGATTAAAAATGGTTTGGACATAACCATTAGTTTCACAAAAACCAATAACATCGTTAATATAAACTTTAATGTTAGGAAATACCATAAAGTATTTGTTAATAAAGTTTTGCGCTTCTTTAACACTAATTTTTAATTGTTGTGATAAACCAAATCCAGAAATGCCATAAACAATCCCAAAGTTTACAGCCTTAGCATTTTGACGTTGTTCTTTGGTTACTTGTTCTTTGGAAATTTCTAAGACTTTGCTAGCAGTTTCTGTATGGATATCATTATTTTCTAAGAAGGCTTGGATTAAATTTTCATCATTACTAATATGAGCTAAAATTCGCAATTCAATTTGTGAGTAGTCAAATGATAAAATTTTATTACCCTTGATATTAGGAATAAAGATTTTACGAACTTCTCGTTGTTCTTCATCATGAATACTAATGTTTTGCATATTAGGATCTAATGATGATAATCTGCCGGTACTTGCTTGTACTTGATTATAAATACTATGAATTTTGCCATCGCGAAAAATATATTTTTGTAAACCAAATAAATAGGTTGAATATAGTTTTTGTAATTTTCGGTATTCTAATAAAATGTTAATAAAGGGATGCATATCTTGCAATGAAACTAATACTTCAAAGGCGGTACTACCTTTTTTGTAATCAGGTAGTTTTAATTGTTCAAATAAATAACTACTAATTTGTTTTGGTGAATTAGGGTTTAAATCATTTTTCGCCATAGATTTAATTTGCAATTCTAAATCTTTAATTTTCAATAATGTTTTGTCAGTTAAAATTGTTAGTTGTTGCTGGTCAACATTTACTCCATTACGTTCCATATCAGCTAAAGCAAACCCAGCAGGTAGTTCAATGTTTTGATATAATTCTCAGTTATCAGTGGTTTTTAATTTGCTAATAAGGAGAGTATAAGATTGTTGTAAAAAATTTAAATGCGATTCAAGAAATTGTGCGATTGCCATTTCTTGAATAGGAATAGTTTTCTTAACACCTTTGCCATAAAAATCATCGCTATTTAATGATGTTAAATTGTTTAAACCAAGGATAGTAGCAATATTTTCTGGAATAATTTTTTCATTTGCGTAGAGTAAGTATGCTGCTAACATATGGTCAAAAATAATGCCATTAATAATTAAGTCAATTCTTAAAGCACCATTAATAACTTTTTTTAAATCTCAAGTAATTTTAGTTAACGTTTTATCTTGTAAAAATTTATGAAAAAATTGACACTTAGTAGCATGAGCAACATTAATATAAAATATACCTTTATCATTTTTAATAGCAAATCCAATTAGGTTATCACGATTATAATTATCACCAAAAACTTCTAATCATAAATAATTAATATCACAGTTTCATTGTTCATCTCATGTTGTAATAATTTTAATTTTAGTATTAGTATTGGGTTTATTTGGTGCGCCATTAATATCGCTGATCATTAATGATTTCATATCATATTGATTGTAAAATGATTGTAATTGGTTACTATTTAAATTATTAAGATTATATTGAAAAGTATTTAGATTACCAGTGATGGGAGTTTCTAAATTAAGTTGGGCTAAATGTTTACAAATAATGCCATTATTAAAATTAGCTTTTATTAGTTTACTAATATTAGGTTTTAATTTTTCAACATTATCAATAATGTTTTCTAAGGTTTTATATTCTTTTAATAAATTAGTAGCAGTTTTTTGTCCAATACCTTTAATGCCAGGTAAGTTATCTGAAGTATCTCCCATTAATCCTTTTAAGTCAATTACTTGACTTGGTAGTAATTCATATTCGCTCTCAAAGGTAGTGGTAGTAATAATTTTTAAGTCGCTCATCCCTTTTTGCGGATTTAAAATTTTAATATTATTATCTAGTAGTTGTAATAAATCTTTATCACTACTCATAATATCAATTTCGTAATCTTTAGCGATGTTATTTTTAGCAATTGTGCCAATAATGTCATCAGCTTCATAGTTACTGAGTTGCCCTCACGAAATTTGTGCTAAATCTAAAAAGGTTTTAGTTAATGCGAATTGTCCGATTAATTCCGCTGGCGTTGCACTACGTTTTCCTTTATATGTGTCTAGTATTTGATGACGAAATGTTTTTTTTCCAGCATCGAATGCCACAAAAACACTATCATAGTTATTATTTTTCAAAAATTTCGTTATCATGCGAATAAATGCATAGACGGCATTGGTTGGAATGCCTTGCAATGAATGAAGATTTACACCTTGATAGGCAGTAGCATAGTATGCTTTAAATAATAAATTGTTACCATCAATTATTAATGCTTTTTTCATATTGTTTCACCTATTTTCAAATATAGATTTATTATAACAATAAGTAATAACAAGTTAACATTAAAAATAATTTATTTACCTGATAATGGATAGTTAATCACTAAGATAATAGGAACAATTAATTAAAAAAGCAAGAACCATGCGGTTCTTGCTAAAGATAATTATGTAGTGGATAGCTCATCATATGTAGAGGGTAATAAAACTCGGGGTATAGAGAATTTTATATCAAGTTATAGGGGCGCTTTGCCCCTTGCTACTTCGTAGCATACAACTTTTTAAAAGTTGGACAAATGGCGTAAACGCCCTAGCCAACCAACCAAGGTTCTGGTTGGCACAGACCTTAAATACATTTTACTTCTTAACAAACTTTTTATTTTTATCATAACTACGCTTACCACGAACCTTAACAACATCTTTTGCTTTATCATGTTGTAAAATATTATCTAACTTATCTAAACCAACTGCTTTAATATCATCAACAGTAAATTCTAAACCTTGTGACTGTTCATACTCTTTAACACTACTCAAATCACTTTTTAAATCATGAATATAATGCAAAGCACGACTATTATATTTTTGTAAATAAGACCTAGGAAATCACAAACTAAAAGTCATAGTCTCACCACTATAACTTGGTGGAAAACCACCCTTTTTAATTATTTTCTTAGTTTGTCTTTTCGATAAAACAATTTTATTATAATCATCAACATTAGTATAAATATTAAGTTTAAACTTAACTAAAAATAATAAAATACGCATTCTCTTAACTTGGACAATATACTCTACTTTTTCACGTGCTTGTTTCGGTATTCTATCGGGGTGTTGTTCAATCATATACATAATTCCATTAAAATTATGACCTATTAATTTACAAAACATTCCTAAACTTTCTTGTGTTTCTTTAAATTCCGGTGATAAATCATTACTATTAATCTTTAAACCTAATTCATCAAAAACAAGCATATCATTCTCTTTAAAAGCATAATTACTATTTAATTGATTAAATTTAAAAACATCATCATAAGAACAACGATAACTAAACTCATTACGCACCTTAATAGGAATAGGACTAACTACCTTACCTTTATGTTTTTGTGCTAAGCAACAAGCAAGTGCTGACTTACCAGTACGTGGTGGTGCTGAAATAATATAACTACCTACACGTTGCAATATCTTTATATTTTTTCTAGTTATTAAAAACGGATAAAAAATTATAACTAACAAAATTCCTAAAATTAAATATCCATATCAAGGCATTATCTTTCACTCCTACCCAATTAAAAACCCTACTGATTTTAAAAATACTCATAAAGTTAATACTTGTTCTAAACCACTAGTAAAATCAACATTTAAAACAGAACTAATAGTATCATCAAAAATATGTCTTAATAAACCATCAATCTTAGCAAAAAACTCTCTTAATGGTTCTACTGGTAAAAGTTTACCAACTACACCAAATAACACTCATCTAAAAGCATTACGTAAATGACCAAAAACATCATATCAACTAACTCGTTCATATTCAGGATTAAAAGGACTATTTGGGGGTACTGGTGTTATATTTTCACTTGAAAAAATATTAATTTGACCAAATCTAACTGATACCGACTGTTGTGGATTTTCAATAATAGAATTAATAGAAAAAGTTATAGTTAAATACTTCAAATTAGGAACACGAACAGGCATAGTAATAAAATTATACATATCTTGTAAATAAGAATGACTATCAACCAATCCTTTAAAAACATATTTTGTATTACCTTCATAATCTAAAAATGAAAAATTAAAACTAGAACCAATATAATGAAAATTAAAATAAAACATAAACCCTTGTATATAAAAACTTAAAGGTTTAGAAATTTCAAATTCTAACTGAACATTAAATTTTTGTTGACCAACAACACCACCAAATTCAATATAATTATCTTGCTTAGTTTGTACTAAATTATGATTAAAAATAATCCTTGAAAAAGCATTTAACTGTTCATCATCAAAAATCAAATGACTAGTAAAATCAACATGTTTTTGTAAAACACCTGTAACATCACTAACATAATTTAAAAAATATTGATAATCAGGATGAAAATAATCATAAAAATAACCACTTACTAATTTTAAATCAGGTTGGTCAATATCAAAATAAGCAGAATTTCATGGAATTGTTGCTCAATCATCAAAACTATGATATTTAACATGCTTAACCATATCATCTGTAATATCATAATTAACAACATTAGGGTCATTAGAAACAATCAAAGAAGTAGGTGCTTGTACAGAAGTATTTATAATTAAAAATAATTTAGCAAACTTAAATCACATAATTATTTACCAAATAAACACTTTAAAATTCACCATGAACCATAAAATAAAACAAATCCAATAAAAAACTGAGTTCCATAAACTACTAAATTTCATAAAATAATAGTAAAAGCATCAACCGGACTACCTATAAACATAGTTCAATAATCAACTATACATTGATGTATTTGATTATAAATATCTCAAACACTCATAAAAAACACCTACCCAAACAATGACCTAAAAATAAATTTAATACTACGATAAATAAAATTAAAAAATACTCTTAATACAAGTCAAAAAGTTAAATTAAACAAAATATAAACTTCATTAGTAACATCAACCGTTTGATTTAAAAACATAGAAATATCATTATTAGAAAATATAAAAATAAAATGCAAAATACTAACAACAAAATCAGACATAATTAATCACCTACATTAATTCCACTAACATCTTGTGTTTGTTTATAACCGTTAGCAACAGACTTACCAACTGAAACAGAAGCCTTACCAATTTTCTTAACACCATAACCTAATCCTAATGTTGGTAACATTAATTCGGGTAAAATCACTCTAAATGCAAATCTAAGCAAAATTAAAAATACCATTAATGTACCTAAATTAAAACCTAAGTCACCAATAGGAAAACTAAAAAACTTCATAAATATTTGACTAAATAATTTCATTACTGTTGTAATAAAAGGTATAAACATAATTGCACTTCCTAATGTCTTGTAAATCTAAATAATCCTAAAATTAAATAAAAAACAAAATTAACATTTATTAAAGCAAGGATTGGCAAAGGCAAAGTATACAAACTATCATAAAAGAACAACTTAATAAAAAGTGTAACAGTATGCAATCCAGTAAATGAACTTAAATACTGCATATAAATAGTTTGAACTAATGTATTAACAGTTGGTAAAAGTTTACCTAACAAAGGCAAAACAAAAACTAAACTAAAAAATAACTTTACCATTTGCTTATTCCTTTCTAATTACTAATGAGTTCCATGAATAATATGACCCACAAATTGTTTAATAAACACTAATACCATAAATACAATTGAAATTAGCACTGGTCAATTTGTAAGTGTTCCACCATCACCAGTTGTAAATACTCAACCAAAAATATAAGTAAAACCATTTAATAATTGTTGTCCAACACCACCTATCATGGTTAAT
Source organism: Spiroplasma endosymbiont of Nebria brevicollis (assembly GCF_964030895.1). Taxonomy (NCBI): domain Bacteria; kingdom Bacillati; phylum Mycoplasmatota; class Mollicutes; order Entomoplasmatales; family Spiroplasmataceae; genus Spiroplasma; species Spiroplasma endosymbiont of Nebria brevicollis. Next base: position 269,137 of record NZ_OZ034986.1, read on the forward strand.
AAGGCACTTAATCCTGTTGGCATATTAATCACCCCCTTTCTCTAATTCTTTTTGTTGTTTTTCCATTTCCAATCTACGTTTTTTCTTTTCAAAATCTTTACGACAATATAAACAATCAGGGTCACTATCATTTTCCTTTACATGTTTTTTATGTTTTCATTTTTGAATACCTTCATGTATTCAATTACGAGAAAATCAAAGAATAAGACCAAAACCACCCATATATGCTAAATATTTAACTATCTCTTTCATATCCATTATTTTCTATCCCCTAAAAAATCATCATAATTCATATTTTCATTTAATCTTTGTTCAAAATTTATTTTTGCTTTTTTCTTATGCAATTTCTCTCTTGACATATTTTTTCACTTTATCTTTTTCATTTTAAACACCACCTAACGTATAAGCATAAGAATAATCCCAATTTAAACTTGCTCTATCTAAATTAATTTCAGACATACTATCGTTTAAATCAACATCAACCATACCGTCATCTGTACTTTGATAATCATTAATACTAGCATTAATTAATCTTGCTCTTTCATCAGTAAATACTTCTTGTAATTCTGTATTATTATGTGTATTTCCCAATGGTAATAATAAAGTATTAATAATCTCACTTGCTCCGGCAATAATCGTAGGAACTGCATAAGCATTATTAAAATCATTATTAATATCCATTGCTACACCACTACTAATTAAACACCCACCAGTTGTCATATTACAAATCTTTCTTATACTCTCAAAACGATTAGGAATTAATTCACTTAAACCACTAACAACATTCGCTATACCAAAACTATTTAAAGACACATAAGTATCTCAATCTACAAAAGGTACATCAACTATCGGTTTAACAGTTGTAAATGGTGGATAAGTTGGTTTAGGTGGTTCAGTTGGACACGGTGGTCAAAAACAAGGTTCATCTTTTAATAAAGACACAGACTTATCTACATATTGAACAAACTTAGCATAATTTATTAAACCAATTGTACCTAAACCTAATAATATTTTTTTACTACTATTAATAAATTTAGTTTTAGAAGAAGGTCTTTGATTAATATTCCATATATCAATTCCTAATTTCTTACTAAATAATAAAGAATTAATACTTCCCAATATGGGGTCTTTTAAATATTGACCATAATAAACACCAACTCCAATCATAGCACTTAATGGACTTAATCCTATTCTTACTATCTTTGTTAAAGTATAATTACCAATTTGTATAATTGGGAGTAAAGTACACAAAAAAGTATAAATATACTCCCTATTTAGTTTTTTTAATTTTCTTTTTGTTGTAATTGTTCTTTTCTCATTGTTTTATTTAACGCAATATCTAATATACAATTTGGACAATAATATTGTTTAGTATATAAATTTTGTAAAACTTTCTTAGGACAAATAACTTGGTCACAAAGTTTACACATATACATTGACAAATGAAATAACTGTTCACAAGCACAATTATTAATCTTTGACATAATTACTTATCTTTTCATTCAATAATATCAACAATAATACCGGATAAATCCAAAACTAAATTATAATAATTACCAACTTTTAAAGTTAATTTATGTAAATATTTTGAAAAATCATTAACTACTAATGGGTTATACACTTATCTCTTACTTTACCAGTAGGAATATTTGTTTGTTTATTAATTTCTAAAAAAGTCAAAACATCAAAATTTAAAAACTTACCATGATTATTTTTATCAGGTATAATCTTATCTTTTTCAATATTAACTAACTGAGTTTTAAACATAAAAATTGCCAATCCTTTCTAAAAATTTTAATAAAAAATTAATAAAAGAATTGGCAAACAATAAGTAATTAAACTATAAATAAAAAATAATCTAATAAAAAAAGTTTTTAAATGAAGTATTTAACTATCCCGGACAAGGAATTGTATTACCAATTCAAATAAGCTAAATACTATTTAAAAACTAGTTTTAAAAAATATTTACTTACAATATTATAATAACATAATAAATAAAAATTTCAACAAATTAATAATAAAATAGCAGACACCATTATTCCTTGTCCGAACAACAACAGTATCTGCACAATTAAAGTATAACAAAAACACAAAAAAATACAAATATTACAAATAATAAAAATTAAATAATCAAAAATGAAAATATTAAAAACAACAAAATTAAATTTTAATTAATGTAAAACTCTTTTTTGCAAAAATACTTTTTCAATTTTACTTTTATCAAAAACTTTATATAGAAAATCTAAAATTTCATTTCTATTAAATTTATTTTTCAATCAATACCTAAACCGTAAACTTTCTAAACTTACATATTGCTGAAAATCTCTAAAATAATCATCAGTAACATTATAATCATAACTTCCACCAATTAAATAAGTAACACCTTGTTCACTTTTCTTAGTTTTAAACAAATAAAACTCTTTTGCCTTTTCACACGCTTTAATTAAATCTTGTAAAAGTAAATTTTTAACACCACGAACTATAATCGGATTTTTACAATTACGACTAAAAGAATACGCCTGAACACCAACATCTTTTTGATTTAAAGACTTAATATTCTCTTGCACTTTTGTTACATACTTACTTAAATACTTAACAACAAATTCATTAGTACCTTTTTTAACAACAATTAATTTAATACCCGATTTTTGAGAATATGGTCATCACTGAAATATCATACTATAAGGTATTTTACGATTAAAAACTATATGAAAATGTACTGCTCCACGCTTTTGATACTCATAAACATAAAAATACTTCAATTCACCCATATATTTAGCACGCTTAGGGTCATTTCATCAACGCTTTAAACGTTTAAAGAATATAGAAATATCATGTTTTGCTTTTCTAATATCAGTTTCATTCTGCTGATAAGTCAAAGTTAAAAAACTTAAAACCTTAGCATCATAAAAATTATGTAATGCTTTTTGAATTAATTTAGACTTAGTACGAACATTATTATGTCTTAACTTACTATCATTACCAACATTCTTAATACCATTCTCATTACGTTTATTATTCAAAACATCAATTGGCAAAACAACATTCTTAACATAACAAGCATAAAAAATCTTTTTAACATAAAAATTATATGAAATATTCATTTATAAAACATCCCGGACAAGAATTTTTTAATAAAATTAAATGATTTATAAACTAATACAAATCTTTAATAATCATATCATAAAAAAATAAAAAAAATATCAAATTTAATCTTAAAATAAACTTCGCGGTGAAAAATGATACTTAATTTAATAATAAGCGATTTGCTACAGTACCAATAATTATGTTAGATAAGGATATATTATAGAACCCTATTTTAATTATAACACTTAAAATATACTTTTATGTCATGTTTCTTAAAATAATTTAATTTATTTTTTTAATAAAAAAACAAGAGCCTTTCGGCTCTTGCCTACACAAGAATTATTATTAAGATAATATGTCATTTATAAAAAAGGGGGGGTTATATTTATAAATAAAACTTAAGGTTATTGGGGGTTATAGAGTTTAAATTAGGGGTTATAGATTAATTTTGAATTTTTTTTATATTAAAAAATATTATAATTGAGTAATGTTGACATACCATCTTAACTTTAATAGGACCTAGGCTATCTAAATCCTTATAAGAATAATAACAAATAAAAATTAAATTGCAAGGAAATTTGTTCTTATTTTTAGAAATAAATTATAATTTTGAATTTTTTATATTAAAAAACTATACTCACTATAGGTTTTTAATATAAAATCTACTAATAAAAACTGATAAAATTTGCTATTCGTTTTGTTAACGTTAATATTCATGTTATTATTATTTAAGTAATAAAAAAAAGTACTAATGAGGTAGAAAAATGAGTATCATTACAATTGAAAATTTAACACATGCTAATGGTGGTAAAGCATTATATAAGAATGCATCGCTACAAGTCAATAAAGGCGAACACGTGGCACTAATCGGTATGAATGGTGTAGGGGTAAGACTACGTTGTTAAACATCATTAATGGTACGCTATCAGCCGATAATATTGATTTAAATATTCATCCTAAAATTAAAATTGGTTATTTAGACCAACATCAAGAAGTTAATTTGGAATTAACAGTTTTACAGTATTTGCGTGAAAGTTATCAACATCTTTTTGCACGAGAACAACAAATGGAAGCCCTTTATGCTAAAATGGCAGAAGAATATACAGAAGAACTGTTAAATAAAGCTATGAAAATTCAAGATGAATTAACTAATCAAGGTTTTGATACAATTAGTAAAAAAATTGGACGGCTAGTTGATGGGTTAGGAATTAATATGCAATTATTAGAACAAACATTAGGTAATCTTAGTGGTGGCCAAAGAGCGAAAGTCTTATTAGCTAAGTTATTGCTTAATGAAGACGACTTCTTATTATTAGATGAACCAACTAATTTCTTGGATATTGAACAAATTAATTGGTTAGCAAAATTCTTACAAACCTACCCTAGTGCTTTCTTGCTAGTATCGCATGATCGTAACTTTATTAATATGACGTGTAATATTATTTTTGATATTGATAATTGTATGATTACGCGTTATGTTGGTAACTTTGAATCGTTTTTAGAACAAAAAAGTTTACATCATCGTCAATACGAGTCAGCATACACAAATCAAAAGAAACTAATTGAAAAATTAGAAACTTATATTAGTAAAAATGCAGCCCGTGCATCAACTGCTAAAAGTGCTGAATCACGAAGAAAACAACTTGCAAAAATGTATGTTATGGATAAACAGCAAATTCAAGCACCGCCAAAATTTTATTTTAAATATTACAAAACAACAGCATCAATTGCCGTGCAAGCAGAAAAGCTAGAAATTGGCTATGATAAGCCACTAATTAAACCTTTAACATTTACCATTAGAACTGGTAGTAAATGAGTAGTTAAAGGTTATAATGGAATTGGTAAGACCACTTTTTTACAAACATTAGCTGGTAATATTCCTGTTATTTCTGGAAATATAAATCTTGGTGATAAAATGCAGGTCGCATATTTTCATCAAACTGAAGTTATGAGTAGCGTTACACCGTTTAATTATTTAAAAGAATTAGATATTAAGTTACCTGATGGTGAGGTACGTAAACTTTTAGCTAACTTTGGTTTACGTAGTAATTTAGTAATGAAACCAATGAACTTATTATCAGGGGGAGAGCAAACGAAAGTGCGTTTAGCATCCTTGGCATTAAAACCTTGTAATTTATTAATATTAGACGAACCAACTAATCATATTGATGTGCTTGCTAAAGATTCATTATTAAAGGCATTACAAAATTTTGAAGGAACAGTTTTAATTACTACTCATGATACTAATTTTAATAATAGTTGAATTGATGGAGTATTGGATTTTGAACAATTAATAGATTAGTTGAATTTGTAAATATTAAAAATTCCCTTATTTTTCACAATAAGGGAATTTTTAATAGAATTATTTTTAATTATCCTTTGTTTCCACGGTTACGGTCATCGCGTCCGCGTCCAGCAAATCCACCAGTGTTGTTTCCTCAACTAGAGTCGCCACCACGATCGCTACGTGGTCTGAAGCTTCCACGATCTCCGCCTCTGTCTCCACCTTGTGGTCTTGCTCCACGTTCAGCGAAGCGTTTTTCACGGTCTTCGGTAATTTTTACAAGTGTTGATAAGTTTTTACTAATTTCAACTACTTTTTCGTTTAAGGCTTTAATTTCACCTAATAATGCTTCAATTGTTTGATTGTTTTCCATTAACAATGCCTCTTCTTTCTGGCGCCTAATTGATAAATCTGATAATAATATCTGATGTAATATGATTATAAGCACTTAATTAAGTATAGCATTAATTAAAAGAATGTATAATAAAAAATTGATTTTTTGATATATTTTTTATGATTTTAGTGTGATGTCTTTAATTCAAATTTGGCTTTTATTATCTCCATTTTTTTGACTAGCATCTCCAGCGATAACAGCTACAATATTGTATGTGTTTGTCCCTTCTGTTAGTGTATAAAAAATTGTAGATTGCAGAGTTTGTTCATCGTATGTACAATGGTCTACAGTTGTATTTCATAATTTAGTATCATTATTAAAATCAATGGTTTTTTCAGCACGTGCATAAACGTAAGGAATGTAGGTATCAATTGTTTAAGCAACATTAGTTAGGATAGTATCAATAGTTGGTTCATAAGTTTTAGGAAGTCTAAAATCATACCTAAGGGTGAATCAGCAGTAAAAGTATCATTTTTGACTCCTAATAATGATAGTATTTTATTTCAATTCTTGTCAATAGTATCTTTATCAGAATTATTAATTAAATCTAAAGCATCTATGAAATCTTTATTACTAGATAAGTCCTTTATTTTTTTACTAAAGTCAATAAAATCAATATTTAGTTTATCATCACTAGTGAAGGTTTTAATAATAGCTTCTAATCAATCATTAATATTATATTGTGTTAAGTATGGTGAAAGCTTATTAAATGCATCTTTTAATTTATTATTAATAGCATCATGGAATGGTTTTGAACTTTCCATTGCTTGCGTAAATGTTATTGGGTCCTTATCTTTAGTTGTATTAATAACAACATCACTAAAAATTCCTTGGTTTTTGTCGTTAGCACTAAGTAAACTAATAAAGAAATTAGCAAAATTTTCTGGTGATGCGATTAGATTTTTAATAGTTGTCATGACATCTTTAATATTTAAAATCCCTTCAGCAGGATTACTTGGTGTTGTACCATCAGTAATTGATTTGATAGTAGTTGTTGGTGGAAAACCTAATAGTTGTCATTTAATAACAGGAGTTAGTAAAGAAATTAGTTTTACTGGATCTCCAATAAACGGAAGAATAACGTTTAATAGTTTACTTGTATCATTATCAACTAATTCATTTTTATCATTGTAAACTAGTGCATCATTTAAGACTTTACCAAGAAATTGACCGCTTGTTGTTTTGTATAAATCATTGATTTCAATACTTGTTTTAGCCATAAAGAAACTATCTCAACTAGTGATTTTACTAATATTTTCTTCGGTAAATAAATTTGTTTTGACACTATCTGATGCAGCTGCGCTTTTTTATCAGAACCACTAGCAGTAAGTCAGCCATCATTTCCGTTTGGACCTAAAACGGTAAGTTGAATACTTTTTGCAATATCACCTTGACCATCATTGTAGTAGTTTTTACTATTAACTGTTAAATCTTTTGTTGGATCAAAACCTTTTAACGAGTCTAATAAACCACCAACACTGCTTACTAATGATGGAATATCTAATGAGTTATTATTAAATAGTTGAACTAATGCTTGTTCAATTATTGGCTTGCTTTTTTCATCATTTAGTAAAGCAACAACCATTTCTGGTGTAGCAATTTGAATAACTGGTAAAAAATTCTTAACTTTTGAAATACTATCCTTTACTTTATTAAAATTATCAGCGGGTGTAATGGGACTATTTTTAATAAAATTTATATCTCCAACATTACCAGTAATGGTTTTATTATAACCTCAGTCATTGACAAAGTCTTGATAACTATTACCATCAATAGTTTCGTTAGTATCATGTTTGATATTATTGTCACTATTTTTTAATGTATCATTTAATAAGTTGTTAGTATTAATATTTTGTTGTTTACTTGTTAATAAACTTTTAGTAACAACACTACTTTCTTGTGCTCATTTTTTGACTTGGTCATAACCGGTATAACTCTTGTGCTTGATGGGGTACCATTATCTTTTGTTTTACATGCTACTACTGGTAAAATCGTAGTTGAAGACAGGGCAAGAATGCCAATTAGTGATAATATTTTTCTCATAATAATTATTACTCCTTTTCTTTGTTATTACAATCTTTTACAAAAATAGATAGTCTAAAGACTATCTATTTTTGTAAAAGATTGAATTATTAATTTATAAGTGTAATAGTTTTAAATTTAAAATTACGAATTCCTTGGAAAGCATTTAAATCTTCACTATCAACAAGACTAACTACAAAATGATAAGTAGTACCACCAATAGTATAATTAAAATCATATTTTAAATTAATGGTTTCAATGTTATTAACAGTATTACGTTGCATACTAATATTATAAGTATGTCCTAATTTAGCATTAGAAACATCAAAATAGTCGTCATAGTTAGTTTTAATTCATTGGTTATTAAAGTTACTAATAATATCTGATAGACCAAGTTTTTTATTAGTGCCAGTAGTACCAAATATTAAGTTTAAAATTTTAGTCAGTTCACTATTTTGGTCAAACATAGCTTTTTCTAAAATGTCAATGGGCAAATTAGGAGTAAAAATATTATAGTCAACTCCTGGTTTATTACCACCAAGGTCAACATATAATTGTTCAATAGCACGATCTTGAATGGGATCATTATTTTTAATAATATCTTTTAAGGTAATCATGGCATCAGTTAGTTTAGTTAATAAGCCATTAGTAGTGTTTAATAAAAATAATTGTGTTTTAACTAAATCTATATCAACGAATTTTCCTGCAGAATATTGGTTACCAAGTTGAGTAATAAGATTAACAATCGTGTTAACAGTCTCTTTACCTGTAGATGTTAAGAATCCAACTGCACTATCAACTAAACTATTCTTAGTGTCGTCACCAATATAAGTACTATTTAAAATTGAACCAAGTGGGGCATTAATTGTTCCTATAGGAACAGTAACCATTATTTTTATGTCATAAGTAAAAGTATCTAATGTTTTATCAGTGCCAGATCACCCTAATAATTTTTTAATAATACTTTTTAACTGTTCAGGATTGTTTACTAAATTTTTAATAGTATTAGCAATATCTAACAAGTTAAAACTTTGCGTAGTTTGGTTAGTTGGAGTATCTCCAACTGTTAAATGTTTAACACCAAGGGTAATATCAGGCATTTCTAAAAGTCATTTTTTAATTATTGGGATAATACCTTCTACAATTAATAAAGGGTATAAAGGGTTGGATAATAAGAAAGGTACAAATTGTGATATATCTTTTAATAATCCATCTGTGTCAATATTATTGTTAGCATCAATATGATCACTAAGAACATCACCTAAATAACGTGGTGCTGGTGCTGGTGCTGGCTGCACCGGCGGAACAAGATTAATTATTTCAGGATGGTCACTACTAATTTTTCAAAATAAATAGTTAATTAATGAACCACCGCGGTATAAATTAAAATCATTTTGTGACCATGAATCAAGTTTATGACCATTAGTAAAACTAATAATGATTGGTGTAAGTCCACTATTTAAGTTTCAATTAGTACCAGTTACTCATGCACTATACGGTTTATTACTACTATCTTTTGAATTAATTATGAAATTTTTTAATGCTGCTAGGTCATTTGGTGTTTTTTGTCCTGTTATATCTCATTTACCATTAACTAAGTTACCCATTAATCTACTAATCTCTGGAATAAAATCTGTATAGTTATTAATCAAATTAATTACTAATTGTAAAGTTGCTGGTTTGTCTATTAGATTACCTTGCAAGGTTTTAAGAAATTCCACAATCGGTCCATGGGCAATCCCATTAGGAGCAATTGCTAAACTATACAAAGTTGGGTTGTTAAGCGCTGTTAATAATCTAATTTGACTAGCAGTATTAAAACCATTAGTAATTGCTCGTCGAGTGTTAACATTTTTTGTTAATGTTCCAGTTCCTGAAGCAACAAAAAACTGATTAGGAACAAAACCGTTAATATTGATACTACTATTACTCCCTCATTTTTGAGCAAACTCATCTCAATTATTTACGGTTTGCCCTTTACTGGCATTAACAATACTTCCATTTTTCTTTTGATTCATAATTTCATCATTAGTACTATTAGTATCACTGTCAATGACTTTGGACATAACAAGGCTTTTAAGTACTGATGATGTTTGATTAGCAAAACTATGAGCTATAGCATTAGTAGCACGATTAACATAAAAGTTAAAACTACAAGCGACTAGGGGACTAGCAGATGAAGTTACTAATAATACAATTCCAATTTTAGTAAACAATTTTCTCATAATCTGGCTCCTTAATAGAGTTTATTAGCGTTTATCAATTGCATTAATTTTAAAGATTTGGGCGAATAAAATATACGTATAGATACTTTCAATGAGAGAAATATATCTTTAATTGTTAGTGTAATTATACCATATATTATCATTCTTGTAAACAATAATATCACTTTAATTTTACTATTTTAATCTAAAAATTCCTAACTATTTAGGTAAATATTTATTTAATTTTATATTAACTAAAAACTAATATTTTGTTTATTAAGATATGCTACTCTTGCATTTAACATATTAATAAATGTTTTAGAATTATATGCTTTTGCACCATTTCCTTTTAATGACTTTACTAAATGAAAAACAGTACTTTCAGCATAACAACCAATATTTCAATCTGCTCCTTGATTAATAATACCTTGAGTATTATTTTTAAAATAATTAAATGTTTTTTTATCAACATTATTTTCTAAAATATTAATAAATTGATTATAATTACCGTTTTTAAAAGAAGCAGATGAATCTATATACTTAGTTCAATCAGTAGATTCTTTTTTCTTTCCCCTTTTACCAACAAATGATTTTCAAAGATAACTAAAAGCATGAAATTTATCTAATATATAATAACCACCTAATAATTTAGCCATTGCTCTTATTGATAATGCACCATCACCTGCAATTATTAAATTAAGATTTTGAGATTCTAAATCTTTTAAACTATTTATTTTAATATCATAATTATTATTAATAGTTTCAAAAACAAAATTATATACTTTATCTTGTGACATATTATCATCATTTTTATATAATAAAAATGCTGTTGTTTTATTTAATAATTTATTTCTATTTTTACTAATATTAATTTTATGAGTATAAAGATTAAAAATTTTAATACAATGTTTTTCTATTATTCCATAATCATTTCTTAAAAATTCATAACAATCATCAATATCAATATGAAGTTTTTGATTATCTAATACTTTAATTTTTTCTTTTAAAGGTTGAATAGTAAATTTACTATTTTTTATTATATTACTAATAGTTTGATTTGAAATAGGACAATCGGGTAACATATCTTTAATATCACATTGTCTTTTACCTTTATGTATTTGTTTTAATATAAAATTTAATAAACGATTAGTATAATTTTTATATTTTAGAAACTAATAAAATTTTTTACTGGACATATATTTTCATTAGTTTCTAAATTTTTATATATTCTTAATGGAAGATAAGATTTTCCAAAAGGATTAATAATTAATTTTTGTCTTCTTTGTATATATTTATATTTATTTTTATCATAAGTTTTAAAATAATTATAATCATAATTTAATAAATCTTGTTCATATTCTTTTATTTTTAAATTTGTATATTTAATATCTAAACTATCATAATCATATTCATTATTGATTAAAGTCATGATATTAATTCCTTTCTTAATTATTAATCTAAAATGATTATATATAAGAATAATAGTAAATGTTATAATATACATAAGGATAAAAGGTGAATAATATGCCAAAACAAAGAAAAGAATTAGGTAATTATAAAGAAAAAATACAAGAGTATTTAAGAACAAATAAAGATAATCTTAAAAAATGTACTAAACAAGAATTAAATTATATTTTAAAGGTTGATAATAAATACATATTTGATTGCCGAAGAAGACCGACAAAATGACAAAAAGATTTTATTAACGAATATGATAAAGCATGCCTTAAAATAGGCATTGCACGATTAAAAAATGTAACTAAAGTTGCACAATATGAATGATTATATTTAAGAACAAATCATAGAGATATGTTTGATGATTTAATAGATAATCAAGATGTAGAAACAAATAATAGTAATATAATTATTAATATTACTGAACCAAGAAAAATTGAAAATAATAATTAGAAAATCTATATTTAATATAGATTTTTTCTTTATTTTAAAGGGTAAAAATGATATAATTATTATGAAATATGGCTTGACTATTTGCCTAATAATAGGAATTATTATTAATAAGGAGTTTAAAATGGAAAATTTTAAATGAGATGATAAAGTAGATTATTCTAAACCAGAAAATTTACAAAGATTAGTTAAAGAACATGAAGAATTTATGAAAAATAAAATCTTAAATCCAAAACTACAAGAACAACAAACTAAATTAAAAGAATATGAAACTAAAATTAATAGTTATGAAGAGCAACAATTATTTTCTAATATTAAAGATACTAAAAAAGTAAATTTAATTAAAAATTTAATGAGTACTGATAATTATAAATCTTTATCTAAACAAGAAGCATTTAATAAAATAAATGAAGATTATAAAGAATTTCTTATTGATAAAATATCAGAATCTTTTAAACAAGAAAATAAACCTAATACAAATGATTTTAATCCTAAAACTCTTTTAGATTTACATACAAATAGTATTAATCTAGAAGAATTAGAAAGAAAATTAAATGAAAAAGCAAAAACTACAGGTATTACTGACCCTAACGAATTAGAAAAACTTGTAAATTTAGCAAGAGGAAATGCACTTAAATCTATTAAATAGAAAGAGGATAAAATGGCAATTCCACAAATACCTAAAGCATTTATTATTGGTGATAATACACCTACTGAAAATGCTGTTTTAAGTGTACTTGAAGCACAAGTTCGTGGTGAGTTAACTGCTGAAATAAGTACTTTATTTATGAGAAATACTGTTACTGCTGACCAAAAATAGCAAATATTAGTGGTGTCGCAATGGCAATATATAGAGCAACAGTTCGTGTATTATGAGGTTCAACATGAGATGAATTTACTGGTACTAAAAGACAAAAAGGAACAGTTAAAACAACAACATTAATTATTGATAAAGAATTAAAAATTGATTTTAATATTCCAGAATTTGATATTGAAAGATTTATGACTTCACCAGCAAATGTAGCAACTCAAATTGTTTCAAATTGAACAAGTTCATTTATGAGAAATTTAAGAGAAAATTTTGAATTAATATTTTTACAAGGTACCAAAGATTATGCAATTGCTAAATCATTAGTATTACCTTTAAATTTAAATAATATGACTAAAGAACAAGCATTAAATGCTTATTATATAATTGGAGAAAGAAATAATAAATTAATTAAAAAAGTAGATGATATTACGGTTGGTATTAGTAAAGCAGATTTAACTGGTGCTTGTGGTATTTATAGTAGTTTTAATTTGGCAAAAGCATTTACATTATTAAATTATGGTCAAATTGCTGCAAATACTTTAGCAACTGGTAAAAGATATACAAATCAAATTATGGGTATGGAATTTTATGAAAGTTTTTATTTAGAACAAGATTTTATTCATGATACAGTTTCTGGTATGCATTTAGAAAAAGATTATAATTTATTAAATTTATTTGGTGTAGTTTATAACAGATATATGTGAGGTATGCCTATTTCATTTACAAAAGTAAGAAATAAATTAGATAATGCAACAGATAATATTCGTATTATTGGGAAAGCATTATATGCATTACCAAGTGCAATTAGACCAGATTTAATGTATATTATTCAAGAAAAAATGCCAACAATTGATGAAATTAAAACAGCAAGAGCAAAAAATTATAAAACAGACCCAACTAATGTTAATGCTACTTATCAATCAACAGATTATGATAATATGAATATTTTAGATTTACAAAATATAATTTATTATAAAGATTTAGGAAAAATTACTATTGCTAGTGATAATCCTACTAGTGATGAATTAGATATAGCAATAGTAAAAATAGGTAATGTTGGATTTGAACCTAAAAAAGCAACATATACTAATATTACTAATACAAGTGCAACTATGACTGGTGATAATAAAGAATATTATGGAACAGCTAAATTAACATTTACTAAGGCTTAAATTATGGAATTTATATATAAATATTTTAATGATAAATCACATATTATTATAAATTCCCTAAAACCAGAAGATTTAAATAGTTCACAAGATATATTAGCAATATTACTTTATGAATTTCCAACATTAAATCCAAATTATATAAGAGTAAGTAATGTACATGATAATTTTGCTGTATGTGTTGGAGATAATGTTAATTTAAAAGGTAAAGTATTAATTCAAATTAAAAAATCTACTAAATTATTAAAAGGAGAAAATAAACATGCCACAACATGCTGAAACTATACCATTGAGTAACTATACTTTAATAAAATTAATAAGAACAGGTATAATCCAATTTTAGCAATGATTGGAACCAGTGCTTATTATGGTCAATTAATAGGTAATCCAGTGTTAGGTTCAATTAATAGTTTATTATTTGGTAAAAAATTAGGTTTAGATATATGAAATTTAAATCAAAGACCTTCTTCTAAAACTAAATTTATTAATAGTAGTAAAAAAATATTATTAGGTTTAGGAACAATTAGTTTAGCAAATTATAGTAAGTTTTTAAATACTGTTATTACACCAATAGAATCTACTACAACAATTAATCCAATAACAAGTACTATATCTCCTATAACTACTACAAGTACAACATCAACAACTGTTAATCCATTTCCAGATAATTTATTTAATAATAATTCTAATAATTTAATGGATTGAGATACTTATATTTCATTAAATGCTTATGGTATTTCAAATCTTATTAGTGGAATTACTGAATTAATACCTAATAGATTTGAACCAATAAGAAAAATAGCAAATATGGGTACTGGTGGGTGTTTAATTAGTAGTGGTGTAGCAATGGGTATTAATAATGATTTTAATAATGCTTCTGCTATTCCTACAATAATAGCGGGTGCTAGTGAAATTATACATAATTTATTACCAATGAAAACAAATCATGATAGAGAAATGCAAGAAACTTCATTTATTGATAATGAAACTCAACCAATAATATCAGATGATAATAATTTTGATTGAGATAACTATGAAACAAGAGATACTATTAATGATTATGACCCTAATATTCAACGTAGTAATAGTTTATTTACTTTATAATGTTACCTTTAATTATTAGATTAATATATTCTGCATTAGCTAGTGATGATATTCGAGTATTAATTGTTAGTTTATTAAAAAATTATAGTAAAGATAATGGATTAAAATCAGTGTTAGATAGTGAAAATGTTTCTATTGAAGAATTAAATCAACCTTATTCAGTTTTTAATCCTAATATTGCTAAAAAATTATTATCTATTTTAAAACCTAATGAATTAACTATTTTAAAAACTGAATTAGATAAATTATTTGTTAATCCAATTAAAAAAGTTAATAATTTATTTAAATAATAAAGATGTAAAAGAAACTGATAATAAAGATGATAAAGGTTGAGTAATATTATCTAGTTCATGATTAAAAAAAGGTTTATTTTATAAATCTAATAAATCACTTAAATTAGGATTATTACAAGTTTTAATACAATCTGATACATATAAAAATAAACGTTGATATGGTCCATATACTTATCCTAATGTAAATGAAGAGACTTGAGAATTAATGAAAGTTCAAAAAGGTAAAAATGGTAGTGGTGCTGGAACAATATTTTGAAGATATTTTTTAAGGGGTTTTTTACCTTCACAAATACGTAAATATGTTAAGAAACAACTTAAAGAAGAGGAAAGGTATTAGTAAAGGTAAACAACGCTATAATGTGCTTAAATCAACTAATATTAATGTATTAAAAACAACTGCATTTATTAATAGATTAGAACGTGGATTTTTTAAACTTAAAGAATTTAAAACTTTACCAAAAACTGAATTAGGTAGTAGAGCATGAAGAGTAGAAAGAAAAGAATATTTAAATTTTCATAAAACAAGTAGTACTACTAAAAATATAGGTATTTCTATTTATAAAAATAAAAGTAAATATAAAACATGAAAGTAGGTGATTATATGGATATAGATTTAACAAAACCTATTAAACCAATTGGTATATGAAATACTATTAATCCAATATCAAAAGATAATAAAGAATATAAAAAATTAAATAAAATTTGATTTAATAAAAATAGTACTCATATAGATAAAATCAAAATATTAATATCTAATATTTTAAAAATAACTAGTCATATTATTGGTATATTAATAACATTATTTTTTACAATAACACCATGATTACTACCTAAAATACCAATAGAAATGGGAATTGGAAGTTATACAACTCAATATAATTTTACTTGACCTGACCATTTGGTTTTAACTTTATTTCCAATGTTTAGTCATATAGGATTAAATCTAGCAACTAAATTAGGTAATTATGGAAAATTACTTAAATTTGGATTAATAATAATTCCAATTATTATTACAAGTCCTTATTTAATTTATCAATATCAACAAATTAAAAAACATAAAAAAGAATGTATTTTATGTAAAAATCATTCAAATAAAATTCAAATAGAAAAGGTGTAATAAAAAATGAATTTAACAGTATATTTATTAAGTGGAATTATAGGAGGAGCAGTTACTAGTGGTGTTATTATTACTTTTGTATTATCTATTATTTCAAAAAAAATTAAAAAAAATAAACAAGATATAGTTGCTAAAGAACTTAAAATTAATAAATTAATTGAATATATTATTTTAAATATTAAACAATTAAATGATAGATTACAATTAACAGAAACTCCTATTGCACAAAAATTAGATGCTTTTGATGTTGATGAAAAAGATTTTGAAGATTTTATTATTGCTCAAAAAGCAAAACGTCAAGAATTAACAAATAAAGATAAGAAAAAAGTAACTAAAATTAAAATTTAAAGGGTTTAAATACCCTTTATTTTTACATTAAGGAGTAAATTATGGCAATTATAAAGACCCAATATTATTTATTACAGTTGAAGAATTTAAATTATCAAAATATTTTAATGAATTATTTTTTGATAAAGTAACTACTCCAGATAATGAAATTTGATTTGCAATATCTGTAGCTAGTAGTAATATTGATTATTTAAGTGGTTTTACTATTAGTAAAAAATGACCAGAAATAACACCAACAGATTTTACAGATAATGTTCAAACAGCAACTACTAATTATGTTAGATTTTTATTAACTAAAGATGTAGATTATTTACGTGGTCAAGGTTCAATTAGTCAAGGTGGATTAACTTATAGTGAAACTAATCCAGATGACCCTTATTTTATCCCACCCGAAGTATTTAATTATTTAAGAAAAATTAAAGAATATCCAAATATTAAAGGTTTTAATTTAAAAGGAATAGAACCACAAAAAAATAATTATTTTAATAAATTTATTTCAAATTGTGGAGAAGATAGTCCATTAAATGCATATATACCATATACTAATATAAAATCATTAGATATTAGAACTAAAATTACTATTACTAATACACAAAATATGTTAAGACCAGTTGTTAATATTGATACTAGAGGTATTAATACAAGTACTACAGTACCTGAATTTAAAAGTCCAAAAAAAACTATTAATATTAAATATGATAAAGAAACTCATATAGTTAATAGTGATGTTAGTGATAAAGTAATTTATTTTGATGACCTTGATGATAAAAAAAATGCTATTGAAATTTTAAAACATACTTTAGTACCTAATTTTATATATAAATGAGTTGCTTATAAAAATTTTAATCCGTTTACAGAAGATTACTCAAGTTATTTAAATGGAACTTTAATTCCAAAAAAATATGCAGATGATAAATTATTATTAAAACAAGATAAATTAATTGCAGGTACTAATATAACTATTAAAGATAATATTATTAGTGCTACTGGTGGTAGTGAACCACCAGATTTAACTGATTATTATAAAAAAGAAGAAACTAATAATTTATTAGATAAAAAAGAAAGTATTGAAAATCATAATAATGATATAAAATCAGTAAAATTAAAAATTAGTCAACTTCATACTGAAGTAACTAATAATATGAATATTATAGTTTTAAAACAAAATATTAAAGATGATAATTTACAAACTACTGATAAAACTATTACTGGTGCTATTAATGAATTAAATAAAAGAACTAAACCTTTAAAACTTAAATCAAGTAGTTTAGAAACTAATGAAATAGAAGAAAATTATTGAGATATTGAATTTAAAAATAATCCAAATCCTACTCCGAGAATTCCAAAATGAAAAAAAGTAGGAAAATTAATAAAAAATAACACACAAATAGAATATGAATTAAAACCTAATAAAAAATATAAATTAACTTATAATAATGTAAGTAATCTTGAACCTTATTATAGTTATGCTCCAAAATTAGAAATTATATTTACACCACAATTATTACCAGACCAAGTACCACTTACTCCAAAAATATGTCATCTTTTTGGAAGTGTTAAAGAAAATTATGGAATTACTGGTGCAATTTATTTAAATAGTATTCCAGTTGGTACACGAGAAAGAAAAATTGTTTGTGTTACTATAATTGATTTATATAATTCATCTGGTTTATATTTACTAGAAGAATTACAGGAATAATATTATGAATAAAGAATTTACTTATTTAAATGAAATTAGTTATTGATTATTAAATAAAAGTGATTTTACTCATAGTGAATATAATCTTAGTGGTAGTAGATATTCTAGTAAAACATATAGTATAGCAGAAGAATTAGCAATATTAATAGTTATATCAATTAAAGTACAAAAATCAATTGCTATTTATGCATTTAGAAAATTAAATAAAGATATTAATGATTTAGTAAAAGAAATATATAATGCTTTAATAATAATTGGATTGAATGATTATAAAGACTTTACTTTAAAATACCCTAATAAGCAAGCAGACTTTCGTTTTAAAGGTTTTAAATCATTTATTAGGGTAATGTGGGTGTATATAGTAATTCAAATGATAGAATACCTTTAAAAGGTCTTTCTCGTAGTGAAATAAAAGGTTTTGATTTAGCAATTGAATGATGTGAAGAAGCAAATGAATTTAGTCAACAAGAATTTCAAGCAATAACATTTGCATTAGGTAATGCTAAAAAAAGAATAAAAATAAAAAGTTGTAATCCAGATAATATTTATCAATATTATATTGAATATATGAATAAAATTGTACCTTTTAATTTAGAAATAATGAAAGAAAAAAATGAACAAATTAAATCAATATTTGATAATAATATTTTTAAATTATTTCATTATAGTAATTGAAAAGTAAATGCTCATAATCTTACATTAGATATGATTAATGATTTAGAAGAATTAAAAGTATTAGATCCAATTAAAGCACAAAGTTGATATTATGGTGTACCAAGTATTTTACAAGGTGCTATTTTTGCTAGATATTTAGATAAAGTTAATACTAAATTAGATTTTCAAGTACAAAGATTAACTGGTGGTTTAGATATAGGTATGGCAACAAGTCCAAGTGGTCATCCTACATCTGCTTCATTATGATTTATTGGTGAAAATGATAATGGTAGAAGAGCACATAAAGAAAGTGAATTTTATCATAGTAATGTTACTATGCAATATAAAGATACTGATACTTTAGCAAATGATATTATTAATTATTATATTAATGAAAGTAAACGTTATATAGCAATGTTATTTGGTTTTACTTGTTATGTTGATTATGGTAATGGTGGGTTAGTATTTATTGATGTTTTAAAAAGTTGAGTTAAAAAACGTAATATAACATGATTAAAATTTATAGCAGTAGATAAATCAATTTTATATTTAAATGATAGAATTGATTTTACAACAATTTGTATGCTTAAAAATATTATTAGTTTTAATTGAGAAAGATGTCCAGAAACTAAAAGACAATATAGTTTAATGCAATGATTAGATAAAAAGAAATTAGATACTAATAATAGTCCGAAAATGTTAGATTTACATGATGATACTTGAGATAGTGATATGTATGCATTAATGCATGAAATGAAATGATTAATTAATGGTATTAATAATAAATTATTAATTAATAAAAATAATTTTGGTGGTGATTAATATGATAAATACAATGGAATATTTAAGTTGTGATAAAAAAGATTGATATATTGATATACCAATGATTATTGCTCAAAAATCAACTAAATTATGATTAGGTAAAGTAATTTTATTTAATTCAAGTAAAAAAGAAATATTAGATTATCTTAATGAAATGAATTTAAAAGATAAATGATTAGAAAAATTTTATAAATTTGGTTTACAAAATTCACTAATGGGTAAAGTATTTATTATGATTATAATTAATGAAGATAATAGTAAATCCCTTAAAATATTACCTAATAGTTTTTGTGGTAGAGTTGCTAAATATAATGAACAAGAACAATCAGCAGAATTTTATTTTATTAATGAACAAGCTGATAGTGCTACTTTAACTTGAGTAATAATACAAAATGGAAAAGTTAAATATGAAACATATAAAGATAATAATAAAGATATTATTTTAGGTTCTACAAGAACTAAATTAAAACCAAATATAATACCATTAAAAACTTATGAAATTAAAAATTCATTTAATTATATTCCTATTTTTGAAATAACTAATTTACCAATTATTAATTTATATGGTAATACAACTACTTTAAATGCATATCCAGATTGTACAGCAGTATGAGATTTAATATGAGATTTAAATCAAGTTATTAAGAAAAAAAGATTAGAAAGAGAATTTAATGTTACTACTTTATTTGCTGTATTAGATAATGAAACAGTTAAAGAAATGCAAGAAAATGGTAATATTATTGAAAATCCTAAAAAAGATATGATAGTTAATGTTGGTAGTGCTAGATATGATAAAAATGGTAATGGTAGTATGCAAATTATACAAGATGACCCAAAATTTAGTGAATATTGATTAGATTATAATGGTACTGCTAAAGCAATATTTAATGGTTCTGGTTATGATTATGATGAACATGGTAATGATGTTTATACTAATAAAACACAAAGTATGTTTAATAATAAATTTGATATGGAAACAACAGAAATTAAAATAGCATTTTATAGTGCTTATTTTTATCGTATATTTGATTTACTTCTTATTAGTGAAAATTTATGAAATGGTATTGGTGAAAGACCTTATTCATTTAAATTTATACCTATAGCAATGACTGACCAAATAGTACAAGACCAAATTATTAATTCAAGATTAAATAATGGTACTATGACAGTAAGTGAAGCAATTGGTGAATATGATAATATTGACCAACTTATGGCAGAAAATAAATTAGAAAATATTATTATAGAAAATAAAAAATTAAATAAAGAATTAGGAGATAGTGAAAATGAGCAATCATCAACGAATTCAATTAATGAAACACGCACATCTAAATCTAAAGAGACAACAAGCAATAATTAAACGTTTAAGTCATTGAAAAATATTTCCATTTATAATTAATAATGGAGCAATACCTTTAACTGAAACTGGTTATAAACCTATTAATAGTAAAATTAGTGATTTTGGTCAATATGAATTAATACTTTCTGGTAATACTCCAGTTGTATGTATTTGAAAAAATAGTACTAAAATCTATCAAAAAAATAAAGGTATAACAGACCCAACTACTCATAAAACTACTGGACAAGACCAATATTATACTAAACAATATAAAATTGGTGATTATTGAAATGCTTATTTAATTGATGATACAAGTGGTGTAGATTTTGGTGGTTTACCTAATAATCAATTATTTAAAACAATTTCTACAACAAGACAATATATATTAGTTATGTTTGAAGAACAAATTACAGTAGATGATTATTTACAATTTTTTTGTGTATTTAATGATAAAAATGAAAATATTGGTGGTAATACTGGTAAAAATCAAGATAGAAAATTATTATATATTTCAAATGTAACTAATTATTATAGTCCTTATAATGGTGAATTTAGTATGCAAGTATTAACTTTTAGTTCAGTTAATGATAGAGCAGTAACAAGTGGTCAAAATACGCTTGATTATGTACAATATGCAAGTCCAGGTAGTGGTTATGCTTTCCCCTACTATTCAAAATAGTTTAGTAACGTTAAATCGTACTTTAATGCGTGATATTGGAGTTAGATATAGTCATAGACAATCTTATGGTTTAGAATTATTATCTAGTTGTTATTATTATGGTAGACCTATAATACAAGGTCAAGCACCTAATCAAATTAATAATAATGAAATATTTGAACAAAAAGTATTTGCTTCAAGAAGATTATTTATTGCTGGTAATAATGACCATTCAAGTACATCAGTTAAAAATAATGGTGGTTTATTAGCAGGTATTAATGATAAAATAACTACTAATAGTCATCCAGAAACTACATTTTATAATTTAATGGATGCAAAACCTACTGGATATCTTAATTTTAAAAATTGAAAAGAATGATTATCAACTAGTTTAAATTTACAAGCAAATTTATTTGTTACAAAAGATTTTAAAGGTATGTTAGCATTTGATAAAACAAAAGCAACTAATAGTAATGGTACAGCAATTGGAGAAGCTAAATTCTTTTGAGATAGTGAATGAAATATTAATAATATCTCTGGTAATTATAATGTAGATATGTCTAGTAATTTTAAATATAAAGACCCAGATACTAATTTAATTATTGGTTCACCAACTGTAGATTATTCAAAAATAAGTCAAAAATATATGAGTGCTATATTAAATTTTAATTCAGTAGTATTTAGTAGTTTAATACAAATAAATGCCTTATGATAGTGTACAATGATTACCTTTTGCTTTAAGTGATATACCATTAATTGGTAAATTATTAAATGTTTTAAGTTTAGGTATTCCAATTGGTTTTATTATTAATCAAAATAATCAACAATATAAAAAAAATGTTATATTTTAATGGTTTTATGTCAGCATTTTTTACAAATAATTTAGAAAATATTATTGGTAATGGTGGTTTAATTCCATTAAATGCTTTTGCTATTGGTAAATTATTAGGTGCTAATGTTTCTACAACTGCTATGACTATGAAATTAACTGATAGAATATCAGTATATCCATGAGACCCTAAAACTGGTCATAAATTAAAAACAAAAGAACAAATAAGTACAGTTGATTTATCACAAAAGAAAAATAATAAAGTTTATATTTTAGCAGAAGATACTGAATTTTTAGATATAGCAAGTCCATTAACTAACTTAGATACAGAAATGCAATGAAATCCAACAAGTAATGGTGTTAGTGATGGTTCTAATTATGCTTATATTATTGATACAATTGTAACTCAATCATTACATCAAGGTGAAGAAAGACATACATTTTATAGTGATAATCCATTTACTTATCAAGGTGATTATAATGAACTTTCAATAGCAAAATTTAGATATAAAAATAAAGGAGCATTAACTAGTAATGCTTTTAATTGAACTACTTTATATAAATTAAATCATGATGAATATAAAGAAACTGAAGAAACTACATTTAGTTATCCAGCAAATATCTTACCACCAAGTCCACAAAATATAGCAAAACCAATAATTATTAATCCAACTTTAAATATTGAAATGACAGCAAATAATATAGCACTAACAGATACAACAGATGTTCGTGAATACAAAAGTAATGATTATAATTGATGAATTAATAATAAAAATATTATAAATAATAAAACAATAGATTTAAAATCTTTATTAGACCCAACGTTATTAATTAATACTTTTAATGATTTACAAAGATATTATAAAAGTATAACAATATATTATAGTTATAATATTGAAACTAAAGAAGAAATACACAACCTGCATGATTTCTTACCAATTAATTTTTCTACAACAGAAAGTTTTAATCCTGCTAAAATAGAAGATACAAGCATTACTATTGATTTAAAAGATTTAATATTAAGAAAAAAGGAACCATTTAATGAAACATGAAAAGCTGATTGAAATAATGGAAAATTGGGAAATACTTTTGGATTTTCATTTGTTTATGGAGCAACAGATATGGATTATAATTTTAGTACTTATGAATTTAAGTTATTAGAAACAAGATATTCAATTAATAATAAATTAACTAATAATTCAAATATTGGTATTAGTATAAAAGACAATAATAGTTTAAATTGAACATTTTATTTACAAGGAACATTAGGAAAAATTGAAGGTGTAATTCAAGGAGAATATGTTAATACATATAGTTATGGTATGAGATACATAACAAACATTAATGCAAGTATTTATAAAATTGTTTTAAATGCAAGATAATTTGTTATAATATAATAAAAAAGGTGATAATATATGGTATATTATGTATTTTTAATAATTAAAATATTTGTTATTTTAATTATGTCCACTCCTATTATATTAGCAATTATTTTAACTGGTATAGAAAAATGTAAAAATAATAATCCTTTTGGTGTTTTAATTTTAACTATTGGTTTAAACATTATTGGTACTATAGTTGGATGTATTTTATTATATAAAAATCAATATCCAGAGTTTAGATTTTGAAAAAGTTTTTGAAATAAAATTAAAAAAATGTTTAAATGAAAAATTAAATTTAAAAGAAAACATAAAAAAAATATTATTCTCCCACAATCTAAATAATAGTGTATAATATAAAAATTCTTACTTAGAGTTTAAGTAAGAAAAACATTAGGTTGGCACCTAATTAAAAAGTTACCATACAGGTAACTTTTTTTATATTTTTAATAAATTAGATTTCTTTGCATTTATTAATGATCCATTATTAAAGTTATTATTAATTTTATTAACATCTATGTTTGTTGGATTTGATTTTATTATATATAATTTATTTATTTTTTGAATATTTTTATTAAGTTTATTTTTCATTTCAATAAAAAAATCATTTTTTTTCTTAATAATTTTATTTTTATCAATTTTTCCGAAAGTTAATATTTTTAATATTGAATAACCAATTTTTTTTAATTTATTAATTTTTAATGATTCATCAATATCAATAATTGTAGTTATAGCAACATCAATTTTTTGCTTAATAATTTCTGGAGTAAATTGATTTTTATTCGCAATTATTTTTTCTAATTCACCCTTAATTCATTTATATTCTGTTTCTGGTAAATTATTCATTTTAATCTTCCTTTCAAAATAAAAAACTTATATTAAGTTCTCAATTAATTATACTATATATAAAAACAAAAAACCAATTACTAGTGACCGAAAAATAATTAGATTATAAACAACTACTTTCTATATGTTCTAATCTTTTCATATATACAAACGTCAATATCATGCACAATACAGACAAAACTTTCATAAAGTAGTAAAAATAGTTTAAATTTCATACTCATCTAAACACATTAATTATATCATATTTTCTATACTAAATATAGATAATTTAGTTATTAAATTCCTTTCAAATATCTTTAAATTTATATTATTAAATAAATTGTTATTTTACTTTTATGAAAATTTTGATGTAACATTGCTCTTCATAAACTAAGATAAACATTATCACAAGAACAAATAAATAAATATTTTTTCATTTTATTTATTCTCCTTATTTTTAATTTTATTATCATAATATTCTTTTATTTCTTTTACTTTATTATTAAAATCTAATTGATGTTTTTTACACATTTTAAAAAATTGAACAGAAGTATTTTCTAAATCTGTAGATTGTAATTTAATTAATACTTTATTATTACAATCTTTACAAATACATTTTAATTTAGTTTTCATTTTATTTTTTCCTTTAGTCTAATTTTTCTCAATTTCTAGGGTTTCTACATTCACAATTTATATAGTCAATTTCACATTTATTACATCAATATACTGTCATGTTTTTCACTCTCCTTTTTTATAAATTGTATTAACTTTAAACTATCTATATATAATCAACCTGTATCAGTTTCATAACTATTTTTATTTATTCAATTATATAATTTATTTATTTCTATCATTCCATCTTTATTTTTTTCAAAAATATGTTGACAAAAACCATTTATATCTTTCATATCAGGACTTTTAATAAATCCACATATATCATAACAATCTCCTGCGCTACATACACAACTCATTATTTCACTTCCTTATTTAAATAATATCAACCAATTAATAAACTTTCTGCTTGGTCATGGTCTTTAATTTTAATATTTCAATTATGGTTCTTAATCATGAATTGAGAAAGTTCAATTGATAACTCTTTAGTTCAAGGTTTATAATTTCAATTATATTTAATTTCATCTAAACTTTGATATCATTTTCTTCATTCACTACTACTAACTAACATATCTTTAGTTAATAATTTATTAAATTGTCCAGCAATAAAACCACGTAAATGGTCTAATGTTTCTTTACCTTTACCAAATTTTGGATTAAATATCCCACGTTCAATTACTAAATATAAACTATAATCTGTTTTATCATCAATTACACCTAAATTATTAGTTTGACATTGTAGAAGAACTATATTAATAAAATCAGTAAAATAATGATAATCTTTTTTAGAAAAATTAAGACTAGTTATTAATATTGGTATTTTATTTTCTCATAATGTAAACCCAGTATTTTTCATACTTGGATCTATTGAAAGTAAATAATTATTCATTACTAAATACTACCTTATCTAAATTATCAATATTAGTTTGTATTTGTTCATAATTAATATTTATTTCTTCTTTTGGTTCTTCAATAGATTTTAATTTAATTTCTTTATTATCATTATTTGGATTATCAATATATATTTTTTCAGTTTCAGTAATAATTGCTTGGTCACTTTCATACGCTGTTTGCATTTCAGTACTCATAATTCCTCATTTTCTTAATAATTGAGTAAGTACAGTTTTTAATGCCATACTATCAAAATCACTAACAATAAATTCTTTATTTTTTGCATAAGTTTTTGAATATTTTAAAAAATGTTTTTCTATTTGTTCTTTTGACATATATAAAGTTTTTTCAAAACCATTTACTAATTCAAATATATTTTTTATTATGTAATTTACATTTCATTATTTTTACCTATTAATTTATAAAAACAGTTATTACATGTTCTATTAGCAAATGAAGATTTTTTATAACAAATATCACAGTTATGAGTAATAATATTTCAATTAAGCATTTATATTAATTCCTTTCTTAATATTTTAAATAAAATATTTTATTATTATGAGTTACTAAATCTTTTAATGATGTTACTATATAATTTATTACTAAATCATTATGATTATATGGATTATTTATTTTAAAACTTTTTCTATCTTTTTCTCAGGTAATATTATATTTAAAACATTCTTCATTTTTTATTTGTCCAATATAATAACCATTATATTTTTTATAAAATTCACAAGATATTAATTCATTTTCATTAGCAGTAACATTTGGAATATTTTTTATATATTTTAAAATTTCACTACCTTTAATAGTAGAAATATCATTTATAATAGATTTTTTACCTAATTTATAATCTCAATCTTCAAAAATTTTTATTATTATTTTTTTATTTTTATTATCAATATTAGTATATTGAATAGAAAATCATGTTTCATATTCACCAATTTCTAATAATATACCTTTATCTGTTTCTTTAATTTTACTTTTTAATTCTAAATTAATAGTTGTCATATATTCCTTTCTAACCTTTCTATTATGTATAAGCCTTATCACTGTAAGTGATAAGGCTTATATACTAAATATTTACTATCTACTACGTATAGGCTTTTGCTACTGTAAGTAGCAAAAGCCTCGGAGGGTAGGGGGTTCTAGGGGGAAGGGAACCAAAAAAAATATAAAGTTATAAAAGACCAACACAAAAATTACTATTAGTTATATCTGCACTATAGCCTTTAATAATTTTTATTAAGTTATGTAATAATTAATTACTTTAATAAAGTACAGATTTATCAAAATAATTAATTATAATTGTTTAACAATTAAAAATGAGAGTATTATCTCTCATTTATATTTTTATTAAATCTATACCTATTTTGGATACGCCCAAAGATTTTAAGTTGTAAAATACTTATTTTGTGGTTTTTACTAATAAGTACAGTCATATTATAATCAGATTATTTGTTTAGTAGTGTAATAGATTTAAATTTAAAGTTACGCATATCTTGAAATGTATTTAAACTTTCAGTATCAATAAGACTAACTACAAAATGATAGGTAGTATCATTGTCAGTATAATTAAAATCATAGCTTAAATTAATTGTTTGAATATTGTCATTAGTTTTTTCATTTATGACGATATTAGTAATAGTATTAGTTTTTTCACTAAGATATTTAGTATAGTGTTCTTTAATTCATTCATCATTTTGCTTACTAATAATTGTTGCTAATCCTTTTTTATCTTTATTGTCAATGATGATGTCAATAAGATTGGATAAGGGGCTAGTAGTATCATTAATTTGTTTTTGTAAAGCACTAATTGGTGAGTTAGGTTTAAAACCTTTATTAGAATCTGGCTGACAACCTAAAGCATAAAACAATTTGTTGATGTCATTAGGATTAATATTGTGATTAGGGTCGACAATTTGTTTTAATGTTTCAATTGTTGCTTGTAAAATTACTAGTAATCCAGTGCTTTTGTCAGTTAAGAATTGTGTTAGTTTTGTTAAATTTATATCAATCATGTCATCGCCATGATATTGTTGTGAAACATTAGCAATTAAATTAGATATAGTATCTAAAGTTGTAGTAACAGTACTAGAACTTAATATATTTGTAATTTTATCAATTAAAGGTTTAATATAAGTTTCAGGGATTATCTTTAATACTGCACCTAATGGTAACTGTTCATCACCGATTTTTACGATAATATCATAAGTAAAGGTATCGCAACTATTTTTTTAATGCCAAGCAGTTCTTTAATAGTATTTGTTACTTGTTCAGGGTTTTGCACTAGGGCTTTAATAGTATTAATAACTTCTAATAAATTAAAACGGCCACTGCTTGGATCACTTGCTTTATCAGAAAATATTAAATGTTTAATTCCTGAATTAATATTAGGCATTTCTAAAAGTCATTTTTTAACAATCAGGATTACAGCTTCAACAATAGTAATTAGATATGTCGGGTTAGTTAATATATAATTCAAATAGGGGGTAATGTCTTTTATTAATTGATCAGTATTTATACTTAATCCATCAATATTTTTACTAATAATTTCTCCCAAATATTTTCGTCCAACTTGCGGATTATCATTACCTATTTGTCAAAATAAATGATTAATTAAAACTCCACTGCGGTATAAACTATATGCTTCAGGAGTTCAATCTTGAACTTGATGACCGATATTATTGGTAATACTTCATCCACCATTTTGATTTCATTGACTGTAAGGAGTACTATTAACATCTTTTCAATTAGTCATAAAAATAGTTAAATCTCTAACATTATAGTATGTACACTATGATTTTGATTTCAGTCACCAGTAGTCAAATTATTTAGTAATTGGGTAATAGCAGGCAAAAATTGATCACTATAATGATTAAGTAAACTACTAACTAGTTTCATACTTGCTGTTGAATTTTTTAAGTTATCTTGCAGCGTAGTTAAAAATGTCATAATTGGTCCTTGCAAAATAGGACTGTTAATTAAACTATTCAAATTACCATTACTAATTAAGTTCAATAGTCTTAATTTCTTTAGCATAACCTAAGATATTATTAATCTTCTTTTTGCTATTAATTTAATTGTCTTGGTTAATGTTCCAGTTCCCGAAGCAACAAAAAACTGATTAGGATCAAAACCGTTAATATTAATTTTTTCATTGACACCTCAGTTATTTAAGGTTTTACCAGAAGTAGCATTAACGATAGTGTTATTTTTAGTTTGATTCATAATATCATCATTAGTACTAATAGTATCGGTATTTAAATCTTTCGACATTTAATAACTGATGATGTTTCATTAGCAAATTCTTTAGCACTACCATTAATACTACGATTCACATAAAAGTTAAAACTACAAGCAATTAGTGCATACTACTGGTACTGGCTATTAAAATGACACCTAATTTAGTTAATAATTTTTTCATAGTGTCTTTCTCCTTTTTTAGAAAGTTAAAAATAAAAAGTGTTAAAGTATTATTTCCTAATTTTTGCTTTTGCGTTTAATATGATAATCTAATTTAATAAATTAAAAACTATCACCATTTATATTCTAACATTGAATAATAACTTTTGAAACTATAAATTTAATGTTAAAATTTATCCAAATATTATTTTTGGTCTAGTTGTGCTATTATTAACATGCATATAGATTGATTATTAACAAATTTAAAACCTAAAAACGGATTAAGGAAGAATTAAAATGCCAAAATTAAAGAAACGTAGTAGCAAAGCAGAATCAAGGACAACTGTTAGCAGTAAAGGGAAAAAAAGAATTTTTAGTGGTAATACTTTGCTACTAAAACAAACTTTAGTAGCAACTTGAAAAAGCAAACTACAATTAGTAATTCTACTTTTATTAACTGCATTTGCTACTTCTTTAGTTACAGGTTGCTGAATTTCTTATGACCGAATGATTGATAGTAGCAAAGAAATGGGATTAGATGATCTTAAATTTGATGCTGCCTTACCCTATTCACCAGTCCCCCAAGGAATTAAACAAATTGCCAATCAAGCTTTTAGTTTAAAATTAGGACGTTTATATTATCAAGAAACAGGGAAGAGTACTAGTAAAGCCCTTTACTTTGATAATACTGTGATTGGTAATAACCAACAAATTAACGCTATTACTGCCAGTGATGTGATTGTAGATTTTGCTCATGATATGACAGGAAAAATTACTGGTCTTAACAGTTTTAACTGAGCTAATCCTAATAATCCATTAACATTTAATTTAAGTAATTCCGAAGTGAAAGCTAGTATTTATGGTCAATTACAAACTAAAGCGGCTGCTGCAACAACTTTAAACCTAAAAAATCACTATTTACAAGCGGCATCAGACTTGTATCGTGATATTTTTATGCGCTTGTCAGTACCTAGTATTACCATGGCCGTTTCAGATTTTATTAAAAGTTGAATTGTTCAAAACCCCACAGTACAAGAATTAAAAAAAACAGATGCTGATTTTATTAAATGAATTTTAGAGAACAAAGTTAATTTCCAAAGTGCTAGTCTTGATTCTACTATTATTCCTGATGCAACTAATCTGTTTGATGATGCTGCTAGAAATAGTTTATTTACTACTATTAAACAAGGAATAGGTCCTAATAAAACTGATTTTGATAATAATACCGACCCTCGGGTCGCTCCTGCTGCTAGATTTGGTATGAATGGTCACTATATGCGTATTGGTCGTAAATTTGATAATTCTGCTACAAGTGATATTTATTCTAATCTTCATAATTATTTTTCTCCTGCTGGGTATAATCAAATTGGAGATGGCCGTGAAACTGATACTTATTCTTTTTATTTAGCACGTGCAACAGCAGCTTTACAAGAACGTGATATTTATGTTCGTAATCAATTTAACGCTATTGTTAAAACTGAAAATACTGTCCAAACTAATACTAAAGTTATTGATATAGGTATGCCTGGTGCCATTAACCATGCTAATTTAAAAATCTTTGAAGGAGTAGCACCAACAAGCAGAAATGAAATTGCTATTACTCCACAATATGCACGAAAACTTAATTACAAACCAGGTGACAGTATCGTTATTAATGATAGTAGTTTTATTATTACAGGAATTGGTGGTGATGCTTATGATATTTACCCTACTATTAATGATTTAGACCCAGTTCCTAATACAAGAACAGAGTTTATTGCTTATGCCCCACCAATAGCATGAAGTAATAGCGACTGATATCCTAGTAAAGAAAAAACTGATACATCTTTAATGTATTTTACACCATGAAGTGATCGAGATAATAAATCCGTATTTAACACTGGTTATTTTGATGATTTTTTCCAAAAAACTATTTTCAGTGATAATGGTAATAGTGAGCACAATCAATTTGACTACAATAAGTATTTAATTGATAAGTATACTGCTGATAAATCGCCAACAACTATATATCACATTGTTCCTAACCCAGTTATTACTAGTGATAATAATCAGTTTTCTATTTATAGTGGCCGTAAACAAATTTTTGAAAGTTCAGTAGAAGGTTTTTTATATGCTTCCATTATTGCTGTTTTATTCTTAGTGTTAATTGTTATTTTTATTACAACATTAATTGTTAAAAAAGCTATTCAGCATGGACAAGTATCAATGGGGATTTTAAAGTCTATTGGTTATAAAACTTGACAAATTACTGTTTCGTATTTATCGTATCCATTAATTGCTTTAGCAATTGCTATTCCTATTGGTTGGATTGCTGGTTTACTTGTCCAAGTTTATTTAACTGAAATTTTTAATACTTTATTTGTTTTACCTTATAATGTTTTTAATTTTAATGTGGCACCATTATTTGTTTCTATTACCTTAATTATTGGTTTTATTGCCATTGCCACAGTATTAACCGCCTTTCGTGTTTTAAAGAAAGACCCACTATTATTAATCAAGAAAGATAGTGTTTTAGCTCTTTCTAATAACACAAAACAAAAGGCAAGTGGGTTTTTAAAAAATCATTTCCGTTGACGTTTTTTATTATCTTTATCAAAAACTAGTTGAAAGAAAATTCTTGTGACCTCTAGTGTCATTAGTTTAGCTACTTTATCAATTGTGGCAACAACTGCTATCCCTGCTACTATTTCTAGTTTAAAAAATAGTTATTTTAAAACACAAAAATATAAAAATTATTATGAATATCAAACTCCTATCCCTAACTTACCTGTAAGTAAATATGGTTTATATGCTTGAAATTTTTTCAATAAACCACAAGATGAACAATTTTATCCTGTTTATGGAGCAATGCCATGGCCAGAAGATAAAATTGTTTATGATGGTGATAGTCGTGTTGGCTGATATGATCCTTTAAAATTTAAAGCCAATGATCCAAAACAAGATTTTGCTCATATCTTTACTTTTGATACCAATTATAGGAAAGACAAAAATACTTTCACAACTGCTATGACTAATTATTATAATGGTCTTTCAAATGGAACACTCAGTGTTAATGATTTAGCTTGATCATATAGTTGATTAGGTGGTAAAGCTTTTAGTAATGAATTATTAACTGAATTAAGTAAAAGAGACCAAACGCCTGGAAGTGCCTTTTCTAGTTCATTAACTGATTTTGCAAGTACTGCTTTACCAAGTATTATTGGTGTTTCTAACCCTGGAGTTGCCCCTGGTCCAGATGCTATTAAAGAAATTTTAAAGCAAACCTTGCCTGGTTATGTTCGTCAAAGTTTAGATGGTTTACCTAAAATTGGCGATCAAGACCCATATGACTATTTTGCTATTGGTCACAATACAGTTGCCTTTAATCCTAATCATAGTAAGGAAAAAAATGGTCCGGATGGTCCAGATGAAGAATTAGTAACTCAATTTAAAATTGGTTCTAATAATTCAGATTTAGCATCAAAAGGATTAATGGATACCATTGGTATTAATCCTGATACCAAAATGATTATCTTAAAAAATAATGAAGCCAACTTACTACATTACAATAGTACTGCTACTGCGATTCCTATGATTATTAATAAAGTCTTTCAATCTAAATATGGTTTATCAGTAGGTTCAACATTTGATGGTGCTCCTGATATTAATACCCTATGTTATAAAAATGAAGATGGTAAAATGATCCCATTACCAAAAGATAGTTGATACTATGGTAATAACCCCGAGACTGCTCCTAATAATGGTGGTATTTGGTCAAAAAATGGCACCAAATGAAATTATCGCGAGAATGAACAAATAGGAAATACAGCTTATACCGATATTCAAGGTTACGAATATAGTGGAATGTATAACAACAATGGTAAACCTATCCTTGATAAAGATAATCCTAAAACCTGAAATGATATGAACAAAGTATGATTAAAAGTACCTGATAAGATTGATAAAGGTGCACTAAAGGGAACCATTAGAAAAACTGATGGTAGCACGCTATATCCATTTGATATTAATAGTATTGCAAAAACAAAAGATAGTAAATGAATTAAACCTTTCTCATTTAGTTTATCTGATAGTGCAACCCCAGAGCCACCAAAACCCCTTGATCCAGTAGGACTTTTAACTAATCGCAATCCAGAATGATTTATGGGAATGATTGATCGTGGTATCCTTGAAAAACAAAATACTTTAAGTGGTAAGGGTAATTTACAACAAGCGATTAATGATATGCCACTATGATGACAAAATATTACTGGTAATGCTAACCCTATTCATAGCTATCAAATTGTTGGAATTCAAGATTCTTATGATACACCAAAAGCTTATGTTGACCAAAAATGAGCTAATCAAATTGTTGGTTATAGTGCTTATGATGATAATCCATACTATGATGGAACAACAGTTCCACAATGATTTAGCGGTAAACTAAGTGCCGATGATAATATCTTTGACTTGATTGGGCGGATGAGTTTTAAGCAAAACGTTGATGACTATAGTATTTATGGAACAGTTGGTCTAAATAATAACGAAACTGTTCCGTTAGTAGCTAATAATGACTTACTATCAAGAAAACAAGCTATGCTTAATAAAATGTCTGATATTTCCTTTAGTGCTAGTGCATTATTTATTGTGACAACCATTATTTGTTCAATCTTAATTGTTATTATGATTACAGATTTATTTACTGACCAATTCCGACGCTTTATGGCTCATATGAAAGCAGAAGGATATACTAATCGTGAAATTAACTCCTTTACTTTAGGCATCTTTACGCCATGAGCATTATTAGGATATTTAGCAGGATGTGCTATTGGTTTCTTAGTTGTATATGGTTTAGTAACAGCTATTACTGCTGCTACTTCTTTGGCATTGCCATTTACTATTACGTGATGAATCTTGCCTGTATCATTTGTGGTGATTGGTGGTATTTATATTTCAACCTTTATTATTAACAATAGTGAATTAAATAAAATGAATTTAATTGAATTATTAAAATCAGATGAATAAAATAATGACAAAAACACACCTTTTGCTAGTAAAAATAATTGAATATTAACATTATATGAGTCATAATTTATATGACCATTATAGATATTTAAAAAATATTTAGAGAGGTTACTTGTTATTTAAATTCAATATTTGACTTTAAGTCTTTCTATAATATTTATTTTATAGAAAGTTTTTTGCACAATATGTTTTATAAATTACCTTGTAAAAATTTTTATAAAAAAGGAGGAAATTAGTTAAATCTCAACTTAATATCAAACAATTTCAAATTTTTACTTTTCATAAAAATATTCCCTACCATTTTTATTTCCTTAGTATGTTGAACTTATTAAACATACTCTATATTCTTTTCAAAAAAATTCAAAAAATAATCATTATGTGTCATAACTCTAATATCTGTGTATGACACATTTTTTATTTTTCCTGAATTGTAAATATGAGTGCGACCCGAAAGTCGTAGCTTTAAGGGTTCAATTCCCTTTTCTCTAGACATCAGAGATAAAGCATGTCTCACATTTTAAAGATTGGCAACCTTTAGGGTGCAAGCATGAGACAAAAGCGGGAACTCATTTAGCCTAATAATGATATCCCTGCAAGCAAAGCCAAATATGATTACGCAAGAAACCTATGTTCGAATTGTCGTTAACAATAATATGCGAAAAGGCTGTTACGCATAAACCAAAATGGTATGAAGCAAAAGAGGAATCAAGTTTTATATTCTTGATTATGGATGTTCTCAGTTTCTGGCAAATAGTAGGAATCTAAGTTTGACACGAAACAAAATTATGGAACGGGGTAACAACATAAATGCTCTTATTTTAATATAAGCAGGTGCCAACCGTATGCATTTATGTGGAAAAAGCCAATGCCCAAAGTAATGCTTGGGATATGCAGACGTAGACACTTTAATTTGGAAGGTAAAGTAGTGAATAGTAATACAAATGTTATGAACCAACAAGAAATTGTTAGGTATAAATAAAAAAATATTCCTTGACCAAAGTTGGAAAAGAATGTTTTTAAGTTACAAAAACGAATTTATCAAGCTGAAAAATGTAAAAATATTAACAAAGTGCATAAACTTCAAAGATTATTATTAAATTCAATCAGTGCTAAACTACTAGCCGTTAGAAAAGTAACCCAAGACAACAAAGGAAAGAAAACGGCAGGAATTGATGGAAAAGCAAATCTTAATCAAAAAGAAAGATTACAACTAGCATATTCTCTAAATATAAGAGAGAAAGCAAAACCAACAAGGCGCGTTTGAATTCCAAAACCTGATAAAACAGGAAAAAGACCATTAGGTATACCTACTATTACTGATAGAGTAAAATAAACACTGATGGTGTTCCTTAGAAACATAAAATGTTTTGAAGCTATATGATAGATGAGGGAACCGACCCCTCGAAACCGGTTTACAAGAACAGGTTTCAAACCACCATAAGTTGCGTTGGTAAAGAGTCAAGGTAGTGAGCGTTATGGAAAAGGCACTAATTGAAAGTGTCAGGTGTGGAATAAAGAGACGAACGGAAGTGAACCATTGATGAAGTGTCGAAAGGTTCAAAGAAGATGTCAAAACCAGAGTGATCGTCAGCAATCTGGGATAAATTTACCGGAAACTGGTTTACTGAGTAGGTGGCATCCGGCATAAAGGTGGCGTGAATTTATTTTAGGCTATTACATGGAACTATGGGAACTTGTCGTTGCAATGTTAAGGGAGAAATTCAAAGAGCAAAACTCTAAGAATGAGAGTACCGATGTGCAAAACAGGGACGGAGCAACTCGTAGTAGTGATGAAGTTTCTGTAATGGAAATGGAGCAAAGGGGTTGCGTTATTCAGTTTTAAGTATTAATCAACCAGAAAGGGATGAGTTAATGAATAAAACAAAATCTTTTGATATACCAAAACAACTGATAGGAAAAGCGTATAAACAAGTATCCAAAAACAAGGGTGTAGAAGGTGTAGATGGCATAACGATACTAAAATTTAATGAGGACTTAAAAGGAAATCTATATAAATTATGAAATCGGATGTCATCTGGCAGTTATTGTCCAAAACCACTAAGAGTTGTGAAAATACCTAAAAATACAGGGGGACATAGAATACTATGTATACCAACAGTATATGATAGGGTAGCACAAACAGCAGTGGCCATGTACCTTCAACCACTAGTTGAACCAACATTTCATGAGAATTCTTATGGTTATCGACCAAATAAATCGGCATTAGATGCTGTAGATATGGCACGTAAAACATGTTGGAAATATGATTGAGTAATAGATTTAGATATAGCAGAATTCTTTGACAGTTTAGACCATGACTTAGTATTACAAAGTATCAAGATGTATACAAATTGTAAGTGAGTAATATTATATGTTGAAAGGTGATTAAAAGTCCCTATGCAATGAGAAAATGGTACTATGATAGAAAGGAATAAAGGAATTCCACAAGGAAGTCCTATTAGCCCCATTATCTCAAACATAGTTTTGCATTTAGTATTTGATAACTGAATGAAACAAGAATACCCAACAATACCATTTGAACGTTATGTTGATGATGTAATAGTACATTGCAAAACTTATAAACAAGCAAGCTTTATGAAAGAGGTAATTAGGAAAAGATTACTTAAATTTAGTTTAAAGTTACAAATGGAAAAGACAAGTATAGTCTATTGTAAGGATAATGCTAGAACAGAAATTTTCTCTAAATATACCTTTGATTTTTTAGGTTATACATTTAGACCAAGAAAAGCAAGAAGCCAAAAAGGGGGAGGCTCATTCACATCATTCTTACCAGCAATTAGTAATAAGGCTAAAAAGAAAATAAAGCAAAATATAAGAGCATGAAGACTACATCAAAGAACTGGCACAACATTGGAGAGAATAGCAGAGAAAATAAATCCCATAGTAAGAGGTTGAGTCCAATACTATGGTAGATTTTATAAATCAGAAATGTACATAATGATTTGAAACATAGAAAACTATCTTTTAAGATGAGTTAGGGCAAAATGTAAGAATTTTCGAAATAAAGTAAAACACTCATGTAAATTTATATCCAAAATCAAAAAGAGGTTTCCGAGTTTCTTTTATCATTGAACAGTATAAAGGTATGCAAAAGATTGAATAATGGAAGCTGTATGACATGAGAGTGTCACGTACAGTTCTGAGAGGTTCTTGTGGGGAAGTTTCGCTGGTCTACTCACCTGAGGCGAAAGTTTCACGTTGGGTTTTGAAGTCAAGGGGAATAAGGTGACCCTTTCATTAAACATTTCAGAAATAAAGAACAACAAACTTCATAATTTATCTTGTTGTTAAACAACATTACCCCTATGTAAAGTAAACAGATTAAAAGTTATCAATTTTATGATATTAATCATAACTTAACAGTTGTTGAAATACAAAGTAAAAAAACGATAGTAATTTTAAAGTACTATCGTTTTTTTACTTTGTATTAAATATTGGTATCTCTTAATAAGGCCATTGATTTATTATTTCTTTTATATAATAAATTATTATATAAAGTAAACAATGCAATCAAAACTAAATATAAAGCCAAAATCAGACTAATATAAATAAAGAATTTTGATAAACTTTCATGAAAATTTAAAAATGAATATGGGAATGAATAATCAATCTCAGTTTTACCATTTGGCAACATTCCTACAAAATTACCTTTAGCAAGCGCATATCCTAAGTATACAAACATGTAAATAGAAATAATTGGTGTTCATAAATAAGCTTGTTTCTTATATCCTCAATAGTATTTTCCAACAGTTAATAGGTAATATAAAATCATAATTACTGGGGTGATTAAATCTAATAAGAAAGTATTAGCGAAGTTAGTTACACTAATCGCATTATTTGTATCTAAATTCTTTAACAGGGGTTCAAATAAAACACCAAAGAATACAATAGCAGTTATAGTAGTATATGTTGTAATAGCTAAACTAAATCTACCATGAACAAATAAACAACGATTCTCATAAAAACGATTAGTTAAAACAAAACAAAAAAAGAATAAAAGCAATAGATTACTTTGAATAGTAAATTCAGAAAGTAATGTTCATATTCCTACTCAAGCACCATCTGGAGGAATTCAAAGATTATGGGGATTTGTTACTGTAGGTGGTATTTTTGTATACCCAACTAGGATTGTTGTAAACTGAACAATTAAATCAATAATAATAACAATAAGTCCAGTTCATAGTAAAAAATCAGAAAATTTTGTTTTAAAGCCCACATTTTTATTGAAGCCCATATTTATCAACTCACAATTCTATATTTTATCTAATTATTAATTGTTTTTTATTACATTATACATGATATTATATTAAGTATGTAATATAATATCATGTATAACTTTTAAAATAACAACAATAGGTGGAATATGTACCAATTATACTTAGATACAACAAATAGGAAATTAACAGTAGTACTATTACAAAATAATAATATTTTGGAAAGCACTTCATTTGACGCTTGACAAAAACAAACAGAATTAGCACTCACTACTATTAATGAGTTACTGGTTAAGTGTCAATTAAAGTTAAAAGATATTAATCAAGTAGTAATTGCTGCTGGACCGGGTAGTTATACTGGAATTAGGGTAGCACTTACTTTCGTTAAAACTTTGAAAATTTTAAATCCTTTATTATTCACTTTTATCGTTAATAGTTTATTATTACAAGTAGGCTTACGAAAAGCAGTTAGTATTCTTCTGGCATATAATAAGAAAAGTTATTTAGCAGTTTATGATCAAGGTAAAACTATAATTACACCACAACTAGTAGATAATAATACTAAAATTGGAATTGTTAATGATTTATCAAATTTCGAAATAATTGAAGATTTACAAGATTGTGATATCATTAGTAATTTTCAATCTTTAGTGCACCACTTTACTGAGATTAAATCAATTGATGAGTTACAACCGTGTTATATTAATTATCCTTTTTCACAAGCATAACCCATTAATAATATTTTATAGTAACAAAGGAGTCTTTAATGCTTATCAATGATAATTTTTGATCGCGTGTATCAAAAGAACAAAATAATTTTACTAAGAAAGAAAAGATTATTATTAACTATATTAATAAAAATAGTCAAAAAATGGATTCAATTACCATTAGTGCTTTAGCCAAAGATAATGCCGTTGGCTATAGTGTTGTTTATAACTTAATTAAAAAACTAGGTTTTAAAGGATATCGTGAATTTATTATTAGTTTAGCAGCACAAGAAACAACTTTTAAAGCTTTAAATCGTGAATTTTTTGGTGACCGTAGTGTCCTAAAAGACCACTATAAAAAACTAATTGATTTAAATGATTCAACCATTAATTATTGTGATTTGCAAGAATTTATTAATTGATTAGATGACAATAGTAAAGCTTGCCTTTATATTGCAGGAGTTGGTCATTCAGGATTAGGTGCTGAAGATTTAGCTAATAAATTATATCGTTTTGGTTTACGTTCTATTTGCTTAAATAAAGATGATGATAGTATTTTAATGCATGCTTCATTAATTAAAGCCGAAGACGTATTGATTCTATTTTCTTTATCAGGAAAAACAGCCGCCATTGTTGAAGCTGCAAGATTAGCCAAAAAGAATAATGCTAAAATTATTGTTATTACATCACAAGATAAATCAGAAATATCAACTTATGCTGATTGAACTTTTAATATTGTTTCATCTGGACTTTATGAAGCCCAAGAAATATTTATTTCACCATTATTTGCTATTACCTATTTTAATGATTTAATTACAACATACTTATTAAAATCGAAAAATCGCGACTGGTATTTAGAAAATCGTATTAAAACTAACAAAGCTATTAAAAAATTTAATTAAAATTAATCATTTTGCCTTAAATTAAGTTATTATTAATATGTTAGAAAAATAACACCCCAAGGAGATGAAGTAAATTGTCTAAACAAGATATTTTAACATCACAACAAGTTTTTCTTGATGATTCTTGTACAACACAAGATGAAGTATTTATAAAACTTGCCCAAGAAGCGCAAAAGTTAGGACTTTTGAAAAAAGGTTCTAGTATCGATACGTTAGTGAAAAGTTTTAAAGCTCGTGAAGAAGAAGGAACAACTGGCTTTGGTGATGGGGTAGCTGTACCGCATGCTCGAAATGAAGATATTGTTAAAGCAGGAATTTTCATTGTGCGCTTTAAAAAAACTGTTGAATGAAAAGCCATGGATGAACAACCTGTGCAAGCTATTATTGCTTTAATTGTTCCGTTGAAATCTGCTTCTAATGAACACTTAACAATTTTATCTAAAGTAGCACAAAAATTAGCTAAACCAGATTTTCAAGAACTACTGTTAAAATCAAGTGATATAGAAGCTATTATTGCTGGTCTTGCTATTGACGATAAAGATTCAAAAACTGATACTATGAAGCCAGAATCAACAACAAGTAAAGATGGTAAGAAAAAAATTGTTGCTATTACTGCTTGTCCAGTGGGGGTAGCACATACTTATATTGCCCAAGATAAATTGGAATTAGCAGCTAAAACTTTAGGTCATAATATTAAAGTGGAAACCCATGGTAGTATTGGAATTAAAGGCACTTTAACAAAAGAAGATATTGCTAGTGCTGATTTAGTTATTATTGCAGTAGCTGCTGGAGCTGCTGATTTAGGTTTAGAGCGTTTTGTTGGTAAACCATTATATCAATTAGAAATTACCAAAGTCATTAAAGACCCTGAAGGTTCTATGAACGAAGCGTTTGCTGAAGCTAAACCTTTTGAAACTAAAGGTGGAAATAGTAAAAACAGTTCAGGCGATGCTGCCGAAGATATGTTTACTACTGACAAAAAAGGAATTATGAAACATATTATGGCCGGTGTTGGTTATATGGTTCCCTTTGTTGTCTTTGGTGGAATTATGATTGCGCTATCAATTGGATTAACAAAAGCTATTTACGGTCCAAGTGTCGACCCTGCTACTTTAGAACCTAACTTCTTATATTTCATGTTTAAAGCAGGAGTTGCTGGGTTTACGTTAATGATTCCGATTCTTGCGGGATATATTGCTTATTCAATTGCTGGAAGGGCTGCATTAGTACCAGCGATGACTAGTGCCTTTATTGCTAATACTGTTGGTCTGGTGTATCCTATTGCTGGTCTTGAGTCTAATGTTTCATCAGGGTTTTTAGGAGCTTTGTTAATCGGCCCTGTT
Organism: Spiroplasma endosymbiont of Nebria brevicollis; assembly: GCF_964030895.1. Classification (NCBI taxonomy): domain Bacteria; kingdom Bacillati; phylum Mycoplasmatota; class Mollicutes; order Entomoplasmatales; family Spiroplasmataceae; genus Spiroplasma; species Spiroplasma endosymbiont of Nebria brevicollis. The sequence goes on from NZ_OZ034986.1 coordinate 311,176, forward strand.
GCTGGTTATTTAGTAAAATGAATGATTAGTTGAAAAGTACCAAAAACAATTGCCCCAATTATGCCAATTTTTGTTATTCCAATTATTGCTACCTTCTTAATTAGTTTTACGTTTATGTATGCGATTGGTGCGCCAATTGCTTGATTAATGCAACAACTACAAGATGGATTAACTAAATTACCAACTGCTGCTATGGCTGCGATTGGATTATTATTAGGAGCGATGGTTGGATTTGATATGGGTGGTCCAATTAATAAAATTGCCTTCTTAACTGCTTCTGGTTTAGTTGCTAGTGGTCAAGGTGACCCAAATACCCAAATTTTCATGGGTGCTGTTGCTGCAGCGATTCCAGTTGCTCCAATTGGAATGGGATTAACAACAATGATTTTCCGTAAGTACTTTAATGAAGGTGAAAAAACTTTAGGTTTAACAGCTTTATTAATGGGGTGTATTGGGATTTCAGAAGGAGCTATTCCATTTGCTGTAAGAGACCCAAAACGTGCTATTATTAGTAACATTGTTGGTAGTGCAGTTGCCGGATGTATTGCTGGAGCATTCTTCTTAACTGACGCTGCTGCTCATGGTGGTCCTATTGTTGCGGTATTAGGTGCTGTTGGTGCTTTACATTATCATCAAGGAATTGGGATTGCTTTATTCTTCCTAGCTATTATTGTTGGTGCACTTATTACTTGTTTTATGTATGGTGGATTGTTAATTATCCAATCACGTAACATCCGTGTTTTTAAAATCATGAGTGATAAAATTAATAAAACTTTTAAAAAGAAACCAACAATAATTAATAACCCAAGCACAAAATAAATTATAAATTTAGGAGAATGTATTATGGGTAATAACCCTTTGCCACAAATAATTTTTTTAATTCCTGCTTTTATCCCTAAAATCTGAGGTAGTCAAAAGTTAGTACATAAGTTTAACTTTGATTTACCAAAGAATACTTCTATTGGTGAAGCATGATTAATCAGTGCCCATCCCAATGGTATGAGTTACGTTTTAAATGGTACTCATAAAGGTTTAAGTTTAGCACAACTGTTTAAAGATTTCCCTCAATTATTTGGTAACCCCCACGAAACTGAATATCCATTATTATCTAAGATTTTGGATGCTAATGATAGTTTAAGTGTCCAAATTCATCCTGACGATGAATATGCGCAAAAACACCATCAAAGTTTAGGTAAAACTGAATGTTGATATATTTTAGATTGTTTGCCAGCACCAAAAGGTCAAGTTATTTTAGGTCACTTTGCTAAAACAAAAGACCAATTTAAACAATGAGTAGATAAAGGTCAATGGAATAAATTATTGAAATACGTTCCAATTAAGGAAGGGCAATTTATTTATGTTCCTTCTTTAAAAATTCATGGATTGTTAGCCCACACTATGGTCTTTGAATTACAACAATCGTCAGATATTACTTATCGTTTATATGATTATGACCGTACTGATGATTTTGGCAATCCGCGAGCTTTACATTTAAAAGCAGCAGAAGATATTATTATTACTCCTGACAAAGATAGTAGTGATGCTAATGCTCATGATAATTACTTAGTTGATAATCAATTTTATAAACTAAGTAAAATTACCAATGATGGTATTAAAGATTATAGTTACCCTGATGTGCGATGATTACAAGTTTCTGTTTTAGATGGTAAAGGAACAATTGATGGTGAATTAATTAAAAAAGGTGATTCATTTATTTTACCTAATGGTTATAATAGTTTTACTTTAGATGGTAATTTAATGATGATGGTAAGTTATTGTTAAAATCTTAAAATTAAACTCTTGTTAGAATATAAATTTATATTCTAACAAGAGTTTTTACAAACGCATTTAACATTTAATGATTAATATTATAAATGTAAAAATTTAAAAAGTAAACACTTATTTTTTGTAAATATATTAGATTTTTAATAGATTTATCTATATTCATTATAGAAATTATGATATAATAACATTCAATTAAATTAAGTAACACAATTCACCGCAAGATAATTTATTAATTATTTTCTTTTTTTGTGTTATGATTATTTTGTTATTAAAGTATATAAAATTAATAATACTGTCGAGGATTTTTATATATGCAAGAAAATTTTTATATTAAGAAAGTTTATTATGGTGCTTATGTTAAAAATATAATTTTACCGATGAGTGCTATATTAAATAATAAACGTAATGAAGTTGGTATTAAAAATTTAGGTATTAATGATAAAAAGTTACGTAATTCTACTATTCGTACTAAAACAAGATTAATACATAAAGCATTTCATAATTTTTATAATTCAAAAGTTTTAAGTTTTGTTACTTTAACTTATGCTGATAATATGCAAGATATTAATAAAGCAAAACATGATATTGCTATATTCTTTAAACGTTTAAAGTGTTGATGAGATGACCCTAAGCGTTCTAAATATTTAGGTGAATTAAAATATATGTATGTTTATGAATATCAAAAACGTGGTGCTATTCATTTTCATATATTATTTAATAGAAAAATCCATAAAAGCATGTTACCCCAATGATGACCATTTGGTTTTAATGATGTAAGAGTAGTTAAAAAAGGTACAAATGAAAATATAGTTAAATATTTAAGCAAATATGTAGTAAAAGTTACAAAATGATATAAAATCTCAAAATCAGTATGATTTAGGTGTGCGTGCTTATGCTTTTTCTCGTAATTGTTCTAATCCAAAAGTGATTAAAGGTCAAAAAATAATGTTATATCAACGTTTAATTGATGCTTCTGTTAACGCTTTACATACACAATTTTTTAAAAAGAAAATTGATAATTTAGGTCGTACTATACTTTTTGGTGGAAGTTTTGATACTACTGTTTTTGGTGATAATTTTAAAGATTATGAACCTTATGTAAGTTTAGAAAGTATGCGATTACGTTATTATTTAAAAACTAATTTTATAAAAAAAATTTTACATTAAAAATTAATATTTTAATTGTTTTTAATATATATTATAATATTAATAGGTTAATAGAGATAAGATTAAAAAATTATATAAAGGAAGCATAATATATGAAAACATTATTAACTATTTTAACAACTACAACAATAGCAACTACTTCGGGAGTAAATTTATTTCAATTAAATAACTCTAAAAGTAATATTGTTAATATTGACGGAAAAGATTATATTGGTGACAAAGTATATGATATTAAGTTTTATGATTATATAAATAATAATACTTTTTTAAAAATTGAAAATATTTATTTACAGAATTTACCATTAAAAGCAATTGAACAAATTAATAATTTACTTAAAACCTTTTATAAAGAAAAAGATTTGTTATTTAATGAGGCAGATTATGAAAGATTATCAACTGTTATTTATAATAATTTTTCAAAAATTTATATGGTAAATAAACAATCTATTAGAGGTATAAAAATTGAAATAGGTTTTAATCAAGCAGATTTTTTAGTTACTAATGTAGTTAAACAGTAATTTATTTATTAATTTTTAATAAATTTTATAGTTAGCACTTGTATGTATGTATATATATATATATAATGGTTATTGTCATAAAGATATTTATTGTGTCCTCGACAGACATTATTTTTCTTTATGGCTTTTTTTGTTGTTTTTTATTTTTTTTATGTTATATTATAATTAATAATGTTAATTACCCACATTATTAATCTGACTTTAATTAAGTCTCTGTCGAGGAGGTTAAGATGTATTTTTTATGTCAATTGACAAAAATTAGAAGTAATGAAGTAATTAAAGATGAGAAAAGTGGTAAGTCCAAAAATTATGATGTACTTACTTTTTCGCCTTTTTATATTACTGATAAAGGTATTAAAATATCAACTGGTGAAAAATCTAAGGATAAATGAGTTTTACATGATAGTGAATTATTTACTAAACTTGCTAAAATGAATTTAAGTCTTGGTTATTATTATGATGTTGAAATAACATGAGAAGCAAAAATTATTGACATACATAATTTAAAAACTAAATAGTTATTTATTATAGGGTAATTGTTAAATAATTATTTAAAGGATTTAAGTTATGTCAAAAATTAATAATTGTGCTTGTAAACAACATTTTCATTTAGCAATGTATATGTGTAAACTTTGTGACCAAGTTGTTTGTCCTAAGAAAGTTTTACAAAATTTATATACTAAACAATATTATTGTCCAAATTGTATATTAGATATTGCTTTGGTTAAACAAAAAGGACAATTACAACAAAAAGAAAATTAAAAAAACTAAATAGGGAGTATATTTATACTTTTTTGTGTACTTTACTCCCAATTATACAAATTGGTATAAATATGCTCCTTATTAATAGTAAGGAGTTTTATTTATGCCTAATGAATTAGAGCAAACTAGTAATTATACTTTAACAAAGATAGTAAGAACTGGATTAAGTCCATTAAGTGCAATGGTAGGAGTTGGTGCTTATTATGGTCAATATTTAAAAGATCCAATTTAGGAAGTATTAATTCTTTATTATTTAGTAAGAAATTAGGAATTGATATATGGAATATTAATCAAAGACCAACTACTAGAAATAAAGTTATTAATAGTTATAAAAAAATATTTTTGGGTTTGGGAACAATTGGTTTAATTAATTATGCTAAGTTTGTTCAATATGTAGATAAGTCTGTGTCTTTATTAAAAGATGAACCTTGTTTTTGACCACCTTGTCCTACTGAACCATCAAGACCAACATATCCACCATTTACAACTGTTAAACCAATAATTGATGTGCCTTTTGTAGATTGAGATACTTATATATCTTTAAATAGTTTTGGTATAGCAAATGTTGTTAGTGGTCTAAGTGAATTAATTCCTAATCGTTTTGAGAGTATAAGAAAGATTTGTAATATGGCAACTGGTGGGTGTTTAATTAGTAGTGGTGTAGCAATGGGTATTAATAATGATTTTAATAATGCTTATGCTATTCCTACGATTATTGCCGGAGCAAGTGAGATTATTAATACTTTATTATTACCATTGGGAAATACACATAATAATACAGAATTACAAGAAGTATTTACTGATGAAAGAGCAAGATTAATTAATGCTAGTATTAATGATTATCAAAGTACAGATGACGGTATGGTTGATGTTGATTTAAACGATAGTATGTCTGAAATTAATTTATATAGAGCAAGTTTAAATTGGGATTATTCTTATGCTTATACGTTAGGTGGTGTTTAAAATGAAAAAGATAAAGTGAAAAAATATGTCAAGAGAGAAATTGCATAAGAAAAAAGCAAAAATAAATTTTGAACAAAGATTAAATGAAAATATGAATTATGATGATTTTTTAGGGGGTAGAAAATAATGGATATGAAAGAGATAGTTAAATATTTAGCATATATGGGTGGTTTTGGTCTTATTCTTTGATTTTCTCGTAATTGAATACGTGAAGGTATTCAAAAATGAAAACATAAAAAACATGTAAAGGAAAATGATAGTGACCCTGATTGTTTATATTGTCGTAAAGATTTTGAAAAGAAAAAGCGTAGATTAGAAATGGAAAAACAACAAAAAGAATTAGAGAAAGGGGGTGATTAATATGCCAACAGGATTAAGTGCCTTATTAACCATGATAGGTGGTGTTGGACAACAATTATTAAATGGTTTTACTTATATTTTTGGTTGAGTATTTACAACTGGTGATGGTGGAACATTTACAAATTGACCAGTGCTAATTTCAATTGTATTTATGGTAGTAGTGTTTATTAAACAATTTGTGCGTCATATTATTCATGGAACTCATTAGTAATTAGAAAGGAATAAGCAAATGGTAAAGTTATTTTTTAGTTTAGTTTTTGTTTTGCCTTTGTTAGGTAAACTTTTACCAACTGTTAATACATTAGTTCAAACTATTTATATGCAGTATTTAAGTTCATTTACTGGATTGCATACTGTTACACTTTTTATTAAGTCGTTCTTTTATGATAGTTTGTATACTTTGCCTTTGCCAATCCTTGCTTTAATAAATGTTAGTTTTGTTTTTTATATTATTTCAGTGCCACCACGTACTGGTAAGTCAGCGCTTGCTTGTTGTTTGGCACAAAGACATAAAGGTAGAGTAGTTAGTCCTATTCCTATTAAAGTGCGTAATGAGTTTAGTTATCGTTGTTCTTATGATGATGTTTTTAAATTTAATCAATTAAATAGTAATTATGCTTTTAATGAGAATGATATGGTTGTTTTAGATGAATTAGGTTTAAAGATTAATAGTAATGATTTATCACCGGAATTTAAAAAAACACAAGAAAGTTTGGGAATGTTTTGTAAATTAATTGGTCATAATTTTAATGGAATAATGTGTATGATTGAACAACACCCCGATAGAATACCAAAACAAGCACGTGAAAAAGTAGAGTATATTGTTCAAGTTAAGAGAATGCGTATTTTATTATTTTTAGTTAAGTTTAAACTTAATATTTATACTAATGTTGATGATTATAATAAGATTGTTTTATCTAAAAGACAAACTAAGAAAATAATTAAAAAGGGTGGTTTTCCACCAAGTTATAGTGGTGAGACTATGAATTTTAGTTTGTGATTTCCTAGGTTTTATTTACAAAAATATAATAGTCGTGCTTTGCATTATATTCATGATTTAAAAAGTGAGTTGAGTAGTGTTAAAGAGTATGAACAGTCACAAGGTTTGGATTTTACTGTTGATGATATTAGAGCAGTTGGTTTAGATAAGTTAGATAATATTTTACAAGATGAGAAAAAAGATGTTGTTAAGGTTAGTGGTAAGCGTAGTTATGATAAAAATAAAAAGTTTGTTAAGAAGTAAAATGTATATGTATTGCCGGTGCCAACCAAGAACCTTTGGTTTGGTTGGCGGGGCGTTTACGCCATTTGTCCAACTTTTAAAAAGTTAGTGGGGTGTGGGTGCGTAGCACCCAAGGGGCAAAGCCCCTATATACTTGTTCATAAACTTAATATAAGTTTTTAACTCAGGTACTTTATTTAAAAGTAAATGAGTTTTTATTTTGAAAGGAAGATTAAAATGAACGAAGAAAAGTCAAAGCAGAAAAGGAAAAACAAAAAAAATTAGTCAAAAAAACTGGTAAGGCAATTGCAGGTGGCATTTGTGGTTCTGTTGGTGTTGTAGTTGCTGGCCCTGTTATTTTCGGTATTAGTGGTGCTCAATATGGATGACATGGAAATAAGGAAAAGACACTATTATATAAATTAATATATCCAAAGGAAAGTAAGGAAAAAACAAACAATGATGGTGCATTAATAAGTAGACAACAAAATTCACAACAACCATTTGATGAATCAATTAAAACTAACTGTAATAATGTACCAGTTAACCCTTCTCAAACATCTAATTCTCTTTCGTCAAAAGAAACTTGGGTATAAAAAAATCGGACACATCCAATCATTTAATTAACCAAAATTTTAATCCAGATGAAATACAATTTTGCAAATATACAACCAACAACAAGTAGAGGAATACCTAATTCAAGTTTAAATATTTAGTTTAAAACATTTAAACTATTTATGAAAACTTTGATATTTTATTAAAAAAAAATGAATATTAATGAAATCAATTCAAATAGGTTTGTATTGACAATCTATCGAATTTACAAAAAATTAATTCTTTACATAGCAGCCTAAAATTATTTTTAAGACCTTTTAATGGTGTTCATTAATTAGGAGACTTTAAATTAAAATATGATTGCTTTATCTTTAATAATAGGCATGAATTAAAGTATCTAAATTAATAACAAAATCAAGGATGAAAGTTTTTCTTTCTACCCTTGATTCATGACAATTATTTTTTAGTTAGATAAGTTGAATATTTTACTTCTGTATATGATATGATATGTCTAATATTTATGCTACTTTTACTATAAATTAAAAATATTTTTTTTCTTAAATCTTTATTATAAGAAAAAAGTAAAGTAATGATAAAATTAATTGGTAAACAATTTAGAAAAGGTAGTGAAAAAAATGAGTGTACAACATATTAATGATAAAAAGCAAGTTGCTGAAATTTTAAACTCTGGTAAAGTGTCAGTTATTGATTTTTCTGCAGAATGATGTGGGCCTTGCAAAGCATTAGGCCCAAGATTTGAAAAAGTAGCTAATGATAAAACTAATAGTAATATCAACTTCATTAAAGTTGATGTTGACCATGCTAAAACTTTAGCAGAACAATATGAAATTGCTTCAATTCCCACTTTAATTTATTTTGATAAACACGGGAATGTTGTTAGTCGTGTGTCTGGTTTAGTAAATGAACAACAAATTACAAGTAATATTGAAGAAGCTAAAGGAAAATAAGGTAATTATTCATGCCAATTAAGTTAATTGTTCTTGATTTAGATGGAACATTATTAAAAAGCCGTTGAAAAGTACATCCTAAAAATTTAGTAGCTATTCAAAAAGCCCAAGATAAAGGAATTAAAGTTATCATTGCCACTGGACGAGCTCCTAGTTCAACTATTGATATTGCTAAAACATGTTTAATACATGAACAAACAGGACATATTATTTGTTATAATGGTGGTAATATTATTGATATTACTAAAGAGAATAAAATGGATATTTTATACGAAAAATCTTTAAGTACAGAACAAATCCAAGCAATTATTAAATTTGCTAATGATAATAACTTAGCTATGTGAGGATATAGTACTAATAATAAAACAGGACTTATTAACCATAGTTCATTACGAGTAAAGATTATGGAAAACTTTAATCATTTACCAAGTAAACAAATTGATGAAACTACTACTGAAGGTATGTATAAGATTCTATTATTTTGTAAAAAGAAAAAACGGGTTAATCCTATTTTAGAAAAACTAAGTGCTATTAAAGACTTAGAACTTGCCACATCTTCACATAGTGTTATTGAAATTAATCCACTTGGTGTTAATAAAGCAGCAGCAGTTCAGTTCTTATGTAAAAAATGAGGAATTAAAGCAGATGAAGTTTTAGCATGCGGTGATGGAATGAATGACTACAAATTAATTCAATGAGTAAAATATGGAATTGCTATGAAGAATGGCCACCCTAACTTAAAATTAGCAGCTTATGATATAACTACTAAAAATACTTGTGGTGGAGTTGCTAAAGCGATTGATAAGTATGTATTTCCGACATCAGAATTTGATTAATAATTAAATATCTGAGTTGTAAAATTATTGATTAAGGAAGAAAAAATAATGATTAAAAGTAATTTTAAATTTTCTAAAACTCTCTTTTATACTTGTATAAGTTTAAGCATTATTTATTTTGTTTGTAAAGTTAGTATTATCCACTGTTATGATGAAAACAATGTTTTAAAAATTATTAGTGAATTAAATAGTGTTTATTTAATTGTTAGTATGATTTTTATTGTAGTTTTTTTAGTTTATTTATCAAAAATTAACCAAAAAATTAAAATGTTGTCCTTAAAAATAAAAAAAGACTTACAAATCAAAGGTAAATTGAATTATTTCTTATTAATAGTTTTAATTATTTTACTAGTTCATTCAATAATTATTTTATTTTTAAAAATTTCTTTTATTAATAATATATCACAAACTCTATCGCCACTGATTAGAAGTTTTCTAATTATTAATTTAGTAGTATTACTATTAAGCGTAATATTTTATACTTTTTTAGTAAATTTTTCTAATTTTATTAATAAATTATATAAAAAAATAAAAATTAATATTTCAATTAAAAAGTCATTTCAACTATTTTTGATTTTAATAAAGAAAATAAAACTAAAAATGTTATTTAATTTAAAATCATTTACTTTAAAATTAATTAATAATTTTAAAGTAAATTATATTTTAGTTAATACTTTACAATGATTAGAAATTTTCCGTAAATCACAAAAACTAAATAATACTAAAAAGGCCTGCGCTCCTGGAATTATCCCTGTTTTTAACAGTCCAATCGTTTTAAAAATAGGGAGAATTATATGATTAAAATTAAATTGTTATTTAAAAATAACTTTAAAAATACAACCAAAAATAAAATTCAACTAGTTAGTTTAGTTATTTTAGTTTTTTTAACTTCACTAGTTTTTAGTATTATTGAAACTTCTAAAACTCGTGTTACTAATAGTTATAATGATTTTATTTCTGCTGAACAAAGTAATCAACACGATTTTATTGTTGATTTTTCTAATACTAGTTATGTTGTTGATGGTAAAGATAACTTTAGTAATGTCAGTAGTTTAGAAGAACATCAAAATGCAGTACTTGATGATATTAATCAAAAATTAAAAACCAATAATGCTATAGATAGTTTTGCTTATGAGCGAGTAGAAGCAAGAACTTTTTATGTTGGTAATAATAATCAAAAAATTTTAAAAGCTGTTACTTTAAATCCAGAACAACAAACTGATAAGTTTATTGTGACACAAGGAATGCCTTTAAGTTTATGAAGTAAATACCAGCAAGCTGTTAATCGTTATTCAGAACGGTGAGTTTATTTAAATCCTAAATTTGCTGCTAATAATAACATTAAGATTAATGATATTATTAGATTACAAAGTGATAATTATGGTAATTCCATTTTAATTAAAAATGATCTTGATATTAGTAAATATCAAAATCAAGATATTAACCAATGATTACCTAATTCACCTTACGCCAGTGCTAATTGATTTCGTGTTGTTGGATTTGGTGCTTCAGCTGATTTAATCACACCAATTATTGATGCTTTTCATCTTATTCCTGATATGAAAAATCAAGGTTTAGTTTATCTTGATCCAATTTTATTTGGATTAGAACAAAAAACTATTACTTTACTTGATGGATCTAAAGTTGATATTATTAGCACTAATCCTAATCAACGATTAGTAACATCTAGTTCTAGTGATCGTGAAGTTTATTATGTTGGTAAGTTTTACTATAATAAAAATCCAGAAGTAGCAAGTACTAGAATTAAGCAATTGCTTAATTCAAATGCTGAAATTGACAACATTAAATTAGGTTCACATTTTGTGAAAATTGGTGATGCTAATCATCCTTTAGCAACATATAAAGATGATAGCGAGTATCCTTTAGCAAGTCGAATTACATTTTTAGAAACAACTTTAAAAGCTTTTACTTTAGGTTCGTATTTAATTATTATTACAACTTTATTATTATCAGTTTTTGCTTTAGTGCTGGTATTAAAAAAACAAATTGAAAACACAAGAGTTCAAAATGGAATTTTAAGAAGTCTTGGTTATCATAAACATAATATTATTTTAAGTTATTTTAGTTATCCGCTAATGATTGCTTTAATTGGAGGAATTAGTGGATATGTAATTGGTTTAGCATCACAACAATTAGTAATAATGTTCTTTCAAAATTATTTTAATTTTGTTTTTCAACCATTTGTTTTTACTATAACTTCTTTAATAGTTTGTGTTTTTGCTATCTTTATTTTATTAAGTTTAGTTACTACGATTACTTGTGCTATCATGATGTTGAAAAATCCAGTGGTAATGATTAATGGTGATGTGATTAATGCTACTTTTATGATTAAACAAAAAATTAAAAAGAAAATGACTTTTAAAAATAATTTTAATAGTCGTTTTAAAGCCGCTTTATTTAGTAATTCAATTGGGAAAATGACAGGAGTGTCATTAACAATGATTGTTGTTGCTGCTTTAATAGCAGCAACAACCACAATTCCCATGATTTTACAAGATAATTTGAAATATTCATATATAGGTGATAATTATCAAACCAAGATTGAATACTATAATCCAACCTATAATATTCCAACTAGTTTTTATAAAACCTATGATCCATCACAACCAGCATGAACTATTAATAATAATAGTTATTATATGCACTTTGCAGATGGTAATACCAACATGATTGATAATTTAGATCAATTAATGAATCAATATCAAACAGGGAAAATCAATAGTGAAACTTACAGTCCAACTTTTAATGCCACTGATTTAACTAGTTTATTATATAAAAATATTAGCAAACAATATTTAACTAGTAATAAAATTACTATCCCCCAAACATCACAAATCTTAACACCAATTATTATTAGTAGCATTTGAAGTGATTATCATAGTATGGGTTTAGATAATTTTAATAATAAATCATCAGTTGAAACAATTGTTGGAACTTATCTCGATGCTCAAAAAAATGTTAAACAATTAGATTTATTGAGAAGTTTTTATTTAAAATATCGTACTACTATTGGTTTAGATCTCCAAAATCCAAAGTATTTTTCCTCTGATAAAAGTACAATTAAAATTAATGAGAATCCTAATGATTTTTTTACAAATGCTGAATACCTTAATAAAGGCATTCTTCCTGGTAATGATTTAACAGATGGTCATTTAACAGATGAGAATAATATTTATACACCTTTTAGTCAAATTGTTAGTGATCCAGTTGCTGGTTATGATACAGTAGAAAAGTTAACCTATGATATTTATAATTGATATAAGGCTTATTTCATTGATAATATTGAACAAGGATTTATTCAAGGGATTTATAGTCAAGCACCTGATAGTTTACGAGCAGCAATTGCTCAGAATTTTAAAAATCCAAATGCTAATTACAATATTTTATTTGGTGTTGTTCCTTATAATCCTGTTAGCGATGATTTAGGTACTTACTTTAATGCTAGTTGTCGTAACCAAAATTTTAAAGTTTATGGGATTAAACAAAATAGTAAAACCCAAAAATTAACTAACAATAATAGTGATGACTTATTATCACAACTATATAATAGTAATGATAATGGGGTTATTCTTAATGCTAGTTTAGCTAAATTATTAAATGTTACAGTTGGTCAAACTATTAGTTTAAACCAATCGCGTAATGTTTTAAAACAAAACAATCAAGTAATTAATCCAAATAGTTGGGATACGAGAAAACTAAGTGCAAATGATCCACTAGGTAATAATAGTTACACTAATAGTAAATACTTATATAGCACTTTATCAGGTAGTCATCAGAACTATAATGTCAATTGAATTAATAAAGATATTATTAATAATAATCAAGATTTTGTTTTAAAATCAAATATTGATCCAACAAATCCAACTCCAGTAACAGCTACTTCAGTAGAAAAAGATGCTTCATCAGGTTCTTTAATAATTAATAGTGAAAAAGTACTTGCTAATAATACTTATGTTGTGAAAGGAATTACTAATCAGTATGGTGATAATAAAGCTTGAGTTAAAGAAACACAAGCAGAAAAAGTAACAGGCTATAACGAAATTAAACCTACTTTATTTCAAACATTCTTAAAAGAATGAACTAAACCATACGATGTTAGTGCTTCACAAACCGTTAAATCCCAAGTTCAGGCTTTAAATAGTGGTGGTTTTGTAGCTCCTAATCTAGCTGATTACCCAGCAAAATATAATGATTTTATTAACAGTAATGATTCAACTATTCGCATATGACAACAAATCTTTAATAACGAATATCCTGTTTTTAATTATAAATTATCACAATCTAATGCCATTGATGATTTAACTAATGGCATTAGTACTAGTCAAGTTTATGGTGATTACTCAGTTAATGGTTTAGTTGGAGGCAGTGATATTAGTGGTAACCAATATAATGCTTATAAGATTAGTAGTGTTAATAATTTATTACCAATAACAACAGCACAAGGAATCTTAGAACATATTTATCAAATTATTAATACTATCTTATTTGTTGTAATTACTATTGCTTGTTCGCTTGCTTTATTGATAATTATTTTAACAAGTAATGTCATTATTGCTGAGAATTTAAAAGTTATTTCAACAATGAAAGTTTTAGGATATAGTAATAAATCTATTACTAAATTAGTATTAGGAATTTATTTTCCAATTGTTGTTTTAACAACCATCATTGGTTTTATTCTAGGGTGAGGTTTATTATTATTTGGTGCCAGTTTCTTATTGCATAATGCGATTGTTATTCCTTTAATTATGAAATGGTGATTACCATTTATTTCTATTGCTATTAGTTATTTATTATATGCTTTAGCTTATTTAATGAGTTGAAAAATTATGACTAAAGTTAATAGTTTAGACATTATTACTGAGATTTAAAGGAGTTGATAATTAATGAAAAAAATGTTAAAAGTACTATCAATATTTATTGTTAGTACTCCTGTTATGTTAAATGTTACAGCATGTAGTAATGAACCAAATTGAGACAATATTCCAATTCCACCACCTCAAATTCCAATTGAAGTTACTGGATTTCAAGGTGTTGACTTTGCTTCTATGAACATTAAAGATTATGATACTGTTGCTAGTTTATTTTTAGCAATTAAAAATAAATTACAAGATAGTCCATGAGCAGCTGAAACAGCCACTATTCGAACAGGAACTAAAGATGGAAAAGTAATTACTGATTTAAATGCTTTTGATTTAAATCGTAATGCTCAATATACTTTTGAAGTTAAGTCAAACATTATTACTTTACCAGGTGATGCTAATTTTATAATTACTATTACTAGTTCTCATCATATTGCTGATAATATGAATATTGCTAATTTAAATCAAATTGATGATATTAATGATAAAACGATCTTAATTGCTTGTGTTTTTAAGAATATGAACTTAGTAAGTAAAATTAATGAAATTGCTGATGAATATTTAAATCATATTGAAATTAAAACTGATGGCAAACCCAATTATGATAGTCCAATTAATGGTACAGCGACTTTAATTAGTCCTGCTAGTTCTATTCAAGAACCTTATTTTTATGGTTCGATTACAGTTAATTTTACTGTTAAACTAAAAAAATCACCGCAATATCCAACTGACCTTAAGTCAGTAATAAAAACTCCAGAGTTAGGAAATATTCCTGATAATCGTCAATATACAATATTGATGTATGTTATTATTAGAAATTTCGTTACTCAACTTGACTTATTAGCAGAAATTGTTAATAATTTAAATATTACTAATCCAACAAACGACAGTGCTGAACTTAGTGCTATTAAAGATTCGCAATATTATAGTGGTCATATTACACTAAAGTTCCAAATCGCAAAATAAATGTTAAATAAAGGGAGAAAACAATCATGAGAAAATTATTAAGCCTTTTAGGTGTACTAACTTTAGGAAGTATAACAACAACAAATGTTGTTGCATGTTCTAAACCACAATTAAACCCTGCAGATCAAAGTAAATTACCATTCTTATATCATGAAGTTAAAGTTACTAACTTAGGTAATATTAAAAATGATGCTAGTCATATCTTAGCTGCTTTTCAAAAACAGAATCCTAATATTAAAGATGATACATTAAAAATAACAAATATTACTAATAAAACAGCTATTATTAATGCTGATCAATATGATACTAATTTTAAAAAAGGGACATTAAATGTTATTTTTAATAGTATTGACTCAAAAGATTTAGCAAAATTAATTACGGTAAAAAATGTCTATGCTAGTAGAAATTTAGAAGGAATATTTCCTAATCCTACAAAAATCAAGGAACAAGATGTTTTAGATGGAGTTAATGCTTTAAATGGTTTAAATTTAACTTTACAAGATGTTACAGTTACATTATCTAATCAAGATACTGTTGCAACATCAGCTACAATTACAGCAAAACCAGGATCGCAATATCAAGGAACAGATATTCCAGTAATTTTAAATAAAAATCTTGATATTGCTCAAATTTTTACTAATACCGATCTTGGTGATGTTTATTTACCACAAAAATTAATAGATGAATTTCAAGAATCAGGTTCTGCATTAGCAATTAAGGCATTTTTAATAGAATATATTGGTGATGCTAATCGTTTATTACAAGAATTTACTGATTTAGTTGCAGGAGTTCAATTTGTAGACGGTATAATAAATTTTGATAAAAATCAATTAACTATTGATGCTAATCCTACAAAGAATCCTTTACATAAAGTTTTTAGTAATAAGGTAACTTTTAATTTTAATATTAATGTTGATAATCGTATAAGCATTGATAATGCAATTAAAACTATTGATTTGAAAAAACCCGCAAGTACTGATTTAGCAACAATAAAACAAGCAATTATTGACCAAAATCAAACACAATTAAAATCATTTAGTAATGAAGAAGTAAATGATTATTTAGTCGTTACACTGCCTGATAAAACTAATAGTGCATCAGCTAATGTTAGTTGATTGCCTGGATCAAAAAGCTTCTTAGGTCATGATCCACTTGCTGCTGTTATTTCTGGTGTAACTAACATGCCATCATTAAATACTAATGTTTATTTTGGAGTTATTAAAAGTGATTTTGCCATTCAAGATGCAACTACAGGAAAAGCAATTTTTGATAATCTTCATAGTTATTTAAAAAGTACTTATCAATTAAGTAAAGATGATAGTGCTGCTGCCATTGCTGATTTTGCAGTATGGTACAAAGGTAAAGAAATTAGCAGTGATGATAAAACAAAAGTAGATATTAGCGAAAATGTACCAGTAACAATTAAAATTATTTTAAAATCAACTGTTGATGAAAAATATCAAGCAGATTGACAAAAATTAATTAATGAAGGATTTAATGCTGGAAATACTTATGTTAGCAATACTAATATAACTAATAAAAAATAATTACTAAAATCATTTTAGCCTATTAAACTTTAATAGGCTATTTTATTTGTTTTATAATAAAAATGAATATCTATATGTTTTTTATTTCCTTTAATCCCACTTATTGACTTTAAAATATTTATGTAGTATAAAATAACTATAAAATCTAAACAACAGTACCCTTATAAACTAGTAATATGGACTAGTGTATCTACGTTTAACCAAAAATTTAAACACTATGGGTTTATTTATGAATTTTTTTCATAAATAAATCAACATTACTTCTAAGGAAATGTTGATTTTTATTTTTATAAAGATTAGGAGGACAAAATGTTTTATAAAAAACAAATTAGTAAATTTTTTAAATTTGATAGTGTTAATGCTACTTTTAAAAAAGAAATCATTGGTGGTTTAACAACCTTTTTAGCTATGGTCTATATTTTATCAGTACAACCAAGTATTCTTTCACAATCACCAAGTATTAACCCAACTAATGGAAATATGAACTTTGGTGGTATCTTTATTGCCACGGCAATTGCTACCTTTGTTGTGGAACAACGATTATGGGACTATCTGCTAATATGCCTGTTGGATTAGCGCCAAGTATGGGTTTAAATGCCGTGTTTACCTTTAATGTTGCAAAGAACGGTATTGGCTATGAAGGTGCTTTAATTGCCGTAATGATTTCTTCGCTTTTATTTTGTTTAGTATCAGCTACTAAAATTAGAATATTAATTATTCAATCAATACCACAATCAATGAAATTAGCGATTGGTGCTGGAATTGGTTTTTTATTGCTTACATTGGTTTTAAAGATATTGGTTTAGTAAGTTCTACTGATAGTGGTTTACCAATTGCTTCACTGTCACAGTTAAAAAATACTTGACCATTAATATTAATAGGAGTTGCTATTTTAAGTTTAATTTTTATTTTGTATTTTAAAAAAATACCTGGTGCTATTGCTATTGCCATCCTATGTGGTGTGGTTTAGTAATATCTTTAATCATTGGTAATGTTGGGAAAAGTGATTTTATTAAAGAAAATTTTGCCCATTGAACAAATTGAAGTTATAGTGATTTTAGTTCATGAAAAATTAATTTTAGTAATACTTATAATGCTATTAGTAATCCTAAGATTTGAATGTCACCAACAATGTATATTGCTATATTCGTGTTTTTATTCGTATCTTTCTTTGATACCACAGGTACTTTATTTTCAATTTCTCATCAAATTAGTGACCAAACTGGTATTAATATCAATTAAAGAAAAATGCTTTAATGGCTGATTCTTTTGTTACACTTACTGGTAGTTTAATTGGTTGTTCGCCAATTACTACTTATGTTGAGTCATCAACTGGTGTTGCTCAAGGAGCAAGAACTGGTTTTTCATCATTAATAATAGCAATCATGTTTTTAGTTGCTATTGTTTTATATCCATTATTTAAACTGATTACGCCTTGTATATCTGGTTCTTCTTTAATTTTTGTTGGTAGTTTAATGATAAAACAATTAAAAGATATTGAATGAATAATTCCTGAAATTAGTATTGCTGCTTTCTTCACAATTATTACGATGATTATCACTTATTCAATTACTAATGGGATTGCTATTGGTTATTTGGCTTATACTTTAACAGTATTAGTTAACAAGAAATATAAGGATGTTCATATCATTACTTATATGCTTGATGTTTTATTTATTGGTTATTTTATTGCTTATGCTTTTGTACAGTAGTAAGAGTTAAAAAGAAATTTATTTATTTTTTACTAAATTGTAAATAAATATGATATTATTAATTAGTTAAAACATTAATAAGGAGAAATAACTATGGCAAGAAAATGTGCGTTAAGTGGTATTGGACCGCTTTCTGGAAATACGCGTTCACACGCAATGAACTCTTCTAAAAGAAAATGAAACCCAAACTTGCAACCAGTAAAAATTGGTGGAAAAACTTTAATGATTAGTGTTCGTACTTTAAAAACTTTAAAGAGAAATAATGCTTTAGGTAATAGTAAATAATAATTGCTTTTAGTCTTTAGAATTATGTGAGTATAAAAATGTTAGGAACTAATTCCTAACATTTTTAATTATCAATAAGGTTGGGGTTTCATCGTAATAGAAATGGTATTTTTGCAATATATGATTTACCAAAAAACTTAAAAATGATGGGATGTGTTTTTTCATCATATTATAAACTTGTTCTTGCATCTCTCTAACAGTAATACTTGGTTGTCTAAATTTACCAGCATCATAACAATTTTTACAATAAATAGTACTTAGTGACTTATCTCACTCTATTCCTTTATCATTATCTTTCTTAATAGACATATTACAACTTTGACAATTTTTATATACTTTATTCATTTTTATCCTCCTGTACAAAATTTATCTAATATAATAATTTAGTAGTTTAAAAATATGATAATTAGTTATGCCTATTTTATCATTTTTATTTTTTTACGATTTATTTTATACAAAAGCATACTTTAAGTTTATTAATGAATTGAAAAAATGTAATATTTTTTTTAATTTTTGTTAATTATCTTGTTATAATACGTTTATATAATAATTAAAGTTCAAAGTTTAGGTGAATATATATGTGGCAAAAACGAATTTTAGGTTCATTATGGATTATAACAATGCTTATTATTGTTATTGTCACATTTGTTAATAATAAACCCTATTTTATTATGGGGGGCTCGACTTCTGTCTCGCCGTTAATGAATACTTTAATGGCTGATTATACGGAAAATCATAAAGATGCTGACTTCACATATAATAGTTTAGGCTCTGATGCAGCCATTATTCCTGTTGAAAAAGGTATGTTTGGGATTGGTTGATTATCAAAAGAGTATACTACTACTAATCCAAACCAGATTAGTTTTGTGTTATCACTTGATGGTATGATTTTAGTTTATAATTTACCACCTTCTGAATTGGGTAATAATATACCATTAAATTTTAACCAAACAATTGTTAAAAAAATGTATTTAACAAACAGTAATGTTTATTGAAAAGATTTATTTCCCAAACCGCAAGATCCTATTCAACAAGATAAACAGGGATGAATTAAACCAACTTCAACTTTAAAAGTTCTAACTTATACTCGTGAAAACGGTTCAGGAACACGTGATGTTTTTAATGAAAAAGTATTAGGTAATAAAGCTGCATATTATCCCCAAGCCACAACTGTCAATTCAAGTACACAAATGTTTAATATGGCACCTGGTGGGATTGGTTATAGTTCTTATTCTGATAAAAAACAGTTAATTAGTAATCCTTTATTTACCAATGTTCGTATGGGTGATTGAGGCAATGTTACTCCAAGTTTAGATACTATTAAAAATAAAACTTATACTTTAGCACGACCATTTACTGGTTTAATTAATACAAAATATAAACAAATGAATACATTAGTTAAATTTTTAAAGTTCTTATTTGACCCATCAAATCCCAATCATAATATTGTTGATACTGCTTTTAATGAAGACAACTATGCCCAAGCAGCAGTGCCATGAGATGATGACCCTAGTGGTGTCAATGATAAGTTATATGCGTGGTTACACCCCCACCATACACCATCCCCATCAAATCCTGTAATATAAGAGGTATAGTCAATGAAGCCCAAATCTTTTCAAAACTTTTGACACAAAATAACTTTCAATCGTTTTAATAAAAATTATGAAGTAAAAAATGTTATCATCAGTGAACAAAAAAAACATATCCAAGATTTAATTGTTAAAATTACGATTTTAGGTTTATCATCATTAGCCTTAATTGTTCTTGCGTTATTAATTGGTTTTGTTGTTGGTCAAACATTTAGCGATATGAATTTTTTGACCTGATTAAAAATGTTGGGCAGCAGCAAATGGTTACCTAGTAGCAATAACTTTGGTGTGATTGCCTTTGTAGTAGCAACATTTTGAGTAGCATTAATTTCGATGTTGATTGCTGTACCATTAAGTTTATTAACCTCATTATTTATTTGTGAATTTTTACCACGACGATTAAAAAAAGTAACTTTAACGTTAGTTGAGTTATTATCAGGGATTCCTTCTGTGGTCTTTGGTGCATTTGGATTAATGACCATTGGCCCCATTTTTGTCAAAATGGGTGCTCCAACTAAAGAAAATATGATGACTGCTAGTTTTATCTTATCAATGATGGCACTACCAACTATTATTTCTTTATCTGTGAATGCTATTAATAGTGTTCCTAAGTCGTATCGTTATGCATCATTAGCTTTGGGTATTAGTCGTACTCATACTAGTTTTAAAGTGGTTTTTAAAGCAGCGCTTCCTAAGATTATTGGAGCAGTTATTTTTGGTTTTGGTCGCGTAATTGGTGAAACGATGGCCGTTGTTATGATTGCTGGTAATAGTACTTTAGTTCCTGGTTTTAAAGATGGTCCCTTAGGATTTATTTTCAGTTCCGTCTCCACATTAGCAGGGGTAATCGGACTAGAAATCGGTGAGGCTGTTAGTTCTCAACAAATATCTGCATTATATGGAATTGGTTTATTTTTATTTATTATTGTTTCAGTTATTAATGTAGTAGTATTATTAATTTATAAACGTACAGAAAAGAAATTAAAAGGTCATCATAAACCTCGTAACTATCATTTAAAAACTTCAAAGTTATCTAATCAGCAACTGACTAATAGTATTCATGAAAAAAGTATTAAAAACCGTCAGTGAAAACATTTTAAAGATTATGTTCGGATTTTTTTCATGAGCATTTCTTGTTTTATTACTATGGGTTTAATTATTTGAATTATTGGTGATATTATTATTAATGGGATCTTTAATATTAGTGGTACTGCTGGAAGTGGGACTTTCAATTTTAATTTTCTTGCACTATTCCAAACAACGAGTGATGAAGGATATTTATCAATTGTCGCGATGACATGCTTATTGGTCTTAACAGCAATTACCATTGCCATGCCATTGGGCATTATTGGCGCCATTTATTTACATGAGTATTCTAAAAATAATAAGTTTGGAAGTATTTTACGATTTGTTTTAAACACTTTAGCATCAACGCCATCCATTATTTTTGGAATGTTTGGTTTTAGTTTGTTTATTGTTTTTTTAGGAATGAGTTTTAGTGCCATTACGGCAGGTTTAACGTTGACAATTGTTGTGTTACCACTTATTATTAGAGCAGTAGAAGATACGCTAAAATCAGTACCTGTGGAATATCGTGAAGCTTCATTAGCTCTTGGTGCTAGTAAGTTTGAAACCATTAGAAAAGTAGTGATTCCTAATGCGATTGGTGGGATTGTTACGAGTATGATTTTATCAATGGGAAGAATTGTTGGAGAATCAGCACCAGTATACTTAACATTAGGAAGTACGGTTGGGTTCCCTGACAAAGGATTCTTAAGTTCGGGTCAAACCTTAACGACTCATATTTTACTAATTAATAAAGAATCAAATGACCCTAATAAACTAGGAATGATGTACCAAACTGCGCTAATAACGGTGGCATTAATCTTTATCTTAAATTTCTTAGCAAAACATTTCGAAAAAAGTTTAACAACAGGAGTGGGGGTGAAAACAAAATGCTCGATGGAACTAATCAAGGAAAAAATAATAGTAATGAAGAACAAACACCACAACAAACAACAAATAAAAAAACAGCTCAAAAGTGAAATGAGAAAGTAATTGTTAAAATTAAATTCTTATTTAAAAAAATTAAAAATATCTTTAAAAAACAAACAACAATGCCAGTAGTTATTGCACAACCACCAGTAGTTACTAATAGTGCAATCATAAAAACCAAATCATCAAGCAAAAAGGGAAAAGAACTATCGTCAGAAAGCTATGTTTTTAATATCAACAATTTAAATTTCTTTTATAATAATGGTCAAAAACAAGCGTTATTTAACATTAATTTAAATATCATTCGTCACCAAGTCACAGCCTTTATTGGACCCAGTGGTTGTGGAAAATCAACATTACTACGGACATTAAATCGTATGAATGATTTAATTGATGGTATTAAAATTAATGGTGAGGTTATTTTTAATAATCAAAACATTTATGAAAATAAAAAAAATATTATTTTATTGCGTACTAAAGTCGGAATGGTTTTTCAAAAACCTAATCCTTTTCCGATGTCAATTTATGACAATGTCGCATATGGCCCTAGAAACCAAGGTATTAGAAATAAAAAAGTCTTAAACCAAATTGTTGAAGACTCATTAAAAAAGGCAGCTTTATGAGATGAAGTAGCAAAGAACTTGTTTGACTCAGCGTTATCATTATCGGGTGGTCAGCAACAACGTTTATGTATTGCTCGTGCTATTGCTTTAAAGCCTGAGGTATTACTAATGGATGAACCAACTTCGGCACTAGACCCCATTGCTGCTGCTAAAATTGAGGATTTAATGAATGATTTAAAAAATGATTTTACTATTATTATTGTTACCCATTCCATGCAACAAGCAGCACGGATTTCTGACAAAACTGCTTTCTTTTTAAATGGCGAAGTAATAGAATATAATGATACAAAAAAAATCTTTTCACGTCCTAAGGATAAAAGAACTGAGGATTATATTACTGGTAGATTTGGCTAAAAACAACTATAATTAAATTGTGTATTGCAAAGGGGGAAAATAATGAATATTATTAATCGGCGATTTGATTTAGATATTGAAAATTTAAAACAAAATTTATTAAGTTTATTAACAGAAGTTAAAAAAGAACATGAAGATGCACTTGTGGCTATGGAAAATAGTGACTATGATTTTTCTAAAAAAATCATTCAAACTGATAAAGAAATTAGGAATATTGCTGAAAGTTTAACGATTACTGCTGTGTGAAATATTGCGCAGCAAAATCCTTTTGCTCGTGATTTAAGAACTATTATTGGTTATATGAATATCATTCGTGATTTAGAACGTATCTCTAACTATGCCAAAAATATATCGGTCTTTAATGTTAAATATCGTCCTGAAACAAAGTTAACTTCACAATTAGCGGGATTGATGAAAAAAACTTTTACTATGATGGATTTGATTGCGCAAGCGATTGATACGAATGATATTAAAAAAGCATATGAAGCAGCTGAGTTTGATGCATATATTGATGTTCATTTTCGTGGAGCAATGAACAATATTGTTAGTATGTTTAAAAAAAATAAAAATGAAGAACAGTTTTCGCAATATACATCAGCTATGCAACAGTTAAAATATATTGAACGCCTAGGTGATCATTTAGTTAATATTTGTGAAACCATTGTTTATATTATTAAAGGTAAATTTTATGATTTATCAACAACTTTATACGTTCCACCTGTTAAAAAGGGATAGTGTATTTAAAAACGGAAAGTTAAACTTTCCGTTTTTAATATAGTTGGTTTATACTTCTGTTATTCATTGATTGGGAAGTAGAGTGAAACCAATTGTATTGTTGCCAGTATGAGTTTTTAAAATGTTACATAGTGGTTCAATCTTATATTTAGTAAATCCTAATTGTTGCACTTTACTAATCGCAATATCAAGAATTTTTTTATCACATCAACCATCAATAATATAAATAGTTTCTTTGGTTGCATTTTTAATATTAGTAATAGTTTCCAGTATCTTATCCATGGCCCCACTTAACGTTCTAACTGTTTTAGTCATGATAATTTGTTCTTTACATTTCAAGATAGGTTTAAATTTTAGAATATTTCCCATCAGTGCTTTCGCTTTTGGTAATCTGCCACCGCGAGATAAAAATTTTAAGTCATTAGGGGCGATGAAACATTCGTAGTTTTTACGAAATTCAGTTAATGCTTTTAAAATATCATCAATGCTTTTTTGTTCTTTGGCTAATTTTAGGGCGATCAGTGACATATATTTTAGGGGCAGCATAGCAGCACCAGTTTCTAAAACATGAACTTTATCTTTAAAATTATCTTCTGTTTGTAAGACCATAGCACTTTTATATTGACCTGAAGCATTATCAGCAATTGGTAAAAATAAAATTTTGTCGTATTTAGTCAGTGCCTGTTCTCAATATTGAGCAAGGACAGCGCGATTAGTTTGACTAGTTTTTAAATGAGCGTGTTCTTTAATCATTTTTTGAAATATAGAGTCACTATCAATTTGTTTATTATCATCTTCATAAACTAAGCCTTTAGGGTCACTGATAATTAACGGAACAACTGTTAGTTTAGGATATTTTTTCATTTCTTCAAGTGAAAATCCAGTTGATGAATCTGTTATTATACCAATTTTCATATTTTTACTCCTAACATTTTTCAAAATAAATTATAGTAAAATTATAACAAATTTATTAATCAATATATTATTTTGTTTATATTACGATAAGAGACTTGTTGCATTGTCGTTATCTTATTGGATAACTTAAATTAAAAAAATGAAAGACCTAAAATTCAATAAAATCAAATTTTAGGTCATATTGATACCTTTTTTGTTTTTCACTATTTTTTTAAAAATTAAAGTAATTATCTTCAAAAATAAACTAAGTGTGGTATGGTTTTTGACAAATAATAAAACTATCGTTTTCCAATAGATATATCTGATCTAATAAATACTTTACCAATAAAAAAAGCAATATTATAAACAACATCTTTTTGTAACAATTCTCCTGGCATTATAATCTTAATTTCTTTTTCACTATATATTTGGCATATTTTAAATTGTATGTTTTTATTCAGTGTTATGCTTAAATTTTTTGCGTCTATGCCCAAGTAACTTGTATTATGAGCTCATGAAATAGAATCGTTAAAAGTTGTTGCTAGTAGATGATTAGTACTATTAAATTCTTTAGTAAAAGTAATATCTTTTTTATCAATATATGGTAATGCTTTATTTTTAAAACATTAGTAACAAATGTTTTAGCATTAGCAAAAACAAAATTATTATTGTCAAATAAATTATCAAAAGCAATATTGTTAAAATTTAATTCTTTATAATTATGCTTATCATAGTCACTTGTTAAATTTGTATCAATATTAAAACTAACTTCATTATTTTGGTTTACACCATATTCTTGAACAATTTTACTTTCACCAAACTCATCATATAAATTAAGTTTAGAAGCAATATTCGTATCTAAAAATGAGATTTTATCTGTTTGATTACTACATGCTTGGCAACTAACAATAGTTAGTAATGATAAACTAAGTAGTGGAATTATTGATAATATTTTTCTAATTTTCATTATTTTACCCCCTTATTAATTTTCAATTGGCGTTGAAGGACCAAAATCTATTTCATGATAACTGCCAGCACCTGTCCCTCAACATTCTAATGCACCCTCAAAATGAATACTGTCATCTTTATTTACTGTAATTGATTTAGGACAATCTGGTCAATAAGTTTTATAACCTTGAAAATAAGAATATAATGTTTGACCTAAAGGAAAAGTATCATTTCAGACTGCTTTGTTACCAGTTTCTAAATTTGTAACATTACATGTTCCTGACACTGTTCCAGAAATATCTGCACTTATGCTAACTTTTTGTTTCATTTGTACTTGACTTCAATATGCTTTTGCTATTATTTGCGAATGTGGTGGTACTTTTATTTCTTGTGCGGGAATAGTAAACTTTTGACTGTTTCTTTCTGTTTTTTCAATAGTGCCACTTAAACTAATTTTAATTTTTGCATCAAAAAAAATAAAATTAGCATCACTTTCTAATGATACACCAGCAGTGACAGCAGTACGATATTGACTTTGAATTGTTAGACAGTACTATTAAAAGTACTTTATTTAATAGCATAGTTTTTATCACCCCTTTTAAAAATCTATAACCTTTTTTAAACTATTTATTATTAAATATTAAGTTTTATCAAAAGATTAAAACCATTATATAACAGCAAAAAATGAAAAGCAATATAAATATTAAGTACGTTCTTTAAGTAAATCAATAAGATTAATGGCATTAACCTTAGCAATATGGATATCTAACATTTTAGAATAAATATCTTTACTAAAGACTTTAGATGTAATATTTAGTTGTTGGGTTGTTAATAATAAATTAATGTTAATTTTTTTTCCAAATTTTCAATTTTTTGTTCTAGGATACTAAACTTCTCATTAGCAATTTTTACAAATAATTCTTTATCTTTTTGTAGAAGTTGTAATTGATATTTAGTATTGAATAAATCCGTTTTAAGAGTATTATTTTCTTGTTGTAAACTTTCAATATTCTCATTAATTTGTAAAAATGCGTTTAGTTCCAATGTTATAGAATAAGCGTTATAGGGATTAGATACAATTATTTTCATTAGTTTAGTTTCTTCAGGAATTACAATAGGATTTTTTTATAATCATATCAAAGACCTATGATTTGATTAGGTAAAATATGTTTTAAATATATAGGCCTAATGTTATTGGGTTTTATAATTTATATTTGTCGTTCCTATGTCATGATTACTTTTTGTTGTAGATAATAACTGAACAGTAATATATTTTGCATGAGTTTTTATAACAATTCCAGGTTGTTTACTTTGGACACCATTATGTTCATCTCCTGGAATACAAACAATAACACCTGTTCCTTTTCAAAGTTCCCATCATTTTTTTCTCATAAATAAATACTCCTATTTTTTTGACATTAATTATTAAATATGATATTATTAGTGTGTAGTAAGATATTAGTTTATCTTGCGAGGGAGATTAGCTCCCCAGTTGGTGGTTAGTATTAACCATTCAGTATTCAGAACCTTATGGTTCTTTTTTATTTTTACTTTATTAGTTAGTGAAATCTTGGGTTGTAGATTTATTTTACAATGAACAAGTTAAATATTGATTTTATTATTTGTATTGTGTATTTAAAAAATATATTTATCTATTTGGTAAATGTTGTTTTAACACTAACATAATTGGTGCTAAATTTGATTGTAAACTCTCTGCTTTTGCTTTTCATGCTGAAATCTGTTCTTGACATTTAGCCTTTTCATCATTATTTTTACTTAGATTTATTGATAAGTGATATTTCTGCACATTATCTAAAGCATTACTTCATGCTTGAATTAAACCACGTTGTTCACTAGTAATGTCTAGTAACAAGTACTTTTGGATTAACTTTTTTTTGATTTTGTAAATTGTCATAAATAGTTTTATGAATTAGATTTTCACTATGTAATTTCAGCGTTTGTTGGTTCATTAACAATCTTTGTTCTAAATGTCATTGCTTGAATTCCTTATTAGTGACACCAGTTTGTGATTTTGGTTTATATCGTTCAATCGATATTATCGTATGACCAATCTCAAAATGACCGTTAGCGATTACTTAAGTCTTTACGATTAGCAAATAACTTGGTATGTTGCATTTTATTTTTATCAGTTAAGAGAAATGAATAAAAGTGAATATGTACATTTCTTTCATCTAAATGGACAACTGCTCCTACGATACCATTAGCATTATTTAGTTTTGATTGTTGTTACATAATATCTTCGTTAATAACTTCATTCGCTCAATGGGATTGTCAATACAAACGTAATGATTTAATTAAAATTTACACTATTTTTTCTTTAAAGGAACAGTGGGTATCGTATAAGGGTTTTGAAACTGAACTTTTTTAAAGACTAAAGACATAATACTTTAGAAGTAACTTTATTATCTTCTCTAACCTTAACATGTATCCCATCAATCATTCTATCTATTGTAAAATTAAATTATAATTGTATTTTTATTTATTTTGCGTATAATCATCTTTACTATGAAAAAAATAATTGAAATCTCTTCCCTAACTAAACGCATTAAAAAATTAGTCATCATTAATAACATTAATCTTGATATTTTTCGTGGTGAACGAGTTGCTATCCTAGGTGCTAATGGTTCTGGTAAAACAACGCTGATTGAATTAATAGCTAATATAACTCCGCCAAGTACAGGTACTATT
This sequence comes from Spiroplasma endosymbiont of Nebria brevicollis, assembly GCF_964030895.1. Lineage (NCBI taxonomy): Bacteria > Bacillati > Mycoplasmatota > Mollicutes > Entomoplasmatales > Spiroplasmataceae > Spiroplasma > Spiroplasma endosymbiont of Nebria brevicollis. The sequence goes on from NZ_OZ034986.1 coordinate 339,549, forward strand.
AAAATCTTTAGTGACCAAGAAAAATTAAAACGGATTGGGTTGCAATTTCAAGAAGGATATTGACCGAAAGGTGTAACTCCCAAATCAATCATTAAATATTATGTGGGACGAAAAGTTTGAAAGACCCAACCTGTCACTAACCTCATTAATATTTTTGACATTGCTAGCATTATTAATAAAGATTTAAATAATTTATCAGGTGGTGAAAAACAACGTTTTAATGCCATGTTGTCGATTATTAATGCTCCTGAAATTTTAATCTTAGATGAGTTAATTACTGGTTTAGATTTGAAAATGCAAGTTAAATTAATTAATTTTTTCAAAACTTACTTGCAAGATAATAACAAAACTTTGCTAATGATTTCCCATATTCCTGAGGAAGTTGAAGCATTATGCCAACGTGTAATTCTACTAGAAAAAGGCAATATCATCCACGATAAATCCTTAACAGAAATTCAAAAAGAATTTGGTACAGTTCGTAAATTTATGCGTACATATTATGAGATGCAGGAGGTTGACAATGAAAATACTTAGTAAGTTGAAAAAATCTAAACCAGAAACCAATAACCAACAAGTGAATGGTAGTGATAATTCAGAAATTAAAACCAAAAAATTTACTTTGCCCATCTTGCGTTGACCACAATTCAAGAAAGACTATAAAGAGTTTAATATTTTCTTAGGTAAAAACTTAAGTTTGTTATTGGCTTCCATTTTTAAAAATTTACGAACATATATTTATGTTTATGTAATTCCCATTGCCTTATTATTAATTATTTATACCTTCCAATCATTTGGTGGTATTAATAAATTGTTACCTCCCATTGTTGCTGGTTATTTGTTAATTCCTGGGTTTGGAATTACCATCTTGCTTAATACTTTAATCTCAGAATGAAAAGCTTCCATCTTTTTAAAACGAATTCATATTATTGGGACAAGTAAATATCAATTTATTTTATCAATTTGAATTGTTGGTTATTTACTTGGAATGTCTTCAATATTTTTAGGTTCATGTCTGATGTTAGGAATAGCACCTTTAATTAGTAGTACTAGTAATGTTTTTCTAGAAACTTTTAGTTTCTTTAGTTATGGGAGTGCTAGTGAGGTATTTGTATCGTGATTTGGTTTTTTTATTGCTGCTAGTATTGTTACTTTGTCAGGAATTGGAATTGCTACTCTAATTGCTGGTGCTTTTAAAAATTTATCATTGTGTCAAAGTTTAACCATTTTAATAATCTGTGCTTGTATTATGCTATCAGATTTATTTTTAAGTCCCACAATTACTTCTAAGTCCTCATTTGTGGTTTATATTAGTTATTTAATTCCTCAAAAATATGGCGTATGGACAGTGTTTTATAGTTCCTCAGTAGGTAATATTAATTACTTTATTGATAACCCTACTTCCAAGTTAGCAACTATTAGCTTTGCTAACATTTATGGCCCATTATTTGGTGGAATCACTTATTGCATTGGTTTATACATTGCTTCATTATTCACGTTTAATTGAAACAATCGAGGTTAGAAAATTATGAAAAAGAAAATTTATGCGCTATTAGGAGTTAGCATTTTAACTGCCCCTGCCTTGACTATTAGTTGTGCTTTTGATTTTTTAGGGATTGATTTAAGTACATTACCTAATTATGACTGAAGTCTTGAAGAACCTTACGGTTCTAATTACCAAAAAGTTGTTAATGAAGCAAATAATGTCACTAATATGGGTAATATTAATATTAAACATAATCAGCGTTATCTTGATTATCATAATTTTAATACTGGTTTCAAAAATGATACGGGCATTAAAAAACAAGCAGTTACTGGTATCCCATTAAACTCAGCATTTTTACCTAATGGTAACGAGCGAAAAGATTTTGGTGAAACTGATAAAAATAAAATGTTTGAACCGATTAATAGTATTCTTGATTGAAGTCCTGCTACTGACCATGATGCTAAATATAACCAAAGTGATGTTCCATTACTTGCGACTAAAAAAGTTGCTGCCAAATGAGTTAATAGCCAAAATGAAAACCTCAAGACACTTGACTTAGGGTTAAGCGTTAAAACAACTAGTGGTGCTAATACCATAGTTGGTACGAAACGTACTTTTGATTATAACTTTAATAATTGACAATATGTTGATACTTTTGTTGCATGAGCTGGTGCAATTAATGAAGGGATTATTGTCCCTCCTGCTGCTGATGATATTAACCAAGCCCATATTAATGGCACAAGAATTTTGGGAACCATTTTCCTAGATGGTTTTCATGGTTTAAGTAAAAGTGATTTAAAAGATTATGTTAAAACTGACAACAATGGTAATTACTTAATTGTTGATGTGTTAATTAACATGGCTAAATATATGGGATTTGATGGTTGAATTTATAATAATGAACCTAATGGTGGTTCACCCAATGGTTTAGTTATGGATAGTCAAAACTCGATCAATATTGTCCGACAGTTTACAAACAAAACTAAAAATAGTAGTGATGAATCGATTAAAAACTTACAAATGATTACTTATAAAAATGATGGTAATCTAAAATATCTATCTAATGGTAAACTCTTAGATAGCGAAGCTGATAATTTATCAAAAGCTGCTACTGGTCGTTTTTTACAAGATTTCTATACTTATCCTAATGATAGTGCCCAGTGAAATGCTAATCATCGGCAATATAACAAGTTTGATACGTACAATTTATACAATCTTGGTGGTTGAGTAGGGGGTCAAATTTTTTACAATAAAACACGAATGGGAACTCGTAATATTAATGAGTTAACACAAGAACATTTTGACAGTGCTGGCAATCGTTATCATGACCCGATTCAAGAACAAAATGATTATCAAAACAATAAATGAACATTTAGTGGTCAAGATATTAATTCCATAAGTATGTTTGCTTCAACAACTCCTGTTGATTTGGCACGTATGTATTTAGAAAATTTAGGTCATCCAATTACCATCGCTGATGATACATATGCCACAGTTTATGCTAACTATCTTGATGATATGGTTTATACTGGTCACAATCGTCATTTAAGTAATGATGATAAAGGCACTACTTCATGATTACCAAAAACTGATGTTAGTAGTTTAAGTTATGGTATTGGGGATAAGGAATTAGAAAATACAGTTTTATTTGATAATGTTGTTCATGCTTTACAACAATTTAAAACTAACTTTTCGACAGGTAACGGTCAAATCTTTGTAAATGATGATGGTAAACAAATTAATAATTATCCTTGAAATAATCGCCGCCTTGCTGATACGACACCTACCTACAAATGAGATATTAAAGATAGCACTACTAATGATAATGATAAAAATATCTTTGGTTTTTATGATTACTATCATGCTTATCGTAAAGGTAATGCGTTAGCATTAGGTGGTGGTTTTGATCAAAATGGTAAAATTTTACCTGTTAAATTTAATAGTGAAAAACAATGAAATATTATGGGTACTAACTATAGTAATAATAAAAAAATTATTAATTGAAAATACAAAGTTAGTGGTAATCATAATAGTGATTTTGATGTCAACTTAGGAGTTACTTTTGATGATGGTAGTTATCATTCATTAGCACCTGTTAATAGTGATGATGGTAACTGCTGAGTTAGTATGACTGTCAACTTAGATTCTTTAACAATCCCTACTAATACTAAGATTGCTAAATTAGGATTAGATATTAAACCTCATAATCGTATTACAACAACACCTGTTACTTTTGATGTTGGTGAGTTACGAATTAATTGTCCTGATAGTGTCAGTAATAGTAAAGATGACATTATTCCACCAATTAAGAAACTTGCTAGTGAGTATGCTATTACTCGTGATAATTTAACAAGTGTTAGATTAAACTGAGATGTTAATCCCATTAATAAAGAAAATATTGATTATTATGAAATTTATTTACAACAAGATGGTAACTACTACCGTTTAGGTGAAACTACTAGTTGTAATTATTATGTTAAAAATTTAACATTAAATAGTGGTAGTAAAATTATTATTAAAAGTGTTAACAAATATAGTAGTGATGGTTATCAAAGTTGAGATATTGTTTAATTATCTGGTTAATGCTTGAGAGTGTAGCAAGTATTAAATTAAAATGCTTTTTAAGAAGGTACTTTAGTTTAATTCAAAATATAACATTCAATAGACAAAAACGCTCTAATTGGCGTTTTCTTGTATTAGTTAATTTTTAATGACAAAGGCTTGGAGTAATTATGTTCTTCCTTGATATTTTCAACTTCTTCTTCATATTCAATAATTTTATCAAATATTTCTATTTCTCATGCTTTAAAACCATATTTATTATTACTTTCTTCTATTTTTGATACTTCTGGTATTTCTAAATTTTCATTTGTAATAGTATCTTTTAATTTTACTTCTTTAAAGGTCAAACTATGGCTTTTAAGTACCTCATTAAAACCATTGAGAATTAAAATTTCTTCATTTGTTAATTTTTCTTGACTTCTTGTAAGCATTGTTTTCTATTCTCCTTTTCAAAATGAAAACCTATTTACTTTAAAATAAAGCAATAGGTTAAAAACTATATTTAGTTTATAGATAGTATAGAAAAGAAAAACAAATTTGTCTATAGTTATTGATTATTTTTATTTACTTGACGATAAGTAAATGTGTTAAATAAAGTAGAAATCCCAACAACAATTAACGTAATAAAGACTGCAGCAATTAGTAATCATACCACACCTGGTATGCCAAATGAAGACTTATGAATATTTAAAAAGAAATATTGATAAGCTCATACCTTGCCAGCTTTATGACGAAACTCCCCACGAATTAACATTATTACTGCTCAAATAAGAGGATAAGCATAATATCTTCATAAATATTTTTTTCAAAATAGTTTTGTTGGTAAGACAGATGCTTGATCACGTTTCATAAAAAATACAAAATAAATTACTGTTACTACTGGACAAACCATATGTTGAATAACATTAGTAAATCATCCATAAAAACCGTGAATATCTTTGTGCAAAGCAGGTAATAACATAGTGTTAAAAATAATCCCAGTAATAGCAATAAAAGTAGTTATTCCTAATGTCATATAATGACCAAATCAGCGACTATCAGCTTTACCTTCACGATTATGAAATATTGCACCAAACACAAATCATAAGGCCACTAAAATATTGGTTTGAATGGTAAAGAATGATAAGTAATTTAAACTAAAATCACCTTTATCTTGTGTAAACCAACTTCAATTAACAGCATCATTTTTTTGCGAATCATTAACTGGAATACCATTGATAATGGGAGATAGTCATCCATATAATAAAGTAATAGTAAATAGGAAACCAAATCCTAATTTAAAATAAAACCTTCAATCTTTGAAGATTGTTGTGTCTTTAAACATAATACTCCTTCTTTCTTTTAATGTCACACTTATATTAAGTATAACACTTATTAATTATATTATTTACTACATGGCGTTATGATGAATATTTTGTGTTTGATAATTAACTGTTGATGCAAAGTTATTAATAGCATTTTCATTAAAATTATGTTGGTAATGATTATTAAGGCCATTAGTTGCTGTTTTCTGATTTTTTGGTTTTTGACAGGGTTTATCATTATTCATTTTATTATGACACTTATCAAATAATTTTTTTAAACAATGTAGTGGTTTTAAAATATTAATATGATGTTTAATACCATGGTTTAAAATATTAGTAACAGTAAAACGATGATGATTATGGTTAAATAAATAACAATAATTAATGTCAGCTATTCAATTAATCATTTGTTGATTATTTTGATTAAGTACAGCAACTTCATACTTAAATTGTAAAAATAACAAAGCATCCTCAATGTTTTTACCTTTTTTTACTAAATGATAATTATAGTTGCTACTTTTAGTAACCACAGTATTTTGTAGTAATATTTTAAGATGATAATTAATGACTTTTTGTACAATAGGTTTTACTTTTTTTAATTTTAAAATAATAATTACTGTTATAAAACCAATAAGCGCTCAAACACCACTAATAATTAATACTACTGTTCATCAATTCATATTTAACTCCTATTACAAATTTATTTAAATAAAACAAAGACTACCTACCTTGTTTTAACACGCTAAGCAATCTTTCCATATTATTATTCTAACATATAGTTTTATATAATCATTACTTTCTTTGTGATTCTGCTTGTTTAATTGCATCTTGTAAATCATTCTCAGCAATCTCATATTGTAAATAGCTATTACTTGTTGGTAATTGTAATTCCATATTATTTAAATAGCTAATTTCAATATTAATTTTGTTACTAATTATATTAAAAACATGACCGCCTTGCGTTTTAGAAGAACTAATAAAATGACTATGAAAACCAGAAACACCGATCGCACTAGCAAATTTAGGAGTTCAAAATCCGACAATATCACCACTGACATTGTTCATAGTCATTACTGTTTGGTCTTTAGTTGCTGCTAGTAATGATGGGAAGGGGGTTGTTTGTTTTGTAACTGTTCTGACCATAACTTGTTGAAAACTACCAGTAATTTTATAAGCATAAAAAAGATTAGGTGATGGTAATGATTGCATGATTTTAGTTTCTAATTGTTCATATGTAAGATTATCACAAGCAATTTTGATATTACTTTTGAATCACGTTAATGATGCAAATGGAGATGTCATATCATCAGTTACTGTTTTCACTTGTCCTGAATTTAACATTTGATAAGCTTTACCATCTAAGATAATTAATTCACCATCAACACGATCAAAAGTACCAATGCCAAAATCACCCTTTGCTAATAATGCTTTAAAACTAATTGATCCATAAAAATCCTTACCCATGAGCGCAGAAATAGTGGAATATTGATAAAAACTATGATATTTTTTTTCCATAACTAACAACTCTTTCATGCTAATAAATTTGATTTTCTAACATGGTTTGTCCTAAACCAATATTATCACTATAATCAATAACAATATCAACAATGACTGGGGTTTGATAACTTAATGCTTGCTTTAAAACATCTGCTAATTGTTCTTGTTTCTCAACACGTAAACCAATAGCACCAAAACTCTGCGCATATTTGACAAAATCAACAGGACCTAAATCAACACCTGATGTTCGTTTATATTTCATAATTTGTTGAAATGCCACCATATCATATTTCCCATCATTTCAAATTAAATGGACAATCGGTAACTTTAATCGCACTGCTGTTTCTAATTCCATGGCTGAAAATAAAAATCCCCCATCACCTGACATTGATACCACTTGTTGATTTGGTCGTACTAATGCAGCACCAATGGCTCATGGTAATGCTACTCCTAATGTTTGCATACCATTAGAAAATAATAATGTTCGTGGTTTATAACTACGAAAGTAGCGAGCCATTCAAATATAATGCGAACCAACATCACAAGTAACAGTAACACTATCATCAATCATACTACGTAAAGTATTAATTAAAAATAAGGGATGAACCTTAGCATCTTTTTTCTCTATTATTTGTTGATTATCATTTAACTTAGTTTGTAATTTGCTTAAAAATAATAGTTTTTCTTTGCTTAGTTTTAAACCTTTAAATTGTTCCTTAAAAGTTTTTAATGTTAAACTAATATTACCAATAATTTCTAATACTGGTTGATAAAAATTATCAATATCACTAATTACTTCATCAATGTTAATTACTGGTGTTAAATTTTTATTTCAAATACGTGGATAGTATTCAATAGGATCATAACCAATGGTTATGATTAAGTCAGCATTATTTAATAACTCATCACCTGGTTGATTTTTAAATAAACCTAACCGTCCATAGAAATTGCTTTCTAATTTACGCGTGATGATTCCTGCTGCTTGAAATGTTTCTACTACTGGAAAACTATGGTTACGTAAAATGTTACCAATTTCTGTTGTGACACTAGTACTAGAAGCACGCATTCCTAACAAAAAGACAGGTAAGCGAGCAGCGTTTATTTTGTTAATTAATTCTTTAATTGTTTCATTTGTCGGAATTCCTAATTTGGGTTTGCTAGTAATTGCAGCAATTGCCTGTACTGCTACTGGTGAGGTAATAATATCAGCAGGTAATGAAACAAAACTAGCACCAGGTATCCCATTTTCAGCACTACGAAAAGCATTAGTAATAGTTTCTGAAATATTATCTTGATGAATAACCTCTTTAGAAAACTTAGTAATTGGTGCAAACAAAGCAGCATTGTCCATTGATTGATGTGTCCGTTTTAAACGGTCTTGTCGTTGTACATTCCCAGCAATGGCAACAATGGGGTCACCTTCAGCATTAGCTGTTACTAACCCTGTAGCTAAGTTAGAAGCACCAGGTCCTGAGGTTACTAATACAACTCCTGCCTTACCGGTAATTCTACCCATGGCTGTTGCCATAAAGGCAGCATTTTGTTCATGTCTGGCCACAATTAATTGTGGACCACGGTCATTTAAAACATCAAACACTTTATCAAGTTTAGCACCAGGAATGCCAAAAATATATTTAACTCCTTGATTAATTAACGTGTCAACTACTAAATCAGCACCAGTTTTTATGATATCTTTTTTCATATGTTGTTTCTCCTTATACATTATATCTTTTACTAATAAAATCTTAACACTAAATAAATCATTCTTATGAAAAAATATCAAAAACTGATTGTAAAAGAATTAAGAATTTAGCTAATAATTATGATAAGATTATAAAGATTTATCCATTTAGAAAGGAACATTTATTTATGACTAAAAATGAAAAAAATAATGTCGAAATCATTAATGTTTCTAAAAGTTATAACAAAAATGTTGTAATTAAAAACATTAGTTTGGACATTCCCATTGGTTCACGAATTGGGATTGTTGGTCCAAATGGAACAGGAAAAACTACGCTTTGTGAAATTATTTCGCAATTACGAGCACCTACTAGTGGTATTATTAATATTAAAGATGATTTAAAACTTGGAATGCAGTTACAAGAAACTAAATATCCCCGTGGTGTTACTGGTTGAGACATGGCTCAATTTTATTTGCGTGCTTATCGTTTAAACAAATCAATTCAAGATATTCAAAAATTATTATATTATTTAGATGCCGAAGAATTTATTAATAAACCGATTATTACGTTATCAGGAGGACAGCAGCAAAAGATTAATATTTTATTAGCATTAATTGTTGAACCAGAATTATTAATATTAGATGAATTGGCCACTGGTTTGGATTTGGAAGTTCGCGAACGGATTTATGAATTACTAGAAAAAGAAGTTTTTATTGATTCTGATTTATCAGTTTTAATTGTTTCGCACAATATGCAAGAAATTGAGCGTTTCTGTCAACAAGTTATTTTTATGTTTGAAGGTGCAATTATTAGTATTAATGATGTCAAAACTATTGTTAAAGAATATGGTAGTGTTGAAGAATATGTTAAAACTAAATTTAAAGAATATAAAATTGGTATGTATGATACTGAAGAATTAGCAAAACGATTAGGAGGTGGTAGTAATGAAAAATGAGCTAAATCATGAAAAAAACATCTTAAAAAGCAAAATTAATGACTGAGCAGTTATTAATTTATTTATTAGTTATTTAAAAAGTAATCGTTCTATTATTTTATTTTCCGTTTTAATTTCACCATTAATTTTTATTGCCGCTTCAATTTGAGGTAATAATTTGATGTTAGCATCACCTAGTGGAAAGAGTATTGGGCGAATTGTGTTAATGATTATTTGATTAACACAAACTGCTTCATTGTCAATTCAAACTTTTTTAGCAATTTTATTAGATTTAAAACAGAGTGTTGTTTATCGTCGAATTGGATTAACACGTATTAGTAAAAATAAATTTATTATTATGTCTTCATTATTTAACTTAGCATTAATTTTAATTTCTGATATTATTATTTTTATTGGAGTAATCATTGTGGGGTATGCTGTTCCATTATCACCAATGTTATCATCAATCTTTAGTTGACAATTATTAATCATTATATTATTTACGTTAGTATTATCAATTACTATTACTATTGTTGCCTTGTTAATGTCAGTGCTTATTAAAAGTCGTACTGGACAAGCTATTGCTAGTTTATTTACTAGTTTATTAATTGTTGCCCCTTTAATTGTTTTAACTTATTTTTTAAGTGGCATTGTTAGTTCTAATTTTGTTGATACGATTGGTGTCGGTGGCGTTATTGGTATTTTTGTTGGTGCCTTTCTTGTTATTAATGTAATAAGTTGTGTTATTTATTTCTTAACATGAAAACTATTTAAATGATTTGATTAAATTATTAATGCAATAACAATACTTTATTTAAAATTTTCCTTAATTTCTCCTTTATATACTGTACACTTATAATTATTACGTTCAATTTAGAAAGGAAAATAACCAATTTATGGCATTTAAAATTATGTGTCCCCATTGTCACAAACCAATTACAGAAAAAGATTTTCAAGAAAATGAACAAGCAATTGCTCATTTACAAGAATTTTTTAATAGTCAAGAAACAAAATATAAACAAGAATTAACAGATAAATTGCAAAGTCAGTGATTAACACAACAAAAAGCGATTTTAGAAGCACAACTAAAAACCCAAGAAGCACAATTAACAAAAGACCAACAAAAAGTTGTTCAACAATTACATACCGAAAAACAAAAGGAATTAAATAACCTTAATAATAAAATCCAAGAATTAGTTATTGAAAATAAAAACTTTGAAGCCGAACTAAAAACCCAACTAACCGCAAAAGAATTATCTGTTTTAAAAGAGAAACAAACAATAATTGATACTATTAAAGACCAAAATATTAAAAAAGAAAGTGAATTAAATTTAAAAATTGCTGAACTAACACTAAAACTAGAACAAGGACGTAATATTAAAAGTGGTATTTTAGGTTCTAATTTAGAAAACGATTTCGAACGAACAATGAACACTTTTTACTTAAGCGATAACTTTGAAAAAACAACAAAAGCTATTAATGGTCGCAAACCCGATTTCATGTTAGGCATTACTAATCCACGCAATGAAAAAAAAGAAATGGGAAAAATCTTATTTGAATTAAAGAATCAAGAAAAATTAATACTTAGTGATGTTGAAGACAAGTTAGTCAAAGAATTAAAAGAATGAAATGGTGACTTTGGACTAATCATTTGAGCATATGCTCATGCCCCATTTACGCATTCTAAAACCCACAATAATATTTTCATTGTTAATACTGATTTTGAGATTTTAGTATTAATAGTTAATGTTTTAAAAATGTTAATCAACAAGAGATTTACCTTAGAAAACCAACAACAAATTAAAGACCAAGATGAAAAAATGATGGAAAAATTTAAATCATGAATGGAAAATGACTTTAACAAACTAATCGGAAAAGTTATGGGTGAATTTGATAAATTTGATAAAAGTATCTCGGATTTAGGAAAAACAACTGCTAATTTAACAAAAATTAAAGATAATTTAAAAACAATTCTAACTGAAAAAATTGAGAATAAACTAAAAACCTTCTAAAATTTTGTGATATGTTATAATTATTTAACAGATCACTGGTGGGGGTAAAGAAAATGAAAAAGATTCTTAGATTTTTCACGTTTCTTAGTAGCTTATCGATAGTTACTATTAACAGTTTACTAGTAACAGGATGCTCATTATTTGCTCATAATTTTAACCGTAATGACAAAGTTAGTATGTTACAATATGACATTCCTGGTGAACATGATTTTATTTTGAAATATGAAACTGAAATCGCTAACAAAGCCAGCGATACTAGCATTAATGAGTTTAATAATTTGTATGATAATACTACTAGTAAAAAAAATGTATTATGGCAAAATTATGCTAGTCTTCAATCTGACCTATTGAATACTAAAATGGGAATCGGTTATAGTGAAACTAATTGGGATCAATTGCTTAATGAAGAAAAAGTTACTAATGATGAAAAGACCGTAGGAGAAAATAATATTCTCCGTCTTTACAACATCATTGGTCAATTATATGGTAAAGATGTGGTAACAAAACTAATTCAAAATATTACTGAAGTACCATTAAATAATAACATTGTAGCATGAACAATTTATGATCCTAGTTATAATAATTTAAGAATGGGCTTTGATAGTGAATCTTTTAACACTAGTTTTATCGATCAAGAATATCGTGAAGGATGATGGGCATCTGATGATATTATTAGTATTGTTGCTCATGAATTTGGTCATGCACTAAGTATTTATTTAAGTTTAGATGATACCAAACGTGATACTTTTAATAATAATTGAAACGTAAAAAGTAATAATGAGAATTGTAATTTAGGACCATCTGTTACTAAAAATAATAGTTTATCTGTACAATCGCAACATCTAATTCCTGAGTGTGTAGACAACTTTATGCAATATTTAAATATAAAAGATAATGTTGTGATTACTAATGAAGTAGAAAAAAAATTATTTCCATTAGTGGTGGTACGTAGTAATTTTGGTCGTGGTTATTGAATTAATCTAGATATGAAGATTCCCCCAGATGAGTTATTTGCTGAAGCATTTAGCGAATGAATATTAACTCCAGAAACACAAAGGAATTGTAATTGAGAGTTGTTAAATGATTTCTTCATGGATTATTTACCTAGTATTTTTTAACAAGAATTTACTATTAAAATGATACCTTATGTATCATTTTGTTTTTGTAAAAGATATGAGTTAGATAAGTTTGTGCGACCCGAAAATCGTAATTTTGTAAGGGTTCAATTATCTTTTCTCTAGACATCAGAGATAATGCATGTCTCACATTCTACTGAGGACTTTAAAAGAAAATAGTCCTAAAAAAGGGTTGTTAATCCATTTTTTTAATTATATAATTATTCATAAAATAAAGATTTGATTTAAAATCGTGGTTAATTAATTTTAGTTAACAGCGATTTTTTATTGTTTTTTATTTTAAAATTAAAGAAAAAGGAAGAAAATATTAATTTATAACAAAAGTAGTGATACATTATAAAGTTTAATTTATCAATAAAAGGCAGATTGTTAATACAAATGCAACGATTTAATTAAAATTTAAACTATATATGTAGTGTGATGGTAAAAATTAGGTCACCACTACTTTTCTACAAAATTAAAAAATTATTTTAGAAAGAAGAAAAAATAATGCCTCAAAAAAGTGAAATTATTCGTAAAATATTTCAAGAAAATAAAATATTAATTATTACAGGACTGCATGGTGTTGGTAAAGGAACAACAATAGAAAAGTTACTAGAAGAAAAATATAAAGATTTAAAATTAGAATTATGTCATAAAGTTACTAATAAAATAAATGGATCAGATAAAAAAGGTATATTAAAAACTTCAAACGAACAATTTAATCAAGAAAAAGAAAATAATATTATTTTTTTTTAAAAAATAGTTGCAAAGAACCAAATGAATTAAAAAGATTAACAGGATTTAGAATTTCTGAAATGCTAAAAATTATTAATAATGGAAAGATACCAATTTTAGAAATTGGTGATAATAAAAATTCTTTAGAATTTTTACAAATGAATAATCTTTTAAATCAAAAGCATATTTTAATAGTTTATATTAATTCTACTAATAAAGAACAAATATTAAAACAAATTAAAACTCGTGGTAGAGGAAATGAAGTAGGAATAATTAGAAAAAATAATTCTAATGAAAAATCAAGAAAAGCAAACCTAATCGAAAACGTTTGTAATTATGTTGTTATAAACAAACCAAAAGAACAAGAACAACTTGTTAAAGAAATTTCAGAAATTATTAAAAATGTTTTTGATTTAAAAAAAGAAGATTCAATGCAAGAAACGCTTTTAAAAATACAAAATATAGATGAAATACAAGAAGATTTAAATTATCATCGCAAACAAGATAATGTTTCTACAAAACAAGGATTTTCACTTTAAATAAGATAATGTTTTTTAATTTTGTAAAAAAGTAGGGGAAGAATCCTGAATTGTAAATACTAACCTTTATTAAAAATTATATCTAACATAGTTTTTTAAACCATTTTTCTTAATTTTAAAGGGTATTTTTAATAGGTTCTGCAAGAGGTCTAATGAATAATTTAATCTACTAATATAATTAAAATAATTTTTTTATCTCATTTACTAATTAACAATGTTATAATGTTGTTAAATATCAAATTAATTTGATATTTAACAACATCCATATAAAGCAGGGGTGGCATTTGTCTGAGAAATACCCTATAACCTGATCTAGGTAATACTAGCGGAGGGAGACTTTATTTTTTAATTTGTTTTTATAATATTAAAAAATGATAGCCCTTCTGTGTTCAAAAAAATAAAGGAGTTATCATTTTATGTTATTAACCCAAATCAAAAAAGAACCAGAACTATTAAAAATTAACCGTGATAAAATTAAAAAGAATATGAGGGTTAATATGTTATTTAAAATATCTACATTAATTAATTTAGTAGTTTTACTAAGTATTCTAATTTTAGTCAGTGTTTTATCAGCATCTCGTATTAACAACTTTTTTCATATTAATCCAGATGTCGGATATAAGTTTTATAGTAGCAAACTTTGTTTAATTATAGTATCAGTTTTGTTACTAATTAGTGCCGTGTTAGTAGTAATTATTTGTTGAACTGTTAATATTGATAAAATTCATGAAAATATTTTTGTATTTTCATTCTTAGCAGTTTGTAGTCTTAATGTTATTGTTCTAATACTAAACCTTATTAAACATTATCAATGACAAAAAACGCAAGGATTTGCATTATTAAGAGCACAATGAAGAAAAAAATTTAAAGCAGCACTTGGTATTAAAAAATGAGTTACTGTTGATTATGTTATGATTGCAATGTTTACTGCTTTAACTATTGCTTGTGCTTTTATTGAAGAAAATTTACTACCCCACTTACCATATGGTGGGGGTATCGCTATTAAGTATATTCCATTAATGGTTATTAGTTTTAGTGTATCATTTGCAGCAGGATGATTAACAGGAATGATTAGTGCTTTAATGTGTTTACTATTTATTCCTGCAGGTAATATTATTAGTCCATGAAGTTATTTATTAGATTACTTCTTGCCGATGACAACGCTAGCCATTATTGCATTATTACGCTTTAATTTAAAAGCTGATAAATCTTTATTTACATATATTAATTATTGATTTCATTGTTTTATTGTTTGCTTAATTATTTATATGTGACAAACAATGTCAGGATATTTTGTTTGAATAAAGTTGTTTGGTAATAAACCATGAAATGGTTTTAACCCAATTTTTTATTCACTTGTTTACAATTTTATTCATATTTTTTTATTTACTTATCCAGTTATGCAATTAACGGTACCATTTATTTATCGTGGTTTAGTAAGTCATTATGTTGAACGCTATCGTTAAATTCCTGAGCTAAAAATGAGAAGAAAAAATAACTTTCGTTTTGTTTATTATGCCAAATATGATAAAATAAAATTTATATTCATACTAGTTTATTCCTTATAGAGTTTGTTTATCTCTGTAAGGATTTTATTTTCATAAGTAGCTAGCATGAATAGATTTTTAAAGTTTAGGGTATAACGTTTAAAAATATTCTTAAAATTTACTTTTAAAAATGTTAATAATATTATTATTACTTTTATATAATCAGTCTTTTTTAAAGTTTTTTTTAAAATTAACGTATAATTAAACTGTCATTATATTAGGTTTCGATTGTTTAAAATATATTTTATAGGAGGAATTATGAAAGTTGCTTTTGATGTAATGGGCTCAGATTACGGTAGCCTTCCTGCTATTGCTGCTGCATTACAAGTAGTAAATGAATTTAAAAATGTAAATATTGTTTTAGTGGGCGATGAAGCACAAATTAAAGGGAA
The DNA here is from genome assembly GCF_964030895.1 of Spiroplasma endosymbiont of Nebria brevicollis. NCBI lineage: Bacteria > Bacillati > Mycoplasmatota > Mollicutes > Entomoplasmatales > Spiroplasmataceae > Spiroplasma > Spiroplasma endosymbiont of Nebria brevicollis. The sequence continues at coordinate 355,354 of NZ_OZ034986.1, forward strand.
TTTACAAACGTTATTAAAAAATAAACCAATGCCCTCATCATTAACTATTAAAGGAACAACACAAGTTATTACTATGAATGATGGTCCATTAGCTGGAATTAGAATGACTAATTCATCTATGAGTCAGGCCATTCAACTAGTTAAAAAAAATGAAGTTGATGGTATTTTAACTTCTGGTTCCACAGCTGCTTACCTTGGTACTTGTCATTTTTTATTAGGGGAAATAAAAGGAATTAAGCGCCCTGCTTTTATGCCAATTATGCCTACGTTAATAAAAGATCAGCAAGTAGTATTACTAGACGTTGGTGCTAATATTGAAAATACTGTTGATGATTTAATAAGTTTTGCCTTAATGGCACACATTTACTGTCAAACTATTCAAAGTATTTTTCGACCCAAAATTGGTTTATTAAATATTGGAACTGAAGAAAATAAAGGACCAGAAGTTACTAAAGCCACATATGCTAAATTAAAAGCATTAACACAATCAAATGGTAAACTTAGTTTTTTAAATTTTCATGGTAATATTGAACCACGTAATGTTTTAAGTGGTGAAGTAGATATTATTATTTGTGATGGATATTCAGGTAATATTGTTTTAAAGTCAGTAGAAGGTATGGCATCTTTACTTTTTACTTTAATTAAAAATGGATACAAAAAAAATATTTTTACTAAATTCGTAGGATTATTATCACTTGGCATTTTTAAAAATATTAAAACCACTTTTGATTATAAAAATACAGGAGGAGCACAATTAATTGGTATTAATGGTATTGCTTTTAAAGCACATGGTTCAAGTGACAAAAAATCTTATTATAGTACATTAAAGTTATTAATTCGTGCTATTGAACAAGATGTTACTAATAAGATCACTAAACAAATTGAAGCATTATCATAAATATTAGAGGAGAAAAAAGTATGATTAATATTGAACATATTTTAAAATCAACTTTATTAGATAAAATTAAAAATAATAAAAATTATCGCGAAGCTTTTACACATCGTTCATTTTCTAATGAACATAATTTAAATTATTCGTATGAACGATTAGAATTTTTGGGTGATTCTATTTTAGGAAAAAATATTTCAATGTATATTTGACATTTATTTCCCGAAAAAGATGAAGGACAATTAACTAGTCTTCGCAGTAAAGCTGTACGTCAAGAAACACTTGCTGCAGCAGCCATTGCTCTTGGTTTACAACACTTTTTATTTTTAGGAAATGGTGAGAAAAATACTGGCGGTCAACAACGTGAAAGTATTTTATCAGATATTTTTGAATCTTTTTTAGCAGCTGTTTATTTAGATTTAGGAGATAAAGCCGTTAAAGCTATCCTTGATTTAACATTATTTCATTTAATTGAAGATAATCAGTTAGAAACCATTGTTGATTATAAAACTAAATTACAAGAGTTAATTCAAGCCGAAAAGCGTGACCCGATTAACTACAAAACTATTGATCAAGTTAAAAAAGATAATGTTACTTATTTTGTTGTCAATGTTTATCTGGATAATAAAATTTTAATGGGTCAAGGGCAAGGGACTAACAAAAAGAAAGCTGAGCAAGAAGCTGCTAAAGCTGCTTTAAATAAGTTATCAAAAGTTAACAGTAGTGAATTATAAAAAACATCTAATATCGTGTTAGTATATTAATAGACTACCAACTTTAACCATTCTTTTTGTGGTAAAATGTCATTTATACTTAATAAGTGTTTTAAAGAGGAGTTAATAATGTTTAAGTTATTACGTAATTATATTCGTGAACAGAAAAATAACTTGTTACAAGTATTAGGTTTAGTTTTTTTAGTAATAATTATGGTTGTGGCATTTCTGTCTATTAATTTTTCTAATGATTATCTTTATAAACAGTACACTAATAATATTGTCCATAATGATTTTAATCAAAATTCTTATTTTAGAACTCTAGATGACACAGAGTTTCGTAGAAATCACAGCCAAGATGCTTATTTAGAAAATATGAAATATTATGATAAAAATAACGCCATTATTCAATCTAAACTGGAAAATGCTACTTTTCAGTTACAATGTTTAGATAGTACTAAACATATTTATCGTTTTTTCTTTGCTGGTGGTGATGTTACTAGTGATGAATATTTTGCAATTGGTCAAAATTTAACCACAATTTCTCCTAAACCCTATATTGATTTTAAAGTTAATATCCCTCTTAATTATCCTACTATTGCCAGTCATGATCAAGAAGTAGATGATGAAGTTAAATTATTAGATAAATATGTTTATGATAAAAATAATGTAGAAAATAAAACTAATTTTATGATTACTAGTGATGAAGCTTTAAAAGTTTATACTGATAAAATATATCATAAACGATCATATCCATATGCTAATAAACCATATACTGTTGCTGATATTAATGATGAAGCAAAATTATATAGTATTATGACAATGGGTATGTTATTTAAAAATATTCAATATGTGCAAACAATAGTTGTTAATGATTTATTAATAACTGGTAAGAATTTTGCTTTTATTCAAAGTGAACCTTCTGACATTGTTAATCGACCTATTATTACTGAAAATGGTGGTAAAAGTTTAAATGTCAAACCGCTCCAAGATAATGAAATCTTAATTTATGAGCAATTTGCTAAATTTAATCATCTTCATATTGGACAAACATATGTTATTGCCGGCAAAACATTTGTTATTAGAGGGTATGCTACTAGTTCTTTAACAACTAATCCTAATTATTATTTTCCTACTATTGATTTTAAAAATAATACCATTGCTTTTGCTAATAGTAATACTGTGCTTAGTGTTAAAAAAACTTTAGTCCCATTTAGTTCCATTAAAGAAAACCATTTTTTATCTTCTAAACCTGATTTAGGAGTTTCTAATATTGACAGCACTATTAATAATAGTTGGTTGTATGATTATTTACATGAACAATATAATCAAAAGATTGGGAAAAAAACTTATCCATTTAATAATGGCATTGATATTCAAAGTTTAACTTCTTCAACAAATTCTTATCTTTCGTATTCTGGTGAAGTTGAATGATCAGGTTTGAATATTATTAACAACAGAATTTCATTAATGAATCAAATTTCTAGTATCTTTCTATTTTTAATTTTTGTAGTAACTGTTATTATTATTTTTATTATTACTTTTAAGATGATTGATCGAAATAAAAAGTTGATAGGTGTTTTAAAAGCGACGGGATATAAAAGTTGACAATTAAGTTTGACCTTGGTGGTATCAATTGTGATCCCTTTAATTATTTTTGCCATTATTGGTGCTATGATTTCTATTCCTATTGCTCATTTTATTATCACTACCCATGATAGTTTCGTTGCATTAATTAGTTATGGCTGGTATTTTAATATTGGTATTTCTATTTTAGTAATTGTTATTCCTATTGTTAGTATTACCATTATTAGTTTTTTATTAGTTCTATTTTTATTACGAGTAAAACCATTAGATTTAATTGCTAATAATGTTTCGACTAAAAAATATAGTTTAAATATTGGTATTATTTTTAGTTTTATATCGCATTTTTTGATTAGAAGATTTACGTATCGTAATAAATTAGCAATTACTGTTTCTATACGTAGTTTGGGTAAAACATTAATTATGAGTTTTACTAGTATATTTGCTGCTACATTAGTTTTTTTTGCTTTAGTAGCAAGTGGATTAGTTACTGATATGCTAGGTTCTCAGTTTTCAGGTGTTAACTTTAATTATCAAAATACATATCAATTTACTAATGATGTTAAAGATAATTTTTTTACTAGTGATAATAAACTAATGTATAAATTTGATAGTGTTAATGAAATTAAAAATAAATCTTCTCTTTATCCACAATTTAAAAGTGCTTTAGAAGAAATGATAAAAGATCCTAAAACTCCAGCAAACATTGATTTTCGTGGGGGTTATATTATGGGAAGTGAATTGTTAAAGATTAGAAGAGAAATAATAGAGCCTCAAATTACTAAATTTCCTGTTGCTTTCCAACAGTTTTGAATTAATAATATTGTTTTAATTAATTATTTAACTAATGAAAATGGTCAAAATAATACTGATTTAATGGTTAGTTTTGGTGTGATTCCTTACGAAAAGAATCAAGAAGTACCATATACACAATTTAAATTTGATAAAGCTAATATATTAGATTTAAATAAATTCCCTGATATTTATTATGATAATAATACACAAAAATTATCAGATGATGCATTTAGAGTATCTGGAACATTGCGAACTGCATATGGAATTAATGATAGTTTAAAACAATTTTTAAACCCTAATTTCGATATTACTGATTTTGATACTTTCAGTAATTTAACGTTATCAAAAATGACAACATCAGTTCATTGACAAGATAAAGAATTTATTAAAATTCGTAACCAATTAATTACTGCTTTGGACATTAAAAATCCTAATAGTAGTTCTGTACAATTTATTCCTATGGCAACTTCATCATTATCATCAGTTTATGGTTTATATGATGGTGGTGAAAAATTAGGTAAAACCATTATTTATACTGTTCACGGTTTGGATAACCAAACTAAATATATTATTGGTATTAGTTATGATAATTTTTCTAAATTGCAGCCTAATATTGCTTTATTACCACAAAAATGACTAAATAGTATTATTTTAGGTACTAAAGATAATACTGGCTTGAGTAGCACTTTTGCTAATAGCAAATTAAGTAAATTCCCTAATAATGAATTAAAACATTACTTGCCGATTATTAGCACTAAAAATGATTATAAAATTGATTTATTGCAAGTAGCTAATAAGGGTTATTTAGCAAGTAAAGGCATAAGTTCATCATTATCATCAGTTTATGACATTAATAATTTACGTAGTGTAATGAATACTAACCAATATAGTTTACAAACAGTTATTTTATTTTTTGGTGTATTTAGTGTGATATTAGCGTTTATGATTATTATCATTATTACTAATATTATTGTCCGTGATAATTTAATTTTAATTAACATTTTACGTAGTTTAGGATATACTGCACCTGAAGTATCATATAATTTCTTTTTCATTATAATCCCAGTATTAGTTATCAGCAGTTTGTTTTCAGTTTTTATTGTTCCAATTTTAGCTAATACTTTAGCAGTATTACTAACTAATTTTGCTAATGTTGTGTTTCCGGTTGTCTTTCGTTGGTGATACTTTGCTATTATGATTTTTACTAACATTATTATTTATTTTGTTTCCTACGTCATTACCTGAAAACTAAATATTAAAAATAAAACAGTTAATGACTTTAACTAAATAATGTTTTAAAACAGTAAATATTAAATCCTTAGTAAGTGTTTTAATTTTTAATAAGCACTTACTTTTAATTTTGTAGAAAAGTATTGGTGGACTAATTTTTTCATCACACTACATACATATAGTTGATTTTAGATATTTTTTTGATATTAAATATTCTATCATATGCACCACTACTAGTTGGTTTTTCTTTTCTATCTTTAATTAATGCCATTAGTTTCAGTATCCTTTATATCACATCCAAGAAATATTCTATTTTTAGTTATAGCAGATTGCATAGTTGAAAAACTCCCAGCTGCTGGGTCTAAAATAATATCGCATTAGTAACAGTAGCAATAAGTTCAACTTTTAGTTCTTGTGGTTTTTGATGAGGATGGGTTTTATCATTAATTTTTTCAGATCAAAAATCTCTAATATTTCTAGTTTTTCATATATCTTTGGCTCTAATGGGTGGTTTTTGTAATATTGACAAGTATTCAGTTTGTTTTCTAGTTCTATATCCCATTCCCATTCGTACTTTATCTCAAACAATCATATCAACAATTACTAAACCTGTTTCGTTAATTCATGGTTGGATACCTTGGCATAAATGAAATTTATCAATTCATAAGAATAAATGCCCTGTTTCCATTAATACATTATCAATTTTCTTGATGAAACTAATAATAGTTTTATCATCCATTTGTTCTAATTTAGCACGTTTAATTTGTCGTTTGCCTTCATTACCATAAGATAATTTATCTAATATGCCACGATATTGTGGGTCAAAGAATACTACTGGAATGGAATTAGGTTTTATATTATCTAAAAGTTGTAAGCCATTCATAATATGTTTCTCATTAAAATTATATTTTTTGTCAATAAAAATATCATTGTCAAAAAGCATTTGTTTCGTTCGTATTTTAGTAAAAACTTACTTATCGTTAACAATCATTATTGATAAACCTTCTTAAATTTAAGACTTAAAAATCTTATAACTATAAAATTATACCAGAGTGAAACAACTAATATTGAAAAACTACCTGTCATTCAAGATATATTTTTTTTAGATTTTATGAAATTATCCAACTGCGTTATAACTTCATAGTAAATGTTAATTTTTGGTTTATATTTTATTTAGAAAGGTGGTAGTTAGAATGCCAAAAATAATGTTTAAGTTTAAAGGTCACTGAATAAATAAAGTTCATATACTTTATGTTGAAATGATTTCTGATAATGTTACGTTTTATTTTACAAATGAAGTAACGCAACAACTATCACTAGCTGCAACAGAAGCAGAGTTAAAAGCCCTAGATGCAACTTTAGTAAAAGTTGGAATTTAAAAAAACTTAATCCTTAATCTAAAAATATAAAAACTAGTATTTCTCCTATCAAATACTAGTTTTTAATATGATTTATTTTTTATTTAAAATAACAGGAATAATTAGTGGATTCCTTCTTTTTTTCTTAAAGATAAAAGGTGCTAAAGTAGATTTAACAGCATTTTTAATAGTACCAAAAGTTGGGCGTTCACTTTTTAATACTTCATTAATAGCTTTCGTTACTAATGAAATAGCTTCAGATACTAATGGTGCAGCATCCCGAACATAGAATGAACCACGAGAAATAAAAGTAGGGGGTGCTAATAATTTATTATTTTGTGAATCTATTGATATGACAATGGCAATTAATCCATCTTTAGATAAGATTTGACGGTCACGAATGACAGCTGCAGTAGTTACTCCTGACATATCTTTACCGCCATCAACATAAATGGGATCAGCAGGGATTCGTTTATCACTTAAATGACATTTACCCATATCCATAATAATAGGGTCACCATTAGCACAAATAAAGACATTTTCTTCAGGCATACCAACAGAAACTGCAGTTTCTTTATGAACCTTTAACATACGATAGTCACCATGCATAGGCATAAAGTAAGCAGGTTTAATTAAGTTTAACATTAATTTTTGTTCTTCTTGTGAAGCATGTCCTGAAGTATGCAGTCAGTTTAATGGTGAGTTTTCTTCAACAATAGCACTAAGTCTTGTTAGTTTATTTACTACTCGTTCTACATCAGCACGGTTGCCAGGAATAGCAGATGAAGAGAAAATAACAGTATCACCAGGCACAACTTTAATTTGACGATGTTCACGATTAGCAATTCTTGAAAGAACTGCCATTGGTTCTCCTTGCGAACCAGTACAAATAATGACAATTTGGTTATTATCATATTTTTTCATTTCTTCAGGTTTAATAAAAGAATTATCACGAACTTTTAAATGTCCCATCTGTCGAATGACAGTAACAATTCGTTCTAAACTTCTGCCCACCACCACAACTTTACGATTGTGTTTAGTAGCAACTTCAATAATTTGTTGTAAACGGTGAACATTAGAAGCAAAAGTAGAGATTAAGATACGACCTTTGGCTTTGACAAATAGTTCACTAATTCTTTTTACTACTAACATTTCTGTCATAGTATAGCCGGGAATTTCAGCATTAGTAGAATCAGCTAAAAATAAAGTTACTCCTTTTTGCCCCATCTGTGCCATTTTATCAATATCGGCTTTATGGCCTAATGGTGTTCAATCAAATTTATAGTCACCAGTAGTTACAACAGTACCGTTAGAGTTTTCTACACAAATTCCATAAGCATCAGGAATAGAATGGTTAACAGCAAAAAAACTAATAATAAAACGGTTAGTTTTAATTTTACTTGTTCCATCGACTACTTCGATTCTTACTTTTGATTTAGCACCTTTATCTTTAAGTTTATAACGAATTAAAGCAGCAGCTAAATTGGGAGCATAAATCACTGGAATGTCATTAATTTCTTTTAATAAATAGGGAATCCCACCAATGTGATCTTCATGACCATGAGTAATAAAAATTCCTTTAATTTTATGTTTGTTTTCTTTTAAATAACTATAATCAGGAATAACAGCTTCAATTCCTGGCATGGTAGCATCGGCAAATTTTACTCCAGCATCAATAATAATTATTTCTTCACCTTGTTCAATAACATAAGTGTTTTTTCCAACTTCTTCTAAACCACCAAGTGCATAGATTTTAGTTATTTCTTTTTTGAGTGATGTTGAAATAGGTTTAATAAGTGCTTCAGTCATTTTTGTTCCTCCTCTTTTGTATAGAGTTCTTTCTCTTTAAATATTTATTAGTATATAAGCAAATAATAAACAAAAACAAAAATAGTAATGAGCTTAGTATTTATGTTCATTAAGTTAAATTATAATTAAAGTAAAATTTTAATAAAGTTAAATTATTGTCCTACCTTATATAATAATCCATTCTTCGTTACTATGTCAAGGATTTTCCTTATTAATATGGTGATAAAACAATTTACCCTCTAAATGGTCTTGTTCATGTTGAAAAACAATAGCTTCATACCCTCGTATTGTTAAACTAACTTTTTTATTTTTTAAGTAATCAAAACCAGTAACCTTGATTTTATAACTGCGGGGTACTAATCCTTCATGATGTTTAGTAGTAACACTTAGGCATCCTTCACCTTTTTTTAAAGCAGCAATTTGTTCACTACGGCCAATAATTTTAGGATTAATTAAAGCATGTTCATAATAAGTAATAGTTTCATCTTTATTTAAAATTGGCAATAATATATAGTACATATTAACATTTTTACCAATTTGTGGTGCAGCAATCCCAATGGCTTCTGTTATAACATTGTTGGCATTAAATTCACTATCTTGTGATGCTTTTACTCAATCAATCATTTTTTTCATAATATTTTCATCGTTGTTAATTAACGGTAAAACAACTTCACTACAAGTATCTAACAATGTTTTAGTAGTATCTTGTGTTATTCATGAACTATCTGGATTTTCATTTTGTAATAGTTTTAACATTTCATTTCCTTTCATTATCATTCCATTTTTATTCTCAAATTATAAACTAAATTTGATTTTATCAAATTTAATGATAAAGTTATTATAAACGAAAATTAGGAGAAAATATGAAAATTATTGTTGGAAAATTAAAGGGTAAAAAATTAGCAACCTTAGATGGATTAGATACCAGACCAACGCTTAATAGAATTAAAGAAAATATTTTTAATATTATGGCCAATTATTGTGACTTTGATAATAAAATTGTGGTTGATTTATTTACAGGAAGTGGTAATTTAGTTATTGAAAGCTTATCCCGGGGTGCCAAATTTGCATATGCCAATGATATTAATATTGCTGCTTGTAAAATTATTAAACAAAATTTATTAGCTTGTAATTTACAAAATGATAGTAAATTAACTAATTTAGATTACCAAACATTTAGTAAAACATTAAATAGTAAGTGTGATATTTTATTGATTGATCCTCCATTTGCCAATACTAGTTGTCAACAGTGAATTCTTAATTATTTTGTCAATAATGATTTATTAAATGATAATGCTATTATTATGTTAGAAACTAATGTCCCACTTGATAATTTACAATTAAATTTCCAATTTAAAGTATTATCTAATAAAAAATACGGTAAAATATATATTAAAATAATTCAATTTTGTGAAAATAGAAAGTAGATAATTCATGTTGCATAAAAAAGGAAAATTAATTATTCTGTCTGGTCCAAGTGGTGTGGGAAAAGGAGCAATAATTACTAAACTCTTTGAAAATAAAAAATTAAATTTAGCCTATTCAGTTTCCATGACAACAAGAAAACCACGTAATAAAGAACGAGATGGTATTAATTATTTCTTCGTTGATAAAACAACATTTATGAAGAATATTGAAAAAAATGATTTTTTAGAGTACACTAATTTTATTGGTAATTATTATGGTACTAGCAAAAGTTATGTTTTAAATTTGCAAAATCAAGGATATAATGTGATTTTAGAAATTGAAGTTGATGGAGCAAGTCAAGTTTTAAAAAATTATGAACATCGTAACGATATCATGAGTATTTTTATTATGCCTCCTTCATATCAAGCATTAGAACAAAGAATTAGAATGCGTGCTAGTGAAACTGACGAAATTATTGAAAAACGCTTGAATAAAGCTAAAGAAGAATTTAAAGTACAACATCAATATGATTATATTGTTGTTAATGACGATTTAGAAGTGGCAGTATGAGAAATAACTGATATTATCAAAAAAATATTTAATTTAGAATAATATTGAATTCTTTTAAGTGTTAGTTATAAATAATAAAATTATTACAAAATAATAAATATTTAATTTTCTTTTATTCTCTTTGTCTTTAAATGTCAAGATATGTGATAAAATGGAAACGTTAAAGTAAAACTTAGTAAGGAGTTTTTTTCATGGCTAGTAAACCGAATAATAATGTGTATAATGAATCTTCCATTCAAATCCTAGAGGGACTAGAAGCTGTTCGAAAACGCCCTGGAATGTATATTGGTTCTACTGATAATCGTGGTTTGCATCATTTAGTATGAGAAATTGTTGATAATGGCATTGATGAAGCCTTAGCTGGTTTTTGCACTCATATTACTGTCACTATTAATGTTGATAGATCGATTACTGTTGAAGATAATGGTCGTGGTGTTCCCACAGGAATGCATGCTTCTAAAAAAAGTACACCAGAAGTTATTTTTACTGTCCTACATGCTGGTGGCAAGTTTGATACTAATAGTTACAAAACATCAGGTGGATTACACGGTGTTGGTGCCTCAGTTGTTAATGCTTTAAGTGCTTGAATGAGTGTAACTATTAATCGTGATAAAAAAACTCATGAAATTAAATTTAAAAATGGTGGTAAGATTGACCAACCATTAAAGCAAATCGGTAATACTTATAAAACGGGAACTAAAGTTCAATTTTTACCTGACTTTATTCGTGTCTTTGCAGGTTGTGACTGAAATATTCATCTATTTGAACAACACTTACGTGAAAGCGCCTTTTTAATTAGTAATTTAAGTATTGAGTTAATTGATAAACGTAACAATACTACTGAAACATTTCAATATGAAAATGGATTAGTAGCCTTTATGGAATATTTAAATGCTGGTAAAAAAACCATTTCCCCTGTTGTTTCAATAAAAGGTAAACAAAATAATATTGATGCTGAAATTGTTTTACAATATACCGAAGATTATACTGAAACCCTAATTGGTTTTGCCAATAATGTTAAAACTAATGATGGTGGAACACACTTAGTTGGGTTTAAAAGTGGTATGACAAAAGCTATTAATGACTATGCACGCAAGCAAGATTTATTAAAATCCAAAGACAAGAATTTAGAGGGTAATGATTTAAGAGAAGGATTAGTGGCCATTGTTTCGTTACGGATTCCGGAAAATTTAATTCAATATGAAGGTCAAACCAAAGGTAAATTAGGAACACCAGAAGCACGAGTTGCTGTTGATAATATTGTTAATGAAAGATTTTCATTCTGATTACATGAAAATAGCGATAACGCTAAAAAAATTATTGATAAAACGATTAAAGCACGTGATATCCGTAATGCGATTCGTAAAGAACGTGAATCGCTACGCAACAAAAACAAAGATACGCAAAAATTTCTTGTTGGTAAACTGGTACCTGCCCAAACTAAAAATCCAAAAATTAATGAACTATTTTTAGTAGAAGGTGATTCTGCTGGCGGTAGTGCCAAATCAGGAAGAGACCGTACTTTCCAAGCTATCTTACCATTAAAAGGAAAAGTAATTAATGCTGAAAAAACTAAAACTGTTGATTTATTTAATAACGAGGAAATTAGTATGATTATTAATGCCATCGGTGGTGGTGTTGGTACTGAATTTGATATTGAAAACTGTAATTACAGTAAAGTTATCATCATGACCGATGCCGATACTGATGGTGCGCACATTCAAATTTTACTATTGACATTTTTTTATCGGTTTATGAAAGACTTAATTACATCTGGTAATGTTTATATTGCTTTACCACCATTATTTAAAATTAGTTATAAAGTTCAAGAACAAGAGCAATCAGCATACGTATGAAATGAGTTAGAATTAAAAGATAAATTAGAAACCATCCATGGTAAATATGATTTACAACGTTACAAAGGTTTAGGCGAAATGAATGCCGAACAACTATGAGAAACCACTATGGATCCCCATGTTCGTCAACTTATTAAAATCACCATAGATGATGCATTAGTTGCTGAAAATGAAATTCAAACATTAATGGGCGATAAACCAGAAAAAAGACGTCAATGAATCGAAGAAAATATTTCTTTTGATGATAGTGACTATTAGGGAGTTGTATTATGAGTAGTAATGAAGTCAATGAATTTCAACCATTTGAAGAACAAATGTTAGTTTACCCAATTGATAATATTGTTGCAGAACGCTTTGGACGCTATGCTAAGTATATTATTTTAGAGCGTGCCTTACCTGATGTTCGTGATGGTTTAAAACCAGTACAAAGACGAATTTTATATGCCATGAATGATTTAGGACTAACTAATGATAAAGCGTACAAAAAAGCAGCACGGGTTGTGGGTGAAGTAATTGGTAAATATCATCCCCATGGTGATACTGCTGTTTATGCTGCTATGTGTCGCATGGCGCAAGAATGAAAATTAGCTTGGCCATTAGTGCAAATGCATGGTAATAAAGGTTCAATTGATGGTGATAATCCTGCTGCTATGCGTTATACAGAAGCAAGACTAAGTGCTATTTCCCAACTACTATTAAATGATATTAAAAAAGATACTGTTCATTTTAATAAAAACTTTGATGAATCAGAAACTGAACCAGCAATTTTGCCTGGTTACTTCCCTAATTTATTAGTTAATGGTGCTTCAGGAATTGCTGTGGGAATGGCAACTAATATTCCACCTCACAACTTGCAAGAAGTAATTAATGCTGTTATTATGCGAATTGAAAATCCACAATGTACAATTAATGATTTAATGGAACATACTATTAAAGGTCCTGACTTTCCCACAGGTGGTATTGTCCAAGGCATAAAAGGAATTAAAGAAGCATACCATACTGGTAAAGGCCGAATTGCGATTCGTGCTACAACTGCTATTAATATGGAGAATGAATTTCCACAAATTGTTATTACTGAAATTCCCTTTGAAGTAATTAAACAGGATTTGGTTAAAAAAATTGAAGATATTCGTTCTTTACAAAAAATTCAAGGAATTAAAGAAGTTCGTGATGAAACTGACCGTACTGGGTTACGAATTGTTGTTGAGTTAACCCATGATGCCAAAATTAATGATATTTTAAATTACTTATTTAAAAATACTAGTTTACAAATTTATTATAATTTTAACTTAGTAGCGATTGCTAATAAAAAGCCTGTCCAAATGAATTTAGTTAAGATTTTAGATTTTTATATTAACCATCAAGTTATTATTGTTACTAAGCGTTCTAAATTTGATTTAGCACAATTAGAACGCAGATTAGATATTGTTAATGGTTTAGTTATTGCGTTAAGTCAAGTTGATAAAGTAATTAAGATTATTAGAAATTCCACCGATCGCGCTCGTGCTAAACAAAACTTAATAGTTGCTTTTGAGTTTACTGAAATTCAAGCCGAAGCTATTGTCCAATTACGATTGTATCGGTTAACTGCTACTGATATTGAAACTTTAATTTTAGAAAAAGCTGATATTGAAAATAAAATTATGTTGTTAAAAGAAATTCTTGGTAATGAAAAATCATTACAACAAGTAATTATTAATGAATTAACATTAATTAGAGATAATTATCCATTACCTAGAAGATCACTTATTCAAGGTGAAATTACCGAAATCACAATTGATGAAAAAGCAACATTACATCAAGAAGCAGTTTTTGTTAGTGTTAGTTATGATGGATGAATCAAGGTTATTAGTACTAAAGTCTTAGCACAAAATCTTGATGATTATCAAGAATTTGGTCGCAAACCAGATGATATTATTATTGGCACTAGTGTCATGAACAACTTTGATAACTTATTATTGTTTACTAATAAAGGTAATTATATTTTAGTTCCAACCTTTAAGTTAGAAGAAAATAAATGAAAAGATAATGGTATTCACGTTAATACATTATGTAAAATTGATGGTGATGAAAAAATTATTAAAGTAGCAAAAATTAATACTTTTGAACAAAAAAATATTAATGTTGTGGTTGTTACTAAAAATGGTTTTATTAAGAGAATGTCACTGCTAGAGTTATCAATACTAAGATTTAATAAAATTGCTAAATATGTTAAATTAAAAGATAATGATAATGTTGTTAGTGTTAGTATCACGACAGAACATGATTTTATTATCTTATCAACAAAAAAAGGTTTTACTTTAAAATATTTAGAGTCGAAAGTACCGCTCTTAAGCAAAACTGCAGTTGGGGTTAAAGCCTTAAAACTTAATTATAATGATGACGAAGTCATTGGAATGGCTTGTGGTAATAGTAATGATATATATGGAATGATTACATCAGTAGGAACTATTAAAAGAATATTATTTAATACCATTGAACTCACATCAAGAACAGCAAAAGGTAATAAAATTTTAAAAATTCCAAAATCGAAAACGGTAACTATTATTAAAACCTTTTTAGCATCTGATGAGATTTTTATTAATATTTTAGGTAAAAAAGAAAAATGAGCAGTTATTAAAGCAAGTGACATTCCTATTACCAAAGTTAATGAAGGAATGGGAAAAGCAGAAAGCGAAAATATTATTGTTGGAAGCAATAACTTAATTATGAATCTAGTAGTTAAGGATATTATTTCCACTGAGGGTCTCATTGAAGAATCATCTGATGATTTTAATGATATTGATGAAAATATTTAAATGAATGACTAAGGTCTATTTCAATAATTTGGTTGAAATAGACTTTTTCTATCAAACAGTCATGCAATAAAAGGAAAGGTAAGATATGGAAGAACTTTCAAGAAGTGCAGAAGTTAGCGAGACTACTCCGTTAGTTTCAAATTCTCAACAAAGTAGATGAATTAAAAGTTTAAAGATTTGAACGTTAGGAGTAGGAGCAATTGCTGTTTCTTTAGCAACAGCATTCCCAGTTGCAATCATCAATAATTGAAAAAAAATTAAAATATTTAGTTTTAAAAATGGGATAAATGATTTAATGCAAAATCCACCATTATTAATAGTTCCCGAAGTTAGCACGTTATTTTTAACAACGGGTGCTTATATAGCAATTGAAAATTTACTTGCTAATTTTGTGAATAAAAATATTAGTAAAACCGATAAATTTAAAAGTGTAATTAAAAATCTAATCTTTGGTATAGGATTAATTACAACTAATGAAATTGTTAAAAAAATGAATGAAAAGGTAACTACCTCAGTTCCTATTAATACTGATAATTTTGCTGATTTATTGTCAACAGTAGCCTTAAATTTTGGTAAAGAAATATCGATAGTTATAATATGGAAAATATTTGAACTATGAAAGAAAAAAATTAAAGGATTTGATTTTCATAGTATAGCAATTCCAATTTTATCTACGATTGGTTATTTTTTATTTAATGCTTTAGAAACAATCTACACGTTAGGAATAGGAACTAATAATTTTTTATTAGAAGATTTTATTAAAACTTTCCTGCCTATTTTTAGAGTAATATCAAGTAGTTTGCTTTATTATCAAATAGATTTACTATTTAATGATAAGAACAATGATAGTATGATAATTCCATCTTTTAGTTATGGTGCAATAAATGAAATTAATGAAATTGAAAAAATGGCAGGTGCAAATCATGTAATCGATGAAGATTCTAGTGTGCTGTCATTTAAAACAATTAATGAATGTGAAAATAAATTATTGCCACTAGGAGAATCAAACCAAAAAGTTAATCATAACTTGACAGTTTAGATCTAGAATTTTTATTAAAATATTTATTGTTAATTTAAGTAATGTCATTGTTGCTTTTTTAATTTTAACTAAATCGTATCAACATTACCTTACTAACAAATGTTATAATAAAACTATGGAAAACAAGGAGGATTGACATGGAAAAGAATAAAAATCAATATCAAGCATTAATTAATGGTGAATTATATGAAAATAAACAATGAGTAACAGTAATGAATCCCACAACTAATCAACCAGCAGGACAAGTTCCAGCACTAACCAAAACAGACATTGATAAAACATATCAAGCAGCAAAAACAGCTCAAATTGTTTGAGGTCAAATGCCGATTTTAAAAAGAATTGAACTATTAAATAATTGAAAACAATTAATAATTCGTGATAAAAAAAATATGGCAGACATAATGAGTTCTGAAATTGCTAAAGGTGTCAAAGCAGCAGTTAGTGAAATAGATCGTTCTGTCGAATATATTGAGTATACGTTACAAGAAGCATTACGTTTACATCCCCAATCATATACTGGTGATAGTTGGGGGGTAATAAATAAATTAGGAGTGTTTGAACATGTTCCGAAAGGTGTTATTTTAGCTATTTCGCCTTTTAATTATCCAGTTAATTTGTCAGTTTCAAAAATATTTCCCGCTTTAGTTACTGGAAATAGTGTTGTTTTTAAACCAGCAACGCAAGGCTCTTTAGTAGGATTGTATTTAGCAAAGTTAGCCAATGAAGCAAAAATACCACCTGGTGTTTTCAATGCTGTTAGTGGTAAAGGTAGTGAAATTGGTGATATTCTAATTGAAAATCCGATAATTAATGTTATTTCTTTTACTGGTAGTGCCGATGTTGGCAATCGTATTTCTAAAAAATCATTAAAAACAGATTTGATTTTAGAATTAGGTGGTAAGGACCCAGCCATTGTTTTAGATGATGCTGATCTTGAAGATGCTGCTACTAAAATTGTTAAAGGTGCTTTTAGTTATTCAGGTCAACGTTGTACTGCTATTAAAAGAGTGTTAGTAGCTCGTGGAATTAGTGACAAATTAATTACTTTATTAAAAACTAAAACGGAAAAATTGACAGTAGGAATCCCAAATGACAATTGTGATATTACCCCAGTTATTGATATGCCAACTGTTGAAAATTCTAAAAAATTAATTAAAGATGCTTTAGACAAAGGTGCTTCTTGTTTAACAGGTAATCAATTTAAAGGTAATTTAATGTCACCAACTATTCTTACTAATGTCACCATTAATATGGATTTAGCATGAGAAGAACCATTTGCCCCATTACTGCCTATTATTGCTTTTGATGATATAAAGGATGCTATTAAAATTGCTAATGATTCAAAATATGGATTACAAGCTTCAGTATTCACGACTAATATTAATAGTGCTATGAGTATTGCTAAACAATTAGATGTTGGTAGTGTTAATATTAATGATCAATCACAACGTGGACCTGATCATTTTCCATTTACTGGAGTTAAAGATTCGGGACTTGGTGTTCAAGGTATTCATGCTTCATTAATATCATTTACTCGTCCCAAAGGAATTGTAGTTAATTGAAAAACTAAAATTTAATTATTAAATAAAAAAATCCTAAATAAACACCTAAAATAGTTATTTAAAGAAATTATTGTAGAAATAGTGTAAAATATTATTATTAAGCTCAAAAAGAAATTATGAGAGGTGTAAATTTTGGAATACTTAGTCTAGTTAGCCGTAAAAGACTGAACAATAATAGGGTTAAGTATAACGATAGTAATACTAATTTTGTTTTTTATTATATTTATTTATGTTTATAAAAGAAAAAAATTTATTAATAAAATCAATAAGATTATAAATGAAAATATATTAAAAATAGATAAAAATAATTATAAATTTTCAGATAGAAATTACTTTTCCCTTTTTGACGGAATTAAATCAATAGTTTTAGATAAACGTTATAAATATTTTTATAAATTTAAAAAGAGATATAAAGATGGTAATTTAAATAACGAAATTTTTGATTTAGTTAAAAAGTATTACTTAAAAAACGAAAAAGAATCAAAATAAAATTAAAAATTATTTCTTGTTTTTTATTTCTGAATTCCTGAGTTAAAAATGAGAAGCAAATAACTGTTATTTTTTAAAATAAAAGTTATAATAGATTTTGTTATTAGTAGGGATACTTTTAATTTTGCAGAAAAATATTGATTGGCTATTTTTTTCATAAATCCACATTTAAAGAGTGAATTTAAACTAACTTTTGTTGGTAAATTAAAATTTTTATTTTCAAATTATTAATGATGCATTTCACTCTTTATCATTATCACTAACTTTGTTATAAATTAGACAATAACAACTAGTACCAAAAGTAATAATAAAATTCAAAAAAAGAAATATATGTTTAAGTCCTGCTTTACTGTTTGTAAGTAAAACAGGAGATTTTTGTACTTAAAGGAGATAGAAGAAATGTTATTAGAAGAAAACAAGAGAGACATGTCAGAGAGTAATTTAACTGAAACAACCCCTTTATTAGGAAGAAATGAAAATTCATCAATAAATGGTGATAGTATTATTGATTTAGAAGAAAATGAATGAGTTCCTGTTGATAGCCGTTATGTAGAATGAGAAACACTAAAGAGAGTTGATGAAAGTGGTAAATTAGAATATAAAACAGAATTCAATTCTTCTAATATTATTATTCAGGTTATTAATGAAAAATTTATAATTATTGATAATAAATTACTATGACAAAAAGTCATTAAATTAAACGATGGTAAAATAATTTTAAAATTAATAAATTTAAATGATACCAAACAATTACAAGAAACTTTTAAAGTGTATCAAAATGAACAAGCATTTAGTAGTGAGTGGTTATGCCCAACAACACAATCTTTACAAGAGAATTTTGATTGAGTAGTTATTGAAAATGAAATTAATTTATTAAATAAAATCATCAACTCAAAATATAGTTTTTCATCTTTTACGACAACTTTAACTTTAAGTCTAGGTTCATTTTATTTATTTGACGCTAAAAATAATTTGCATGAAGAAAATCCATTATTAGATCTTTTTAAAAATTGAGAAGATGTAATAATAAGTATAACAACTGGATTGACAATGAGTAATTTATCATATTTAAATTATAAAATTATTAATTTAACTTCAAAATGAAAATATTTATCATTTCTTGGGGTAAGCACTGTAATAAGTACCTGAAGAAATTATTTAAATTTATATGTTAGTGAAAAAGATTTTGATTTAACCACTTTTGCTGAAGCTATTGCTTTTAATCTGGTTATATGTATATTCGAAGAATTAATTTTTGATAAAATCGCTCAACCTTTGATTAAAAAAATATGAGAAAATTTGAAAAACAAAAATATTTTAAAAGCTACTGGTTTCGGCACCATTATATGTTCACTACTTTTTCTTTCTTCTTTAGAAAGTGTAATAAGTGGGCTTTTTGGAGAACAAAAAGAAGTAAATTTAGAAAACGTAATAAAGCCTTTACCTTTGGCATTATTAGTGACTCTTATTGAAAATAGTATCTATAGTGCTTATTTTTCTTATTTTGACTTATTTTTACCAAGAATTAAAAATTCCATAGTAACGCCACTAACTAATGGTGCTAAATGATGTTGAAACAATATTACATCATGTTTTACAAACAGTGATATAATAGAAAATAATGAAAATGTAGCAAATGATTCACATGATTGAGAAGCAGAAAATAAATTGTTAGAAGAATTCATTAAAAATAACCCCACTACTAGTGTTGAGGATGAATTAAAAACAATAATTAATTTAGTACAAACTAATGAACATCAAGAAATTCCAATCTCTAATAATGGTAACTATGATAATAGTGAACTATTATTATCTAGTGGTGATATATTTATTATAAATGAATCGGTACATAATGACCAAAGTGGTTCACATACTCATTCACCATTAATTAGGACAGTTTAACTTGGGATAAGGAGCATATTTCGTTAGTAAACTCGCAGATTAATTGCTTCTAATTCTTAATTACTCTTTACACACTAAAAATAACATTTAATCAAATTATAAATAAGAATTTTAATTATTCTTTTTTTATAGTATTATTTATTTATAAAATTAATTTTTATTTAATGAAGGAGTTAATAATGGATTTATCAAAAACATATGATATTTGAAAACAACAAACTTTACCAAAACATTTACAAACCCAATTAGATAAAATGTCAAAAGCTGAAATTGAAGAAGCTTTTACTACTACTTTAGAATTCGGTACTGCTGGTATGCGTGGAGTTACTGGTGTTGGGACAGGAAGAATTAATGAAATTATTATTATGAAAGCTACTGTAGCTTTTATTCAATATTTAACATCTGCTTTTTCACAAAAAGATTTAAATCGTGGTATTGTTATTGCACATGATAACCGTCATTTTTCTGTTGAATTTACTATGCTAACAGCTAAAACATTAGCTAAACATAATATTCCTGTCTTTTTATTTCAAGATAATGATTTACGTCCAACGCCAGTTTTATCTTATAGTATTCGAAAGGTTAATGCCATTGTTGGAATTGTCATTACTGCTAGTCATAATCCACCAGAATACAACGGTTATAAAATTTATGATCAATATGGTTGCCAATTTTTACCAGAAGTCACTAATGTTATTGGTCACAATATGGAACAATTATCTGATGATTTTCAATTAGAGTTTCCTTATAACAAAGACTTGATTAAAGAAGTCCCATTGACAGTAGAAACTAATTATCGTAATGATATTAAAAATTTACAGTTTTATCCTGATATTAAAAATCGTAATATGAAAATTGTCTTTTCTAACCTTCATGGTACCAGTCGTGAGTGAGTTCCACCTATTTTAGAACAATGCGGTTATGAAGTAATTATCGTTAAAGAACAAGCAAGCTATGACCCTGATTTTAAAGGTGTAATCTCACCTAATCCTGAAGTGCAACCGACTTTTGATTTAGCCATTAAATATGCTAAGCAACATGATGCTCAATTAGTGATTTTAAATGATCCAGATGCTGACAGAATTGGCATTGCCGTTCAACACCAAGGAGAATATGTGTTACTCACAGGTAATGAAACAGCACCAATCTTATTAGAATATTTATTGGGTCATTATCAAAAAACTAAAACAATGCCTGAAAATCCTGTTATGTATAATACTTTCGTTACTTCTAACCTATCTGATGTTGTGGCTAAATCATATGGGTGTCAAGTCATTAAAACATTAACTGGTTTCAAATGAATTGGTGCTGAAATGTTAAAAGAGCAAGCTCGTAAGGTTAATTTTGTCTTTGGCTTTGAAGAAGCATATGGTTATGTTATTAAAGATATTACTCGTGATAAAGATGGTATTCAATCTGCTATGGTTGTGGCCGAAGCTGCTTGATATTATTTACAATCACAAAAAACATTAATTGATGTTTTGGAAGATATTTATCAAAAATTTGGTTACTATTATTGTTATACTGTTAACTTAGTATTAAAAGGTCAAAAGGGACAAACTGAAATCAATGGCATGTTGGAAACTTTACGAACTAGTGAAATTCCTTCATTACATAATATTAAAGTTGAAAAAATTGAAGACTATGAACAAGGACTTTATGGCATGCCAGGTCAAAATTTATTAAAATTTTACTTTATCGATGGTTCATGATTTGCTGCAAGACCTAGTGGAACAGAACCTAAAATTAAATTCTACTTTGTTTGTATCGATAAAAACACTAATGCAGCAAAACAAAAAATGCAAGCAATGTATGAAGAACTAGCAAAAAAATATTTAAAAATTGCTAATATAAAATGATAGGAGGAAAATGTTAATGACAGCTGTAATTAAAGACATTAAACCTAATAATACTTTAAATTTAATAGTAATCATTGGTCGTGTCATTCAAGGTGTTGCGTCTAATAATACCAATTATTTAAATTTACAATTACAAGATAAAACTGGTAGTATTTCAGCTCGGATTTGGGATGCTAATAAAGAAGCTATTGTTCAATTAACTTCAGGTGTTGTTGTTAAAGTCGAAGCTAATAGTATTAATTACAATAATGAGGTACAGTTAAAAATTAATGAATGAGAAGTTGTTGCTAATCCCAGTGAATATTATGAGTTATTGTTAACGCAAGCACCAATTGATATTGCTCAAGCATGAATTGAAATTAGTCAAACAATTAAAGATTTTAAAAATCCCATTTTAAAAAAGATTTTAATTCAATGTTTTAGCAAAAAAGTAATTGAAGATTATAAACGATGACCAGCAGCCGTAAAAATGCATCATGCTGTGCAAAGTGGTTTATTATGACACTCAGTTACTATGTTAAGAATGGCTAAACAAGTAGTTGGTATTTATGATGACCGTAATATTAATAGTGATTTATTGTATGCTGGTATCATTATGCATGACTATGGAAAAATGGTGGAATTAGATAATAATGCCATTAGTGCTTTTACTTTGGCAGGAAAAATGATTGGTCATATTTCATTAGGTGCCATGCAAGTAACACTAGCATGTCAAGAGTTGAACATTAATTTACAAGAGGAAATGGTAATATTATTGCAACATTTAATTTTAGCAAGTCATGGTAAATACGAATATGGTTCACCAGTTTTACCTAAAACCATGGAAGCAGAAATTTTGCATCATCTTGATAATCTTGATGCAAAGATATATGCAATTGATGAAGCATTAGTTAATACTAATGTTGGTGAATCAACTTCGCGTGTGCCAGGTATTGAAAATCGAATATTTTATAAACATCAAAATTTAAAAACTAAGAAATAAAATAAAATAGTTAGTTTACCTAAAATGGATTAACTAACTATTTTAATTGAATTGAGGCTTTCTAGTTAACTGTGTAAATTATTTTACACTTAGTATAATGAGAGGGTCACCTCTATATTGGATCATTGGTTATCATTAGTCATGTTAATTCTCCTAGACACGGTTGTAATAGTGTTTATTTCATAAGGGTCTTATTATTCTTCAACAATTATTCCTGTAATTTTTTCAAAAAATTCATTAAAATTGGATGAATTTCTGCATAATCAAATGGCACTTTTTTTCTAACATGTTGAATATATAAATTCATTCTATAATTGACTAATCTTCTTTCATTTAAATTTAAAATCTTAATGGTATCTTCACAAATTTTTTTATATTTTAAACCTAAATTATTTTTACTAACAATTTCAATACCGTTATCACTAATTTTATATTCTAAATAATCTGCAAAAATATCTTTTGAAGGATTCAAAATTGATGTTTCTTTATTTTCCTTAAAATGCCCGCAAGTTTTTTTATCGTTACAACTAACAAAAATATTACTATAACTAAATTGCTGATTTTTAAAAAAGTCACGTGGTAAAAAATGTTCTAGGTGGGTATTTATTAAAGAGATAAACCTATTACAATAACAACAAAAATAGTGTTTAATAAATTTTTGTTCTTTTTCTAAAATATATTCTTTTAATTTCTGTTTAATTTTTAAATTTTCTTGTGAAAAATAAAATCAATTGTTATATTTTTTATTAAAATTATTTCTTTATCTAAATCTCCTAATTGTTCAGCAAGAAAATTATATAAATTTTTAAAATCTATAGAATTAAATTTATCATTTGCTATCATATTTTTTATTTTTACTATTTTTTCTTGTGTTTCAATATCTCTTGTATTTTCTATACCCATAATTTCTGTTAAAATATCATTTACTTCCATACCTTTTGTTTCATTTAAACTATTTATGTTTACTAATTCAATTTTATTTGGTCTTTTTTTCAATATAATTAGTAATAATTAACTCATTAATTTTCATTTGTTTCTCCTTTAATTAAATAATGCTTTTTTGTTTTTTACTTAATGAGAGGGTCGCCCCTAAGTCAAGTTATAGGGGCTTTGCCCCTTGCTACTTCGTAGCACACCCCAACCAACTTTTAAAAAGTTGGACAAATGGCGTAAACGCCCTAGCCAACCAACCAAGGTTCTGGTTGGCACAGACCTTAAATACATTTTACTTCTTAACAAACTTTTTATTTTTATCATAACTACGCTTACCACGAACCTTAACAACATCTTTTGCTTTATCATGTTGTTAGATATTATCTAACTTATCTAAACCAACTGCTTTAATATCATCAACAGTAAACTCTAAACCTTGTGACTGTTCATAATCCTTAACACTACTCAACTCACTTTTTAAATCATGAATATAATGCAAAGCACGACTATTATATTTTTGTAAATAAGACCTAGGAAATCACAAACTAAAAGTCATAGTCTCACCACTATAACTTGGTGGAAAACCACCCTTTTTAATTATTTTCTTAGTTTGTCTTTTCGATAAAACAATTTTATTATAATCATCAACATTAGTATAAATATTTAATTTAAACTTAACTAAAAATAATAAAATACGCATTCTTTTAAATTGAACTATATACTCTACTTTTTCACGTGCTTGTTTTGGTATTCTATCGGGGTGTTGTTCAATCATATACATAATTCCATTAAAATTATGACCTATTAATTTACAAAACATTCCCAAACTTTCTTGTGTTTTTTTAAATTCCGGTGATAAATCATTACTATTAATCTTTAAACCTAATTCATCTAAAACAACCATATCATTCTCATTAAAAGCATAATTACTATTTAATTGATTAAATTTAAAAACATCATCATAAGAACAACGATAACTAAACTCATTACGCACTTTAATAGGAATAGGACTAACTACTCTACCTTTATGTCTTTGTGCCAAACAACAAGCAAGCGCTGACTTACCAGTACGTGGTGGCACTGAAATAATATAACTACCTACACGTTGCAATATCTTTATATTTTTTCTAGTTATTAAAAACGGATAAAAAATTATAACTAACAAAATTCCTAAAATTAAATATCCATATCAAGGCATTATCTTTCACTCCTAACCAATTAAAAACCCTACTGCTTTTAAAAATACTCATAAAGTTAATACTTGTTCTAAACCACTAGTAAAATCAACATTTAAAACAGAACTAATAGTATCATCAAAAATATGTCTTAATAAACCATCAATCTTAGCAAAAAACTCTCTTAATGGTTCTACTGGTAAAAGTTTACCAACTACACCAAATAACACTCATCTAAAAGCATTACGTAAATGACCAAAAACATCATATCAACTAACTCGTTCATATTCAGGATTAAAAGGACTATTTGGGGGTACTGGTGTTATATTTTCACTTGAAAAAATATTAATTTGACCAAATCTAACTGATACCGACTGTTGTGGATTTTCAATAATAGAATTAATAGAAAAAGTTATAGTTAAATACTTCAAATTAGGAACACGAACAGGCATAGTAATAAAATTATACATATCTTGTAAATAAGAATGACTATCAACCAATCCTTTAAAAACATATTTTGTATTACCTTCATAATCTAAAAATGAAAAATTAAAACTAGAACCAATATAATGAAAATTAAAATAAAACATAAACCCTTGTATATAAAAACTTAAAGGTTTAGAAATTTCAAATTCTAACTGAACATTAAATTTTTGTTGACCAACAACACCACCAAATTCAATATAATTATCTTGCTTAGTTTGTACTAAATTATGATTAAAAATAATCCTTGAAAAAGCATTTAACTGTTCATCATCAAAAATCAAATGACTAGTAAAATCAACATGTTTTTGTAAAACACCTGTAACATCACTAACATAATTTAAAAAATATTGATAATCAGGATGAAAATAATCATAAAAATAACCACTTACTAATTTTAAATCAGGTTGGTCAATATCAAAATAAGCAGAATTTCATGGAATTGTTGCTCAATCATCAAAACTATGATATTTAACATGCTTAACCATATCATCTGTAATATCATAATTAACAACATTAGGGTCATTAGAAACAATCAAAGAAGTAGGTGCTTGTACAGAATTATTTATAATTAAAAATAATTTAGCAAACTTAAATCACATAATTATTTACCAAATAAACACTTTAAAATTCACCATGAACCATAAAATAAAACAAATCCAATAAAAAACTGAGTTCCATAAACTACTAAATTTCATAAAATAAATAGTAAAAGCATCAACCGGACTACCTATAAACATAGTTCAATAATCAACTATACATTGATGTATTTGATTATAAATATCTCAAACACTCATAAAAAACACCTACCCAAACAATGACCTAAAAACAAATTTAATACTACGATAAATAAAATTAAAAAATACTCCTAATACAAGTCAAAAAGTTAAATTAAACAAAATATAAACTTCATTAGTAACATCAACCGTTTGATTTAAAAACATAGAAATATCATTATTAGAAAATATAAAAATAAAATGCAAAATACTAACAACAAAATCAGACATAATTAATCACCTACATTAATTCCACTAACATCTTGTGTTTGTTTATAACCGTTAGCAACAGACTTACCAACTGAAACAGAAGCCTTACCAATTTTCTTAACACCATAACCTAATCCTAATGTTGGTAACATTAATTCGGGTAAAATCACTCTAAATGCAAATCTAAGCAAAATTAAAAATACCATTAACGTACCTAAATTAAAACCTAAGTCACCAATAGGAAAACTAAAAAACTTCATAAATATTTGACTAAATAATTTCATTACTGTTGTAATAAAAGGTATAAACATAATTGCACTTCCTAATGTCTTGTAAATCTAAATAATCCTAAAATTAAATAAAAAACAAAACTAACATTTATTAAAGCAAGGATTGGCAAAGGCAAAGTATACAAACTATCATAAAAGAACGACTTAATAAAAAGTGTAACAGTATGCAATCCAGTAAATGAACTTAAATACTGCATATAAATAGTTTGAACTAATGTATTAACAGTTGGTAAAAGTTTACCTAACAAAGGCAAAACAAAAACTAAACTAAAAAATAACTTTACCATTTGCTTATTCCTTTCTAATTACTAATGAGTTCCATGAATAATATGGCCCACAAATTGTTTAATAAACACTAATACCATAAATACAATTGAAATTAGCACTGGTCAATTTGTAAGTGTTCCACCATCACCAGTTGTAAATACTCAACCAAAAATATAAGTAAAACCATTTAATAATTGTTGTCCAACACCACCACCTATCATGGTTAATAAGGCACTTAATCCTGTTGGCATATTAATCACCCCCTTTCTCTAATTCTTTTTGTTGTTTTTCCATTTCCAATCTACGTTTTTTCTTTTCAAAATCTTTACGACAATATAAACAATCAGGGTCACTATCATTTTCCTTTACATGTTTTTTATGTTTTCATTTTTGAATACCTTCATGTATTCAATTACGAGAAAATCAAAGAATAAGACCAAAACCACCCATATATGCTAAATATTTAACTATCTCTTTCATATCCATTATTTTCTATCCACTAAAAAATCATCATAATTCATATTTTCATTTAATCTTTGTTCAAAATTTATTTTTGCTTTTTTCTTATGCAATTTCTCTCTTGACATATTTTTTCACTTTATCTTTTTCATTTTAAACACCACCTAACGTATAAGCATAAGAATAATCCCAATTTAAACTTGCTCTATCTAAATTAATTTCAGACATACTATCGTTTAAATCAACATCAACCATACCGTCATCTGTACTTTGATAATCATTAATACTAGCATTAATTAATCTTGCTCTTTCATCAGTAAATACTTCTTGTAATTCTGTATTATTATGTGTATTTCCCAATGGTAATAATAAAGTATTAATAATCTCACTTGCTCCGGCAATAATCGTAGGAACTGCATAAGCATTATTAAAATCATTATTAATACCCATTGCTACACCAGTTGAAATTAAACAACCACCAGTTGCCATATTACAAATCTTTCTTATACTCTCAAAACGATTAGGTATTAATTCAGTAATTCCACTAATAAGATTTGAAATACCATAAGCATTTAATGAAATATAAGTATCTCAATCTATTAAATTATTAAGATTGTTATTTTCATTCACCATTAATGGTCATGGTGGTGTTTCTGTGGTAGTAGTTGGAATTGGAGTTGTCGTAATTGGTAATGGACTAGGATTTGGATTAATAGTAGTATTAAAAAACTTAGTATAATTTGCTAAACTAATTGTTCCTAAACCTAATAATATTTTTTTACTACTATTAATAAATTTAGTTTTAGAAGAAGGTCTTTGATTAATATTCCATATATCAATTCCTAATTTCTTACTAAATAATAAAGAATTAATACTTCCTAAATTGGATCTTTTAAATATTGACCATAATAAACACCAACTCCAATCATAGCACTTAATGGACTTAATCCTATTCTTACTATCTTTGTTAAAGTATAATTACTAATTTGCTCTATTTCATTAGGCATAAATAAAACTCCTTACTATTAATAAGGAGCATATTTATACCAATTTGTATAATTGGGAGTAAAGTACACAAAAAAGTATAAATATACTCCCTATTTAGTTTTTTTAATTTTCTTTTTGTTGTAATTGTTCTTTTCTCATTGTTTTATTTAACGCAATATCTAATATACAATTTGGACAATAATATTGTTTAGTATATAAATTTTGTAAAACTTTCTTAGGACAAATAACTTGGTCACAAAGTTTACACATATACATTGACAAATGAAATAACTGTTCACAAGCACAATTATTAATCTTTGACATAATTACTTATCTTTTCATTCAATAATATCAACAATAATACCGGATAAATCCAAAACTAAATTATAATAATTACCAACTTTTAAAGTTAATTTATGTAAATATTTTGAAAAATCATTAACTACTAATGGGTTATACCACTTATCTCTTACTTTACCAGTAGAAATATTTGTTTGTTTATTAATTTCTAAAAAAGTCAAAACATCAAAATTTAAAAACTTACCATGATTATTTTTATCAGGTATAATCTTATCTTTTTCAATATTAACTAACTGAGTTTTAAACATAAAAATTGCCAATCCTTTCTAAAAATTTGGAGGCGTAACAAACTTACGTAGTAATTATTCTATTATCAATAATTTATCTTTAAAAGACTCATTACTTTTTAAACTCATAAAATACCCTTTTCAAAAAGACGAGAAATAAGTATCGTCTTTTTTTGTAATTGTAAAATTTGCAAATTTTATAACAGTCTTTATCACTATTATCAACACGTGCTAGGGACATAAAATAGTGAACCATAACACAGTTGTTAAAAATAGTGGCTAGCATGTGGACTTGCATGTTGAAATAAAAAGTGGAGTGATACCTAACAAAATATACTAACCATGAATAATGGTAATCCTTGGGGTGGGAGCGGATTGGCAACTAGTGTATATAGACCCGTTTGGGGGACGTATTATAATTAGTTCTTTATTTAACAGCACTGCCACTTTCAGTGAGCAGATGCTGTTTTATTTTTTTCATTTTTTTGGGCGAGTAACATAAATTTTAAAACTTGTAAAAAAAAATTAAACGGGGCTGGTTCAATATAAATATAACTTGCTAAATGCAAGTTATTAAAAATTGAATCAAATGCTTTAAGTTTTTTTCAAAATTTTACAATTTATTTACGAGCCCAGTTTTTCTAGAAAATATTAATTATATTAGTGTTAACAAAATAAATAACATATATATCCTTTACGCTTATAGCGACAGGATATATAAAAAAAAGAAAGGATTGTTAGAATGCAAATAGAATTTCAAAAAGAACAAATTACTGAAAAATCAAATTCTATTATGATTAATTATGGCGAATATAAATTATCTGTTCCAAATTGAATGATTAAAAATAATAGTTTTATTGTTGATGATAAATATACATATTGAGTTTTTAATTTAGAAAATATTAAAAAAGAATTAATTGGTATGGAATTAAAAGAATTATTAAAACCATATATTAATAGTCAAAAAATAACTATTAATCAACCCCCTGCTAAAAAAGAATATTATATTAATAAAATTAAATTAGAAGAACTTACATTTTATGAAGAACATAATGGGTGATTTATTGGAGAAATAAAAGACCCAAAAACAAACATTATTAATTCATGTTTTAAATACAATGTTAAATGAGTTGAAAATAATAAAGCATACAAGATTATTGAATACAATCATAATGATTTACCCACTAATTATTTAATTACTCCATATAAAGATATTAATACTCATAGTAAAAATACATTTTATGTTAATTAAAAAAATCATTTGAATAATGAATAAATTTTATTGTCAACGTGATTATGGTTGTATGTGTATAGAATTAGAACAAGGAGAATTTGAATAATGAATAACTACTTATTATCAGTAGACCCAAGTATAAACAATTCTGGTTTTACATTATGAGAAAAAACATGAAATATGAACTAATTATTGGTATTGACCCCGCGGGTATTGGTACAAGTGGAATTGTTATATATTCAAATGAAACTAATAATATTATTTTTAATGAAACATTTAAAACAAAAACTGTTCTAGAAAGTAAAAATCTATTTAAAGAATACTTTTTAATAATTAAACAACATTTTGAAAATGAAAAAATCTTAGTTATTGTAGAAAATTTCTTTTTAACTTCAAAACAACTATTAACCAATCCATTAGCAACTCCAAAAGTTATTGGTGCTTTAATGGTACTAGTACAAGATGTTATGAATTGAGATTATCAAGAAAGTGAACCAAAAAATAAAAGTAAAATAGAAAATTATCAAGGAAATATTATTTTAACAAAACATGAACAAGATGCTTATAAGCATATTCAATATTATTTAAGGAACTAAAAAAATGAAAGATAAAGCGAATTACATTAAATTAACAGTAAAACTTAGTAACAGTATAGAAGCAAAATATCATGAGAAAGGTAATAAAGATTTATATTATACTGTTCGTGGTCAATGAAATGGATTAAACTATGTTACCTTAATTTTTAATAATCCAAAACTTTATAAACGATGTATTTTATTAAACAAAAATGATGAAATTATGGTAACTGGACAAATCTTTAATACTTTAAATATTCCAAAAAATCGTGCATTTTGTTCCATTAATGTTAAATGATTTAAAAAATGAAAGGAATAAATATGATTATACTACCTACTTTATTTGGAAATAAAGATGAAATTGAAATATTATCACCATCTCCGCAGGCACTTCATACACATAATGATATTAGAGCAATTATTCTAATGAAATATCCTAATGTTAAATCAAAACATATAGTTATTTCTGACCCTGAAGATAATGAAGCTTTAATAGTTGGCGATAATGAAGTCTATAAAGGATGAGTTAAAGTTTGAATTAAAAAACAAGGAAATTAAAAAGGAGAAAAATATGCCAAATACAGAAACACCACAAACAAATAACTATACATTATTAAAATTAATAAGAACAGGTATAAGTCCAATTTTAGCAATGATTGGAACCAGTGCTTATTATGGTCAATTAATAGGTAATCCAATATTAGGTTCAATTAATAGTTTATTATTTGGTAAAAAATTAGGTTTAGATATATGAAATTTAAATCAAAGACCAACTACTAGAAATAAAGTTATTAATAGTTCTAAAAAAATATTATTAGGTTTAGGAACAATTGGATTAGCAAATTATACTAAGTTTTTTAATACTACTATTAATCCAAATCCTAGTCCATTACCAATTACGACAACTCCAATTCCAACTACTACCACAGAAACACCACCATGACCATTAATGGTGAATGAAAATAACAATCTTAATAATTTAATAGATTGAGATACTTATATTTCATTAAATGCTTATGGTATTTCAAATCTTATTAGTGGAATTACTGAATTAATACCTAATCGTTTTGAGAGTATAAGAAAGATTTGTAATATGGCAACTGGTGGTTGTTTAATTTCAACTGGTGTAGCAATGGGTATTAATAATGATTTTAATAATGCTTATGCTATTCCTACAATAATAGCGGGTGCTAGTGAAATTATACATAATTTATTACCTATGGAAATTACACATCATAATACTGAAATGCAAGAAACTTCATTTACAAATGAAATAGCAAATCTTATTAATGATAATGCAAGTATTAATAGTTATGGTAGTGATATGAGTGAAGTTAATATTAATGCACAATTAACTTTTGATGAAAATTATTATCATTTATAAAAGGAAGGGAAATATAAAATGAAAGAATTTATACATGAATTAATTATTATTGGAACATCTGTAGGAACATTAATTTGTAGAGAAATTATTGTAATTTTAAAAAAATATATTACAACTCCAAAACATATACGTTCTTATAATAAAATGACAAAACAAGAAAATAAGTTAAATAAGCAACAAATAAAATTAGAAAAACTTATGGAAAAAGGAAAAAGTAAGGAGGTGAAATAACTATGGAAAATAATAAAATTGGAATGACTACTAACATGAAACAAATTTATTTGTTAATGTATAAAACTAATCAAAGTGATGATATGAAATATAAATCATTTGAAACATTAGAATTAGCAACATTATTTCATTTAAGATTTAAAGAAGTAGTTGCTAAAATTGGCTATTCTAATCGTGAAATTATTCATTATCAAATTTTGGCAATTCCATTTAATTTAGATGAAAGTAAAATATTAAATGTAAGTAAGGAAGTGTCATAATGTTAGAAAATGAAACTACTATAGTAAATCAAAACTTAGCTGAAAATAATGTTGAACAAGAACAACAAGAAAATGAAATTAATCAAAAAATTAGTGAAGCAGAAAATAAATTAAATAAAATTAATCAAGAAATTAAAGAACAACAAATGGTTAATATTTTTAATAAATATCAAATTAAACAAGAATTTCATGATTATTTAAAGTTTAAAACAAAAGATACTAAAAGTGAAGAAATAGAAAATACTATAAAACAATTAATTAAAGAACAGCCAGTGTTAAGAACACCACTGAATACTGGTGGTAATCAACAAACAATTATTAATAACCAAATACCAACAAAAATTAATCCATTATTGGATTATAAAAAGAAAAATTATTTATAGAAAAGGAAAATTAAAATGGCAGTAAATATCCAAACAAACTTAAATAATACAGAAAAATTAGTAGAAGCTCCTGAATTTATTGAATTTTTTAAACAATCAAATAGTCCCTGAGCAAGTTTTTTTCCTATTGAAATGGTTAATTCTACTAAAATTGAATTCATTATTAAATTACCAAAAGACCCAAAAATTAAAGTACTTGAGTGAAATGATAAAAGTACAAGACTTGATATTAGTTATGCTCAAACTGATAAAATTGACAAAATTATTGAAAAATTATACGTTGCAGGTGAAACTATTGCAGCTGTTGATTTATTAGCAGAAAATGGTCAAAATTTATTATATACTATGCAATATGAAGTTGCAAATGATTTAACAGATAAATTAGCAAGTGATGACACTAATGTAATTTCACAATTTGCTACTAAGGTATTAATTAATGATACAACTCCAATTGGTTATTTAAAAGCAATGTTATCGGCATGAAATACTTTATTTCAATTAAGAAATGGTGCTAATTCTCGTTTCTTTATTACTAATAATCTTTATGATAGTTTAGTTTATTTAGCAGATAATAAAGGAATAATTACTGATAATCAATTAGCACAGCAATTAAGATTAAACGGTAATGATTTATATGTAAAAGGAGTATTATGTCAAATTGTACTTGATGATTATATGACATTTGCTAATGATAAAAATGAAAATGAAATTATGTCCTTTATTTTAGCAACACCAAAAGCAATGAAAAGATATATGCTAGAAAATACGGTTGTTTATGTGCAAGAGATTACTGACGGTAAAGTTGGTAGAGCATATAAAGTTGGTGGTGAAGTATTGGGTCAATCAATTCCTTATATGTCAAAAAAAGAAACAACATCTCGTTGAATGATGTGTGGTGTAATTAAAAGTGAAGTAAAAACTGACTTAAAATCTAAAATTACAAATTTAACATTAGATACTACGGCAAGAACAGATAAAAATAATAGAGATTTAGATACAAATATTTTATATACAAAAGAAATTAATGGTTTAAATCCAAGTTTAGAAACTCCTACAATTAAATATTTTAGTGATGACCAAGGTAAAAATATTATAAGTAATAATAAACAAAAAACTGGTGATTTATATGTAATTATTAGAACAAATATAAATGACCCAAATTATAAAGGTTCAACAAATCCTATTAAAATTAATCTTAGATAAGGAAAATTAATACTATGCCAATTGGTACTACTAGCACTGCTATAATCTTAAACATAAATAAACCAAAACATACTAGAATAAGTAAACAACAAGAAAATAAAAGTTTATGATTAGAAATTTTAGAAATGATTGGTGTACAAGTAATAGCAGTTGCACTTGCTCCTTTTACTGGTAGTTTAAGTGAAGAACTAGCACTTGGATTAGGTGCAAGTGATTTTATTGGTAGTAGTATTGCTGTTGGTATTGAAGCAACAACTGATTTTACTATTAATCAAGTTTATGATTATTTAAAAGGAAATGTAACAAAATTAAATACTTTTTTTAATGTATTACCAGCGTTTGCCGGACTTAATAAAATTACTCGTGGTATTCGTACTACTAAATTTATTAAACTAGCACAAAAAACTAAAACATTAGAAAAAATTGGGATTAAAGAAGCAAAAAATTTACAAGATGTTATTAATCAAGTAACAGGTAAAGAAATTTTAACAGATAAAATTATTGGTAAACAACGATATTTATTTAACTATTCAGTTGCACCTAATCGTGAAACAATATTGCAAAACTTAGGTTATGTTGCAGAAAGACAATTTCATAATAATTTTAAAAAATTAGAAGAACAAGAGTTAAAAGATTACTTATTGTTACAAAATACATTAATAAAGTTAAGTCCACAATTAATTCCTAAATTTAAAATTAAAGATATTGAAAAAGCAAATAATTTTTTTAAAAAATATAATACTGATTTAAAAGAAGTATTAAAAATGAACCAACATGATTGATTAAATTTAGTTTACACAATACATACAGAAAATAGATATGGAAAAACATTAATTTTAGATTTACAAAAAATTCGTGCTAATGCTATTAAGTTCAATTTTAAAAATAGTGTTATTCATAAAGTTGTTTTAAAAACAAATCAAACTTTTAAATATTTTGATATTAGATTTTATTTTAAAAAAAGTTTAAATAAATTTTGAAAAGATACACCATATTTTGAAAAATTACGTGAAAATATATATAAATTACAAGAAAAATTTGAACAATTAGAAGAAAAAGCAATAGCAAAAATTAATAAATTAAAAGAAAAAGCAAGTGATTTATTTACTAGTGCTGAGAAAAAAGCAATTAAACATGCACAATTAATTCCATTAAATTCACCAGTATTTATGGGATGTAAAATTCAACCATTATCTCTAGATAAATGTGCTATTACTATTTATCATCGTAATCCTAAATATAAACCATTTGTTGTTATTGATACTTTTATTAAAGCAGAAACTTTCGTTACACAAGTACATCCTTTTCATTGATATCGCTGAAATAGTGGTTGATATATTGGTTATGGAGTTAATACTAATAAATGATTAAAAACAATTGCATTTGCTCCACCAGTTGTTCAACAGATTATAAGAGATGCTTTTAAGGTACATCGCGAAATATTAAGAATAGTAAGAACTTATCATAAAGTTATTAATTTTATTAATAATCCGATGGAAAATGTTACTAAATCTTTTAAAAGTGTTAGTTTAAAATTTGGAGTTTATACGTTGTTTGGTACTGGTTTATTACATCATTTAGAAAAATTTGCTTATAGTCAAGTGGTTGAAAAAGGTAAGAAAAAATTACAAAAAGAAATTATACATATAGCACATAGAAAAACTAAAAAACGTACTAAACATTATAAAAAAGCATTTTTTAAGGAATGATAACATGATAAAAGAACTTTGAACTGGTATTAGTTTAGAAAATTATAATAAGTGATATCCATTAACTGGAACAATTGATGACACTCCACAACAATATGTAAATACATGACCAAACGCTAATGAATGATTTACTACATTTGCTATTCGCGCACAAAATGATATTAATGCTTATCTTAATTTTATTTTATATAAATTTCCTTTTGATAGTTTTAAAGATAAATTAATTCAAGAAACATTAAGAGATATGGTTTATGTAATGGTGGAACATTGAGTATTTAATCGTACTCCAATTGAATTTAATGTTTATGCTAATATTCAATTTAATAATGGTACACAATTTAGTGCTAGTAGTATTCCAACAATTAATGTGTGAGATTTAGCACCAAGTAGAATGAAAATTCTATCTCAATTAACGCAATTAAAAGAAATACTAATGAGTTATGATGAACAAGAAATTGCTGTTGATAAAATTGATTTAGAAGCATTTTATACCAGAAATCAAGTAGATGAATTAATTGATAATGAAAACAAAAAAAGAATTAGTGGTGACAAAGATAATCATGATTTTATATTAACTAAACAAATGAAATTATATGATGATGTTATAAGCAAAAATGAACATGAAGTATTTCGTGGAGCAGTTACTAAACTTGTTAATAAAAGTTATGTAGCAACTGAATATGACTCCGAAACTGAAACAATGGTTTTAAATTGACCAAGTGAAATTGGTACATTACCACCAGAAGCATTACAAAATAATCCACAGGAGAATGATTTTACCCATGCTGCAACTGCTGATTTTTCTGCTAAACAACAAAAACGTATTACTAGTAATGAAAATAATATTAAGTTAGCAAATAAAGAAATTGAAAGTATTAAAAATAATTGATTTAATATTGAAACAAGTCCGTTATGAAAAAAAGTAAAAAATGAAAATATAGAATTAAAAAAATGATATGTAATAAGTTGAGTAATTAATTACAATTATGATATTGGTAATTTAGTTAATTTTAGAAGAACTACTAAAGTATTTTTATCTGTTCTAGATGAAGATATTGCTAAGGGTATATTTACTTTAGATTCCATTTTTTATGTAGATGAATTAGGTACAAAAAGATTGGAAAAAGGCGTAACAATAGCTTTTGATACAAATAATAAACAGTTTACTTCATTTGGTTATAATCACCCACAATATACACCTAATACTGGTGCAATGATTGAAAAAATATATCAATATCAAGGTTCTGGTACTCCAACTGAACTTATAACAGAAACTAATAATAATGATAATTATTATACTAAACAAGAAACAAATAATTTATTAGATAAAAAACAAAATATTAATGACGAAAATTTACAAACTACTAATAAAACAATTAGTGGTGGTATTAATGAAAATAAATCTAATATAGATAAAAAACAAGATAAATTAACTTTAATTAAAGAAGATACTACTTATAAAGTTTTACAATATAATGAATTAGGAAATGGACAATTTACCGGAGAATTAGATATTCCACCTACTAAATTTGTTAAAAAATTTATTGATGAAAAAATTAATAAATTAAATTTTATTAAATGAAAATCAGTTGGTACTATTAGTAATGAAAATATTGAATATAATTTTAAATTAAATACTTTATATAGAGTTGCTTATTCATGAGCATATCTTAAAAGTAATGGAAGTAGTAAATATTTAATTTTTATGTGAAGAGGCGCACCTGCTATATTAGATAGTACATTTCAAGCAGAAAATAATCAAAAGGTAGTAACTAATTATGTTGATTTAGGTGTTACATCAGCAATGATTTATTTAAAAAAATATAATTATCAAACTGGTTTTTTGCTTTCATTAGAAGAAGCAGAAAATACAAATACTAAAAATTATAGTGAACAAATATTACCAATAACTCCACCAATACCACCAACACCTTGTCCATGTCCAAAATGAAAAGAAGTAGGAACAAGACAAACTAAAGATAGAATTTTATATGATTTTATTGTGGGTAAAAAATATAGAGTTACTTATATGTGATACGGAGATACGCAACCTATTTCTTATTCTATAACTAAAGAATTTGATAAACTAGTATCAAACAAGAATGATTGTATATATACAATAGATAGTTATGTACGAAATTGAAGTTTAGTTAAAAATAGAATTGAGTTGTTTAAATTAGAAGTTAGTAATAATTTTATTAGAATTAACAACGCTGGTGGTATTATTTATGGAAATATTTTAAAATTAGAAGAATTACAAGAATAATATTATGTTTTTTAAAATTATAAAAATTATTTTAGGTTTAATTGGAATAGTATTATCATCAGCAACAGCAACAGCAGGTCTAGTTATATTTATTATTGTAAAAATCATATTAAAAATTAATCAAATATTTTAGAAAGGTAAATCATTATGAAAATATTTAAAAGAAAAGAAAAACTAACTGAAAATGATAATATAAAGTTATTTAGTTTAAGTAAAGAAAAAACAATACATGCTTCCATACTAGATTTTTTTGGATTTAATAGTTTTAATCATGAAACTCATTTTACTGATTTTGTAGCAGAAAATAATGCTAATTTATATAATGCACCATTAGAAATTAATAATGACAAAATTAAACAATATTTAATTAATCAAGAATACTATCGTAAAAATTGAAATTCTATTTTTAAATTAAGTAAATTGGGAATCAGTGGATATTTAATTTATATTGCTAATGATAATCTATATTTTCAATTAGTAGATATACAACAAAGAAATTATGATATTACTGGTAAATTAATTCAATGTACTATTTTTTATGAGAATTATCAAAAAAATGCTCAAACAGTAAGATTATTTGAAATTTATACTCTTAATAATGAACAAGTAACAATTAATCGTGAAATTTATAGTATTAGTGATAATAAAAAACAATTTATATTAGATTTTAAAACATATAATAACAACCCTAACTTAGAACAAGAACAAGTATTAAACATTAATTATATACCAATAGCAATTATGCGTAATCGTGCTAATGAAGAACCTGATTGTAATAAAGTAATGGATAAAATTAAAGCATTAGATATTTTCTTTGAACAAATCATTTTAGATGTCATTTTAAACTCACCTAAATTTGTTTTTAATAATATTTATGGTAATAATCAACAATTAATTGATGATGCTATAAAAAAATTAATTGCTAAAAACTATTTATTTACTGATAAAAGTCCTAATGATGCTCCTAATGGTTTAGTAACTATTATTCAAGGTAATTTTAAAGGTAAAACATTAAGTGATGTTTATGATTGATTAATTAATGAAATATCTAAGCGTTGTGGTTTACATATACCAAGTCAAAAGAAGTCAGCACAACAATCAGTTCCTGAAAGTACAGCAGTAAATATTTCAACAGTTAATTATATTGAGCAAAAACTATGACAATTTAATATTGATACTCTTAAATTTATTCAATTATTAGTACGTATTGATAAAGATTTATTAGATAGTAAAATATTTGAAATTAATGATGAACAAGCAATTGAAAATTTAACTGTTAAATTAAATTTATTTAATCCAGTAAATAACCAATTAGTAGGAGAAAATGACAATGGACAACAACAAACCACAAACCAAGTTTCCACAAAAACAAACGAAAATTAATCAAGCAGAAAATGATTATTTAATAGATAATATACCAAATGATTTTTCAAATCTTATGGGTAATACTAGTGACCCTGATATTAATAGAATATACGATAAATTTAAAAAAAGAACAATCTATATTTATGAAATTGAACGTTTATTTAAAGATAGTACAAACAATACTTTAAAATTTTCACCTAATACTATTAAGATTGGTTTTATTGATATTGAAAAAGTATTAACTACTAATGCTGTTGAAACATCAGACTTTAATATGCAATTAAACCAAAGAGCAAGTACTAATATTAATGATAATGCCATTGAATATAGTATGACTGATATTAAAAATTTAATCTTTCAAGAAATAGATTTATTAAATAAATTTAAGTTATATGCTGTTAGTATAAATGAAACTTTAACTGAAAATAATATTGATAATTTATATATTATTAATAGTTATTCACAACCTTATCAAAATCCAAAATTAAGAAGTACGAAAAGTATTACTATAATAAAAATTAAAGATTTTAAAACAAGAGATGGTTATCCAATCATTATTAAATTACATAAACCATTAGATAAAGATACAAAAGTTATTGGTTTAAAAATTAAAGCACCTAGAAGCATGCTCTTTGGCAATATAAAGGTACTTGGTGAAGTTGATAATATGGAAGTATACCCTAAGTTATTTGTTAAAGATAAGATAGCATTTCCGCTATTATCAATGCCTATTGAAACTCAACCAAAAGTTAGAATATTAGAACAATGATTTAGTGAACAAATATTACCATGAAATTGAGCAAAACAATTTATTGGACAAGAAAAGTCAGTTTTAGATTTAATTGCTATTGGGAGTGGCAAAGAAACAAGAAAAGAAGTTATTAATAATGCAAGAGTAACTAACGTTTGATTAGGTCATGATTTTACTAATAG
Source organism: Spiroplasma endosymbiont of Nebria brevicollis (assembly GCF_964030895.1). NCBI lineage: Bacteria > Bacillati > Mycoplasmatota > Mollicutes > Entomoplasmatales > Spiroplasmataceae > Spiroplasma > Spiroplasma endosymbiont of Nebria brevicollis. The sequence goes on from NZ_OZ034986.1 coordinate 395,906, forward strand.
TCCCGGTATTTGACCATTAAATGGTGAAAAACAATTAAACGATAAAGAAATATGAAGTTGACGTATAACAGATAATGAAAGCGAACATATTTCTACTAATGCTATATTTAGAGATGTTGAACTAGAAATAAAAGATGCACCAACTATTGATAGTTTACAACAACTATTATTAGATATGTTAAGTTATACATATAACTATAATAGAAATTTTGAAGGTGCAACATATAATGATAAAACTGGTAAACCTAAAAATGATATTGCAAAATTACGTGCAAAATTTGAAGGACAAAAACCTGATGAAGTAATTAGTAATTTATTTAAACAATGAGAATTAGATTATCCAAATTATATAAATTTACCACAAATGCAAATATTTAAACAAGTATTTATCATGTTATCAAAATATATTTATTCGTCATTAGCAATTAATAAGGGTTTAAACGATGATAATAAAATTTTATTACCCTATTATTTCGAATTAAAATCAAAACCAATACATCAAAATAAAAATAAAATTTGAGAGTATAAAGATATAAAAGTTATATTAAAATCTAAATATTTTGATTTTACAGATATAAATAATATTAAACTAAAAAATAATGATATTAGTCAAAATGAATTATTTAAACTAGATGATAACCAATTTAATTGATTATCAATTACAAATGAATTAGAAAGCAATAATATACCTTCATTAATTCCTGCTGATTGAACATTAGCAAATGGTGAATATGGAAAATACTTTACAAAAGCAATTATTGATAAAAATAAAATCAAAAATGCTTTAAATTTATATGGTTCAAATAAATCTCAATTATTTTCTAAATTAGAATTCTATAAAGAAATTTTAAAAATTGATAATAATAGTGAATTTGAATTACAAATTGAAAATTCGATTACTAACTTAAATAGGATTGAAATTAGTGGTATATTTGGTGCGGGAAATTATGATTTAATTTTAATAACAGATAAACAAGAAATAAGTTTAAGTAGTATTAATTTATTTGATAAATACAACGAAAACATTTCTTATATAAATTTAGAAATATAATTATTTAAAATAATTATCTGTATAAGTACCATCTCATTTTACATCTTCATCATGATATTTAACTTTAGCAAAATATAATTCAGTTTCATTCGGACTATCCCATTTATTTCATCAAATAGTTGTTGTTCCTAATACAATTTCTCCATTTGGTTCTAAATAGGAATTTTCCATATTATGGGTAAACACACACCCCATGATTAATCCAATTGTTCCAGTTGTTGCACCAGTTAGTGCTAATGCTAATGTTATTTTACTTAAATTTGTTTTTATTCATGTTTTCATTCTTTACTTCTCCTTATTTAATGTTTTATTCCACCATGACATGAACATGCACCTTTACCATGACTATTAGTTCAAGTACCATCATTGCATTGAATAGTATGTCCTGTTAACGCACATCGATAAGTACTTATGGAAAAAGATGGTATAGATGCAAAGTACAAAATCATTGTCATAATTTTTTTCATAATAAATTATTCCTTTTTTCTTAATTTTACTACTAGATTGTACTTAATTTTTGTATTTTTTGCAAATATGCTTTAAACGTTAAATTAACGCCAAATACAAGGCGTTAATTTTTTGTGAACTTTACTATTACTATTATTGTTTTCGTTGGTTATATGGCATAAGAAAAAACACTTATTTTAGTAGAACCATTATTTTTACCCCTAATTATGTTTTTGTATGGATATAGCGCATAAAACAAAGCATCATAAGGGTCTTGGTACATAGTTTTATCAGGAATGTTAGTTTTGATTTGGTCATAGCGTAATTCTTCTAAACATTGTGTAGTTTTTAATAAATCATTTTGATTAGCATAAAAATTACCATAACTCATAATATTACGCATTCATACACAACGGTCAGTTAATCCTGCTTCTTGATTAAGACTGGAAGCATGTTTAATTGCAACTTGACTCATAATTAAGATATTATGTTCATCTGCTAATTTTTGACTTATTCAATCAATAGCGGTTTTTGCTTTATCATCATAATAGTAAATTGCTTGGTCAAAATTTTCAAAATTATCAAGTAATCCGCAAATTTCATCAACATAAGCATTAATCTTTTCATTTTCATTGATAAAATCATTTGGAGTAACTACTAATTCACAAATAATATAAGGGTCATAATAACCACTATTATTATATTCTTTAAAACCAGTTACCATAAGTACAGTATGGTCTTTGGAACCTGTTGCTCAATCAACACCAACACTATAAAAATCAAATTTATAAGTATCTTTTTCTTTGTTATAGAATTCTTGTAAATTATATGGTTGTCAATATTTTATTGCTTTTAGAAATGGAAAAACAGTTGCATCACTATCTAAATATTCAAATCCATAATAAACAGTATTAAATTCATCAGGATTTTTCTTTTTTAATTCTAAAATTAATTTTTGTGTTACTGGTTCTAATTTATTTCAAAATGGAAATAAAGTAAATCTTAAAATAAATAATCCAAGCCCACTAAACGCTTCCGTATCTTCATAGTAGACCTTACCAATTTTTTTAAGGGTATCTATAACTTTATCATTTAATGGCAAATAGGGTGTGCAATAGAGCAAATAAAAGGGGTGGTATTTATCATAGGGATTACAAGTAAAAGCAATAAAGTGATTTTTATAAAAATAACGAGTAATTTTTTTACCATAAGTTGGACTAAATATATTTCTATCAGTAAATGTTCAACTTCAGTCTTGAATTGGTTCATTAGATACTTTAATACGATTACTACGAAACATTGATAATTTTAAACGTTCATAACGTTGAGTTAATTGTTTTTCACTTAAAGTTTCTTTTTCTTCTGCCATAATAATTTCATCTGTTCTTGAACATAAATAACTAGAACCACCAACGGCTTTACCAAAAATTTTATTACCATTAGAATAACCAATAAAATCTATTTGTTGATTATTAGGAAAGATAATACAACCACCATCCTTAGTGATTTTTCATTTAATACCATGTGGATTATTAACTCCTAAGTGAATATCATACTTATCTTCTAAATATTGACAAACATCCATTAAAGAACCAATGGTTGTTTCATTATGAGTATTTTCATAACGTCTTACTTCTTGTACAGAACTATCACTAAAATTACAGCACACAAATAAGTCAAACGCTAAACAATTTCATGTTTTTCTTGTTAAACGTGCAGTTGGTACAAAACGATAAAAACAATTGGTAGTAAAAAATTCTGCTCATTGTTCACCAACAAATTCTTTAAAAATATCTCAATTAAAACCATAATTATTATCACTAAAATTAAGGTCATATTTTTTATTTAATTGTGCATAACTACTAATAAGTGTCATATTTTATTCACAAACCTTTACTTATAAATTAAAATTTTAATGTATCAAACATTAAATAGAATGGAGACATACAATGTCTTGAAATTATCGAGAACAATACCAAAAAATTAATCAATTAAATTTAGAATATATCAAAAAAAGATGAGAAAAAATAGACCTAAAATTATTTAAAACACGAGATAAAAGCAAATATATGGTTGTTGATTTTGAAAAAAGAAAAAGAAACACAATATATGGTGTAGTAATTTATAAACGACGTATTTACAAATATTATAACACAGAATCAAACCAATTAGTATATGTTTGTCTAGTTGATGAAAAACTAGAATTACCTAAATATAAGAGAATTGGAGAAGATATCGAACAAAATGCTATTGCATATTTTGCTGATGGAAAAAGATACAAAGATATTTGTCATACCATGTTACAAGCAAATGTTAATCGTATGACTATTTGTCGTATATTTAAGAAATATGTAATTGTCATACAAAATATTAGTAAAATTAAACTAGAACCAAACCAACCTATTTATATTAGTATTTTGATGATGGTCATCGAAAATTTTGAGAATACAAGCGTAAAATTAATAAATATTCCATGCGATTAGTAGTATTTTATACAGATAATATTAATCATACATTAGTTAATAAAAGAGCAAGTGTCATTATAAGACCTAATAAAACCGTGCTTGGTGCTGAGAAAACCGCTGACTTTATTTTAGAACAAGGAAAACAATTTTTTGAAAATTTTGACCAAGCACAAGTAATCATTTGTGGTGATAGTGCTGGTTGAATTAAAAAAACTGCTGAATATCTTAATGCTAAATTTATTTTAGATAAATTTCATTTAATTAAAGTACTATATCTTGGCATTATTGCCGGTAATAAAGGCAAGTATTATCAAGAATATAATACTTGTAGAAATTTTATTGAAAATGGTGAATATGATAAATTACTGGATTATCTTAAAACCTTAAAACATAAAAAACTAAAGAAAAAATACTTTCTTAATAATAAACAAGGCATTACTAATCAATCTTGTAAAGAAAATATTGGTTGTTTTGCTGAAAGTAATGTTTGACATATTTTAAAGTCAATGCTTGGTAATCGCACTTATAATATTGAAACATATAAGCAAATGATTATCTTTAAATGTCAAGAAATAAATTTAAAACCATAATCTAATTTTTAAATTAAATCTTGAAAACTTATTAAATGTCTGTTTAGTAAGTATTTTTTGTGTCTTTGAATATACTAAACTATTGAAAATAATTAGAATATGTATTTTAGTTGTAATTATTTATAATTAAGAGTATTATTAAATTACAATTGCATAAAAATTCTTAATTATTTCTCGTCTCAAATGATAATCAGACAATATTGAATAATTAATTCCGGATTTTTGTTACACTCCCAAAAATTTTAATAAAAAATTAATAAAAGAATTGGCAAACAATAAGTAATTAAACTATAAATAAAAAATAATCTAATAAAAAAAGTTTTTAAATGAAGTATTTAACTATCCCGGACAAGGAATTGTATTACCAATTCAAATAAGCTAAATACTATTTAAAAACTAGTTTTAAAAAATATTTACTTACAATATTATAATAACATAATAAATAAAAATTTCAACAAATTAATAATAAAATAGCAGACACCATTATTCCTTGTCCGAACAACAACAGTATCTGCACAATTAAAGTATAACAAAAATACAAAAAAATACAAATAATAAAAATTAAATAATCAAAAATGAAAATATTAAAAACAACAAAATTAAATTTTAATTAATGTAAAAGTATTTTTGCAAAAAATACTTTTACAATTTTACTTTTATCAAAAACTTTATATAGAAAATCTAAAATTTCATTTCTATTAAATTTATTTTTCAATCAATACCTAAACCGTAAACTTTCTAAACTTACATATTGCTGAAAATCTCTAAAATAATCATCAGTAACATTATAATCATAACTTCCACCAATTAAATAAGTAACACCTTGTTCACTTTTCTTAGTTTTAAACAAATAAAACTCTTTTGCCTTTTCACACGCTTTAACTAAATCTTGTAAAAGTAAATTTTTAACACCACGAACTATAATCGGATTTTTACAATTACGACTAAAAGAATACGCCTGAACACCAACATCTTTTTGATTTAAAGACTTAATATTCTCTTGCACTTTTGTTACATACTTACTTAAATACTTAACAACAAATTCATTAGTACCTTTTTTAACAACAATTAATTTAATACCCGATTTTTGAGCATATTGTCATCACTGAAATATCATACTATAAGGTATTTTACGATTAAAAACTATATGAAAATGTACTGCTCCACGCTTTTGATACTCATAAACATAAAAATACTTCAATTCACCCATATATTTAGCACGCTTAGGGTCATTTCATCAACGCTTTAAACGTTTAAAGAATATAGAAATATCATGTTTTGCTTTTCTAATATCAGTTTCATTCGCTGATAAGTCAAAGTTAAAAAACTTAAAACCTTAGCATCATAAAAATTATGTAATGCTTTTTGAATTAATTTAGACTTAGTACGAACATTATTATGTCTTAACTTACTATCATTACCCACATTCTTAATACCATTCTCATTACGTTTATTATTCAAAACATCAATTGGCAAAACAACATTCTTAACATAACAAGCATAAAAAATCTTTTTAACATAAAAATTATATGAAATATTCATTTATAAAACATCCCGGACAAGAATTTTTTAATAAAATTAAATGATTTATAAACTAATACAAATCTTTAATAATCATATCATAAAAAAATAAAAAAAATATCAAATTTAACCTTAAAATAAACTTCGCGGTGAAAAATGATACTTAATTGAACTAATTATACCCTAATTTCTGGTGTTTCAAATACCTTTTGTTTTAATAATTTGATAACACTGATAAAGATAAGGTTTAGAATAAGAGGGTTTAATTTTAATGTTTTGATTTTCTTCTGATTTTAGATTTTTTTTAGTTCTGGTTTTGGTATAAAGGCATCGGCTAGTTAAGTTTAATAATAACATAATATTCTCTGCTAGAGTTTGTTTTCATTTATTTAGCCATATATAAATGATTTTTCCACTAACTTTATTTTTTCTACTTAATTTAGTGGCTGATACTCCAACTCTCCACTCTTATATTTATTTATTATTTTTAATTTTTCTTCTTTACTATATTGTCTCATAAAAAGAGGTCTCCTCACTAAGTTTTATTTAACCTAGGAGTGACCCTCTCAGATATATTGTTTTAGAAATTTACACAGTTTATTGGACAGGGTTTTTTAATCTAGCAAATATCGGCAGATAGTTCATAAAGAAGTCGTTTAATAATTCTCACTTTCAAGTACGTTTATCACTATCAGTTCCTAATCATAAATTAAAGGCTTCGGCAAAGAATTCATTACGTTTGTTAAGGTTACGAGTAGAGAAACTAACCCTGCTATAACCACTGTTGACAACAATTAATGGAAAGAGAAAGTTCTTAACACATTTATCAAAATCACTAGTTGCAGTAATGGTTATTTTAGTGTCCAAATAATTCATTAAGACTTGTGTAAGATCAGAATAGGCACGTGGTTTGCTTAGCATGTTTTGGTTAGATGTTGTTGTTGGTTCAGGAGTGGTATTGAAAAGATGACGATATTCAGGAGAAACAGTAATATAGTTACTTAAAGCATGCCCATACTCATGAATACTGACACAATTTAAATGATTAGAGTTTCAATAGTTGCCATTATATTGTTTATTGATTTTATTTTGATTAGCAAAATCTTTATCATAAGTTTGTGTTTGTTCTAGATTATATGCATCATAAGCATTATAAGCAATAACATTCTCATCACCAGTGGGAGCAAGTCTAACTTTTTGTAGTAAACGGAGGATATTAGTTTTTTGATATACTTTAGCAATGGTATTGTAAAATTTTAATTGTAAGTTATCAGCTTTACCAATTGATAGTGAGTCAAGCCCTGCCTTACTATATAAGTTATTCCAGTTAACATTAATCGTAACTGTATTGCTTAGCTTGGTAGTTGTTAAATCCGTTTCTAATTGTGAGAATGTATTTCACGTTGGGTTAGTCTGCAGGTCATCAAATTCCTGCATTGAAGCAACACTAGCAGGAAGTTTAGTTTTATTAGCGTAGTCAGTAATAAAAGCATAGTAGGGATTACTTTTATATATCCTTGGATACTTATAGAAGTAATCTTTGTATATGTCATATATCGTTCAAGATGTTCCACCACCACAGGCAACAGTAATTAGACTATTAGCACTAACAATAGTAATGCTAGTTAACGATAACAAAAATTTCAATATTTTTTTCATAAGTAATATCAAATACCTTTCACTCAAAAATTTTCCTATTTTGTTTTCTGAATTTGTTGCTTTAAAATAAAATTATAAAGATTTTACTATTAATTTGTTATTTGCTATTGAAGATTCATAAGATAGCACCTAGTGCCATGATAATGTGTGGTAAGGCATTAATATAAGTTCAAACTGCTTTGTAATCAACACCAGTTCCAACAAATAATCCAATCACAATTAATATAGAAATGAAGGCAATTACTAATGCTCATAGTTTTGATCATAAACCTGGTTTAACTGAGAAAGGGATAATAATGTACATAATACCAAGGAGAATTAATGTGGCACCATTTTCTTTTCATCCATAAAAATTATAAGTTGTGACTTTAGTTGCGTATAGTAAACTAAAGATAATGATTCATATTGAACCAATTAGCATTAAGATTTTTGGTAAAGTTAATAGCTTTATATTTTTCATTTCATTTTCCTCCTTAATTACATGAATTTTGTTTTTAATGATTGTTTAATAGTCTTAATATTTTCTATCTTAACATCTTCTGTAGTGTGAGTTAATATTAAACCTTTTTCTTTATTGTATTTCGGTATTATATGTACATGGTAGTGGAAGACTTCTTGATATGCTTCACTGCCGTTGTTAGTTAAGATATTAAAACCTTTAATTTCAGGAATTAGTGTTTGTAGTTGCATTGCTATTTTATGGGTAGTACTATTAACAAAACCAACAATTTCCGGAGTTGCGTCAAGGAAGGTTGCAAAATGTTGCTTAGGAATGACTAAGGTATGACCTAGGGTGACGGGTTTGATATCCATGAATGCTATGGTATGTTTGTCTTCATAAACTAAGTTTTCTGAATTTTTACTAATTGTACAAAAAATACATTGTGAATTTGGCATATATTATCATCTCTTCCTACTTTATACATTATAACTTAAAATTTATTTTATAATTAAAAAACACATACCTAGTATATGTTTTTTAATTATGTGTGTGGTTAATTATTAGTAATACTGTTTAACTTTGTCTCAGAATCCTTTTTCATAAATATTACCTTTAGGGATATATGTAGGAAATAAATTTTGTGCTGATAATTTAAAGTTGTTTGTTGCATTGTCTTTATTTGCATCCCCATCAGCAAGGAAATATAACATTTGTCAGAAAATGCCAAATTTTTGGTCTTGAGTGATGTTGCTACCAGTTCCACCATAAATATATTTTGAAAAATCTGTGTCTTTACTTGGATTCTTATGGTTATTTCAATCTTGAATTAAACCACTAGTTTTAGGAATTCATTTTTTTTTATTTTTATCATTTAAAATACAACTAAAGTCTAATTTTTGTAGTACATTTAAAAAATAGATTGGTGCTGTATAAGTAAAGTTGGCAATAGTATCATTAGTTAATTCATAGTGGGTACCATCTTTAATTGTTACTCATCCTGCTTTTGCAGCATCTGCTACAGGTTTGGCAGCTTGACCAGCAGCTGTTGTTGTATAACCATTAGCACCAAAAATATTATCAATTTGGTTGATAGAATCAGAAGTACCACTTTTTAGTCTATTAAAAAAATCACGGTTTAATTCTGCTCCATTAGTTGTAGCAATACTTTTTCATGTATTAATAGGCTTATTTCAATCATTTTCTATAGTAATTGCATTTGCCTTGTTGGTTTGAAAGTTTCAAATTAAACGATAGTTAGAAGTTTTATAATCATTAATATTTTGTAGTTGGTCAATATATGTATTATTAGTAGTTGTTTCAATAATTGGATTTTTACTATCATCTTTTTGATTAGGTATGAAAAGATTATTTAAAAGATAGGACATAGTAAATAATTTTTCATTTAGTTTAGGTAAAATCATGTATTTATAATATTGTTCATAACGGAAGCGTAATGATCATTGGAAACGTTTTAAATTTGTTTGGTAATCTGCAACTGTTGTATCTAAAGCTTTTGGTAGTGTATCAGGATTAACTCCGGCATCGCCAATATAGTTTTGTGTATTTTGTTGTAATGGAAGCAGAACATTAGTGGTATTATCATCTGGATGTTTAACAATGTCAGCAAGTTGTTTCATAAATGCTTCATTTTTATCAGTTCCATAATCTTTATAAAGATTAGCATTAGCAAATACTTCATTAGGATCATTTTTTAACCCAGTTTCAGTATTATCTTTTTTATAAAATTCGTCTTGACTATAATCTAAACTGCCAGTACCTCCACGATGTCAAGAGTCAGTTTGGAATAATGCAAGATTATTTGTAAAGTTCGTAGTTTCATCTAATGATGTACCACTTTTTATACCTTGTAAATATGCTTGAGTTAAAAGACTTAAACCAAGTTCATCTTTGATTTTATCAAAAGCTTGATTAGCAGTACCTTCTTTTATTACCTTGCCATCAGCACCAAGTTCATCTTCTGTATAAACTGTAGGACTTAGGGTATTATGAAAAAAATCATAGAATTTTTGTTGAGCAATTATTCCTTCGACATCATTTAAAATTAAGTCAATTCCTGACGCGTAGGCATCTTTAAATTGTTCACCAACGGTTTTAGTAAAGTTTACTCCTAAGAAATTAAATAAAATCCGATTTTTGTAATTATCAGGAATTTTACCATTTGGTAGGCTATTCATATCACGTTCATTATCACAAGCAGTTACTAGTAATACAGGTCCTGCGAGAAGTGTAACGGAAGCTATTAATGGAATGATTTTTTTCTTGTTTTTCATTTTTTTACCTCCCTAATTATTTGTAATAATATTTGGATCATATCATCATAAAGTTTGTTTTCCAACTTTAGTTAGATAATCAGAAATATTTTCATTTAGACGAGCAGTTGGTGCATTAATACCAAATGCATCCCAAGATGTATTAAGTGTTTTAACATCATTTTGGAAGTGACCGTTAACGTATAGTGCTTGTTTATTATCTCAACGGCTATTTTTCACATTAGTAAATCATGTTTGTAAACTCTTAGCAAATGCATCAATTGTTGTATTATCAAGTGATGGAGTTGAACCTGTTAGGTCACTAATATTTCAATGAATTAAACTAGCGTTATTATCAAAGAATAAATTGTAATCTCATCAATTAGGACTTCCAAGGTCAGTGCTGGTTGCAGTAAAGTCACCTAAAGCTTTGTTTAAATCAATTGTTGTGTCAAGACCTTTATTTTTTTGTAATAAAAATGCTGTTTGTAAATAGTCAAGATAAGGACTATTGCTTAAGCCACCTGGACGGTCAGCAAGTGGAGAAACATCATCTCATTTTAAATCTTGTGGATTTTGTTTTTTCTTATTAAACTCTTGAATAATATCATATGTTGATTTAGTAGAAGCTGCCTGTTGGTAAGTAATACCAGGTGTTTGAATAAAGTGAATACCAGCAGTATCAATAAAGATACCAACACCAGGTCCATTATTCTTTGTAGGTTCAGGTAGTATACTAGTAGAACTTTTTGTATCGTCCATATAAATTAAGTCATTGTATTGACTAGTTACATTTTTTTTATCATTGTTAGTATGATCAATAAATGGTAACAGGGTAGTTAAGCCACCACTACCATCGTATTTATATAGATTATCTTGTTGAATATTACCAGTAACATTCTTGCCAATGCCTTGTGCACTAGTGACATAACGATATAGGTAATAGTAAAAAGGAGCATTGTCCTTAGTTGCACTGTTAATATTCACTAATCCCAAGTCACCAGTTGTATCAGTTGTTCCTGCAGCTGTGGTACCTTGATTAGTAAAGGTTTGGTCAAAACCTAAATTTTTAATATCATTTACTATTGCATTAATTTTGGGATTATTGTCAGAAAATTGTTCTGGTTTAATAGCTACTTTTAATGCATTATCTTTGGCAGTGGCATTAAAAGGAACAACAATTTGACGAGCTCAAATTGGTTCTTGAGCTGTCATTATTATTTGAGCGATTTTTGCTTGGTTGTCACTCAGTAATCCATTAACAGTATTATATGTACTTGATATATGTTCGCCATTTTTAGCGTCACCAACTGTTTTAGCAACGGCATTGCTAACAGTAACTGCATTTCAATCGTAGTTTAATGTTATTGCATCTTTTATTGTTGCTGTTAGGGTATCAGCAGTTCCAACAGGATTATTTGCATTGATAACAATTCAAACAGTGTTTGAATAAGTTCCTTTACCATCAATATATGCTTGAACAGTGTTAAATTTACCCGTTTTAATGTCCTCAAAAATATCTCTTAACATAGGATATATTTGACTTGTTGTATAGTATTCATAATCTCCATAGTTTTGGCTAACATAACTATTATTAATAATTTTAGTAGCAATAGCTTTTAGTTGATCATCTTTGTATTGTTCAACGCTATTGTTATAACCTGATAAAATTTTCTTTCATTGTTTTTCTCAACCACGACCAAATTTTGCTTTTAAGGAAGCAATTTTATTGTCTATTTGTGAGTTAACTGTAATTAAAGCAGCATCATAATCAGATTTATATTTATTATTATTTTTCAAAATTGAAAGGTTAATATGTTGATTAATTGTACTATATAAATCCTTACCTCAAGATTGTCCTCCTTGACTGTTAAGAAAGTTAAAAAAATCATTAGTAGTTTCTCCAGCACTACCAGCAGCCTTAAGTGCTTGATTTCAGTCAAAAACATTGGTTGTTCCACGGTCAGACGTTGGATTACAAGCTAATACCGACATAGTTGATGTCGTAGATAATGTGAAAGCTGCAACTAAAGCAAGAATATTGCGCACTATATTCACTCCTTTTATTCATAGAAAAAATATGAATTTATTTTTATTTTACTAAGATATCTTAACATAAAATTTTAAATTTCGAATAGTTTTTTGCATTTTATTTATTATGATTTCTAATTCAACCATCGAAATATTTTAATATCATTTTTAAAAAATAATAAGTTTAAAATAATATCTTGAAGTTTATTTTTCATTTAATTAGCAGTTAATTAAGTGTATAATTTAATAGTAGTTATAATTTATAGGAGAAAAAACAATGTCAAATAAAAACAATGATTTTAATAATATTAAATTGGATTTTCCCTTTTTTAAAAAAAATCCTAATTTAACGTATTTAGATACTTCAGCAACATCTTTAAAACCACAAGTTGTGATAGATGCTATCCAAGAGTATTATGAAAAATATTGTATTAATACACATAGCCAAGATTACCCATTAGCAGAAGAAGGTAATGAAATATTTGAGGATACGAGAAAAATAGTTGCCCAATTTATTAATAGTGATAGTGATGAAGTAGTATTTTGTCCTTCTGCTACTTTTGCTTATAATCAAATAGTTTTTGGTTTAGAACCTTATTTACAGAAAGGAGATGAGGTTGTACTTTCTAGTTTAGAACATAGTTCACTGTTGTTGCCATTTTATCGTTTAGTAGAAAGTAAAAATATCAAAATTAAGTTTATTGAAACTACTAGTGATGGCATTATTACTGTTGAAAATTTAAAAAAAATATTAACACCTAAGACTAGAGTTGTAGCATTTGCTAATGTTAATAATTCATTAGCAGCAGTTAATAACACTCAACAATTAACAAAGTCTATTAAAGATTATGGTATTACTAACCTTAAAGATGATAAATGAGTATTTAAAAATATTTTAGTAGTAGTAGATGGTGCCCAAGCTGTTGGTCATATTGAAACAGATGTTAAAAGTTGAAGTATTGATTTTTTTGCTTTTTCTGGACATAAAATTTTTGGACCAACTGGGATTGGTGTTTGATGGGGGAAAAAACAATGATTAAATATGCTACAACCATTGTTATTAGGTGGTGGTATGAATGGTCGAATTTATAAAGATGGTACTTATAATTTATTAGACAGTCCTTATCGATTTGAAGGTGGTACTCAAAATCTTGCTGGTGTGTTTGGATTACGTTCTGCTATTACATACATATTAAATATCGGTATTAAGAATATTTATAACCATGAGATAAATTTAAAAAACTATGCTGTGAAACAATTAAGAAAACATATTGGTAATAAGATTGAAATTTATAATAAAGATATTAAAAGTGGGAATTTGATTTTTAATATTAAAAAGGTATTTGCTCAAGATGTTTCCAATTATTTGGGAACACAAAATATTTGTGTGCGAAGTGGTACTTTTTGTGCTAAGTTATTACCAGAAACAGTTAATGTGGAAGCAACAGTTCGTGTTAGTTTTTATATTTATAATACTAAAGCAGATGTTGATGCTTTAATATTAGCCTTAAAAAAAGGTATTAATGAAGGTGGCGATTTTTTAAATGAATTCTTTTAATGATAATCAAGATTATTTTCGTAAATTAATAGTAAGTCATTATAGTAAACCGACAAATAAAGGTTTAATTGATAATGCTAATTGTTTAACCTATCATCAAGCAAGTAAATCTTGTGTTGACGATTTTTATGTTCAAGTTTTGATTGAAAATAAAATAGTAGTTATTGCTCGTTTTGTTGGTGTTGGTTGTGCAATTTCTACAGCAGCAGTTGATATTTTTTGCAATTTAATTGCTAATAAACCCATTAGTGATATTAGAAATATTATTAGTAATTATCAAGCAATGTTAAATTCACAACCATTTGATGCTAATGTTATTAAAGATTTAGTTGCTTTCACTAATGTTCCAAGACAACGTAATCGCATTAAATGTGCATTACTAGGTATTGAGGGTATTAGTAAATTATTACAGTAATAAGGAAGGAGTTGTTAATAATGAAAATGAATGTCCCTGAAGTTACAAACAAATCAGTTTTAAGAAAATATTATTATCAATTATTACAGAATAATAGTAAAAATAATATTCAAAATTGAAGTAAAATTATTTGTAAAAATTTTGAACAGTCACACTACTTTAAACAAAATCATATGTTTGCTCTTTATAATGCTTTACCTTATGAAGTGGCTACCAAAGAACTGATTGAGTTACTATGAAGGCATGCTAAACAAGTTTGTTTACCAAGAATGAATGATAATGAATTAGAATTTTATTTAATAAATAATTGAGATGAAGTTACTATTGATAATAGTTTTAATATTGCCCAACCATTACCAACTTGCCTTAAAGTTAAACCGACTAATATTGATTGTATGTTAATTCCAATGATTGCTTTTGATGTTAACTACTATCGTATTGGTCATGGCAAAGGATATTATGATAGTTTTTTAACTAAAAAAAATATTAAATGCCAAAAAATAGGTATGGCATTTGCTATGCAAAAAATTCCTTTTGCCATTGAATATGATAGTTGAGATATTCCCTTAGATTTTATTTTTACTAATTAAAATTACAGTAAAATGTCATATAAAAACATTTTTAAGTTTATTATATTAACTAAAAACGAGTAAAATCAATGATTTTTGATAATTTTACTGTAATAATAAAAATTAAGTTAGCAATAAGCTGTTTTAAAAATGATAATTAATTTAGTGTAAAATGTTTATTTTTAACTTTAAGATAAAATATAATGATATAATATTCTTAGTATTATTAATTTATACAAAGAAAGAGGAATTAACTTATTATGAGTACAATTATTAAAAACGACGCTGAAGTAAAAATCCAAGAATTAAAAGTTGGAGATATTATTACTGTAATTCCAAGTGGGTTTAGACCTTATGGTGTATTCTGTACATGTCCAAGTGGATACTCAGGATTAATCCACATTAGTCGTATTACACCTAAATTTGTTAAAAATGTTACTGATTATTTCACACTTAAGACGCCAGTACAAGCTGAAATTACAGAAATTGATCACAATAAAAAACAATTTAGTTTAAGCACTATGAAATTAAATTTAGTAGAAAAGAAATCAACATCAGCAATTGATGAAAACGGTTCAGGTTTTGCACCAGTAAGAGACAATGTCGACAACTGATTCAGAAAAGATGACAGCAACTAAATAGTTGCTGTTTTTGCTTTTTATAGTTAAAATTAAATAATTTATTGCAATCTATCATTTTTAGGATTATATTTTTAGTATAAGGATATTATAATGATAGTAATTAAAAGTATTGAATAAATAATTATTATCAAAGGAGGGGCGAATAATAATATTTTTATTAAATTTTAAAAACATAAAAAGGAGAAATCGACATAATGATAAAAACTATTTTAGATTATACTAATTTAAATATTAATAATTTGATGAAAAATTATCAAGAACGAATATCAACGATTCATAATAACTTAGAAGCAAACGCTAAAAATGAGGATGGTTGATTAGGATGAATCAATATGCCTTTTCAATATGATACTGATTTAGTATTTAAAGAATCATGAAAACGTATGAAAGCATTAGCAACAAAATTACAAGAAGAAGTACAAATCCTTGTTGTAATTGGAATTGGTGGTTCATATTTAGGAACACGGGCTGGACTTGATATGATTCAAGGATTATTTCCCAAAATTGATAAAGTAAAAGGTGTAAAAATCATTTACCTGGGTAATACTATGAGTTCAACTTATGTCCAACAAGTTATTGAGTACTTAAAAGATAAAGAATTTGCTATTAATGTTATTTCTAAATCAGGAACAACAACTGAACCAGCGATTGCTTTTCGTTTATTAAAGGAGTTATTAATTAAGCAAAAGAAAACTAAAGCAGAAATTGCTAGCAGAATTGTCGCAACTACTGATAAATCCAGAGGTGTATTACATGATTTAGCCCAAGAAGAAGGTTATCAAACGTTCGTTATTCCTGATAATATTGGTGGTCGCTATTCTGTATTAACACCCGTAGGAATGTTTCCTATGATGGTAGCAGCAGGTATTGACTGTCAAGCAATTATTAATGGTGCTAAATTAGCTAACCGAGAATGTAAAAATGATAAGATTGATGTTAATGCTGCTTACTTATATGCTGCAGTACGTTATCATCTTTACAAGACTAATAATAAAGCTGTTGAAATTCTTGTTAGTTATGAAGCACAAATGCAAATGTTTTGTGAATGATGAAAACAATTATTTGGTGAATCAGAAGGTAAAGAAGGTAAAGGTCTATTCCCTGCTAGTGTCATTTTTTCTACTGATTTACATTCAATGGGACAATTTATTCAAGAAGGTTCAAAAATGTTTTTTGAAACAGTAATTAAAATTAAGAAACCCAATCAAAATTTAAAAATTGCTATGGATAAAGAAGACCAAGACCAATTAAATTATTTAACTAAATATAGTCTTCATGAAATTAATAATATTGCTTTGCAAGGAACGATTGAAGCGCATAGTGATCAAAGCCTTGGTAAAACACCAAACATTCTATTAGAATGGGAGAAAATGGATGCTGAGATGTTCGGATATGCTAGTTTCTTTTTTATGAAAGCATGTGCTGTTAGTGCCATGTTATTAGTAATTGACCCTTTTAATCAACCAGGGGTTGAAGTATACAAAAAGAAAATGTTCAGTTTACTAGGTAAATAATATAATAAAAAGCCACCAATATGAACCATGGTGGTTTTTATTTTGTTAAATTTTAAATAATATCTTTTACAACATTAATTCCGTTTTTAATCATTGAATATCATGAGTATTGATTTAAGATATGTGCTGGGTGCTCATCACGTTCAAAAGTATGAGACATAGTCATCGGAACAATAATATTAACTGCTTTATTGTGTTGATTAAATCATGTTTTACAACTAATAGCTAGTTGATAGACACAAATATCAGTGCAACAACCAACAATAATAATATTATCCCATTGTAAGTTAGGTTTAAAATCAAAAGCAAAGAAACCGTTGGTACTATTCTTTTTAATAATTTTAATGTCAGGAAATTGCAATTCGTCTACTAATTGTGATTCTTCTGTGTCTTCTAAGCAATGGTTAGGAAAAGTATTAAACTCAGGACTGTGTTCATTATGTGAATCATTAAAAGCAATGACTTTAGTTTTATTAATTAGTGCTTTTTCTAATAATTGTTTAATGGGTTTAATAATGCTATTAATATTGGGTGAAGACAAGGCTCCTGTTTTGGCAAAACCGTTAACCATATCAACAACAAAAATAATATTATGACCTTGTAAATCTTTTAATTTTAGATTTTTTGTTTTATCAATGATGTCAGCAAATTTTTTTTCGATATTACTCATTATTATATACACCTCAATTGTTTAGTTTAATGTTAGATATTAAAATTTATTTTTTTAAAATTAATCTTTTAATCATAAATCAAATTATACTACAAGAAGTACAAATTGGCATTAGGAAAATTGTAAATATAGTTCCAACTTTTAAAAAAAAGATATTAGTTGTTAACCCTCCAACACGATTATAAATAAGAGTATTAATAACGCCATTTAAATAAATGAAATTAAAACCATTCTCAATAAGATTAATTCTAATACTTAATAACATAATTAAGCCTAAAACTAAAAAGGTAAATCCAGCACCAAATAAAATCATAATTATTTTTTCATCAGTTGGTAGTTTATGTCATCATGTTTTAGTTTTCATTTTTTATCACCTAATTTATTTTTTAATACTGTTTAATTATATCATCATTAAGGATAATATAAGTTAAAAAATCTTACTCTCATAGAATGCATTATAGTATATTCTTTGTTTTTTACTTATTTTTAGTTAAACTTAAAAAAGTAGAGAATACAGCGAAAATAGGGGGTTTTAAGATGAAAAGGTTATTAAAAATATTAAGTGTTTTAACATTGACAATTGTTCCAGTAACTAGTGTTGTTGCTTGTGGTGGGGGTGCAAGTGGACCTGTAAATCCACCAGATGATGATGGAGTTGATATAAAAGATTTATTAATTAAAGTACAAAATAAAATTAATGAAGAATTTGGAAATTTAATAAATGATGGAAAAAATTTATTTTTTGAAGGTCAATTTGCACAAGGCACTGAGTATTATAAAATACTAAAAAACATGCCTTCTGATAAAGAAACAGTAATTAAGGATACTGATTTTGTTAGTTCTTTTACCGAAAGAATACAGAGTTTGGTTACTAATAATGTTTTGCCTAAATTATTAGCAGATAGTGATTTAAGATTATTATTTAATGGAATATCAACCAATAATATTTTAAAGATTGTTAATAACAATACAAAATTTTTTAAAGTTCCTTTTAAATGAGCAAAAGAAGATGTTGATTTTGGTATTAGTGATTATAGTCCGGGTAAATACGATATAACTTATTGATATAAAATTAGAATGGATTTAAGTTTAGAAGTATCATATAAAGATGCAGAAAATAAAGAACAAAAAAAAGATTTCAATCAAAATTATATTTCATATTTTGCAAACACAGATGCAAATATAAGTGGAGTAATTGAGGTGTCTTCATTGAAAATTAAAGAAAAATTACAAACTAAATTAATTGAAATTAATTTAACCAAAAATAAAGATATTAGCAATGAAGAAAGAATTAAAAATGCAAAAGAAAAAATTCTAGGATATTTACCAAATAACCATTTAAATCTTCAAAATGCTATTTTTGTAGATAATGTTACTACAAAAATAACTTCCGATTCAATCATTCCTAATTATCGTATTTATCATGAAGCTAATAAATTTTATAATGCGTTTAAATTGTCAAAAAATGAATCAGTAAAATATTTAGAAGATTATTTTGGAAAACGAATAATGAAAAATTTTGATAAAAAATTAGACGATTGAATTAATAGCCCAGATTTAAATGAAGCATCAAAAAAAAGTATCAGAACTAATAAAGAAAACATTAATGCTTTTGGGAAAATTGAATTAAATGATTGAAACATTTCTGGTTTAACTTTAAAAAGTATTAAATTAAATTTTATTAATATTCGTGCAGATGAAACAAAAACACAATGAGTAAAATTTATGTCTAATGCTTTAGGAAATACTTTTTCTATAGATAGTTGACTTAAAACACCATTTAATATTATTAATAATAACCAAAATTTAGTTATGTATATGGATAAAAAAGATTTTGAAACTTATGTACAACAAAATAAAAATTTATACGATGTTAGTGAATATTTTAATGCGAAAATAAAAGCAAAAGCAATATCAGAAACAGCAATTATTAATAATACGCCATTTAGAATTTATTTAAATGGTTGTTACAATCCTGTTGCAACTCTTACAAATAGTGAATTTGTTACTAAAATAGATGATGCTACATTTAAAGTAAATAAAAACCCTTCAGAATGATATAGTTATATAAATATTAGTATTGATGGATTTCGTTTCATTTTCGGTGGTAAAAAAGATAAAGGAAATTATATAACATTTAACAATTGAATAATAAAGAAAGCAGATAGCACTATTTGAAACTAAAAGTTTTATTGTATTTACAATGTATTTTATTATTTTAAAGTACAAAGGAGATATTAGTGAAGATGCAACTGTAGTATTAGATGTAGTTTAATAAGTTGAATTAGAAAGTAGTAAATTTGGCAATTTTTCCTTTACTCTTATTTAAAATGATTTATGATAGGCTAATGTTAGTGGTATTATCAAAAATAATTTTAAAAATAGTATTAAGTTAATTCATTTAAATACTTTATTAAGTTTTAAAAGTAATCAGTTATAAGTGAGTGTTTAAATCTTTCAATCAGAATAATAGCACGATTGAAAATGTTGTTGAATCATTGTTTGTTAGAGATTAACAAACAAAATATTCACCTTAGTTAACCGATGTCCTTATTAAAGATATATTTTTTTCAGATTATGATTGTAAATTCATTTATCTTATTTAATGTTTTTGGAAAAATATTAGTTAGGAGTTGGAAAAAATGGATAATAACAATATTGTTATTAATGTTCAAAAATATAATATTAAGTTTAAAAACTTTAATATTATCGACATTAACTTTAAAGTTTACAGAGGAACAATTCACGCTTTAGTCGGTCAATCAGGAAGTGGTAAATCTGTGTTATTAAAATCAATTATTGGCGCCATACCTAGTAGTAACTATAGTGGTATTATTACAATTAATAATTATAAAGCAGGGTCAGCAAAATCAAAATCCAGTTTAGGTTTTTCTTTAAACTTAGAAAATTTTCCTCAAGATTTAACAGCCTATATTTTTTTAAAAAAATTAGGGCAAGCAACAAGTATTAAATATGAAAGTTTAGAACATAATATAAAAAAATATTTAACAATGTTTAATTTATGAGAACATCGTAATAAAAAATTAAATTCTTTTTCTTCAGGAATGAAAAATCGGATTATGATAATTCAAGCATTAATTCATAATCCAGATTTAATAATTTTAGATGAACCAGGTGCTAACTTAGATTCTGAATCACGAAAATATTTCAATGATATTTTAGAAACATTAAAATCAGAAGGAAAAACTATACTTTTAACTACTCATATGATTAATGAAATTAAAGATATTGTTGATAGTTGTACTATTATGCAATTGGGAAAATTACTTTATGATGGTTCAGTAACGAATTTTCTTATTGATAAAATTTGAATTCTAGTAACCAGTAATGTTGCTATGACTATAGAAATATTAAAAAAATATAATTATAAATTTAAATTTGATGAAAATAATAGTGAACTTTTAGTGCTTTTAGAAAGTGAAGCAAGTATTAATAATCTTAATTTTATATTGTTTAAAAATAAAATTTTTATACAAACTCTTTATAAAAAAGACTTTGATTTGGCACATTTAAAATCATTTTTAACTTAGGAAG
Organism: Spiroplasma endosymbiont of Nebria brevicollis; assembly: GCF_964030895.1. Taxonomy (NCBI): domain Bacteria; kingdom Bacillati; phylum Mycoplasmatota; class Mollicutes; order Entomoplasmatales; family Spiroplasmataceae; genus Spiroplasma; species Spiroplasma endosymbiont of Nebria brevicollis. The sequence goes on from NZ_OZ034986.1 coordinate 417,304, forward strand.
GTTGGCATGAGGTAATGAATATTTAGCAATCAAAAAATTAAAAATTCATGGAATACAAAGGTGAAGTTAATGAATAGTAAAGCTAAATGCAGTTGAATTAAATTTTTTCAATTAATTTTATTTAAAATTAATCATTCTTTTGTTACAATATTTTTATTTTCATTTTCATTATTACTTTCTTTATTAATTCCTTTAGTTTTATTTTCTTTAAAGTTGTCACTAGAAAGTTTTATAGTTATTTTCCAATATTATATTATGATTTTCTATAGTATTATTTTATTTATTTTTGTTTTAATGAATGCTATAAAGATATTTGGAATTCAAATTGAAGATAGTTCTTTTTTACTATTACTTACCAAACCATATTCACGAAAAACTATTATTCTAACACAATATATTTCTCTCTTTTTTATGAATTTTCTCTTTATTTTACTTAATGTCCTAATGTTAGTAGTAGTAGGAGGTATTAGTAGTTTTACTTTTGATAATATTCATTATTTAAATTTTTATGTTACTACTGTTTTGAAATTATTTGTTTTTTCTTTTTTATTTAGTATTTTAGTAACTGTTGGTGTGGTTACGTTATTAGCGTTTATACGTTCACAAAGTGTTTTTTTAATTTTTATTATTTTTTGTAGTCTATTTTTATTGGGTGGTTTACCTTATTCATTAACTAAGGTAAAAACTGATAATATTATCCTTAGTTTTAAAAATAATGCATCAGGTAGTGTCAGACAAATTAAAAATTCAATTTTATTTAGGGAAAATTTAAAAAAAAATTTAATTAAATATCCTGATTTAACTAGTTCCATTTTTAATTTTTATTCTAAATTAGATTCTTTTGAATTAAATAATGTTAATTCAACAGCAGTTATTGAAAAAAGAATTGATTTTTTTAAAGATTTAGGACTTATTGATAAAAGTCCTGTCGTTAAAACATTTGAAGGTAATGCAACACTATGAAGGCCAGTAAAATATCAAAATCAAACTATAATAATACAAATTACTTTTAATAGTTATTTTAAGGATTTAAATTTTTTAAAATCAAATTTAAATAATAATAAAATTTTTCAAGATTTATTAAGTATAATAAATGACTATGGTAATGAATGTAATGGTATTAATACATTTATGCTAGTTCAAAAAAGTAAAGCATCAACATTATTAACTTATGATGTTGATATTAGTAAAACTTTTATTCATATCAAGGGCCAAGCTAAAGAAAAATTGGATAGTAATAAAATTAAAGATATATTTTTTTCAGATCATGACTATAATTTTGATTTTCGAGATGAATTTGATAAAATGTTTTATAATCCTGTATATTATGTAATTAGAACAGTTGAAGATTATATTTATAATCAAGTTCAAACTTACAATAATATTACTAATAATGATCTTATTTTTAATAAGAATTATAAACAATACATTGCTTCTGTTAATACATATCAAATGTTAAATAAAATTAATATAATTGAACACTGAAATCAATTATGATCTTATTTTATGGGTTATTATGGGGATTTTTGATTTGAAATTTATCCTTCTTCTAGTATTGACTTTGATAGTCAAAAAAATAATTTGTTTAGTTATCATGATTTTAAACTAACTTTACTTAATAATAAAATAAATACTAATGAAATTGAATATTTTCAAAATATTTCAGTAACTATTTATGTTTATATTGTGATTTCAACTATTTTATTTTTCTCATCTTATTTAATGTTTTTGAAAAAAAATATTAGTTAGGAGTTAAAAAAATGAATATTAATTATCAAATATTATTAATATTCAAAATTATAAAGCACAAAGTATTCAGCCATTGCTATCTTTTATAAGAAATAAACCATTTTTACTATCAGTTCCTAGTTTAATATTAACTGTTACAATTAAAATTAACTCTAAAACTATGTTTTTTCTGTTTTTTTTCTTTATATTTAAAAAATATTAAATTATTTTAGAATATGTTGCAAATTTAATTGTAAATCTGAAAAATATCTATTATAATAATTAAGGTTTTTAAGAATAGAACATTCTAAATAACACTAAATTAAATGGAGTATTAGCTCAGTTGGGAGAGCAATTGCCTTACAAGCAATAGGTCGGCGGTTCGAGCCCGTCATACTCCACCATTTACCTGCTGATGTGGCTCAATCCGGCAGAGCAACGGTTTTGTAAACCGTAGGTTGCAGGTTCGATTCCTGTCATCAGCACCATTTTATAAAAACCCATTAATATGGAGGGGTAGCAAAGTGGCCAACTGCACCTGGCTGTAAACCAGATCTCTTCGAGTTCGGGGGTTCGACTCCCTCCCCCTTCACCATATTTACCTTGGGGCGTAGCCAAGCGGTAAGGCAACGGCCTTTGACGCCGTCATCGTTGGTTCAAATCCAGCCGCCTCAGCCATTATAACTAAACATTTGTCCTCGTAGCTCAGCGGTAGAGCACTCGGCTTTTAACCGAGGTGTCGCAAGTTCGATCCTCGCCGGGGACACCATAAACAAAAGCCCAGGTGGTGAAATGGCAGACACGTCAGGCTTAAGATCTGATAACTTTTAACGGTTGTGCGAGTTCGAGTCTCGCTCTGGGCACCATTTATATATTAATTAATGACGAGGAACTATTCCTCATTTTTTATAAGCTATTAAATAATTTTGCCCAGATGGCGAAATGGCAGACGCAGTAGACTCAAAATCTACCGAGAAATCATGCGGGTTCGAGTCCCGCTCCGGGCACCATTAGGTATTAAAATATTTTTCTGACAAGAATGTACATTTATATATAATAAAAAAAGTATTCATTATGAGTACTTTTTTTATTATTATAGATTAAATTACTATTTATATTTAAATAAATAACCATTATTACTAAAATCAATAAAAACTCCGGTTGTACTAGAAAGACTATAAAATCCTCTACTTTTTTTATTTAAACTAATTAACTTTAAATCAGAAGTATTAGTTATACATCAAGTAAATATGCATTTGCTATTATTATCTGATAGTAAACAAGCAGTTTCAGATGACATATCATAAGTACCATTAACTGATAAATTTATTTTATTAATTTTTTGATTATTAAAAAAATAAGATCCGTCCTTACCATAAATAATTGCTGTCGTATTTGATAATCGTAAAGCATGAAAAGAAGTAATTTTTAAATCAACTAATTGTTCACTTCCTGTTTTAGTAGTATCAAAAAAATAGCATATCTCCAATTTGTTGAAATTGAGTAAAACCTCCATTAATATCAAAATAATAACTTAAATTATTTGTATTAACAAAGATTCCTGTTGTATCTGATAAACGATAAAATGTTTTCAGTTTTTAACTGAGTATTAACAAATTGTGAATCAGCTGGTTTAGTACTATCAAAAATAAAACCATTGTTATCATTATCAGCAACTAAACTTATTGTGTCTGACAAGCGAACTGATAAAGAAATTTGTTTATTCAAATTAGTGAGTTTATATTCTTGGTTTGGTGGTTCTGTTGAACTATCACTATCACAAGCAACAACATTTAAACTTAATGTTGTTGCTACTGCTAAACATGTTAATAACTTCATAGAAAAACCCTCTCTTCCTCTAATATAAATAATATTATAATCATTTTTGAATTTATTATTAAATTTTACACTTATTTGAAACTATATATTCATTGGTAGAATGTCAATAAAGATAAATCTAGCATTTAGAAATCATTTTCGTTATAGTTAGTAACTATAAGTAAGGTGTGGTGATTAGATGAAAAAGCAACGTTTAAATATTTCTAAATTAGGATTTTTACTATCAGTAATGGGTTCTGCTGTCGGTTTAGGTGGAATTTGAGGTTTTCCAACCCAAATGTATAACCACCATGGTGCTTTTCTTATTCCCTTTATAATTTGTATGGTTATTTGTGCCATTCCTGTTTTATTTATTGAAATAACGATTGGTAATAAATATCGCAAAAATCATATTGAATTCTTTAACAAAAAAGGTGCTTTTTTTGCTTGATTACATTCAGCAACAGTAATTTTACTAAGTACTTATTATAGTGTTTTAGTTAGTTGAACCTTAATCAATATTGGTATTAGTTTTACTAATAACTTAAATCATGATTCATATTTTTATCATGATATTTTACAAGTTACCAGTAGCAGCAGTCCTACTAGTTTCGCTGCTCTTGGTTCATTAAACTGAATGGTATTATTAGCTACATTAGGGGTATGAATTATTTTACTAGGTGGTGTCGAAAAAGAGATTGAGAAAGCTAATAAAGTTTTTATTCCTTTCCTCTTTTTAATGATTATTGTATTAGTTATTTACACTAGTACCTTATCAGGTGCTAAATTAGGTTTAAATGTAATGTTCAATTTGGACGGTAAAGATTTATTAACTCCTAGTGTTTGGAAAGATGCGTTTGGTCAAGCATTCTTTATGTTATCAACTTGTACTGGAACGATTTATATTTATGCTGCCCATGCTCCCCAAAAACAAGATAGTACTAATCAGGCTTTTGTTGTGGCATTCGGGACAACTGTTATTGGAATTTTAACAGCAATGATTGTTTTTAATGCCATGGGTGCTATTGCTTATAATAAAGGTGAAACTAATCTTGATAATATTTTTCATGCTGGACCAGCCTTAATTTTTCAAGTAATACCACAACTATTTGGTATTATTAATAGTCAAGTCGCAGTGTTGGGTAATGTCTTAGCCATTCTCTTTTTTGTTACCCTCTTTTTTGTTGGTATGTCATCGCTCATTGGTCAAGTAGAATCAATGGTTAATGGTTTAGAATATGAAATCCATTTACAGCGCAAAAAAGCCTTAGCATTATTGTCGTTATTAGGTGCAATGCTAATATCAGTATTGTTTACTTTTAATAAATCACCATTTCTATTTGACGGTTTAGGAATTTGAGTTGCGCAAATTTGGTTATTAATTATTGGTTTTATCTTATTAGTTGGTATTAGTCCTTGGGGTTGAAATTTATATGATAGTTTAAAACAAGAAAATAATGAAAATTCCTGAATTAAATGAAATAAAGGGTATACAATAGTAATTTTAATTGTTGCACCAATTTTAATATTAGTGAATATTGGTACGGGAATTTATGATTTTATTATTAACACTATTAGTAGTCCATTTTTTTATGGGGTAATTGGTGTAACATTAGGTATTGGTTTAACTTTAGCGTTAACATTTGCTTTAACATATCATAAAGCTATTCATGAAACATTTAAAAAAATAGTTGCTCGTAAAACTAAAAGTGAAAGAGGTTAGTAATATGGATATTGGTGCTATTATCTTAATGGTCATTAGTTTAATTATCACCATTGGTGGTTTTATTTTCTTTATTATTATGGATTTTAAAAATCATGATAAAGCAAATAAAATTAAAAGATTAGTTTGTCTATCCCTTATTTGTTTTTAATAACATTTTATTAGTGAAAATTATATAATTAATAATGAACTGATAATGTTATTTATGGAGGGTAAAAAATGAAAAAATTATTAAAAGTATAAGGTGTTTTAGCATTGACAATTGTTCCATTAACTAGTGTTGTTGCTTGTGGTGGGGGCAGTAATCCTAGTAATCGTGTTGCTAAAAATGATTTTTCAAAACTAACAGCATTAACAGGTTTAAAATTAAATTTTAATAGTACAAATGACTTTAGCGCTTTAGATTCACAAATTGTTATGGCTGCTGAGTTCAGTAAACCGTTAGTTAATTATAAAATTAAGTATTTTGTTGTTGGCAGGGGTGGTATTGATATTGCTAGTACTAAACAAACTGTTGGCAAAGTGTGGGTTGAGATTACAGCTGATGTTGCAGATAAAAATTGACAGGGTACTACTCCTCACTTAAGCGTTAATGTTGATGCTGCTAATTTTAGTAACATAGTAGGAACAGTTGGTGCTATTACTACCATGACAACGGACAGTTCTAATAATACTGTCTATACTGCTGCTAAGCCTGCAGTTGATGTTGGGAAGGTTTATAAGAGTAATGGTACTTCTGCTTTTGTTGCTATATGGATGGCATTAATGAAACTATTATCAAAATGGCTACAAACAATACCAATGGTAAAGTTTATGCTATTAGTAGCAATACAGTGTATGTTTCAACGGATGGAACGGCAGTTTTTACTAAAATGGCAGGAATATCTGAGAGATTATTTAGTATTGATGTTGCAGATGATGGGACAGTTTATGTAGGAACTAATAAAGGTGTCTATATGTCCAATGGAACGGCAGTTTTTACTAAAATGGCAGGAATATCTGAGAGATTATTTAGTATTGATGTTGCAGATGATGGGACAGTTTATGTAGGAACTAATAAAGGTGTCTATATGTCCAATGGAACGGCAGTTTTTACTATTATGTCTAATAAGTCATTAAATAATCAAAAAATTAATAGTGTTGTTGTTTTTAAGAATACTATTTATCTTACAACAATTAGCAAAGTTTATAAACTAACACTACCTAATACTTTTACTGAAATATCAGGAATAACAGATAACATAAGTAGCAATGCTACTTTAAAGGGTGCTTTATATGTAGGTACTAGTGCAACAGAATTTACAGGTAGTGTTTATAAAAAGAATTAATTATAAAAATCTTGATGTCTAGATAGTGTATAGTTTATTTGATTAAGAAGTTAAAAGAGTAAGCAAAGTTTAGATTTGTCCTTACTCTTTTTTCAATTATATTTTTGCTGTAAAGGTTCAAATATTTAGTATAATTAGTATAATTAAGAATATAGTGGTGTAAAATATGGAAAAACAAATTAAATTAAAAAGAACATTGTTGATTAGTAAAATTACATTAACAGTAGCATCATTATTTTTATTTTTAGTATGATTAATGTTTATGACTAATAATTTTTACCCTAAATCAAATGATTCTATTATAAGTAAAATTATGAATACTTCAATTAAAGTCATGATTTGACCAATTACTAGTATCATTTTATTTATTTTTATTATGCCAGTGTGGGTAACTAATAAAAAAAAGATTTTATTAGTTTTCTTAGGTGTAGCATTAGTCATTGCTGTTATTTGTTTATTGTTCGTTTTTGGTTTAAATATTAATAAATTTTGAGTGATTTGATTAGTTGCTCATTTGTTTGTCATTGGTTCTATGATTTTTGTTATTTCTGTTTATTTTTTCAATAGTGGTTTGTTATTTTTAGAAAATAAACAAGTAAAAGATATTATTATTGATAGTAGTAAAAAATAAAATTTTTATAAATTTATTAATTTTTTTATTAAAAGTTATTGACTTTAATTGAAAGTCTATGATATAAATGATCTTGGTTAATAACCGCGGGTGTCGTATACTGGCTATTACTTCTGCCTTCCAAGCAGAAAAAGTGGGTTCGATTCCCATCACCCGCTCCATTTTATATAAAAAAACAAAGTCGTAAATTAATACGCTTTTTTTGTTTTTATATGACTTTTTTAGTTATATTATAATATAACTAAAAAAGTAAAAAATTATTTAACCATTTGAGCAATAGGTTGGTTTGTTGCTTCTGGGTATGAATTGTCTAAGTCATTAATGTCTTTAATGTTAGGGAATAAATTAATAGTTTGTAACTGGAAACTATTATCATTGCCAATAGCACTTAAATATAATTTTAATTCTTCTGATGAATTATCTAAATTCATTTTCATTATTTTACACCTACCTCTTTTAAAATTCTGCTATTAAAAGCATTTGCTAAGAATTTGTAAATCTTTATTTCAGCAATATTTTTTAAGTCATAAGTATTGATAATGTCTGTTAGTCTTAATATTGTATCTTGAAATTTAATAAAATATGTTTTATTTTCTACATTTGCTCATTTTTCTAATTTTGTTGCAAAGTAGATAATTTCATCTTTATAGAAGCATGATTGCATATTTTTCACTCCTTGAAATGGTTTATTAGAACAAAAAACCCCTATTTTAAATGTAAAAATTTAAATAGAGATTAAACACCATATTGAATTTTTTCTGAAAAAAAGTTTACTAAAACTTCTTATACTATAATTGTAGCTTATTTATTATAAATTCCAAGTAAAATCAAGTAAATTTTTAATTTAAATTAATTAAATTATATCGTCTTTGCTAGTAGTATATCTTTTTTATTTGGTTAGAAAAATTTTACTTTGAAATTGATATTAAAAATGCTAAAATACTTATTATGATAATGTAAAAATTAAAATGAGGTAGTAATGGAAAATATTATTAGTAATAATGAAGTGGAGTTTAATAATAATGAAAATGACTTTCTTCGTACTAAATTTTTAGTAAGCGTTGGATATTTAGTAATCCAAGTATTACTACCAGCTTTAGCTTTATTCTTTTTAACAGGTACTGATTTTACTTTTACGTTTAAAGAACCACTGTGATTGATGATTGTTTTAACTATCAGTTTAATTGTATTTACTTTTATCACTACTTTAATTGCATATAAAATGAAGTTACATCAAATTGATCAATTTACTTATGCTATTCCTTTCGCCTTTGTCTTAGGAATGTTGTATATATCAGGTTATTTTTTAACGCCTGACCAGTTGTTAATCCGTTTTATTATTTCCATTGCTGGAGCTGTCATTGGTATTTTATTAACTAGTATTGTTTTAGTGCTAGTTATTAGAAAAACACAAATTAAAAAATATCCTAAAATCTAAATTAAACTTACCTAATTCATGTCTAAATCAACTTTTATCTTGTAAACTTGGAAATGTATTATGATAACAATTAATAACTTATTTTAATAATAATCCGTTAGTTGCAATAATTACAATGAAAGAGTAAATAAAATGAAAATAATAAAGCAACAATTAATTAGCATTATAACCTGGATTTATAGTAGTAATCAATCTATTTTTAAAATATTAAAATTAACCATTTTGATCCAAGAAAAGGAGAAAACATGTCGCAATCAATAAAAAATGAAAAATTAGTGACAATTAGTAATGTTAGTAAAAAGTATGGCAGTAAGACTACTGTTAAAAACTTTAGTTTAGATATTTACCCTGGTGAAAGAATCGCCTTAATTGGTGCTAATGGTAGTGGTAAATCAACGATTAGTGAAATCATTGGTGGGATAAGAAAACCGACTTCTGGTAGTGTTATCAAAAAAAATAAAGTTGTCATTGGAATCCAATTCCAAGATTCACGTTATCCTCACGGTATAACAGTTATGGATATGATTAAATATTATTTACAAACTTTTAATATTGAAATTACTAAAGAACAATTAAACAAAATGTTAAGTAATTATCAAATTTTGCACCTTACTAACAAGATGGTACAAAGTTTATCAGGTGGCCAACAACAACGACTTAACATTTTATTAAGTGTTATCCATCAACCAGATCTTGTGATTCTTGATGAAGTATCAACAGGATTGGATATTGAAGTTCGAGAAGAAATCTTTGAATTTCTCCAAACTAATATTGTTGAAAAAAATGTTGCTATGCTTCTAGTTTCACATAACATGAGCGAAATTGAACGGTTTTGTACACGTGTTATTTTCATGAATGAAGGTGAAATCATTGAAGAGACTACAGTACAAGATATTATTAAAATTCATGGTTGCGTTGAAAAATATATGCATGATCAATTATGAAAATATAAAAAACAACAACAAGTTGAGATTGATAGTAAAAAAGCAACTATTAAAAATGCACAATCCTTAGTTACAAAAACCACTATGAACAAACATACATCATTATTAGAATTAATTGCTAAGTATTTTATTCGTGGATTCTTTGTTCCATTCTTTATTTTCATATATCCAATCTTAACTTTATTCTTGCAAGGTTTTGCCTTTGAAGGTGTTGGTCAAGAAGCATTACAAAAATTAGTTGTTGGAATTTCAGTTATGCAAATTATTTCCATTGGTATTTTCTTTGTTCCACAAACTATTATTGAATTCAAAAGTTCGGTGTTGATGAAACGAATAGGTGCAACCAATATCCATCCTAGTTTGTTTGTAGGAGTAATTATTACTTTGGGAATTATTTTCTCAGTATTAGCATTTTTATGAACTTTATTATGAACAGGAATCTTTTTTGGCAGTAAGTTTGGTTGAGTTATTACTTCAACCCCAGTTCAATTATGAACATCATTACCATGAATTATTATTAATATTTGTTAATGCTATTGGTTTAGGAATGATGATGGCAGCTTTATTAAGAACACAAGCTGCTTATATCTCGATTGCTAATATTATTTATTTTCCAATTGCATTTTTAACTGGTGGAATTGTTTCAATGACGTTAATTGAAAATAGTGATGTTTTAAAATATATTGTTTACATTTCTCCATTTCATTATTGTGTTAATCCGTTTATGGATGCATGAGTTGGCAAATTCAGCTTTACCACTGAAGTTGGAATTGATTTAGGTGTTAGTTTTGTTTTAATTGGCTTTTATATGACTATTGCTTCTCGTAATTTAAAATGACAAGTATAGTTTGAACTTTTTTATTAAAAATAATAACAAATATGAAATTTATATTGTTTTTCAAAATAAATAATTTATAATATTTAAGACTGTTTATGCAGTTTCAACCGCTCTGCTTTAGGTAAATTAAGTGATAAGCTCCACCTATAAGGCGAGTCTAAACTGGAGGTGTAAGAAAGAAATGTTTGTAGTTATTCAAACAGGAGGAAAACAAATTAATGTTACCTCAGGTCAAGAAATTTTTGTTGAAAAAATTATTGGCAAAACAAAAGATAAAGTTATTTTTGATAAAGTATTAATGATTGGTCAAAACTTTGGTCAACCTTTTTTAGAAGGTGCTGAAGTTCATGGCGAAATCTTAAAGCAAGATAAAGAAAAAAAAATTAGAGTTTTCAAATATAAACCAAAGAAAAATTCTAAAACAATGTATGGGCACCGTCAACCATATACAAAAGTATTAATTACTGATATTTTAATTAATGGTAAAAGTGTAGTTGAACCACCAACAACAACTCCTACAATTAAAGATGAAGAAGAAGTAAAAACAACTGTTAGTATCACTAAAGAACCAAAACCACCAGTTAAAAAACCTGCTGTTAAAAAAGCCACTAAAGTAGAATTAGTTCCTGAAGATGACAATACAAAAACTGTTATTAGTGAAGGTAATGTAAAAACTATTTTTGATCATAAAAATATGACTGTTAAAGTTATTAGCGAAGATGATGAAAAATCAACTAAAAAATAATTATTAGGTGGTAATAATTAATTATGGTTAAAGTTACTTGTAATTATCAAAATAATAACATTGATGAAGTTACTATTACTGGTCATGCTAACTTTTTACAATTAGGGACTGATATTGTTTGTGCAGCTGTCTCAGCAATTGTGATTGGAACATTAAATGCTCTAGATCAAATGGAAAAGAAAACAATCAAAGTTATTAACAATAAATCAGGTTTCGTAAAAATTAAAGTTATCATTAGTACTAATGATAACCAAGTAATGTTAAAAACTATGTTATGACAATTAAAAACCATTAGTGCTCAGTATACGCAATATCTAAAAATTAAGGAGGTGTAAGTATGCGTTATCAATTAAATTTACAATTATTTGCTTCAAAAAAGGGAGTAGGATCAACTCGTAATGGACGTGATTCTCATTCTAAACGTTTAGGCGCTAAAATTAGTGATGGTCAAAGTCTAAAAGAAGGAACAATCATTTATCGTCAACGTGGAACTAAAATTCACCCTGGCGAAAATGTTGGTCGTGGTGGTGATGATACATTATTTGCTTTAAAACCAGGAATAGTTAAGTACACAACATTCAAAAAAAACAAAACTCGTGTTTCTGTTATAGTTAATAAAATCTAAATTCATTATCCAATGTTAAGCCTATTTTCAATATTCATGTTTGAAGATAGGTTTTATTTTTTATAAAAGGAAATTAATTAAATTAAAACATAATAATGATAGGAGCTAACTGATGTGAAACATATTACATTAATTATTACCGGCAGTATTGCTGCCCCTAAGGCTGTCCAATTATTACATAAATTACAAGCAAATTTTTTTGTTGATGTAATTTGTACAAAAAGTAGTTTATTGTTTTTACCAAAAATAGATTTTATTTATCATAGTGAAATGTTCGAAAAAATACTTTATGAGAAAGCAGATATTATCAATCATACAAATTTAGCGTTAAAGACTGACTTAATTGTTGTTTATCCAGCAACCATGAGTTTTATTAGTAAGGCAACATTGGCCATTGCTGATAGTTTAGCTTTAGCAACTTTTTTAGCAAGTCCAGCAGCTAAAATTATTTTCCCTGCTATGAATCATTATATGTATCACAATCAAGGGTTTCAAAACAATTATCAATCCTTATCTCTAATGAAAGGTATTACTATTATTAATCCTGATATGGGAATGTTAGCTTGTAAAATTACTGGTGATGGTAGACTAAAAGAACCTGTCGAAGCTTTTGAGATAATTAATAATCATTTTAAAATTGCTCTTGATTTAACTAATAAAACTATTTTAATTAATTATGGCCGTACCAGAGCTTATCTTGATCCTATTCGGTATCTTACTAATAATTCGTCTGGAAAAATGGGTAATGCTTTAGTTACTGCTTATTTAAAAAGTAATGCTAAAGTAGTAGCAATCGTTGGTGACCTTGATGTTAAGATTGAAAGTCACCCTAATTTAACAGTTATTAATGCTAATACTAATGAAAAAATGTTACAAGCAATGACAATTCACTTTCATGATGCTCATATTATACTTTGTGTTGCAGCACTTAATGATTATCAAAGTGCTGCATATATATCAAATAAAATTAACAAAACCAAAGATAAAAATATAACATTATCATTAGTACCTAATATTGATGTTTTAAAACATTTAGGTAGTATAAAAACAACACAAACTTTAGTTGGTTTTGCTGTTCAAGATGATAATGATATGGCCTCAGGATTAACAAAAATGAAAACTAAAAAATGTGACGGAATGGTTATTAATAACATTAAAGTTATGGGTAATGATGAAACAGAAGTTAACTTTATGTTTAAAAATCAAAATCATAAATTACAAGGTAGTAAAATTGATGTTGCTAGTAAAATAGTGAATATTATTGGTCAAGGAAAATAAATCTCCTATTATATTAAAAATAATTATTCAATTACAATAAATAGTTTAAAAATATTCAAAACATGCCTATAATAAAACTTAGATAAATATTTAAAAGGAGTAAACAAATGCGTTTTATTGATGTAACCAAATTAAAAATAAAAGCAGGTAAGGGCGGTGATGGTGTCGTTGCCTTCCGTCGTGAACTTTATGTTTCCAAAGGTGGTCCATCAGGAGGCGATGGTGGTCGTGGTGGTAACATTATCTTTGTTGGTGACTCAGGTATGAATACCTTACTAGACTTACGAAAAAGTCAAGAAATTACTGCCGAAGCAGGTGTTAATGGTGCTCCCAAAGATATGCATGGTCGAAGAGGACATAATACTTATGTCAAAGTACCATTAGGAACACTTGTCAGGGATATTAAAACTCAGAATATCCTTGGTGATATTATTGAAGACAAGCAAGAAATTATTATTGCTGCTGGTGGTGTTGGTGGTCGTGGTAATGCTCGTTTTGCTTCTGCAACTAACCGTGTTCCCAAAATTTCAGAAAAGGGAACACCTGGCCAACAATTTGAAATTATTTGTGAACTAAAACTTTTAGCTAATGCGGGATTAGTTGGATTACCTAACGCTGGTAAGTCAACGCTGTTAGGAGCGATTTCTGCTTCAAAACCTACTGTTGCTGATTATCCCTTTACTACTCTTAATCCTCATCTCGGTGTTGTTAAAGTTGATAAAAACGAAAACTTTGTCATGGCTGACTTACCAGGATTAATTGCTGGTGCTAGTTTAGGGAAGGGTTTAGGTTTACAGTTTCTTCGTCACATTGAACGTTGTCAAGTATTAGTTCATATGATTGATATTAGCGATGAAACCCAAGACCACTTTTTAAACTATGAATTGATTATGAATGAACTTGCTACATATAATAAAAATTTAGAAAAAAAACCACAAATTATTATTGCAAATAAAATTGATTTACCAAATTCGCAAGCAAACTTAGAAAAATTACAAATCCAAATTAAGTTACCAATTTTTGCTATTTCTGCTATGAAAAGAACTAATCTAGAACCATTAATTCAAACTATTTTTGACGCTGTTAAAAAAGAACAGCATTACCAAGCTAACCGTGAAGATATTAATGATGAACACATTGTTTACGAATATATTAATAAAGCAGAAACACCAGAAATAATTATTAATCGTAGTGCAACTAACCGTTGAAATATTACTGGTAAAACTATTGAAACTATTTATCAAAAAAATCCTTTAAACACTTATCAAAACATTTTATTATTTAAAATTAAACTCCAAGACCTTGGTGTCTATGATGAATTACGAAAACAAGGGATTGAAAAAGACCATCACGTTGTAATTTATGGTTATGAATTTATTTGAGAATAGGATTATAATATTAAACAGAGAGGTGAAAAAAATGGTATTAACAGAATATTTAAAAGTAATTGTTAAATTTTTACAAACCCAAGTAACAAAAACTAATTCTAAAGGACTCATTGTTGGCCTAAGTGGGGGTATTGATTCTGCTGTTGTGGCATTATTAATGAAAGAAGCATTCCCAAACAACCACTTGTGTGTGATTTTACCATGCCAATCAGACCCAATTGATGTTGAATATGCGCAGAAATTAGTTAGTACTCACGATTTAAGAAGTCAAATTGTTGATTTAACATCAACCTTTAATACTTTTAAAACAACCATCAACAGTTCATTAAATTCTGAAAAATCACAATTAGTATTAGGTAATATTAAAGCTAGATTACGAATGACAACATTGTATGCACTAGGACAAAATGAAAACTACTTAGTTGTGGGAACTGATAATGCTGATGAACGACATATTGGTTACTTTACTAAATATGGTGATGGTGGTGTTGATTTACTGCCAATTATTCATCTCCTAAAACAAGATGTTATTAATAGTGCTAAATTATTAGGTGTTATACCAGAGATTATTGCCCGAAAACCCACAGCAAGTCTTTTTCCAGGACAAACTGATGAATCAGAAATGCAATTTAAATATCAGCAACTAGATCAATATTTACTTGGTAATAAAACAGGAATTCCCAATGATGTTATTACTAGAATTGAAACAATGCACAAAAACAGCGAGCACAAACGTGTACCATTACCACAAGCTCCTAAATGAAATCGAAAATAATACGAAGGAATGAAATTATGGCCGGACATTCACAATATGCCAATATTAAACATCGTAAAGATGCTCAAGATAATAAACGTGGTAAAGTATTTCAAAAATTATCGCGTGAAATTTATGTTGCTGTTAAACTAAGTGGAGAAAAAGTTGAAAGTAATCCGCGTTTAAAATTATTATTAGAAAAAGCACGAAGAATTAATATGCCCAAAGATAATATTAATCGTGCTATTAATAAAGCCACTAACAAAAATGAAACAACCCATTATGATGCTATTACTTATGAAGGATTTGGTCCTAGTAATGTAGCAATTATTGTTCACTGTTTAACTGATAATAAAAATCGTACGGCAAGTAACATTCGTAGTTATTTTAATAAAGCGGGTGGTCAGTTCAATGCTGTTCAATATTTATTTCAAACGACAGGAGTTATTGAATTCAATAGTGTCTTAACTACCGATGAAATTTTAGAGATGGTAATTGACCTTGAAATTTTTAATATTGAAAAAAATGATAATGTTATTCTTATTACTTTAAAACCACAACAATTAGCAGTATCAACTAGTGCTTTAGAAAAAAATGGTATTAATGAATTTATTACTAATGATATTAGAAATATTCCTAGTGATTTTGTTACTATTGATGATAAGCAACAAGAGAAAGTGTTAATGAATTTATTTGATGCCATTGAAGATGACGATGATGTTTTGGATATTGAGCATAATTTTCAAAAATAAAAAAAGGTTTTTATTATTCTTAGTTGTAATTATTAGAGAAGAACACTAAGGAGGTAAAAACTAATGGATGAATATATGATTGGTGTTGTTAAAGAGATTTTAACAAATAATATTGTTTTTGAATGTAATAATCGTGGTTATCTTTTAACAGGGGTTAATTTACAGACATTACCAGTTAACACTAAAATTAAAATTTATGTTTATTTTTATCAAAAACCAATGTTTGAACAACATTTTGCTTTTTTGTCAAGAGAGATAAAAATATTTTTCATTGATTTGTTTAATGTCCGAAGTGTCGGAACTAAAACTGCACTTAAATTATTAAATCAACTACCAATTGCTACTATTAAATTAGCTATTACTAATCAAAATAACAAAGTATTGCAGCAATGCAAAGGCATAATCACCAAAATTGCCACTAATGTTATTACTTATTTTAGTAGTCAGTTAGCAGTGGTTAGTAATGATGACATTCATTATCAAAAATCAGTTCTTGTTTTTGATACACTTTTAAAATTAGGTTTTGAAAAAACTAGCATTAATAATTAATATTTTACAAAACATTAATTGAGAATTATCAATTGAAGAAATTATTACGATTGCCATTAGAGATTTAAATAATGGTTACTTTTAGTATTTTAGCTAATATTAAACCGTATGACATTGTTTTTATTGATGAAATTCACGTTGTTAACTATGAAATACTAGAAGTTCTTTACTCAGCATTAGAAGGCAATTTTATTAATATTATGATTGGTAAAGATTATAACAATAAGATTGTTAAAATTAATTTACCACCTTTTACCTTTATTGGTGCGACTAATAAAGTTGCTATGTTAACAAAAGCTTTAATTAGTCGCATTCCCAATGTTTTACAATTAACAAGTTATGATTTTGAAGATATTAAAACTATTATTACTGAAAATATAAACCATTTAGATTGAAAAATAACAAATGAAGTTATTACTATTATTGCTCATCATTTTCGTAATATTCCCCGCATTATTATTAATAATATTAAGTAAATATATAGTTATTGTTTAGCTATGAATTTGGAATTAAATGAAAATAATATTTTAAATATCTTATATTTTTTACAAATTTATCCATTAGGCTTAAATATTACCCAATTAACTTATTTGTTACTCCTTAATAAAACTAATATCAATAAAAGTTTAAGCATTGAAACTATAAGTCAACCTTAAAGGGGCGAATAAAATATACGTATAGATACTTTCAATGAGAGAAATATATCTTTAATTGTTAGTGTAATTATACCATATATTATCATTCTTGTAAACAATAATATCACTTTAATTTTACTATTTTAATCTAAAAATTCCTAACTATTTAGGTAAATATTTATTTAATTTTATATTAACTAAAAACTAATATTTTGTTTATTAAGATATGCTACTCTTGCATTTAACATATTAATAAATGTTTTAGAATTATATGCTTTTGCACCATTTCCTTTTAATGACTTTACTAAATGAAAAACAGTACTTTCAGCATAACAACCAATATTTCAATCTGCTCCTTGATTAATAATACCTTGAGTATTATTTTTAAAATAATTAAATGTTTTTTCATCAACATTATTTTCTAAAATATTAATAAATTGATTATAATTACCGTTTTTAAAAGAAGCAGATGAATCTATATACTTAGTTCAATCAGTAGATTCTTTTTTCTTTCCCCTTTTACCAACAAATGATTTTCAAAGATAACTAAAAGCATGAAATTTATCTAATATATAATAACCACCTAATAATTTAGCCATTGCTCTTATTGATAATGCACCATCACCTGCAATTATTAAATTAAGATTTTGAGATTCTAAATCTTTTAAACTATTTATTTTAATATCATAATTATTATTAATAGTTTCAAAAACAAAATTATATACTTTATCTTGTGACATATTATCATCATTTTTATATAATAAAAATGCTGTTGTTTTATTTAATAATTTATTTCTATTTTTACTAATATTAATTTTATGAGTATAAAGATTAAAAATTTTAATACAATGTTTTTCTATTATTCCATAATCATTTCTTAAAAATTCATAACAATCATCAATATCAATATGAAGTTTTTGATTATCTAATACTTTAATTTTTTCTTTTAAAGGTTGAATAGTAAATTTACTATTTTTTATTATATTACTAATAGTTTGATTTGAAATAGGACAATCGGGTAACATATCTTTAATATCACATTGTCTTTTACCTTTATGTATTTGTTTTAATATAAAATTTAATAAACGATTAGTACAATTTTTATATTTTAGAATTTTAATAAAATTTTTTACTGGACATATATTTTCATTAGTTTCTAAATTTTTATATATTCTTAATGGAAGATAAGATTTTCCAAAAGGATTAATAATTAATTTTTGTCTTCTTTGTATATATTTATATTTATTTTTATCATAAGTTTTAAAATAATTATAATCATAATTTAATAAATCTTGTTCATATTCTTTTATTTTTAAATTTGTATATTTAATATCTAAACTATCATAATCATATTCATTATTAATTAAAGTCATAATATTAATTCCTTTCTTAATTATTAATCTAAAATGATTATATATAAGAATAATAGTAAATGTTATAATATACATAAGGATAAAAGGTGAATAATATGCCAAAACAAAGAAAAGAATTAGGTAATTATAAAGAAAAAATACAAGAATATTTAAGAACAAATAAAGATAATCTTAAAAAATGTACTAAACAAGAATTAAATTATATTTTAAAGGTTGATAATAAATACATATTTGATTGCCGAAGAAGACCGACAAAATGACAAAAAGATTTTATTAACGAATATGATAAAGCATGCCTTAAAATAGGCATTGCACGATTAAAAAATGTAACTAAAGTTGCACAATATGAATGATTATATTTAAGAACAAATCATAGAGATATGTTTGATGATTTAATAGATAATCAAGATGTAGAAACAAATAATAGTAATATAATTATTAATATTACTGAACCAAGAAAAATTGAAAATAATAATTAGAAAATCTATATTTAATATAGATTTTTTCTTTATTTTAAAGGGTAAAAATGATATAATTATTATGAAACATGGCGTGACTATTTGCCTAATAATAGGAATTATTATTAATAAGGAGTTTAAAATGGAAAATTTTAAATGAGATGATAAAGTAGATTATTCTAAACCAGAAAATTTACAAAGATTAGTTAAAGAACATGAAGAATTTATGGAAAATAAAATCTTAAATCCAAAACTACAAGAACAACAAACTAAATTAAAAGAATATGAAACTAAAATTAATAGTTATGAAGAGCAACAATTATTTTCTAATATTAAAGATACTAAAAAAGTAAATTTAATTAAAAATTTAATGAGTACTGATAATTATAAATCTTTATCTAAACAAGAAGCATTTAATAAAATAAATGAAGATTATAAAGAATTTCTTATTGATAAAATATCAGAATCTTTTAAACAAGAAAATAAACCTAATACAAATGATTTTAATCCTAAAACTCTTTTAGATTTACATACAAATAGTATTAATCCAGAAGAATTAGAAAGAAAATTAAATGAAAAAGCAAAAACTACAGGTATTACTGACCCTAACGAATTAGAAAAACTTGTAAATTTAGCAAGAGGAAATGCACTTAAATCTATTAAATAGAAAGAGGATAAAATGGCAATTCCACAAATACCTAAAGCATTTATTATTGGTGGTAATACACCTACTGAAAATGCTGTTTTAAGTGTACTTGAAGCACAAGTTCGTGGTGAATTAACTGCTGAAATAAGTACTTTATTTATGAGAAATACTGTTACTGCTGACCAAATAGCAAATATTAGTGGTGTCGCAATGGCAATATATAGAGCAACAGTTCGTGTATTATGAGGTTCAACATGAGATGAATTTACTGGTACTAAAAGACAAAAAGGAACAGTTAAAACAACAACATTAATTATTGATAAAGAATTAACAATTGATTTTAATATTCCAGAATTTGATATTGAAAGATTTATGACTTCACCAGCAAATGTAGCAACTCAAATTGTTTCAAATTGAACAAGTTCATTTATGAGAAATTTAAGAGAAAATTTTGAATTAATATTTTTACAAGGTACCAAAGATTATGCAATTGCTAAATCATTAGTATTACCTTTAAATTTAAATAATATGACTAAAGAACAAGCATTAAATGCTTATTATATAATTGGAGAAAGAAATAATAAATTAATTAAAAAAGTAGATGATATTACGGTTGGTATTAATAAAGCAGATTTAACTGGTGCTTGTGGTATTGATAGTAGTTTTAATTTGGCAAAAGCATTTACATTATTAAATTATGGTCAAATTGCTGCAAATACTTTAGCAACTGGTAAAAGATATACAAATCAAATTATGGGTATGGAATTTTATGAAAGTTTTTATTTAGAACAAGATTTTATTCATGATACAGTTTCTGGTATGCATTTAGAAAAAGATTATAATTTATTAGATTTATTTGGTGTAGTTTATAACAGATATATGTGAGGTATGCCTATTTCATTTACTAAAGTAAGAAATAAATTAGATAATGCAACAGATAATATTCGTATTATTGGGAAAGCATTATATGCATTACCAAGTGCAATTAGACCAGATTTAATGTATATTATTCAAGAAAAAATGCCAACAATTGATGAAATTAAAACAGCAA
Organism: Spiroplasma endosymbiont of Nebria brevicollis; assembly: GCF_964030895.1. Lineage (NCBI taxonomy): Bacteria > Bacillati > Mycoplasmatota > Mollicutes > Entomoplasmatales > Spiroplasmataceae > Spiroplasma > Spiroplasma endosymbiont of Nebria brevicollis. The sequence goes on from NZ_OZ034986.1 coordinate 438,006, forward strand.
GAGCAAAAAATTATAAAACAGACCCAACTAATGTTAATGCTACTTATCAATCAACAGATTATGATAATATGAATATTTTAGATTTACAAAATATAATTTATTATAAAGATTTAGGAAAAATTACTATTGCTAGTGATAATCCTACTAGTGATGAATTAGATATAGCAATAGTAAAAATAGGTAATGTTGGATTTGAACCTAAAAAAGCAACATATACTAATATTACTAATACAAGTGCAACTATGACTGGTGATAATAAAGAATATTATGGAACAGTTAAATTAACATTTACTAAGGCTTAAATTATGGAATTTATATATAAATATTTTAATGATAAATCACATATTATTATAAATTCCCCAAAACCAGAAGATTTAAATAGTTCACAAGATATATTAGCAATATTACTTTATGAATTTCCAACATTAAATCCAAATTATATAAGAGTAAGTAATGTACATGATAATTTTGCTGTATGTGTTGGAGATAATGTTAATTTAAAAGGTAAAGTATTAATTCAAATTAAAAAATCTACTAAATTATTAAAAGGAGAAAATAAACATGCCACAACATGCTGAAACTATACCATTGAGTAACTATACTTTAATAAAATTAATAAGAACAGGTATAAGTCCAATTTTAGCAATGATTGGAACCAGTGCTTATTATGGACAATTAATAGGTAATCCAATATTAGGCTCAATTAATTCTTTATTATTTGGTAAAAAATTAGGTTTAGATATATGAAATTTAAATCAAAGACCTTCTTCTAAAACTAAATTTATTAATAGTAGTAAAAAAATATTATTAGGTTTAGGAACAATTAGTTTAGCAAATTATAGTAAGTTTTTAAATACTGTTATTACACCAATAGAACCTAGTACAACAATTAATCCAATAACAAGTACTATATCTCCTATAACTACTACAAGTACAACATCAACAACTGTTAATCCATTTCCAGATAATTTATTTAATAATAATTCTAATAATTTAATGGATTGAGATACTTATATTTCATTAAATGCTTATGGTATTTCAAATCTTATTAGTGGAATTACTGAATTAATACCTAATAGATTTGAACCAATAAGAAAAATAGCAAATATGGGTACTGGTGGGTGTTTAATTAGTAGTGGTGTAGCAATGGGTATTAATAATGATTTTAATAATGCTTATGCTATTCCTACAATAATAGCGGGTGCTAGTGAAATTATACATAATTTATTACCAATGAAAACAAATCATGATAGAGAAATGCAAGAAACTTCATTTATTGATAATGAAACTCAACCAATAATATCAGATGATAATAATTTTGATTGAGATAACTATGAAACAAGAGATACTATTAATGATTATGACCCTAATATTCAACGTAGTAATAGTTTATTTACTTTATAATGTTACCTTTAATTATTAGATTAATATATTCTGCATTAGCTAGTGATGATATTCGAGTATTAATTGTTAGTTTATTAAAAAATTATAGTAAAGATAATGGATTAAAATCAGTGTTAGATAGTGAAAATGTTTCTATTGAAGAATTAAATCAACCTTATTCAGTTTTTAATCCTAATATTGCTAAAAAATTATTATCTATTTTAAAACCTAATGAATTAACTATTTTAAAAACTGAATTAGATAAATTATTTGTTAATCCAATTAAAAAAGTTAATAATTTATTTAAAGATAATAAAACTAAAGATACTAAAGATTTAAATAATAAAGATGTAAAAGAAACTGATAATAAAGATGATAAAGGTTGAGTAATATTATCTAGTTCATGATTAAAAAAAGGTTTATTTTATAAATCTAATAAATCACTTAAATTAGGATTATTACAAGTTTTAATACAATCTGATACATATAAAAATAAACGTTGATATGGTCCATATACTTATCCTAATGTAAATGAAGAGACTTGAGAATTAATGAAAGTTCAAAAAGGTAAAAATGGTAGTGGTGCTGGAACAATATTTTGAAGATATTTTTTAAGGGGTTTTTTACCTTCACAAATACGTAAATATGTTAAGAAACAACTTAAAGAAGAGAAAGGTATTAGTAAAGGTAAACAACGCTATAATGTGCTTAAATCAACTAATATTAATGTATTAAAAACAACTGCATTTATTAATAGATTAGAACGTGGATTTTTTAAACTTAAAGAATTTAAAACTTTACCAAAAACTGAATTAGGTAGTAGAGCATGAAGAGTAGAAAGAAAAGAATATTTAAATTTTCATAAAACAAGTAGTACTACTAAAAATATAGGTATTTCTATTTATAAAAATAAAAGTAAATATAAAACATGAAAGTAGGTGATTATATGGATATAGATTTAACAAAACCTATTAAACCAATTGGTATATGAAATACTATTAATCCAATATCAAAAGATAATAAAGAATATAAAAAATTAAATAAAATTTGATTTAATAAAAATAGTACTCATATAGATAAAATCAAAATATTAATATCTAATATTTTAAAAATAACTAGTCATATTATTGGTATATTAATAACATTATTTTTTACAATAACACCATGATTACTACCTAAAATACCAATAGAAATGGGAATTGGAAGTTATACAACTCAATATAATTTTACTTGACCTGACCATTTGGTATTAACTTTATTTCCAATGTTTAGTCATATAGGAGTAAATGTTATTACTAAATTAGGTAATTATGGAAAATTAATTAAATATGGATTAATAACAATTCCAATTATTATTACAAGTCCTTATTTAATTTATCAATATCAACAAATTAAAAAACATAAAAAAGAATGTATTTTATGTAAAAATCATTCAAATAAAATTCAAATAGAAAAGGTGTAATAAAAAATGAATTTAACAGTATATTTATTAAGTGGAATTATAGGAGGAGCAGTTACTAGTGGAGTAATTGTGACTATTGTTTTACTATTATTATCAAAATTTATTAAAAAATCAAAACAATCAAATTTAGCAAAAGAATTAAAAAATAATAAAGAATTAGAATTTATTAAAGCAAATATTAAACAAATTAATTCTCAATTACAATTAGAAACTACATCAACTGCTAAATTACTTGATAGTTTTAATGTAGAACAAGAACAAATTGATAATTTTGTAATAGCACAAAAATCTAAAAAGAAAGAATTATCAGAAAAAGATAAAAAGAAAGCAACTAAAATTAAAATTTAAAGGGTTTAAATACCCTTTATTTTTACATTAAGGAGTAAATTATGGCAATTAAAGACCCAATATTATTTATTACAGTTGAAGAATTTAAATTATCAAAATATTTTAATGAATTATTATTTGATAAAGTAACTACTCCAGATAATGAAATTTGATTTGCAATATCTGTAGCTAGTAGTAATATTGATTATTTAAGTGGTTTTACTATTAGTAAAAAATGACCAGAAATAACACCAACAGATTTTACAGATAATGTTCAAACAGCAACTACTAATTATGTTAGATTTTTATTAACTAAAGATGTAGATTATTTACGTGGTCAAGGTTCAATTAGTCAAGGTGGATTAACTTATAGTGAAACTAATCCAGATGACCCTTATTTTATCCCACCCGAAGTATTTAATTATTTAAGAAAAATTAAAGAATATCCAAATATTAAAGGTTTTAATTTAAAAGGAATAGAACCACAAAAAAATAATTATTTTAATAAATTTATTTCAAATTGTGGAGAAGATAGTCCATTAAATGCATATATACCATATACTAATATAAAATCATTAGATATTAGAACTAAAATTACTATTACTAATACACAAAATATGTTAAGACCAGTTGTTAATATTGATACTAGAGGTATTAATACAAGTACTACAGTACCTGAATTTAAAAGTCCAAAAAAAACTATTAATATTAAATATGATAAAGAAACTCATATAGTTAATAGTGATGTTAGTGATAAAGTAATTTATTTTGATGACCTTGATGATAAAAAAAATGCTATTGAAATTTTAAAACATACTTTAGTACCTAATTTTATATATAAATGAGTTGCTTATAAAAATTTTAATCCGTTTACAGAAGATTACTCAAGTTATTTAAATGGAACTTTAATTCCAAAAAAATATGCAGATGATAAATTATTATTAAAACAAGATAAATTAATTGCAGGTACTAATATAACTATTAAAGATAATATTATTAGTGCTACTGGTGGTAGTGAACCACCAGATTTAACTGATTATTATAAAAAAGAAGAAACTAATAATTTATTAGATAAAAAAGAAAGTATTGAAAATCATAATAATGATATAAAATCAGTAGAATTAAAAATTAGTCAACTTCATACTGAAGTAACTAATAATATGAATATTATAGTTTTAAAACAAAATATTAAAGATGATAATTTACAAACTACTGATAAAACTATTACTGGTGCTATTAATGAATTAAATAAAAGAACTAAACCTTTAAAACTTAAATCAAGTAGTTTAGAAACTAATGAAATAGAAGAAAATTATTGAGATATTGAATTTAAAAATAATCCAAATCCTACTCCGAGAATTCCAAAATGAAAAAAAGTAGGAAAATTAATAAAAAATAACACACAAATAGAATATGAATTAAAACCTAATAAAAAATATAAATTAACTTATAATAATGTAAGTAATCTTGAACCTTATTATAGTTATGCTCCAAAATTAGAAATTATATTTACACCACAATTATTACCAGACCAAGTACCACTTACTCCAAAAATATGTCATCTTTTTGGAAGTGTTAAAGGAAATTATGGAATTACTGGTGCAATTTATTTAAATAGTATTCCAGTTGGTACACGAGAAAGAAAAATTGTTTGTGTTACTATAATTGATTTATATAATTCATCTGGTTTATATTTACTAGAAGAATTACAGGAATAATATTATGAATAAAGAATTTACTTATTTAAATGAAATTAGTTATTGATTATTAAATAAAAGTGATTTTACTCATAGTGAATATAATCTTAGTGGTAGTAGATATTCTAGTAAAACATATAGTATAGCAGAAGAATTAGCAATATTAATAGTTATATCAATTAAAGTACAAAAATCAATTGCTATTTATGCATTTAGAAAATTAAATAAAGATATTAATGATTTAGTAAAAGAAATATATAATGCTTTAATAATAATTGGATTGAATGATTATAAAGACTTTACTTTAAAATACCCTAATAAGCAAGCAGACTTTCGTTTTAAAGGTTTTAAATCATTTATTAGGGTAATGGGTGTATATAGTAATTCAAATGATAGAATACCTTTAAAAGGTCTTTCTCGTAGTGAAATAAAAGGTTTTGATTTAGCAATTGAATGATGTGAAGAAGCAAATGAATTTAGTCAACAAGAATTTCAAGCAATAACATTTGCATTAGGTAATGCTAAAAAAAGAATAAAAATAAAAAGTTGTAATCCAGATAATATTTATCAATATTATATTGAATATATGAATAAAATTGTACCTTTTAATTTAGAAATAATGAAAGAAAAAAATGAACAAATTAAATCAATATTTGATAATAATATTTTTAAATTATTTCATTATAGTAATTGAAAAGTAAATGCTCATAATCTTACATTAGATATGATTAATGATTTAGAAGAATTAAAAGTATTAGATCCAATTAAAGCACAAAGTTGATATTATGGTGTACCAAGTATTTTACAAGGTGCTATTTTTGCTAGATATTTAGATAAAGTTAATACTAAATTAGATTTTCAAGTACAAAGATTAACTGGTGGTTTAGATATAGGTATGGCAACAAGTCCAAGTGGTCATCCTACATCTGCTTCATTATGATTTATTGGTGAAAATGATAATGGTAGAAGAGCACATAAAGAAAGTGAATTTTATCATAGTAATGTTACTATGCAATATAAAGATACTGATACTTTAGCAAATGATATTATTAATTATTATATTAATGAAAGTAAACGTTATATAGCAATGTTATTTGGTTTTACTTGTTATGTTGATTATGGTAATGGTGGGTTAGTATTTATTGATGTTTTAAAAAGTTGAGTTAAAAAACGTAATATAACATGATTAAAATTTATAGCAGTAGATAAATCAACTTTATATTTAAATGATAGAATTGATTTTACAACAATTTGTATGCTTAAAAATATTATTAGTTTTAATTGAGAAAGATGTCCAGAAACTAAAAGACAATATAGTTTAATGCAATGATTAGATAAAAAGAAATTAGATACTAATAATAATACTCCGAAAATGTTAGATTTACATGATGATACTTGAGATAGTGATATGTATGCATTAATGCATGAAATGAAATGATTAATTAATGGTATTAATAATAAATTATTAATTAATAAAAATAATTTTGGTGGTGATTAATATGATAAATACAATGGAATATTTAAGTTGTGATAAAAAAGATTGATATATTGATATACCAATGATTATTGCTCAAAAATCAACTAAATTATGATTAGGTAAAGGATTTTTATTTAATTCAAGTAAAAAAGAAATATTAGATTATCTTAATGAAATGAATTTAAAAGATAAATGATTAGAAAAATTTTATAAATTTGGTTTACAAAATTCACTAATGGGTAAAGTATTTATTATGATTATAGTTAATGAAGATAATAGTAAATCCCTTAAAATATTACCTAATAGTTTTTGTGGTAGAGTTGCTAAATATAATGAACAAGAACAATCAGCAGAATTTTATTTTATTAATGAACAAGCAGATAGTGCTACTTTAACTTGAGTAACAATACAAAATGGAAAAGTTAAATATGAAACATATAAAGATAATAATAAAGATATTATTTTAGGTTCTACAAGAACTAAATTAAAACCAAATATAACACCATTAAATACTTATGAAATTAAAAATCCATTTAATTATATTCCTATTTTTGAAATAACTAATTTACCAATTATTAATTTATATGGTAATACAACTACTTTAAATGCATATCCAGATTGTACAGCAGTATGAGATTTAATATGAGATTTAAATCAAGTTATTAAGAAAAAAAGATTAGAAAGAGAATTTAATGTTACTACTTTATTTGCTGTATTAGATAATGAAACAGTTAAAGAAATGCAAGAAAATGGTAATATTATTGAAAATCCTAAAAAAGATATGATAGTTAATGTTGGTAGTGCTGGATATGATAAAAATGGTAATGGTAGTATGCAAATTATACAAGGTGACCCAAAATTTAGTGAATATTGATTAGATTATAATGGTACTGCTAAAGCAATATTTAATGGTTCTGGTTATGATTATGATGAACATGGTAATGATGTTTATACTAATAAAACACAAAGTATGTTTAATAATAAATTTGATATGGAAACAACAGAAATTAAAATAGCATTTTATAGTGCTTATTTTTATCGTATATTTGATTTACTTCTTATTAGTGAAAATTTATGAAATGGTATTGGTGAAAGACCTTATTCATTTAAATTTATACCTATAGCAATGACTGACCAAATAGTACAAGACCAAATTATTAATTCAAGATTAAATAATGGTACTATGACAGTAAGTGAAGCAATTGGTGAATATGATAATATTGACCAACTTATGGCAGAAAATAAATTTGAAAATATTATTACAGAAAATAAAAAATTAAATAAAGAATTAGGAGATAGTGAAAATGAGCAATCATCAACGAATTCAATTAATGAAACACGCACATCTAAATCTAAAGAGACAACAAGCAATAATTAAACGTTTAAGTCATTGAAAAATATTTCCATTTATAATTAATAATGGAGCAATACCTTTAACTGAAACTGGTTATAAACCTATTAATAGTAAAATTAGTGATTTTGGTCAATATGAATTAATACTTTCTGGTAATACTCCAGTTGTATGTATTTGAAAAAATAGTACTAAAATCTATCAAAAAAATAAAGGTATAACAGACCCAACTACTCATAAAACTACTGGACAAGACCAATATTATACTAAACAATATAAAATTGGTGATTATTGAAATGCTTATTTAATTGATGATACAAGTGGTGTAGATTTTGGTGGTTTACCTAATAATCAATTATTTAAAACAATTTCTACAACAAGACAATATATATTAGTTATGTTTGAAGAACAAATTACAGTAGATGATTATTTACAATTTTTTTGTGTATTTAATGATAAAAATGAAAATATTGGTGGTAATACTGGTAAAAATCAAGATAGACAATTATTATATATTTCAAATGTAACTAATTATTATAGTCCTTATAATGGTGAATTTAGTATGCAGGTATTAACTTTTAGTTCAGTTAATGATAGAGCAGTAGCAAGTGGTCAAAATACGCTTGATTATGTACAATATGCAAGTCCAGGTAGTGGTTATGCTTTCCCTACTATTCAAAATAGTTTAGTAACGTTAAATCGTACTTTAATGCGTGATATTGGAGTTAGATATAGTCATAGACAATCTTATGGTTTAGAATTATTATCTAGTTGTTATTATTATGGTAGACCTATAATACAAGGTCAAGCACCTAATCAAATTAATAATAATGAAATATTTGAACAAAAAGTATTTGCTTCAAGAAGATTATTTATTGCTGGTAATAATGACCATTCAAGTACATCAGTTAAAAATAATGGTGGTTTATTAGCAGGTATTAATGATAAAATAACTACTAATAGTCATCCAGAAACTACATTTTATAATTTAATGGATGTAAAACCTACTGGATATCTTAATTTTAAAAATTGAAAAGAATGATTATCAACTAGTTTAAATTTACAAGCAAATTTATTTGTTACAAAAGATTTTAAAGGTATGTTAGCATTTGATAAAACAAAAGCAACTAATAGTAATGGTACAGCAATTGGAGAAGCTAAATTCTTTTGAGATAGTGAATGAAATATTAATAATATCTCTGGTAATTATAATGTAGATATGTCTAGTAATTTTAAATATAAAGACCCAGATACTAATTTAATTATTGGTTCACCAACTGTAGATTATTCAAAAATAAGTCAAAAATATATGAGTGCTATATTAAATTTTAATTCAGTAGTATTTAGTAGTTTAATACAAATGCCTTATGATAGTGTACAATGATTACCTTTTGCTTTAAGTGATATACCATTAATTGGTAAATTATTAAATGTTTTAAGTTTAGGTATTCCAATTGGTTTTATTATTAATCAAAATAATCAACAATATAAAAAAATGTTATATTTTAATGGTTTCATGTCAGCATTTTTTACAAATAATTTAGAAAATATTATTGGTAATGGTGGTTTAATTCCATTAAATGCTTTTGCTAATGAAAATGCTTTTGCTATTGGTAAATTATTAGGTGCTAATGTTTCTACAACTGCTATGACTATGAAATTAACTGATAGAATATCAGTATATCCATGAGACCCTAAAACTGGTCATAAATTAAAAACAAAAGAACAAATAAGTACAGTTGATTTATCACAAAAGAAAAATAATAAAGTTTATATTTTAGCAGAAGATACTGAATTTTTAGATATAGCAAGTCCATTAACTAACTTAGACACAGAAATGCAATGAAATCCAACAAGTAATGGTGTTAGTGATGGTTCTAATTATGCATACATTATTGATACAATTGTAACTCAATCATTACATCAAGGTGAAGAAAGACATACATTTTATAGTGATAATCCATTTACTTATCAAGGTGATTATAATGAACTTTCAATAGCACAATTTAGATATAAAAATAAAGGAGCATTAACTAGTAATGCTTTTAATTGAACTACTTTATATAAATTAAATCATGATGAATATAAAGAAACTGAAGAAACTACATTTAGTTATCCAGCAAATATCTTACCACCAAGTCCACAAAATATAGCAAAACAAATAGTTATTATTCCAAGTAATCCAACTATAAAAATGGATTTACCATTAGAAAGTTTATTTAGTATAGGTAATGATAATAAGTTACAATATTCACCTTATAATTGAAATGATTATGTAGCACCAAAAATTAAACCCTTAGAAATTGATTTAGATATTCAATCTAAATTAGACCCTACATTATTAATAAAGAATTTTGAAGACTTACAAAGATATTACAAAAGTATTGATATTTATATTTCTTGAAATTATAAAACAAATGAATATAAAAGTAAAAAAGCAGACTTTTTAAATACAACAGAAAAATTTATTTTAAAGAATAATACAGAAATGTTTTCATATAGTTTAAAAGAATTACAGTATTATAGTGAGAATAAAACATTTGATATTAAAATAAGTAATATAATACATCCTTATCAAGCAGGAAATTATGAAGAATATTTTGGATTAGCAACTATTAGTAAAAAGGTTAATAATACTAATCAATTATATAATTTATTAGAAAATATTTCCATAACAACAATAACTGCTAGTAACGAACCAAACCCAAATCTAAATAAATATAGTATTAGCGATAATACGACTACATATTTAGGATTTAAAAATTTAGATAATAGTAGATTAAACTTTAAAGTGCAATTATTTCCAATTTATTTATATGCTACTTTTCATGAATATTATCAAGCACCACTACCAGAAGATTATAAAGAACAGTGAATAATAAGACAATTAGAAAATTATACATTGACAATATCTAAAATAGTATTAAATCCCAGATAAATTTATTTTTTGTTATAATAAAAAATAAACACTAAGTGTTTTAAAAAAGGAGGAAGTTATACATGAAGAAATTTTTATATTTTATTAAAAAAAAAATATAGTTTATTATCAAATAGATAATAATACCAAAATTAAATTTAATAAAAAAAATAAAAAATGAATTTCTATTATTTACAAAAAAGGATTAAAACATATAAAATTTAATATATTGATAAATGAATTAAATTTTGATTTAATAAAAAATCCAGATAAAAGTTTAGGTTATTTTTTTCTTAAAAGTAAAAAAATTAAACAAAATTGAATAAGAATAAAGTTAGAAAATAATAATTTATTATTTGAAATAGATCCTAAATTTGATATTACCCCTTTATTTTCGTCATTAACAAAAAAAATTACCATAAATTATGATAACTTTTTTAACACGATTAATAAAATTAAAAAGTTATAACCCCACAATCTTAAATATTAATGTATAATTTATTATAATACTTATCAAGGGTTATAAGAGAAAGATAAGTATATAATTTCACTGTTATATTATTAGGTTGGCACCTAATTAAAAAGTTACCTTAATTGGTAACTTTTTTTTAATCTTTAGCATGATATGGTATATATTTTTTATATATGTTAATATTTAAACATACTAGTTAATTAGATACTATGTTAATTCAAAAATTACATAGAATAAATATTATTTGTTTTTCATTTTGTGGACAAGCATGTTGAACCTCATAATACACGTACTGTTGCTCTATATAATGATGGTCTTTCATATATATAACATCACTAATATTTATATAACTAGCGTAGCGAAAGCAATATCCATATTTGTATCTAGATATGGTCTATATATTTTAATTAAAAAACACTTATTTTTAATTAAGTGTTTTTTTATATAGAATATTTTTCAATTAAGTAATTATCAACATTATTGTCATTTATTAAATTTATATTATTTTCAGTAAAAAATAATTTTTTAAATTTTTCTTCTATTTCTTTTCTTAAATCTTCTGAAAGTCTAGCATATTTATAACTATTTTCATTATATTCAAGTGCAGGCTTTATTATTTTATTTATATGTATTCTTTGAATATTATTTAATTTAGCACGATTTTCTTTTTTATTTAATAAAAATTTAACATCACTTCAATGTTCTTTTTCGATTTTAGTTGTCAATGGTATTATTATTGCATTATTCCCTATAATATATAAAACTATAATAGGACGTGGTTTTCATTTGTTACTATCAATATAATGAATATTAGCAATATAAATACTTCATTTATATATTATTAATTTATTTTTTATACTATTATTAATCATATAGCGCTCAATTCTATAATAACTTTATTATTATTTAATTATAACTCATAAAAACAAAAAAGATAAGTAGAATTGAGCAATACTTATCTTTATACTAATTATATCATATTTTCTATATTAAATATAGATAATTTAATTATTATCTCATTCAATATTTTTATAATCATTTAATAATTCAATATAATTATCAATATCATTTTTTACAAAATCAAATTTTTCTTCATCATATTCATCTTCATATTCATGTTTTAAAACTAAATTAGCTTTACCAACATAATGTAATTTAATATCTACTCCTTTATCTATTTTTCATTTAATTAAAAATTCACGTTTAGTCATTATTTACTCCTTATTTTTAATTTTCTTTTCATAATATTCTTTTATTTCTTTTACTTTATTATTAAAATCTAATTGATGTTTTTTACACATTTTAAAAAATTGAAGAAAAGTATTTTCTAAATCTGTAGATTGTAATTTAATTAATACTTTTTTATTACAATCTTTAACAATACATTTTAATAATACTTTTTCTTGTTTTGGTTTTTGCATTATTTAACTTCCTTATTCAAATAATATCAACCAATTAATAAACTTTCTGCTTCATCATGATTTAATATTGTTATATTTCAATTTTGTTGTCTAATTAAATCTCTAACTATATATAATGATTTTTCTTTATTTCATTTTTTATCTTTAAATAAATCATCTTCATCATATCTTAATTCTTTTAAATATCATTTTCTTCATTCACTACTACTAATTAACATATCTTTTGTTAATAATTTATTAAATTGTCCAGCAATAAAACCACGTAAATGGTCTAAAGTTTCTTTACCACGACCAAATTTTGGATTAAAAATACCACGTTCAATTACTAAATATAAACTATAATCTGTTTTATCATCAATTACACCTAAATTATTAGTTTGACATTGTAGAAAAACCATATTAATAAAATCAGTAAAATAATGATAATCTTTTTTAGAAAAATTAAGACTAGTTATTAATATTGGTATTTTATTTTCTCATAATGTAAACCCAGTATTTTTCATACTTGGATCTATTGAAAGTAAATAATTATTCATTACTAAATACTACCTTATCTAAATTATCAATATTATTTTGTATTTGTTCATAATTAATATTTATTTCTTCTTTTGATTCTTCAATTTCTTTTAATTTAATTTCTTTATTATCATTATTTGGATTATCAACATACATTATATTTTCATTATCTAATACTATTGCTTGATCAATTTGCATTGCTCTATCAACAATATTTTGATTTTCTAATTTAATACTAGGGTCTTTATTAATATCTCTAATAATTGCTTTAATAACTGTTTTAAGTGCCATAGCATTAAAACTAGTATTTCATGGACTATTACCATTTGCTTTACTATATTTTTTTCTATGTTCTTCACATTCTTGTTTAGTCATACCTTTAATAAATCTAATTGGTTTATCTAAATAATTTTTAATCAAAATCATACCATAATAACCAATTATTATTTTATTTTCAAATATTTTACTAGGTTCTAATTCTCAACGTTGAGTTTCTTTATTAAAAATATGTTTATCAGTAATAATTTCTCGTTGAAAATCAATAACACAATTTGAACGTTGTAATAAAGTTAAAAAACCATCTTCTTGAATTTGTACTTGTAATTCATTTCCATAAGGAATTAAAGCAATTTCTTTTTTAATTGGATTATTTGAAAGATCTAATTCAAATATAGTTGCTAAAGTATTAATCACTGATTGTGGATTTAAAGTAGATAATTTTTTATCATTTAATTTTGTTAATTCATAATAGTTAGTAAATTGTTGTATTTTTGATTTATTTATATTTTTAGGTAAAGTTAAATTTGCCATGTTTATCTTCCTTTCAAAGTGCAATTGCCATTTCTCATTCATGTAATTTTTCTTTAGTTATTTCTACTAATATTTTTTCTACTTTATCTTTTTGAATTCAATAAATATAATGTATATTTGATAAATTAAAACCATTATTTTTTAATATTCAATAATAAGCAGTTAATTGTAATATTGATTTTTCTTTATTTTCTTTATACATATTTGATAATGTTTTAAAATCAATTATTGTATATAAATTATTTTCTTCATAAATTAAATCAGGTGTTCCAGCAACAATATCATAAGTAAATACTTGTTCACATATATATTTAGTATTTACTTTAAATTCTTGTAAATTATTTAATAAATTTTCACAATATTGTAAATAATTTTTATTAAATAAATGTTGAATATTATTTAATAATTTATCTTTTATATTATTAATATTTATATTTTTAAAATATAATTCTGCTACTTTATGAACAGTTTCTCCTCTTAATCTAGCATTTTCTAATCTATCAAAAGGTATATTTTCATAAGGATTTTTATCTTCATATAAATAATATTGAATAATTTTAGAAACTGAAATTAATTCTTTATTTTTAATAAAATATTGATGTGTATCTTTTTTAAAAATTAAATTATTATTCAATTGCATTTTTAATTAAATTCCTTACAAATTTATTAATTGTAATATCTTTTTCTACACAAATTATTTTTAATTTATAATAATCAGTTTTATTAACTCAAATATGAATTTGTTTAATAATTAAATCTTCTTGATTTTTCTTATGTGCTGGCATTATTATTCAACTCCTTTAATATCTAATTCCATTACTAATATTTCATAATGTTCAATATAAGCATTTTCTAATATATGATGTTTATAATTTTTATGAAAATTAATAGCATTTTCAATTGTAGAAAATATTTTTTGTTTTCTTTTATTAGTATAATTTACTTTATATTTTAATAAATAATTATATTGCATATTATTTTTCTCCTTTAACCTTTAATAATTTTTTTATAATGAATAATTACTTGTTCTAATTTATTTATTTTTTCATATGAAAAATAATCTTTCATAATTTTTAAATCACCATCATTATCAATTTCAATTTCAAATTCTTCATATTTACTATTAAATTCTTCTTGTAATTCTTCAAATTTATCTATTAATTTTCTTGCATTTTGTAATTCTAATTGATTCATTATCTTTTCTCCTTTAAAAATTTTCTAATTGTAATTCATTAATATAATAGTTATATAAACTATCATAGTTATCACTTGTTAAATATATATCTTCTTCAATCATATTATTAATACATTTATTACAATAATAAGAATTATCTATTTCACTAATTCAAATATATTTTTTATTATGTAATTTACATTTCATTATTTTTACCTATTAATTTATAAAAACAGTTATTACATGTTCTATTAGCAAATGAAGATTTTTTATAACAAATATCACAGTTATGAGTAATAATATTTCAATTAAGCATTTATATTAATTCCTTTCTTAATATTTTAAATAAAATATTTTATTATTATGAGTTACTAAATCTTTTAATGATGTTACTATATAATTTATTACTAAATCATTATGATTATATGGATTATTTATTTTAAAACTTTTTCTATCTTTTTCTCAGGTAATATTATATTTAAAACATTCTTCATTTTTTATTTGTCCAATATAATAACCATTATATTTTTTATAAAATTCAAAAGTAATTAATTTTTCAATAATTTTATTATTTATTATTGGTTTTTCTTTTAAATCTTCAATTTGAATATATTGTTTTAATAATTCTTTTAATTGCACACCATTTAATTCTTTTTTTATATTATCTTTAAAAACTCAATATATTCGTGTTTCATCAATATTAAAAGAATTTTTTTTAATAAAACATTTAGAAATTGATATTTTATATTCTCCAAATTCAATTATTATTGCACCATTATCAGTTTCTTTAATAATTTGCTCTTGTGAAAATTCTATTATCATTTTAAAAACCTTTCTTTTTATTCAGCACTGCTACTTTTAGTAAGCAGTTGCTGTTTTTTTATTTTCTTTTTTAAAAAAATCTTATAAATAGGCTCTTTATCACTGTAGGTGATAAAGCCTAAAAAAAAATAAATATATATATACTAATTATTTAATTTATGTTAATATATAATTGATAAGGTATGTATGTAATATATAACCCCCTTTATGTGTAATAATTTAAAAATAATTAAAGAACAGGGTTTATGGTTATTACATAATCTTGAAAAATTCTTTACTAACTCAATATAGAGACTTCAATTAATAGACAAATACATACAATAACAATTCAATAAAAATTAATAAATTACTCTTTTATACTCATGTAGTAGTATTTACATAAAGTACTCACAATTTAACTAACTACGAGAGTTTATTTAATTTAACAATTAAAAATGAGAGTATTATCTCTCATTTATATTTTTATTAAATCTATACCTATTTTTTATACGGCCACTTTAAATGAAGAAGTAAAAAACGTTGAAATTCATTATGAACCATTATTAATTCAGCATGGTTTAATTTGTAAAACAACACAAGGTCGTAAAATTACAAAGATAGGTAAAAACTATATTATCAATAATCAAAAAGTATTTAAATAATTATTTTTGTTTTATTGATATATAAACAATTGTGTTTTGCTCTTTTTATTGGTATTATTATATAGTGATTATTAATGTATAATGAAATTTTATCTTATACAAAAAAATAAATTAATTTAGGAGTGAAGGAACATATGAACACTTCTTCTAAAGCAAGAAAAACTAAAAACCTTGCCTTTTTTCTAAGAATTTTCAGTTTACTAATTTTTGTTTCAGCAATTACCATCTCAGTTATTTTCAGCACTACTTACATTGAAAATAATAGTAAATTAAGTATTGAATTTGCTGGTGGCTATGAAACGCAAGTTCAATATAATGGTAAAGGTACACAAAAAGATGTTGTTAATTTATTAAAAAATCGAGTTGATCCATTAGGAACAAGTAATGTTAACATTGAAAGCATTACTAATGGTAACGGTAAAAATTATAAATTATCTTTAAGCAAAGATGCTGGTGTTTCGGTTGAAGCATTTGTTCATAATGCTGCACGTAGTGGTTATTTTTATCTTATGGACAAAGCAGGCAATGATTTATTAGCAACAAAATACGATGATAAAGCTAAAACATGATCAGCTCGCGATAAAAGATTAAAATTAAGCGATGTTTTTAGTAAGATTATCGTTCAAAATAATCAAGCTTCACATCGTCCAGAGCTTCATTTTATTGTTAAAGATAAAGAAATTCTAACCGATTTAACAGCCCAAAAAGATTCAACTTTTTATATTTATTCAGATATTGGACAATTATTAGACTATGTTCGTAATAGTGTTGAAGGTATTAATTTACTTGCTAGATTTATAGATAGACTTGACCCAGTAAAAGATGTTAAAGAACGTACTGGTTTAATTTCTCTATTAGATTCTAATACACCCGGACTTGGTAATGGCGCTAGTGTTTTACAATTAGCAAAAAAAAATAGTCATTTACTTGATATTAGTAAAAATGGCGGTTTTGGTATTGCTTGAAAATATGCTGATACCGTAGATAGTACTAATATTCTTTCAGTTGATACTAATGTTGATACTAATACATATGATCCACAAGATCGTTTTGATCCATCAGCTAGTGAAGCTAGTAAAAAAATATCACCTATGAATGCATGATTACCCTATATTTATAATTTAGTACGTCTAGATGATATTTCTAATATTTTAAACCAAGATGTTATTGATTATCGTTATACACCATATTGAGTAGGAGCAATTAAACCAAGTAGTGATTCCTTGATTGCTGCTGGTGATGAAGTTACTGGTCTTAACTTAGAAAGTGCTGAACAGTTTCAAAATGTTCTATCATCAGGATTATCAGAAAATAGTTTTACTTTAATTGGTAATTCACCAGTTGCCCCTTCTTTAGGCGCTGATTCATTAGAAGTAATTATAATAGTTTTATTAGTAACTATTATTACTTTAATGGTGTTAATAATTTTCTATTATCGTTTATTAGGGATTATAGTTTTAATAACGCTTGCTTCATTTTTATTATTCACTATTGTCAGTTTTACTTTTATTAGTGGTATTTTTGCTCCTGAAAGTTTATTGGCTTTAATTGTTGGATTTGCATTATTAGTTGATTCTGTTATTAATTTATTAGAACGTTTTAAAAAAGAACATGGTGAAGGTAAAACTCTAACTACTGCCTTTAAAGCGGTAAATAAAAAAACATTATCATCATCATTAGATAATAGTATTATTATTCTAATTGTTAGTTTAGTTATTTTCTGATTTGGAACAAGAGCCATTAAAGGTTTTGTTATTATGACTTCAATTGCCACTTTTGGAGTTATTGTCTTTGGTATATTATTATTACGATTACTTTTATGAGGAATGATAAGTAAAAATTGATTAGAAGATAAATCAAAAATCCTAGGAACAAATATTTATCGAAAAAATAATATTGTCTTAAATGCTAAGATTAGCGAAAAAGAAGTTACTAGTGATGATAAGGTAAAAAATGATACTAATAAAAAATCAAAAAATAAAGATTTTGCACCAATAAATTCAAAATTTAAAAAATTTATTAATAAATTTAAAATAACTAATTCTAGTATTTTTAGTAAATCAAGTAAATGAATCCTTTCTGGATCTGCTGTTCTTGTCATTGCTTCTGGTGTTACTTATAGTGTTATTGGTGCTAACTTTGCTTCTGGTTTTGATAGCAGAACTGATTTTATTGGTCTAGCTACTGTTAGTGGTTCTTCAACAAGTATTGATTATAGTGTTGTTAAGACTGCTGAAGATACTATTAATGAAATTAGACCAGAAATTAAAAAAAGTACGCAATTTGATAAATACTTTAAAAACATTAACTATACATTGTTAGCAGGTGGAATTAGATATAAATTTAACGTTAATATTGAAACAAATATAAATATTAATAGCCAACAAAAAGATGATTTTATTAAATTTTTAGGATCTATTACTTCTAATTCTAAATGAACTAGTAACTCATCAGTTAGTTGGTCTAAACCTGACCAAGTTGTATCCAAATCAGGTGCTGACTTATTAATCAATATGATTATTGCTATTTCTTTATCATTTGTTATCATCCTGATTTATATTATTATTAGATTCCAATTAACGTATGTGCTACCATTAATTTTAGCTATTATCTTCGGTTTAATTATGACACTTGCTATAATTAGTTTAGTTCATATTGCTATTTCAACAACAATTGTGGGAGTATTATTAGGAGTTATGATGTTAATAGTTATGAGCGTGATGGTTATCTTTGATAACATTCGTGAAATAAAACTTAATAATAATCAAACTAAAGTTTTAACAAAAGAAGAGATTATTGCTATTTCTAATGAAAGTGTGCAAAAATCATTACCAAGAACATTAATAATTAATGGAATTATATTATTATCATCAGTAGTAATAATACTGATTATTCCTAGTTTCTGGATTATGGCACTATCAATGCTAGTAGGCTCACTAGTGAGTTTAATTGCTTCTTATTTTATTGCTCCATGAACGTGAAGTTATTTCGAACGATGAAGAGTATCTCGTTATAAAAAACGTTTGAATAAAATTAAAAAACATTTTGTTGGACCAGATGAATATGTTGTTGAAGGTATAAATGAATAGGTGAAATAAATGACAAAAGACCAATTGCAAAATATTATTGTAAATATTCCTGACTTTCCTATTAAGGGCATTCAGTTTAAAGATATTAATCCGATATTAACTAATCCAGCAGCATTTCAAAGCACAATTGATATTTTTGCCAAGTTCATTAGTGAACAAAAAGCAACTGCTATTGTTGCTCCCGAGGCTAGAGGTTTTATTTTTGGTGCTGGCGTTGCCTATAAATTAGGCATCAAATTGGTATTGGCACGAAAAAAAGGAAAACTACCTAGTAAAACTTATGAAGTAGAGTATGATTTAGAATATGGTAGTACAATATTACAGATTCATCAAGATGCACTTACTAAAGATGATAGAGTAGTAGTTATTGATGACCTGATTGCTACTGCAGGGACCATTAACGCTTGTATTGAATTAACTAAAAAAACGCAAGCCCAAGTAGTAGGAATTGCTAGTTTAATTTCATTATCAGAGTTTGAAAATAAACATCATTTCAATAATGTTCCACTATTAGAAATACTTAAATTTTAAGAGGAAATTAATGGATAATTTGACTTGTAAAGACTTTAATCAACTGTTAGTGGAAGCTAAAACATTTATTAAAGATGAAAAACAAATTGAAAAAATTACTGTTGCTTATGAATATGCACTTAAAAAACATAAGGGACAATTTCGTAAAAACGGTGACCCCTATGTTTATCATGTATTATCAACAGCATATAATTTAGTTCTTTGACATTTAGATATTGCTTCAATCGAAGCTGGATTTTTACATGATATTTTAGAAGATACACCAACGACATTTGAAGAGTTAGCAATTGATTTTGGACTAGAAGTTGCTGATTTAGTATTAGCAGTAACAAAAGTTAGCCATTTTGCTAAAGAAAAACGAAAAGAAATTAAAGCTAATTATTTACGTAAATTATATTTAAGTTTAGCTCATGACATTCGTGTTATTATTATTAAAATGGCAGATAGATTGCATAATATCAGAACAATTAATTTTTTAAGTAAAGAAAAACAACAAATCATTGCTAAAGAAACACTAGAAGTTTATGCTTCTATTGCCCATCGTTTAGGAATGCGTCAATTACAATCAGAATTAGAAGACCGTTCATTTGCTGTTCTTAATCCTAAAGAATACACAAAAATTGATAATTTAATTAATATTGATCGTGAAAAACGTGAAAATTTAGTCAATGCTATCATTCAAGAATTAAGTAAAACTTTATCACAGCATAAAAAATTAATTTTTAAAATTTATGGTCGTAGTAAAAACTTATATTCTATTTACCGTAAAATGTATTATTTTGGAAAAGATTTTGATGATATTCATGATATTTTAGCAATTAGAGTTATTACTAATACGCTTGATAGTTGTTATGCAATTTTAGGTTATATTCATCAAAGTTTTACTCCTGTCCCAGGAAGATTTAAAGACTATATTGCTACTCCCAAAAATAATATGTATCAATCTTTGCATACTTCAGTTGTCTTTGATAATGAAATTTATGAACTACAAATTCGAACTGATGAAATGGAAGATTTTGCCGAAGCAGGGGCAGCTTCTCATTGACGATATAAAGATGGTGAAGCAAAAAACCCCAAAAAACGTCAAGCTGAAATTGATGAAAAACTAAATATTTTCCAAGAAATTTTAAACTTAAATGCTATGAATCAGTTTGTTGATGATAATGTCGTTGAAGAAGATAATGCAAAATATAGTAATTTAGAAAAAGAAATTAAACAAGACATTTTTAGCGATTTAATTTATGTTTTAACACCTAATGGTAATGTTATAACATTACCATTAGGCGCTACTATTTTAGATTTTGCCTACAAAGTTCATACTGAAATTGGTGATACAACAGTAGGAGCGCGAATTAATGGTACTTATTCATCAATTAATACTGTTTTAAAATCTGGTGATATTGTTGAAATCAAAACTTCAAAAACTGCCCACCCTAATCGTGACTGATTAAGTATTGTTAAAACTAATTTTGCCCAACATAAAATCAAAAAATATTTGAATAAACAAGAAGAATTGTTAAATCAAGAAATCAAACTTAAAGATTTAGAAAATAAAGAAAAAATTAAAAAAGCAAAAGAGAAGATGGAAAACTATATTATTGAAAACCATGTTCGATGAAAAATTGCCAAACGTAGTATTATCATGTCACGAATTAGATCGTTAAAATATAAAACATATGAAGATTTTTGCTTAGATGTTGCTAATGGTGCTTATACCACTGAGCAAGCAGTTACTAATATTTTATATACTGATTCATTAACTTTTCAAGAACTAA
Organism: Spiroplasma endosymbiont of Nebria brevicollis; assembly: GCF_964030895.1. Classification (NCBI taxonomy): domain Bacteria; kingdom Bacillati; phylum Mycoplasmatota; class Mollicutes; order Entomoplasmatales; family Spiroplasmataceae; genus Spiroplasma; species Spiroplasma endosymbiont of Nebria brevicollis. The sequence goes on from NZ_OZ034986.1 coordinate 459,871, forward strand.
AAATTAAAAAATATTCAGAAATGAATTTAAACAGTAATAATGATATTTTAATTGAAAATGCTCCTAACATTAAAACATCGTTAGCCCACTGTTGTTTACCAATTCCTGATGAACCAATTGCTGGTTATATTACTAAAGGACAAGGAATTAAAGTACATCGTGTTATTTGTCCTAATGTTAGTTTACCTGAACGAAAAGAACGTGTCATTGAAACAATTTGAAATTTACTAGTAACTAATAATAGAACTTATAACTCAAGTATTCTAATTCAATACTTAGATCGCCCAGCATTAATGACTGATATTTTAAATATTTTAGGTTACTTAAAAGCTCAAATTCAAAGTATTGAAGCTAATAATAAATTAATAATTAATCGTACAGGAACATTAAAAATTTTAATTAAAGTTTCTAATATTGAACGATTACAACAAATCATTTCATCAATTAAAAAGATTCCTGATATTATTACAATAAATAGAATAATTATGTAATATTTTAGTATAATATTTTTACGCGTTTAAAAAAGTGTATTAACAAAACTTTCAGAGACAGTATGGTTGGTGAAAATACTGGTTTATTAATACTAAAGACAATTAAACTGCTTGTTAATATTATTAACAAACAACTAAAGATTTAAGATAATTGAGAGTATTTTTTGTTTCTACAAAAAGTAAATTAGGATGGCACCGCGTTCACAAAACGTTCCTATAATTTTAGGAATTTTTTATTTTTAAAATTGATTTAGTTAAATAATAAAAGGGAGAGGAAAACAATGACAATCCAAAAACCACGTGGTACACGTGATCTTTATGAACAAGACATAATTGTATACCGTAACATTATTAATATTTTACAAACTTGTGCTGCTAAGTATAATTATCAAGAATTCATTACCCCCACTTTTGAAGATGCTCAGTTATTTTTACGAGCAGTCGGTGTTACAACCGATATTATCCAAAAAGAAATTTATCAATTTAATGATAAAGGTGATAGAACTTTAGCATTACGTCCAGAAGGAACTGCTGGTTTGGTACGTGCGGTAATTGAAAATAAACTATACAAACCCAAACAAACTTTAAAATATTTTTATTATGGTTCTATGTTTCGTTATGAACGACCACAAAAAGGACGGCAACGTGAATTCAACCAATTTGGAATTGAAACTATAGGTACTAATCACCCCCTAAGTGATGTTGAAGTAATAATGATGGCTATTAATATGATGGAAGATTTAGAAATTTCTAATTTAAGTCTAAACATTAATTATTTTGGTTCTGATGAAACTAAAAATAAATATCAAGTTATTTTAAAAGAACACTTAATAAGTAAAAAATCCCAATTTTGTGAAAACTGTCAAATGCGAACTCTTACAAATCCAATTCGGGTTCTTGACTGCAAAACTTGTCATAAATTATCATTAGATATTCCTAAAATTACTGAAATTTTATCACCAATTGAACAAGTAAATTTTGCCCTAATTACTGAAACTTTAACAAAACATAATATTAGTTTTAAAATTGATGAATATTTAGTCCGTGGATTAGATTATTATACTGGTATTATTTTTGAAATTACAAGTTCTAACCCTCGAATTGGTGAAACTCAAAATGCATTAATTGGTGGTGGTCGTTATGATAATTTATTACAACAACTAGGATCACCATTAGCAATTCCAGCTATTGGATTTGCCATAGGTATTGAACGATTGATGTTATTGCTATCTAATAATAAACAAGTAAATCGCAAACCAATTATGCAATTACAAATTATTGCTTTAAGTGATAATGCTTTAAATATGATGTCATGATTGTTACAACAATTACGTAATAAAAATTATCAAGTTGATGGTGAATATCATCGCTTTCAAGATAAACATAAATCACAAATTATTGACCGGACAAAAGCATATAACTTATTATTTTTAAAAGATGAAACCGCTGCCACAATCTATTCATATGATAAAAAAGTTATGATTCCTATTCAATTCAAAGGTAATAATGACTTATTACAACAAATAATAAACCGATTAAAGGAGCAATAAAGTCATGGATAAAACTTTTAGAACCCACACTTGCGGTAATTTATCTATTAAAGACATTAATAAAATAGTTACCATTAGTGGTTGAGCACAATCGATTCGTATTAATAAATTTGGAATTTTTCTTGATTTACGTGATATGTATGGTCTAACACAAGTCATCGTTAAAAACGATAATCTTTGTTATGAAACTACTAAAACTTTAAAAACAGAATCAGTAGTAAAAATTATTGGGACAGTAGTAAGTAGAAACAATAAAAATGCTAGTTCACCTAATGATATGATTGAAGTAGTAGCAACTGAAGTTGTTAACTTAAGTATGGCTAAAGATTTACCATTCGATATTAAAAATGACAAAATTATGGCACGTGAAGAATTACGTTTACAATATCGTTATTTAGATTTACGACGTCCACTAATGAATGCTAAGATAAAATTTAAACACCAAATTATTAATTGTTTACGTACTTTTTTAAACAATGATGATTTCTTAGAAATTGATACACCATGTTTAACTAAATCTACACCGGAAGGTGCTCGTGACTTTTTAGTACCTTCACGAATTCAAAAACAGCATTTTTATGCTTTGCCCCAATCACCACAAATTTATAAGCAATTGTTAATGATTGCTGGATTTGATAAATATTTTCAAGTTGCTAAATGTTTTCGTGATGAAGATTTTCGTGCTGATCGCCAACCTGAATTTCAACAGTTAGATATTGAAATGGCATTTATTACAAATAAAGAAGTAATGCTAACGATAGAAAAAATGATAACTAATCTTTTTACAACTTTAAAATTAGGAGACATTCCTAATAATTTTATTAAAATTAGCTATAACCAAGTTATGGATAAATATGGAAGTGATAAACCAGATTTACGTTGCACGTGTCAACTATTAAATTTAAACTTAACAAATAGTATTAACCAAAAAAAATTTAAAGGGTTTTTAGTAAAAGATAAATTTAATGAAGTAACAATTAAAAAATTAACGGAAATCAGCATTCAACATGGTGGGAAAACTTTAATAATTTATGATTTAACAAAACAAAAAGTATTTCACAATAATAGTAATATTGTTTTTAACAATGAAGATTTAGAAACATTAAGTAAGATTAAAAGTAATGATTTTAATACATTAATTTTTGTCTATGAACCAACAGGCATCGCCAATAAAATTATGGGTGCCATTAGAACACATTATATTAATGATGAATTAAAACAAAAACATCACCAAGACTTTTTAACTAATATTAATAATTATGAGTTTGTCTGAGTTGTTGATTGACCAATGTTTGAAGAAGAAAATGGACAATGACATGCTTGTCATCATCCGTTTACTAGTCCACAAAATCCCAATGATTTAAAGAATATTAAAGACAATGACTTATCACAATTAAAAGCTGATGCTTATGATTTAGTATTAAATGGTTTTGAGATTGCTGGTGGCAGCATCAGAATTCATGATTATGAATTGCAAAAACAAATTTTTGTTTTATTAAAATTAACCAAAGAACAAATTGATAGTAAGTTTGGTTTTTTCTTATCAGCTTTTAATTATGGAACACCACCACATGGAGGAATTGCCTTTGGAATTGATAGATTGGTAATGCTTTTAACTAATAGTCAATCAATTCGTGATACAATTGTCTTTCCTAAGAATAATCGCGGTATTTGTTTATTAATGAATAGTCCTAGTTTGGTTGATAGTGACCAGCTAGTCGAGTTAGGATTAAGTTTGAAATAATAATAATTTTAATCGTTAAGCATGAGAATGTCAAACAAATAAGAAAAAGAAACTAATACCATTTTAATATGTAAAAAGCTATTTAGAGTAAGCCTAAATAGCTTTATTAATTCTGTTACTTTTTTTGTAATCAGCAAATATTTGTTGGTATAATGGGTCAATTAAAACGGTATTTAAAACCAATTGTTCATAGATTTCATAATGATGATTTCTTTGAACATAATAGGTTTCATAAGCAAATAAATGCATAATCATATTGCCATTAATTGGATTAGTTTCTTCAGCATTTTTTCATAATGCATCTTTTAATTTAACACCATGTTTTTTTAAAAGCATATTCATTGAATATTTAATACGATGAGGTTTATTAAAGATTAATCTTTCAATCTTATTACTAATATTAAGCGCATCAGAGAAAATATCATCTAAACTATAAATAAAATTACGAAGATGAATTGGTTCAATATCATCAAAGAATGATTCGTTATCATTTAAAATTTTCTTAATTAATAACATTTTCACATGGCTATCATTACGCTCAATATAAATTGGAGTTTTAATAACGTCGGTAAATGTTCTGACAATGGGAAGTAATTCTTGTTTAAATTTATAGCCAAGGTGATAATGAACAACAAAGAATAAAAGTAAGAAGTTTTCTGAAATAGTATTTAAATCAATATAGTTTAATGATGATTTATGTTTAATGAAACTTTTAATAAAAGTTTCATTAAATTGAGTAATTGTATTAATAACTTCTTGAGAAGAGGTTGTTAAACAAATGTTATTAAAATCAGCAAGTGTAGTTTTTTCGTTGTAAATAATATTAGCATTATTAAATTCTTGTAATGCTTTTTTGTAGTAAGGAGTGGTAAAAGTTTTTTCTAATTCTTTTTGTAAATTAATTATTTTATTTTCATCTTGATGTATTACAGAATCTTGATAATTTAAAAATAAAATGATTCAATTGATACACATTTTTTTTTGTTCAACAGTTAAATTTTTGTCAACGAAACATCGGAATAGAGCACCACCGGTTTCAATAATGCACTCATCAGCAGTTTTGTTAATTAACATTATTTTGGCACCTATCTTTCTAAATATTTATTTTTGGTTTTTTCATTGCATAGTCAGTAGTAGTTAATCTTATAAAATAAAAATTTAAAGTGTACTAAGGTTAAACAAATAAAATATTTTTCTTATTATATTATAAATGACTTTTTGTATTTATAATATAAAATCGTTTTTTAAATAAATTTTTTTAAGAGTAAAATTAAAAATTCATTATGTTAGTTGTTAAAAATAATTTTTAACAACAGGTTAAATGATTTTTATTTTTTAAAGTAATTATAATGTTCATTTAGTAGCTTAGATTATCATCAATAACTATTTTATTTTGCTTACACTTTCTTTTTGAATAATATAAGCAACCAATATTTTAAAGAAATAGTTGTGGTAATAGTAACTTTTATAAACTTGTCTAATTATTTTTCTTAGTTTTTAAATACTAACTCTTAAGATTAAAAGTTAGTTCAATATTTTGCTTTAATTTTAGCAAAAAAGTAGTGATGGACTAGTTTTTCCATCATGCTATTATATAGAGTGAATTTAAGTTAATTTTTATTGATTAATTAAATTTTAATGTCAATTATTAAAATAACTAACACTTTATAATATATAACTACTTTTGTTATAAAATGTAAATATTTTGCGAACAAGATATGATAAAAATAAATCTTGTTACATTTATTCTAACACATAATATTTGAAAGTATGGTTTTTTGAAATTATTATTAGATTAATGTAATATGATATTTAGATTTTATTCATGGCTAGTTTTTAAATAGAAAATTGCTAGTAAACGTAACTAACTTATGCCTCATTAATAAAAAAATGTTGCTAGTAACAACGTTTAAACTTTATTTGGTTTTGTTCTTGTTATCTTTGCAACTTTAATTCTTTGTCTAATAACTTTATCAAGAATTTCATATTGTTTTATGATACCTCCTAAGGTATTATTTTAACCTTAGGTTGAGACATAATCAAAAGATAACTAGTAAGACATTATCATAAGTTAACGATACACACCAAAAAAATACTCTATCTGTCAAGTAAAAAAACTTGACATAGTCAATATTTATGTTATTATTATGAAGGTTTACTTACCACAAACTTTGTAGAAGGAGGTAATTTAATGGTTAAATTACGATTAATACCAACAGGAAAATCAGCACAACCAAGTTATAGAATTGTTGCTATCGACGCAAGATCTAAACTTAATGGTCGTTATATTGATATCTTAGGTACTTACAATCCAAGTAAGACAGATGCAAAAGCAACAATCAACGAAGAAAAAGCAATCTACTTCTTATCAACTGGTGCTCAACCAACTGATACTGTTCGTAGTCTTTTATCAACACTAGGTATCATGACTAAGTTTCATAAATTAAAACAAACTAAAAAGGCTACTACAGTTAAAAAAACAACACCTAAAACGTCAGTAGTTAAAAACAAAACATTGAAAACAGTAAAAGAAGCACCTGCTGCTTAATAAATCTCAGAGTTCGAAATGATTAAAATATGTATATAACGCTTTTAACACAATTAATAGAACCAATATTGTTTGAAAAAATTAGTGAAATTGAAATTCGTGAATTATCAGAAAAACAACATTATGAATTAATGATTATGGCACCAAAATCATTTTTACCAATCTTAATTGGTAAAAAAAATACTACCAAAAATGCACTTACAACAATTATTGAAAGTAAGGCTCATCTAGAAAATAATACTATTAGTTTAGTAATTAGTGAGTTATATTTATGAAATATTTAAAATTAGGAACTATAGTTAATACCCATGGCTTAAAAGGTGAAGTAAGAGTTTTATGTAATTATTATGGCAATAACTTTCCATGACAACCAAAATCAACAATTTACTTACATACCAATAATGAATATCAAGTCTTAACTATTACCAATGTCCGACAACATAAACAATTTTTACTGTTAACATTTGCCAAGCATGACAAAATTGAATTAGTAGAAATGATGAAAACCAAAGACATAGTAATTGATACTGATGAAATTAATCTTGATTCTTTACCTTGAACTTATGATGATATTATGAATTACCAAGCATTTGATGCTAGTAATAATATATCATTAGGACAAGTCATTGACTTCGTTGATAATAATCATCAAGGATTATGAGAAATTGAAATGATTGATGGTAATACCTTTTTCATTCCTAACAATAAAACCTTTATTAGTAAAGTTGATAAGACAGCAAAAAAAGTTTATTTTAATATGATTGAAGGTTTAATCCAACATGACTAAAAATCAATTTACCATTGTAACTTTATTTCCCAATGCTTTTAACGATTTTATGCAAACATCAATTGTCAAACGTGCTATTAGTAAAAAGCAAATCAATATTGATATTGTCGACATTAGAACTTTTGCTGATAATAATCATCAACAAATTGATGATGCACCCTATGGTGGTGGATCTGGTATGGTATTACAAGCCTTACCAGTTATTAAAACTATTAATAGTATTAAAACTGCTCATCCGACAGCCCAAGTCATCTTACTAAGTCCCCAAGGTCAACAATGAAATCATCAATTAGCCTACTCATATAGTCAAAAAGATATTAATTATATCTTAGTTTGTGGTCATTATGAAGGCATTGATGAGCGCATTATGCCCTATATTGATGCTGAAGTCTCAATTGGTGACTATGTCCTAACGGGTGGTGAATTGCCAGCAATGGTAATAATAGATTCCATAACACGACTTATTCCTGGTGTTATTGTTACCGATTCTCATCTTAATGATTCGTTTAACAATTCGTTATTGGATTATCCCACATATACCCGCCCTGAAGTAGTGCTTGGTATGAAAGTACCAGCAATTCTAACTAGTGGTCATCATGAAAAGATAGCACAATACCGTCACCAACAAGCTTTACTTAACACTTACAAAAAACGTAAAGATTTATTAAAAAAATACCCATTATCTGTTAAAGATAAACAAATTATTGAAGAATATAAATTATCAATTAAAAAATCACGACGAAAGGAGCAATAACCCATGCAAAATGCAATTATCGAATTAGTTAGCAAAGACCAATTAAATCATGATCTTCCTAATTTTAAAGCAGGAGACACAATCCAAGTTTACTGCAAAATTAAAGAAGACAAAAAAGAACGTATCCAAATGTTTGAAGGAGTAGTAATTGTCCGTAAAGGTTCAGGAATTACGAAAAACGTTATCGTTCGTAAAATTGTCAATGGTAAAGGCGTAGAAAAAACTTTTGCTTTACACTCACCATTAATTACTAAAATTGCTATTGTCCGTAAAGGTAAAGTTAGAAGAGCTCGTATTTTCTACTTACGTAAATTAAGCGGTAAAGCAGCTAGAATTAAAGAAATAAAAACAGCAAGACCTGTTAAACAACAAGCAATAGCTTAAATAATATTACTACCACCATTATTAACCTGATGGTGGTTTTTATAGTAAAGGAATAATTTCAATAATGTCACTAATTAGTACACCATGATGAGTCAATATCATCATAATTATTTTATTACCACTTAGTTTAGCAGTTATTATCATTAGTAATATTGTAATTGGAATTCATTTTTCCATTTGAACACAAATCAAAACTAAACATTATCGTTATCAATGCAATAATGAAACTCACAATCAGCAATTACAAAAATATCGTGAAGATAATGTTAAATCATTTCACCATTTAAATATTACTAATCAACAGTTTCATGATGCTCTAATCAAAACCTTTACCATTAATAATGGTAGCATCAAATTACATGGTTTATTGTTAAGCTCAACAACCCCATCAACAAAATGAATGATTATTGCCCACGGGTGAACTGAAAATTGTTATCAAGTTTTAAACATTGCTTGATATTGACGCGCGAATGGTTATAATGTTTGTACATATGATGCACGAAGTCATGGTAATAGTACTGTTAGTGTTACAACAATTGGTATTAATGAAAAACATGATTTACATGCGATTGTTAATTATATTACTAATGACTATCAACCAACAACTTTAGGTTTAATGGGTCATAGTATGGGGGCAGCTACGATTATTGAATATGCTAAACATTACCAACCTACTAACATTAATTTTATGATTGTTGATGGTATATTTACTACTTTAACCCAACAATACCAATGAATGGTCAAACGCAAATATCATTGTTTTGCGATTATGGGAATTTATGGAATGCTAATATTTGCTAAATTATGCTATGGATTTTGACCTGCTAAGTGTCAGCCGATTGCTAATTTAGATTCTATTAGGCATTTACCATTATTAGTAATCCATAGTACAAGTGATGATTTTATTATTCATGAAATGAGAAAACATATTTATGAAACTAAAATTAAATATGAAACCCAACCCCTTAGTCAACTGTTATTATTAGACCAAGTGTAACATACCAAAACTACCCATATTCACTATCAAACATTAATTCAAGCAACATTAATGTTTGCTCATATCCATACTACCGCCAAGGAGACGCTATAAAATGTCAAATGATAATACCCATAATCAAATCCATTGATTCCCTGGTCACATGATGAAAGCTATTAAAGCCATTGAAACTAAATTACCGATCATCGATGTGGCCATTGAAATCTTAGATGCCCGTGCCCCTTTAGCAACGCGAAGTACTTTACTAGACCGATTGTTAGAAAAAAAAGTTCGGATTGTTGTTCTGAATAAAGTTGACTTAGCTGATAGTAATATTACAAAAGATTGAGTTACTTATTTTGAAAACCGTGGTTGTGCTGTGCTTTTAGCACGTAGTTTAACGAGCAAAATGAAACCGCAACTACTAGCGCTTATTACTAGTTTGATGGAAGAACAAGTAGCAAAACAACGTACCAAAGGTATTGTTAATCCGAAGATTAAAGTTTTAATTATGGGATTACCAAATACTGGTAAATCAACATTTATTAATAATTTATTACAGCGAAAAGTAACGCAAACTGCTAATACCCCTGGTGTCACACGTGGTCAACAATGAGTAAAATTAAATCCCATGATTGATTTATTAGATAGTCCAGGCATTTTACCACCGAAAATGGATGACAATCGTGTGACCATGATTTTAGTTTTAATTAAAGCGATTCCTGTTAAACATTTGTTTTTAGAACAAATGGCTAATTTTGCTTTAATATTTTTATTAACCAACTATTATGAAAGATTAATGAAATATTATGAAATCAGTTTTGAAGTTAATGATATTAATGAAACAACTTTATTACAATATTTTACTTTACTAGCCCAAAAGTATCATTTAAAAGTTGCTAATGTTGGTGATAATACGCATCGTGCCATGAATTTTTTTATTAATGATTTACAATCAGGAAAATTAGGATTAATTTCATTTGAAATTGCTCCTAAGTAGGTAATGTCTATGAGTAATATTTTACAATATGAATTAGAAAACTATCCGAATCACCAATTAATTGCTGGTTTTGATGAAGTAGGACGTGGTGCAATTGCTGGACCTGTAGTGGTTGCATGTGTGATTTTAAAATCAGGATTTAGTCATCATTTAATTAAAGATTCCAAACAATTAAATTCTAAACAACGGATTATGATGTCCAAAATCATTCGTGAAAATGCTGTTGCTGTTAGTATTAAATCTCATGATTTTGTTGATATCCATAATCCCAAACAAAGTAGTATTTTAGGAATGAACGAAGCATTTACTAAATTATCAATTATTCCAGAAGTTTGTTTAGTTGATTTTGAAGAACCACAGTTTCCTAATTTTTCTGGAATTGTGGAAGGTATTGTTAAGGGTGACCAAAAATCACTTAATATTGCTGCAGCTTCGATTATTGCTAAAGTAGTACAAGAACAAATAATGATTAAGTATGACCAACAATATCCTCACTATGGTTTTAAAACCCATAAAGGTTATTACACGAAAAACCATGCTTTAACTTTAGAAAAACATGGTGCATGTCAATACCATCGTAAAAGTTGTGTACCCGTACAAAAATACCCGCAAAAAATTTTAATGTAAAATTTTAAAAATGGTATTACAACTAAAAGATTTTATAAAAAAATCTAATTTAAATTGTTAAAATAAAATTCCTTTTTCTTGTTCTGTTATAATAAAGATAATTAGTTTAATCTTAAAAAATAATGAGTTCACTAGTGTAGATAAGGGGCAATTATTATGGCAAAAGAATTTGGTTATAATTTACTAACATTTGTATATTTCCCAGTGCAGCATAGAGGTGCTGCCAAACTAGTTATAACAAAAAATACTTGTAAAAAGATTGTTAAAATTTATGGAAAATATCGTAAGTGTGAAAAAAGTGATCAAGTACGTGCTATTTCTAACTTGTTAAATAGTAATACTGTTGCTAAAATCTCAGTTGCAGGAGAAATTTTAACTATTCCTATTAATTTAACAGAAGAAATTGCTTTTGTTTTTATTGAACAATGAAATTTATTTTTAAAATGAGTTAAAACCATTAAGTATGGTTTAATTATCACAGTAACAAAAAATTTAAATGTTGAAGTCGATTGAGTAGGTAATAATAATAGTTTTAGTGCTGTAAAAGCAGCCCAGTATAGTGTTAATAATCGTGAAATGGGAATGAATACTATTATTTTTAATAATGGTTTATCTTATGAACAATATGGTACTAGTTATAGTGATAAAGGTGTTACAAAAATTATTTTAACATCAAAGTTGTGAAAAGAAATGAGTAAATTAAATAATGTTTTGGGAATTAGTGATTATTTGCGTAATGAACAAGTATTTTGTTTTTTAGCATTAGAACCTAATTCTGAACAAATTTTATATTATGCTTTTGATCAATTTGCTTCATTAATTTTAAATAACAAAAAGTTTATTGATGAATCATTTGCTAAATTCAATGTTGGTGTGGTATTAGAATTTGAAGCTGCTGTTCATGAACAATTTCAACTATTAAAAATTTCTTGCATGCAACTCAATAATGTTAGTACTTAGAAAGAAACCCTGAGTAGAATATAAGATTAAAAAATATTTTTTAAGTGTTAATATGTTATCATTATGTTCATACTAGTGTTACTAGTCATAACAGAAAAAATGGAAACCAACATATTTATAAAAAATATGTTGGTTTTATTTATAGAAGGAGCAATTTTATGATAGATAAAAATTATTATGAAATATTAGGTGTTGAACCTGAAGCATCAAAAAAAGAAATTGTATGTATCTATAAAAAGTTAGCATTAAGGTAATCACCCCGATAAAATTAAAGATGGAAGTTCAGATGAATATATGAAGTTATTAAATAAGGCGTATAAAACATTAAAAGATCCTGAAACACGAACACATTATGATATAAACAATGAATTTAATAAAACAGTACAAGCAACACCACCTCCTGAACAAGTTATTACATTAACTCCAGAAAAACGTAATATTTATCTAAAAGTTTTAGAAGAGTTTTTACCACCAACTAAAGAATGGAATTTGTATAATTGGATGATAAATATGAAAAAACTAGCAGAAAAATATAAGGGTCTTACTGCTAGTTTTGAACATTTAAATGAAAATCTAACCACTGCTGGTGCCTTGGCTAAAATATTGTTGCAACAATTTACACCAAATAATCCTACTGAAAATATTAGAAACGCTAAGATAGTGATTAAAAAAGGTCAAAAATTTTTAGAAGTATATCATCAACTTTTAGACATTCGCGAAGTTGTAGAAAAATTAGATGTTTTTATTAATTTTTTTAACCTTGATATAAAACAATTAACAGCATTTGATATTAAAGAAGTAAATTATCTAGATAATTTACAGGAAAATACATCAACAAAGACTAGTAGTTCTCCTAATATGGTAGACATAACTATTTAAATAATAAATTACGTTTCATTTCCGTAGCACGCGCCTTACTATGCAATATTTCTACTAATGCTAAAGCAAAATCAAAAATACATCCTAAAGATGGTGCACTAACAATATGTTTATCAATGACAACAGCTAAGTTAGTATTAAGAGTACCAACCGTAATTAATTCTTCACATGAAGGATAGACAGCATATGCTGTCTTTTTTGTTAGGATTCCAAATTCAGCTAAGATAATTGGTGCAGCACAAACTGCAGCAATGGTTTTTTGTTCTTTGTGTGCTTGTAATAATCATTGTTTTAATTTTGATGATGCTTTTAAATTATTAACACCTGTCATGCCACCAGGTAAAATAAAGGCGTTGTAGTCTTCATATTTAGCACTAGTAAAAGTAATATCTGTTTTTAACACAAAGTTATTAGAACTAGTAACTAATTGTTGGTCATTAATAGTAATTAAATCAACGATAATTCCAGCACGACGTAATAAATCACCAGTAATTATTACTTCTCCTTCTTCATATCCGGTTGCGATAAATAATGCTATTTTCATATTTGATGTCCTCCTTGATAAAACTATTAACGTAATTGTAAACAATAAAGTTTAAAAAGAAAAGACTTATTACTAAAAATTAATTTAAAAGTATTTAAAAAATAGTTTATAATATTCTTAGTTTAAGAAATGTATTTGAAATACTTAACTATTTATGTTTATAAATGGCAAGTATTTTTTTGTTCTTAAATTAAGAATTTTATTGGAATTCTATTTAAGGAACAAAAAATGAAAGATGACGAAATGACGCAATTTTTAAAAGAAAAAGGCGCTAAATATATTCTAACGTTCTTAACAATGAGAAAAATAATGTAAGTATGTGGCAACAAGTTAATGAACTTGCATTTTTGAAAGGAATATAACATGAGCAACAGTCTGTCTATAATTGATATAGATATAACTAAAAACTATATATTAGAATTTGAAACATTAATTTTAAAAATGATAACTAGAAAAAAGCCGAATATTGATACTCTTAATATGGTTAAAAGAGAAATTAAAAATTTAAAACAATATTGAAAACTTCAAAATTGAGAACTTCTAACTGATTTAGAAAAAAATGAATTGTATTATCTAAATTACAATATTTTAAAGGAAATCATTCTCTTTAAATCTTCTGAGAACCCTAATTTGACTTTTACAGAAGAAGAATTTTTTGAAAAAATTAAAACTTTCCTTGATAAAAATCCAATAAAAATAAACGATGAAGAAAATATAATTCATTTTATTTGAATTGGAGTAATATCTGAAAATGTCAGTGATTATTTAAAAATTTGTTCTAAAACAAATGAAAAATGAAAGATAAATTTTTATTATGAACCTGAAGGTTATTTAATAAAAACCTTAAATGAACTAATTAAAGAAAAAAGTTCTTGAGATATAGTAACCCCCATTAGAGAACAAATAGAGAAGATTATTAATTTTCAAGATGATTTTTTTACAAACTATGATTATCAAAAAAGTATTGATCAAAATATTAAAGAATTTATTTTACAAAATAAATGAATGGTAGAAAAAGAAATCGATAAAATTATTGAAGAGGCAAGTATAATTCATGAAAAAATCTTTAAAACCTGATAGTACACCAAGTGTAGTTGTAATATTATCAGCTATCATATCACCAATATATTTTCCTGAAATTAATTTAAAAATATAATTAAAATTAAAGTAAGTGAAAATGAATTTGTTGAAAATAAAGATATTTTCCTTCTAAATCAAAAACAACGACACAAAATATATTTACAAGAATTGCTTTTACGACAAAATTTTCCCGCTGCTAGTAATATATTGCGTTATGAGATTTTATTTAAGCAAGGAGGTTATTATTTTGATTGCGATATTTTGCCAAGAATTAACCCTGAAATAATACCTTACATTGAAAAAGCAACAGAGCATTTAATTCCAAAAAATGTTAAAACACCATTATTTTTTGCAAAACTAATTGCTCAAGATTTATCTGAAAGTTTGGATGAAAAATATAACAGAAATGTTTATGAAAATATTATAACTGCAATATGACATTTAAATAAAGATTTATGAAATAAGACCGACTTTAAATTTGAAAAAAAATTTGAAACTTTAAAAGCAATATTTTCATAACTTTTAATAAATTCATTCTTACATCCCAAGAAAAGTTATGACTATAAATTACCCGCTTATTTTTCTGATTTTCAATTTTTTATTTCTATAATAAAAAATGCCGCAGAAAAAATAAAAGAAGATGGTATTAATTCATTTGAAAGACTAAAACCTAATATGCCATTTAATGGATTTAGTCAATTAGTTACTAATTTTTTTTGTATTGTAAATATGAAAACATTTTATCTAAAGTAACTATTGAAAAAAAATCAATTAAATATAAAATATTGTGAAATGCCGGCAGTGACAAGGTTTAAGTATGGGAATAACATAATAATTTCTAAAAGTCAAAATATTAAACTAAAAGATACTATTAATCAAATTAGTTCAAATCATACTTTAATTAAGAACCAACATTTAAAAGTAAAACATAATGAAATTAATAATAATTTAAGTTGCTATCGTTTAGATAATATTGTTTTTGATATTATGGCAACTATCAATTATACTGGTCCTAATGTCGTAGTAAGAGAATTAAAAAAATTGAGTTGAAAACCAATTTATATTCATAAATATTTAAATAATGATGTATCAAAAGGTTTAACAATGATCATATGAAATAGTGCAGCAAACTTAAACCTTTTAACAAGATTAAGATATGAAGATATTTCATTTACAGATACTATTGAATCAAATGTTTCTTCTACTTCTGTTTATTCAGAAAAATATCAATGAGAAGAACTATCAAAATCTTTAAATAAAGAATCAGAAACTAATAAGAACACCAATGAAAGTTCGATAAAACATGCCCATGAAATGTTCAACTTAGAGGTGAACCATTCTTTATGGCAACAAGTTAATGATTCTGCTCAATATCTACCTCCAACAGTTAATAATGTAATGGAACGATTTCTACGTAAGTAATTAAATTACAAGTAAAAATAAGAAAATAAATGCCCAACATAAAATTGTTATTAATCAAAAAAATACTGAGATTTTATGTGATATTGAAAAGTTTAATAAAGTATTTACAGATAAAATTACAATTCTCAATAATAAAATGAATAAAGTTAAAAATAAAGAAATTAAAGTTATTAATTCTTCACATGAAGGATGGATTGATTTAAAAAATGTTTCTATTCTTTCTTATCCAAATGTCACCAATAAAAAAGGAGTGTATATTATTTGAAATAAAACTAAAGATAAACACTATGTGGGGCAATCTAAAAATATGAGTAGAAGATTATTACAACATTTTAAAAATGGTGATGTTAAAAATATTATTTTTGCTAAAGATTGATATAATGGTGATTATTTTTGTTATAAATATCATTTTTGTGAGACTAAAGATGAATTAGATAGTTTAGAAAAAAGATATATTGATGAATATGTAGCTTTTGAACGGGGATATAATTCAACTAATGGTAATATATAAAAATAACTTTAATATATGTTAATAATTAGTTTATAATATTATTAAACTTAAGAACTGTATTTGAAATACTTAACTATTTATGTTTATAAATGGCAAGTATTTTTTTGTTCTTAAGCTTAATGATTTTATTTACTTAAGGAGAAAGAAAAATGTCTTTACAAACATTAACAGAACAATTAAATCAAAATTTTCAACCATTTCACGTTAGTAAAATGCTACAGATATGAAACAATTAGAAAATACTTTATTAAAATTTAAAGAACAAGTAGAAAAATTTCATTCTGCCAACTTACCGTTGTTTAAAATACTTCAAAAACCAGAATTGCTTGAAAGCATTCGAAAATTAGAATTACAAATTGATAGATAGAAAGAAATTCTTAATAATATCGAAGATGATTTTGAATATGTAAATGAAAAAAAATTGGAAGATCAAGTTATAGATTTAATTAACGAAAATAAGGCAATAGAACTTGAATCTTTTTTATTGGAAAATGATATTAATAAACCTTTACCAGTAAAAGAAAAAAATGAGCAGTTTACACCCATTATTTGCGCAATGATAGAGTTATGAAAAGGTTATAAAGAAAAGAACGAAGAAAATATTAAAAAATATGAAGAAATTATTTATTTATTATGTAATTATAAAGGTATTAAAATTGACTCAGAATCTGCTGGTGATAGTACATTAGATTATGCAATGTGTCTTAATAATAGGGCTTTAATAGAGTGTTTAATAGAACATGGTGCTCGTAAATTTAATGGGCAAGAATTAGAACCTGATGAAATTATGCAAATAGAAAGAAGTTACGAATTATGTGAAAAAGATATTGACCCAATAATTGACATTTCATACAATAACAACTCTATTAATAATTCAATAGTTGAAAAAGTAGTTGATAAACTATTTGCTGGCAGTACTTGAGTAGGTGCTGAAATTATTAATAAAATAGGCTATGGTATAGTTGGTGAAGCAATAAATATTGCAACTACATTTTTCTTTTAATAAAAAGTTGATCTTACTACTATAAGAATAAACACATCAGTTATTAAGTTAATAGAAATCTTATATATTAAAATCCCTAGTTCAAAGAACTAGGGATTTTACTTCATATTTAATTAGAATATTGTTGCAGGTAATAATGCTCCTACTGCTAACATCATAACAGCAAAGGCAGTAATACCGACAGTATAAGGTCACATTACTTTATAGAATCGACCCAATGGCACTTTAGCAATTGACAATCCAGCCATCATTACTCCAGCGCTTGGGGCAAATAAGTTAACCCAACCACTAGCCATAACAAAGGCAGTAATCATCCCTGATGATAAACCGATTGTTTTAACAAGTGGTGCAACTACTGGAAAGACAGCAGAAGCAAATCCTGAAGTTGAAGGAATAAAGAAAGCAATCACAATAAAAGCAAAGAAACCAATAACAACTACTAATAATTTTGGTAAAGTAGTAATTTTACTTGTAAGAGCATTAACAACTACTTTTTGCATTCCTGAAGTTTCAATAGCTCAACCAATTCCAGAAGCAACAGCAATAATTAAAGCAACTCCTAGTAATTCTGAAGAACCACTAACAAAGCTACGAACATATTGTTCTTCACCTCTTCGATCAATAATCGCAATCACAATCGAAGCAAAGAAAAATAAGAAAGCTAATGTCATGACATCTCATCCCCCAAATTGACCAATTTGGCTTGTAAAGTAAGGGAAATGTTTAGTAATATTAGTACTTAAATCAGCAAAAGTAGTAGTACCAGTGATACTATCCCAAGGAATGATACATAATATCATAATTAAGAATGTAAGACCGAAGAGAGTAAGAATTACTTTGCGTTTTCTAGTAAACTCTGGTATTTCTTCAGTACTAATAAATTCAGCATGGTGTTCACCTTGTAAATCAAAAACAACTGATTTTTCGGGATGACGTTTAACTTTAATCGCATATCACATCACAAAACAAATAGTTCCGATCGTTGCTAATACTCAACCAAGTAAACGTCAGATAATTCCACTACCAGGACTAATATCACTAGCAGCAGAAGCTGTCGCAATAGCAAACGGATTAAGTGTTGAGAACATAACTCCGACTCCAGCGCCTAATAAAATCATTAATACAGCAGTAACAACATCGAAGCCAGCAGCTAACATGGCCGGAATAATAATAAGATAGTAAGGGATAGTTTCTTCACACATTCCTTCTACGGTACCACCAATAGAAAGGATAGTCATAATTGAAGGAATAATTCAAATTTCTTTACCGTTTAAACGTTTAACTAAACGACCAATTCCAGCATCTAAAGCTCCAGATTTCATAACAATACCGATGTATCCGCCAATTACTAATACAAAGACAATGATACTAGCACTACGTAAGAAGCCTTGAATCGGAGCAAGGAATAAATCAAATACCCCTAACGGTCCGCCTGGATTATCATGGCCAGTAGTTCCACCCCACCGATCTGTTGTACCAGGAATTCAAGAAATTACAATAATTAATGCTGTAATTAAAAATAAAATGGTAATAGCAGTGGGCATTTTAAAAGGGAATAAACGAAATTTTTTCTTTTTAATATTTCCCATAATAGATTTAATACCTCCTTTTTTAAAATATATATATTTAGAATATTACCTTACATAATACACTATCTGTTATCCTAATTAAAAGGGTTTGGAGCTTATTTTTCATTTTTTTTTGAAATAAACTCAATAATAGTAGTATTTTTTCATAAAATTGGGTATTATAAATACCATATCTAGTTTGTCATATTATTTTATTAATAGGTTGATTTTATTAAAATTATAAACTCAATTTTAAAGATATACAAATGAAATATAAGATAAAATCGAAAGGAGAAAATTTATGTTGAAATTATTCAAGAAAAAAGAAGGACCTAATGAAAAGTTAAGTTTACCTGAATTAGTTTGATTTGGTTTTAACTATACAGTCGGTGTGACATTTACTGCTGTTTTTGCTGCTTTGTTATATAGTAATAAAGTAGGAGCTACTTTGGGAACGCATATGATTTGAATTTTCTTAGTTGAAGGTTTAATTGCTGGTACATGTGCTTGAGCATTTGCTCGTCTATCACGAGTTCATCCTGGTAATAATGGGGCTGCTTATATCTATGTACGTAGTAGTTATGGTCGTTTCTGAGGTTGACTAATAGCGTTTATTCAGTATTCAACACTGCCTGTAATTGTTACTTCACAAATTATTTCGATGATTAGAATTAACTTTACAGATCAAAGTTCATTTTTATTTGCTAACTGAGGTGCATGAAGTAACTTTGGTCTAGACTTAATTGGAATTGTTATTTATGGTTTTGCTTCTTGTGTTCTATTCTTAGGAATGAGGGCATTTAAAAAGTTTGTTAACATTTCTGCTTATTTAAAGTGAGGAACAACTGCTTTATTAATGGTAGCTGTTATTATTTTATTTATTATTGCTGGAACGAGTAATTTCAAAGAAGTTATTAACCATCAAAGTTTAACAGCTAGTTCTTTCTCTAATGCCTTTACTACTTGTTTCTTCTTCTTTTTAGGTTTTGAAACATACTCGACAATTGGAAAGAATGTTCGTAATCCACAAAAGAATATTAGTCTTTCTATTGTTATTGTTATGGCTTTATCAACATTATTTTATGTATTAGTTACTGTTTTAATGATTGGTGGAATTACGGGTATTTTTGGTGTTAACCCTAACTTACAAATTTTTCATCAATTAGGTGTAAAAGCTAATGCTCCATGATTAGGAGTTATTGGTATCTTAATTATGTTAATTTGTACTATTTCCCTAAAAGCTAATGCAGGAATGCAAAATGCTTTATATAGTGGTGGTATTTTAGAACCGCTATCAATAGAAGGATATATACCTGCTAAATATAAACAATTAAATAAGGATAACATTCCTTTCCGTGCTTCTATTTTAAATTTAATTGCTACGTTTGTCTTTGCCTTTGTGTGGCTAATTATTCCAGATTTAATCCAAGCTATTAGTGATACGAGCAAAGGAATAACATCACCAAGTGCTGTTATTGACTATGGTACAATTACTGGTGAGGCATCACTAATTATGATTTTAATTTATATGTTTGTTATTAGTATTGCTTTACGATTATCTTGACAAAAGAAAATGCGTCATAATAAGTTTGAATTTACAATTTGAATTTTAGCATTTGTTTTCTTAGGTTGACAGTTAGTAATGTGATTTATTGGTTTAATTGAAGGATTTATAAAATCAATTAATGATATTAGTAGTACTAGTGCAACAATTAGTGCTGGTGGTATTACACAATTAACATCAAATATCTTACAAATTGTTTATTTACTTGTTGTTGTAGTTTTTGCTATTGTTTGATATTTCGTTTATTATGCTCCTAAATTGAAAGTTCGCTTAGTAAACAAAACGCAAGCAGTATTAGATGAAGACTTTAGAGTTAAAGATGACTGAGCTTTTGTTGCTAAAAATATGCAAAGTGAAATTGAAAATTACTTAAAACGTAATGTCCTTATTAATGGTAATAAAGAAAATTCTAATTATGTTTTTGCTAAAAATGTCCGTAATGAATTACTGGCATCAGAAGGCGAATGACGTGAAGATGAAGAATAATAAAAAAATAAAAGTGTTAGTTTAAAAACTAGCACTTTTTAGTTAAAAAAATATTCCATTTAACAAACCGATACCCATTTTAATGCTCACTTTTTATAAAAATTAATTCTTATTTGAGAAAGTGTATAATTACTATTAGTGAATTATTTATGATGTATTCATTGTTAATACTTTCAGAGGATGAACAAAATGATCAGTACGTAAAACTAAAAGAATTTTTTTAGTTTTATTTAGATAATGAGAAAATATGATGATATAATATTGTTAATGAGTTAATTACAATATTCTGTTTATCTATATAAAGTTTAAACAATGGTCATTGTAAGTTAATTCAAAATCATATAACGGAGGTATACATATATGAAAAGTATGGCGAGTATGAAAACATTATTAAGATTATTAGGTGCAGGAGTTTTAACTACAGTTGCGGCAACTTCAGTTGTTGCTTGTGGGGAGCCTAACACTCCCGGAACAGCTATGGATGCAAAAGTATCTGAAAATTTTGGATTTATAGATACTGCTGGTAAGAGTACAGTTAAAGTTGAAATTAGTATTAATACTGAAAAAACAGCATCATGAACTTCACCTCAATTAAGTAATATTACAGCAGCGAAACTATTAGCAAGTGGTAGTGAAGCTACTCCTAAAGCAGTTTCTGTTGGTGCTGGAGATTTTTTAGTTAATGTATTTAAGTTACAAGTAGTTGCTGGAACAGGAGCAGATAGAACATTCACACGTTCTGAGGCAGCACTTATTGTTATGACAGTTAAAACTTGATCACCTACTATTGCTAAAAAAGGAACTGATGATTATGCTGTTAATGGTGGAACAGTAGTAGTGCAATTCAAAAAAGGAACAGCACAATTAGGTGTTGATTATACATTAGATATTTTAGCACAACCAAATCTTGGAATAGTTGCAGATAAGGCAACGTTAGCTGCTGATGATATGATTATGCCTACTAATTTTGTTAAAGCTACATTATATTCTGATTTAACAAAAGTTGTTATTCTAAAAGAGACAACAGATAATTCAAAAACTTTAATTTCTTTAAAAAAACTTTTAAAACAGGGTGATTTAACTGCTACTATTACTGGTATTAAAGATAAAGATACAACTGATGCTACTTATCCATTGGTAGAAAGAGATAAAGCATTAGTTTCAATTAAAATAGGAACTATAGAAATCTTAAGAAATATTGAAAGTATTGAAGTAACAGCATAATAATCAATTTAAATTTATAATAACTCTAAATGATACAGATAACTGTATCATTTTTTATTTTCTTAATATTCCAACTTAACTAACGTATACCCATACCATTAGAACAACTAGAATCCTTTATTCACGTTTATTAAAATACTTTGAATATGTTGATATAATATTACTTATGGATTACTTACAATATTCTGTTTATCTATATAAAGTTTAAACAATGCTCATTGTAAGTTAATTCTAAAATCATATAACGGGGTATAGGTATATGAAAAGTATGGCGAGTATGAAAACGTTATTAAGATTATTAGGCATAGAAATTTTAACTACAGTTATGGCTACTTCAGATGTTGCTTGTTGTGTAGGTAAAAATAACAACTATCCAATAATAACAATGGAACCAAAAGTTGTTGCAGCTTTTGGATTTGTAGATGCTACTAATACTAGTGTTTCAAAAGTTGTAGTAACAGTTTCTACCACTTTACACGTTGCATCATGAACTTCACCTCAATTAAGTAATATTACAGCAGCGAAACTATTAGCAAGTGGGTAGTGAAGCTACTCCTAAAGCAGTTTCTGTTGGTGCTGGAGATTTTTTAGTTAATGTATTTAAGTTACAAGTAGTTGCTGGAACAGGAGCAGATAGAACATTCACACGTTCTGAGGCAGCACTTATTGTTATGACAGTTAAAACTTGATCACCTACTATTGCTAAAAAAGGAACTGATGATTATGCTGTTAATGGTGGAACAGTAGTAGTGCAATTCAAAAAAGGAACAGCACAATTAGGTGTTGATTATACATTAGATATTTTAGCACAACCAAATCTTGGAATAGTTGCAGATAAGGCAACGTTAGCTGCTGATGATATGATTATGCCTACTAATTTTGTTAAAGCTACATTATATTCTGATTTAACAAAAGTTGTTATTCTAAAAGAGACAACAGATAATTCAAAAACTTTAATTTCTTTAAAAAAACTTTTAAAACAGGGTGATTTAACTGCTACTATTACTGGTATTAAAGATAAAGATACAACTGATGCTACTTATCCATTGGTAGAAAGAGATAAAGCATTAGTTTCAATTAAAATAGGAACTATAGAAATCTTAAGAAATATTGAAAGTATTGAAGTAACAGCATAATAATCAATTTAAATTTATAATAACTCTAAATGATACAGATAACTGTATCATTTTTTATTTTCTTAATATTCCAACTTAACTAACGTATACCCATACCATTAGAACAACTAGAATCCTTTATTCACGTTTATTAAAATACTTTGAATATGTTGATATAATATTACTTATGGATTACTTACAATATTCTGTTTATCTATATAAAGTTTAAACAATGCTCATTGTAAGTTAATTCTAAAATCATATAACGGGGTATAGGTATATGAAAAGTATGGCGAGTATGAAAACGTTATTAAGATTATTAGGCATAGAAATTTTAACTACAGTTATGGCTACTTCAGATGTTGCTTGTTGTGTAGGTAAAAATAACAACTATCCAATAATAACAATGGAACCAAAAGTTGTTGCAGCTTTTGGATTTGTAGATGCTACTAATACTAGTGTTTCAAAAGTTGTAGTAACAGTTTCTACCACTTTACACGTTGCATCATGAACTTCACCTCAATTAAGTAATATTACAGCAGCGAAACTATTAGCAAGTGGGTAGTGAAGCTACTCCTAAAGCAGTTTCTGTTGGTGCTGGAGATTTTTTAGTTAATGTATTTAAGTTACAAGTAGTTGCTGGAACAGGAGCAGATAGAACATTCACACGTTCTGAGGCAGCACTTATTGTTATGACAGTTAAAACTTGATCACCTACTATTGCTAAAAAAGGAACTGATGATTATGCTGTTAATGGTGGAACAGTAGTAGTGCAATTCAAAAAAGGAACAGCACAATTAGGTACAGATTATTCATTAACTATTTCAGCACAACCACCTGTTGGAATAATTCAATCTATTTTACCTGTTACTAGTGGTATTACTTTATCTAATTTTAATCCAATTACTGAATTTGCTGTTAATAGTCCCTATAGAAGGAATTCCAGTTGGTCAATTTAACAAGTTATTTTAAAGTTAATGCTGCTCCAGGTAAAGGCATAAAAAGTATCGTTGAATTTATTAAACAAGGTAAATTAACAGTTAAAGTTACTGAGGTACTATCAAATGATATTCGTGATTTTATTCTTGGTGCTACTTTAACAGTAAAAATCATAATTGTTACTATTACATTTGCAACTAAATATACTTTAAAATTAGTATAATAAACTTTTTAAAATCTAATAACCTCTAAATGATACAGTTGCACTGTATCATTTTTTATTTTTCTTAATATCAGAACATCCTACTTTGAATAAAAATAATTTTCTTTCTTTTTTTTCTAAAATAATTGTAAAATTACTTAGTAAATTAATATAATGAATTTTAATCCTATTCTTAGAAAGGTGGTAATATAATATGAAACCAAAAAAACAAAATGATTATCTAAATAATAACTATCAAAAACCTAACAAATTAAAAGATTGTAAAGTTGAAAAATATAAAATTGATAATGATTTAAAAGTATTACAAAGTCACAAACTCTGGTGATGACCTTCAACCCAGAATATTTAAAACCATCCCATTAGAACAACTAGAAACTAGCGCCACCGACGTTTTCTTTACGCTTATGAAAAGTTTTCAGTGCGAAGATTTTACCATGTATTATGAAAGTGACTATGATATTATCAAAATTATTAGTCTATTATCCAATCAAGACTTAGCTTTAACTTCAGAAGAACTAGCATTAATTGCCTTGTTTGATAAACGTTTAAAACCGATTATTAATAACCACATAGATAGTACTATCAGTAGTAATAATAGCATTAGCAAAACCTTGAATAGTAAACCACGAATATTAAATTAATAAATTTAATAAAAAAGTGCTACTAACGAAACACTTCATTAATAACACCACCACCAAGACAAATATCACCATCATAAAAGACTGCTGATTGTCCAGGTGTCACAGCACGCATCGGTTGTGAGAAAGTAACTTTAAATTCACTATCATTAGCAACATCAATAATGACAGCAACATCAGGTTGACGATAACGAAATTTAGCAAAACAGTTAATGCTTTTACCAATCTTATCTTTACTAATTCAATTAATATCACTAACAGTACAACTATTAGCCATTAATCACTTAGTTTCATTATCATTTGCTACATAAAGAATATTATTAGCAACATCTTTTTCTACAACAAAGTATGGTATTTTCATACCTGACAAATTAATACCTCGTCGTTGACCAATAGTATAATAATAAACACCATGGTGACTACCAATAGTTTTTTTAGTGTTAATATCAACAATATTCCCTGTTTTTGCAGGTAAATAATTAGCAAGAAAAGTTTGAAAATTACGGTTACCAATGAAACAAATTCCTGTTGAATCTTTTTTCTTGGCAGTTGGTAAGTCATAAGTAAGTGCTAATTGGCGTACTTCAACTTTAGTTTTGTTGCCTAAGGGAAACATACTATATTGTAATTGGTCCTGATTTAGTTGACATAAGAAATAACTTTGGTCTTTACTATCATCTATTCCTTTTAATAGTTGATATTGTTTAGTATCTTTGTTAAAAATGATACGTGCATAATGTCCCATAGAAATGTAATCTGCTTGTAGTTTGTTACGAGCATATTTTAAAAAGGCATTAAATTTAATATATTTATTACATAAAATATCAGGATTAGGGGTACGACTCTTTTTAAATTCGTCTAAAAAATAAGTAAAGACATCATCTCAGTATTCTTTAATGAAATCAATTCGTTCTAAAGGAATATTTAGTTTTTTACAAACTGCTAGCGCATCTAAATAATCTTGTTCTTGTGGACAAATATTTTGGTTACTATTACCTTCTAAATCATTATTTAGCAGTGAATCTCAATTACGCATGAAAAGACCAACTACGTTATGGCCTTGTTCTAATAATATGGCAGCAGTAACTGATGAATCAACACCACCACTCATGCCAACAATAATCCGTTTTTTGTTTTTCATTACTTTCTCCTTGATAACTAATTAAGTGCTTATTAATTGTAGCAAATATTCATTAAATACTAAAGTAATTGTCAAGTTAATAATAACTAAGTTAAAGAAGATTCGTTTGAACCTTTTTATTAAATTTTCTTTTTTCTAGTAATTAACCCAATGATTGGAACAATCACAATAACCAATAAAATTACCCCACTAATAATGATAGCATTTCAATTATTAATAATTGTTATTAAAGTTAAAGGTTGTTGTTTTTAAAGACCAGGGATTATCCTTTGTTTGTGATGCTTGCTTTTTACATTCTTGTAAATTTTTATTATCATTATTGATATTAGCATAAAGATGATTAGTTAAATCATGAGCATAAAATAATAATCAGTAGCGTAGTTGTCCAACATTTAACTTATTAATTGTCTCATCAACATTAGTCGCTTCTCTTAAGTATTGAGCAAATGCGTAACCTAAATTACTAGTAGCAAAGTCAGAGTAATCATTAATTGTTAATACTAGTGGGTTAATTGTATAAACATTTAAATATTGCTGTGATTCAGGATCAATTTTTTTATTGCTAGTAGTACGTTGTAATAAATAAATAGCATGGTCTGCGCCATCACGTGGCTTTAAAATCCTATTATTGTTAAGAATATTAGTTTTTCCTACTGGTGTTAAACTATCATTTACTACTTGGTATGTTCAATGTTCATCTTTACGAAAGGAAATTGAAGTTTGGTTTTTAATTTGACTAAGGGCTGTAACAGCAATATCACTGCTATTATTTTTAACAAAATACTGATGGATTAATGATGAATTATTAGTATCTTCATTGTTATTGCCAATATTAACAGTTGGGGTGCTACTCATAATCTCAACTTTTTCTTCTTGTAAGATAGTACTATTATCATTATCTTTTCATTGAATATCATAATATCATAGTTAGTTGGTGTATTGTTAGCATCGTATTGTTGATTTAAAATAGCGTAGCTAAAAGTATTACTAGTATTAGTTTTAATAGCAACACTAGGTTGACCAACAACGGTAATATTTAACCCTTTATTATCTTTTGGAAAAGGAGTGTGGACATAAAAAAACAAATAATTGGTTACTAATAGGATCTTCACCATTATTTACAGGGCCAATTGGGAATGTTTTAGCACGCATATTAATATCATTATTTTGGAAATTAGTAGTCGGATTTAAATCATATGGCACTTCCATTAATGTATTAAGATTACTTTTCTCATTAATAATTTCAAATAATCCTTGGTTAATACTTTCCTTGATAGCTTCATGATAAGGAATAATGACACTTTGATTTTTACTATTGAAAGTATGCCCAAATGCAGTAAGATCACTATTTGCAAAACCAGCAGCATTTTTAAAATTACTAATATTATTGGTAATACGTTGTTGGGTTTGCAAATAACCTTGTTCATTAATGGTATTATTAGGATTAGTTGCAAGATTCCAATCATTATTAATAATTTGGTCATAACTAGCAAAATTTATATTTAAAGGGTTAGATACAATATTTTCAATTAAATAGTTTGAATCATTGTTTCAATGGTTAATACTATTTACTAAATTAATATTTAAGACTTTAACGGTAATATGAAAACCGTTAATTTTAGTATTAATGGTATTAGTACTTAAAAATGAAGTGCCTAAAAGACTACTAGTAGTTAGCAATAGAGATAGTTTCTGTTTAAGTTGTTTCATAGTACTAGTATCCTTGTAATTAAAAATAAGTTTTAATTATTGGCTTTATTTAATCATTCTTAGTTATAAGAGGAGGATGACTTAATAAAAATAATAATTATTTCTGAATATTATAACATTTTTTTAAAAATATGGTATATATGTATTAAATACATATGGGAGCGTGGCAAAGATGTCGATAACTCATCATTTTTATAAATAGATTCCTTGCTAACCCTCATTACAATCTATATCAAAATTCACAAAAAGACGAGAAATAAGTATCGTCTTTTTTTTGTAATTGTAAAATTTGCAAATTTTATAACCGTCTTTATCACTATTATCAACACGTGTTAGGGACATAAAATAGTGAACCATAACACAGTTGTTAAAAATAGTGGCTAGCATGTGGACTTGCATGTTGAAATAAAAAGTGGAGTGATACCTAACAAAATATACTAACCATTAATAATGGTAATCCTTGGGGTGGGAGCGGATTGGCAACTAGTTTATATAGACCCGTTTTGGGAGACATACTGTAATTAGTTTTTTATTTAACAGCACTGCCACTTTCAGTGAGCAGTTGCTGTTTTATTTTTTTCATTTTTTTGGGCTCGTAAATAAATTGTTAAAATGCAAATAGAATTTCAAAAAGAACAAATTACTGAAAAATCAAATTCTATTATGATTAATTATGGCGAATATAAATTATCTGTTCCAAATTGAATGATTAAAAATAATAGTTTTATTGTTGATGATAAATTTATATATTGAGTTTTTAATTTAGAAAATATTAAAAAAGAATTAACTGGTATGGAATTAAAAGAATTATTAAAACCATATATTAATAGTCAAAAAATAACTATTAATAAACCTCCTGCAAAAAAAGAACATTATATTAATAAAATTAAATTAGAAGAACTTACATTTTATGAAGAACATAATGGGTGATTTATTGGAGAAATAAAAGACCCAAAAACAAACATTATTAATCCATGTTTTAAATATAATGTTAAATGAGTTGAAAATAATAAAGCATACAAGATTATTGAATACAATCATAATGATTTACCAACTAATTATTTAATTACTCCATATAAAGATATTAATGCTCATAGTAAAAATACATTTTATGTTAATTAAAAAAATCATTTTAATAATGAATAAATGTTATTGTCAACGTGATTATGGTTGTATGTGTATAGAATTAGAGCAAGGAGAATTTGAATAATGATTAGTACAGCAGATATTAAAAAAGTAAAGATGTAGTGGATGTGAAAAATTTATATTTTATAGAAAAGAAACTTATGTAGTTAGTTGAGAAAATGATAGACAATATTTATGACATGATGTTTGTTTTAGAAATGAGTTAGAGAAGAATGAATAAAGAAAAAATACTTAAATTATTAAAAGAAATTATTGATGAAAATTTGAATTGTGCTTATACATCATTATTTGATGAATTAAATATCTTATTAGAAAAAATTAAAAATGGTGAATTTGATAATGAATAATTATTTACTTTCAATAGATCCAAGTATGAAAAGTACTGGGTTTACATTATGAGAAAATAAAATACCAATATTAATAACTAGTCTTAATTTTTCTAAAAAAGATTATCATTATTTTACTGATTTTATTAATATAGTTTTTCTACAATGTCAAACTAATAATTTAGGTTTAATTGATGATAAAACAGATTATAGTTTATATTTAGTAATTGAACGTGGGATATTTAATCCAAAATTTGGTAAAGGTAAAGAAACATTAGACCATTTACGTGGTTTTATTGCTGGACAATTTAATAAATTATTAACTAAAGAATTATCAATTGAACTTTCTCAATTCATGATTAAGAACCATAATTGAAATATTAAAATTAAAGACCATGACCAAGCAGAAAGTTTATTAATTGGTTGATTTATTTAAATAAGGAAGTGAAATAATGAGTTGTGTATGTAGCGCAGGAGATTGTTATTGTGAAATATGTGGATTTATTAAAAGTCCTGATATGAAAGATATAAATGGTTTTTGTCAACATATTTTTGAAAAAAATAAAGATGGAATGATAGAAATAAATAAATTATATAATTGAATAAATAAAAATAGTTATGAAACTGATACAGGTTGATTATATATAGATAGTTTAAAGTTAATACAATTTATAAAAAAGGAGAGTGAAAAACATGACAGTATATTGATGTAATGAATGTGAAATTGACTATATAAATTGTGAATGTAGAAACCCTAGAAATTGAGAAAAATTAGACTAAAGGAAAAAAAAAATGAAAACTAAATTAAAATGTATTTGTAAAGATTGTAATAATAAAGTATTAATTAAATTACAATCTACAGATTTAGAAAATACTTCTGTTCAATTTTTTAAAATGTGTAAAAAAATCAATTAGATTTTAATAATAAAGTAAAAGAAATAAAAGAATATTATAAAAATAAGGAGTAAATAATGACTAAATTATCTATATTTAGTATAGAAAATATAATATAAAAAAAGAGAAGTTATAATTAGGAACGAGTTTAACTTCTCTTTTTTTATATTAAAAAATCCCAATTAAGGGATTTTATTGTTTTTTCTTATCCTTATCATAAACTAAAGTATAAAAAATACCTTCATATAATTTTCCATAAATTCTTTCTTTTCTTCCTACTCTTATATAATCATATTTTTTTATAGGATTTGTAATTTCAATACTATGATTTAACATTATATATTTTATAAAATCATCATTAACTGTATTTATGATATTTATTCCTTTAGTATCAATTACTCCAAATCCAAATCCACCTTGTTGTTTACTACTCAATCTTAATTGATTAATTGTAAACCTTGAAATTTGTTTTAATTCATTTAATATCTCATTATTTACTAATTTTACTTTTTCTAAAAATTGAAAGTGAAATACTAAATGCTTACCTAAATAATCATTTTCCATAATATTACTTTCTAATTATTAATTTTTTTTGAGAAAAAATTTAACATATCTTTTTTAGTTATTACATCATTTATACTTACTTCTTTTCATGGTCCTAATACATGTGATAACGAAACTAATTCATAAGGACTTAATTTATTTTAATTAATAAAACTATTTTCTATATATTCTAATTCTTCGCTATTAAAATTATCAATTATACTTTTATAATTTCCATTTTTTTTTAAATTCTTCATAAAATATAGGATTTTTCCCAAATTTTTTTAATTGTTTATATAATTCTGGAATTACTGGACCATATTCTCATACATAATAGTCATTAGAAAATAATTGTGTATTATATTTTTTCAAAAAATTTGCTTCTATAAAATATAATAATTTTTGAATTTTTAAATTTGAAAGACCTTCCATGTCTTTTTCATCAATATTAACTCTATTTTGCATTTCTT
This sequence comes from Spiroplasma endosymbiont of Nebria brevicollis, assembly GCF_964030895.1. Taxonomy (NCBI): domain Bacteria; kingdom Bacillati; phylum Mycoplasmatota; class Mollicutes; order Entomoplasmatales; family Spiroplasmataceae; genus Spiroplasma; species Spiroplasma endosymbiont of Nebria brevicollis. The sequence goes on from NZ_OZ034986.1 coordinate 491,118, forward strand.
CATTAGTTTTTAAAAGAAATGCAAAAAAATCATTAACATTTATTTCTTTATTTTTCATTTTTATCACATCCGAACAATAATTTAACAAAATCTACTTTAACATTTACATATTAACATATTTTTAATAAATTATATAAATATATAAAAAAAGTTACCAGAAATGGTAACTTTTTAACCTTAAATTTAATCTATCAAAACTACTAAGAAAAAATCAAGTAATAGGGGCTTTGCCCCTTCGGTGCTACGCACCTTACACCCCACCAACTTTTAAAAAGTTGGACAAATGGCGTAAACGCCCTGGCCAACCAAACCAAAGGTTCTTGGTTGGCACGCACCTTAATATACATTTTACTTTTTATCAAAATTTTTAGTTTTATTATAACCACGCTTACCACGAACCTTAACAACATCTTTTTTTTCATCTTGTAAAATATTATCTAACTTATCTAAACCAACTGCTCTAATATCATCAACGGTAAAATCTAAACCTTGTGACTGTTCATAATTTTTAACACTACTCAACTCACTTTTTAAATCATGAATATAATGCAAAGCACGACTATTATATTTTTGTAAATAAGACCTAGGAAATCACAAACTAAAAGTAATAGTCTCACCACTATAACTTGGTGGAAAACCACCCTTTTTAATTATTTTCTTAGTTTGTCTTTTAGATAAAACAATCTTATTATAATCATCAACATTAGTATAAATATTCAGTTTAAACTTAACTAAAAATAATAAAATACGCATTCTCTTGACTTGAACAATATACTCTACTTTTTCACGTGCTTGTTTTGGTATTCTATCAGGATGTTGTTCAATCATATACATAATTCCATTAAAATTATGACCAATTAATTTACAAAACATACCCAAACTTTCCTGTGTTTCTTTAAATTCAGGTGACAAATCATTACTATTAATTTTTAAACCTAACTCATCAAAAACAAGCATATCATTCTCTTTAAAAGCATAATTACTATTTAATTGATTAAATTTAAAAACATCATCATAAGAACAACGATAACTAAACTCATTACGCACTTTAATAGGAATAGGACTAACTACCCTACCTTTATGTCTTTGTGCCAAACAACAAGCAAGTGCTGACTTACCTGTACGTGGTGGTGCTGAAATAATATAACTACCTACACGTTGCAATATCTTTATATTTTTTCTCGTTATTAAAAACGGATAAAGAATTATAACTAACAAAATTCCTAAAATTAAATATCCATACCAAGGCATTATCTTTCACTCCTAACCAATTAAAAACCCAACTGCTTTTAAAAATACTCATAAAGTTAATACTTGTTCTAAACCACTAGTAAAATCAACATTTAAAACAGAACTAATAGTATCATCAAAAATATGTCTTAATAAACCATCAATCTTAGCAAAAAACTCTCTTAATGGTTCTACTGGTAAAAGTTTACCAACAACACCAAATAATAATCATCTAAAAGCATTACGTAAATGACCAAAAACATCATATCAACTAACACGTTCATACTCAGGGTTAAATGGACTAATTGGTGGTACTGGTGTTATATTTTCACTTGAAAAAATATTAATTTGACCAAAATGTAATTGTGGAGAAAAACCTTGTCTAATTGTTTCACCATGAATATCAAAAAATACTGTTAAATGTCTTAAATTAGGAACGCGAATAGGCAAAGTAACAAAATTATATAAATCTTGACTATACACATCATTATCTACTTTACCTTTAAAAACATACTTAGTATTACCAATATTATCTAAAAAACTAAAAGTAAAATTAGCTGTAAAAGTTCTAAAATCTTGGTATTGAAAATAAAACATAAAACCTTGAATATAAAAACTTAATGGTTTATCAATTTCAAAATTTAACTGTGTTTGAAAATTAACAAGTTGACTACCATTATTAAAAAATTGCATATCATTATTAGAACCATTAGAAACAAAATTATGATTAAACATAATACGTGAAATATCATCTAATTGACTTGTATTAAATTCATAAACACCAGTACCCATACTTATACTTTGTGATGCAACACCAACAGTATCACTATAATAATCACACCAATAATTACCTTCACCATTACCCACAAAATCACCAGAAACTAATTTTAAATCTGGTTGGTCAACATCAAAATAAGCAGAATTTCATGGGATTGTTGCTCAATCATCAAAACTATGATATTTAACATGCTTAACCATTTCTTTTGTAATATCGTAATTAACAACATTAGGGTCATTTGAAACAATCAAAGAAGTAGGTGCTTGAACAGAAGTATTTACAATTAAAAATAATTTAGCAAACTTAAATCACATAATTATTTACCAAATAAACACTTTAAAATTCACCATGAACCATAAAATAAAACAAATCCAATAAAAAACTGTGTACCATAAACTACTAAATTCCATAAAATAGTAGTAAAATCATCAACCGGACTACCTATAAACATAGTTCAATAATCAACTATACATTGATGTATTTGATTGTAAATATCTCAAACACTCATACTAACACCTACCCAAACAATAATCTAAAAACAAATTTAATACTACGATAAATAAAATTAAAAAATACACCTAATACTAACCAAAAAGTTAAATTAAACAAAATATATACTTCATCAGTAACATTTACTTGATTTAAAAATACAGCAATATCATTACTAGAAAATATAAAAATAAAATGCAAAATACTAACAACAAAATCAGACATAACTAATCACCTATATTAATTCCACTAACATCTTGTGTTTGCTTATGACCCTTAGCAATTGCTTTACCAACTGAAACAGAAGCCTTACCAATTCTCTTAACACCATAACCTAAGCGTAATGTTGGTAACATTAATTCAGGTAAAATCACTCTAAATGCAAATCTAAGCAAAATTAAAAACACCATTAACGTACCTAAATTAAAACCTAAGTCACCAATTGGAAAACTAAAAAACTTCATAAATATTTGACTAAATAATTTCATTACTGTTGAAATAAAAGGTATAAACATAATTCCACTTCCTAATGTCTCGTAAATCTAAATAATCCTAAAATTAAATAAAAAACAAAACTAACATTTATTAAAGCAAGGATTGGCAAAGGCAAAGTATACAAACTATCATAAAAGAACGACTTAATAAAAAGTGTCACAGTATGTAAACCAGTAAAAGAACTTAGATACTGCATATAAATAGTTTGCACTAATGTATTAACAGTTGGTAAAAGTTTACCTAACAAAGGTAAAACAAAAACTAAACTAAAAAATAACTTTACCATTTGCTTAATTCCTTTCTAATTATTAATGAGTACCATGAATAATATGACCCACAAATTGTTTAATAAACACAAGAACCATAAATATAATTGAAATTAATACCGGTCAATTTGCAAGAGTTCCACCTGCATCAACAGTAAATACTCAACCAAAAATATAAGTAAAAGCATCTAATAATTGTTGTCCTACACCACCAATCATTGTTAGTAGTGCATCAAGTCCTTTTGGCATATTAATCACCCCCTTTCTCTAATTCTTTTTGTTGTTTTTCCATTTCCAATCTACGTTTTTTCTTTTCAAAATCTTTACGACAATATAAACAATCAGGGTCACTATCATTTTCCTTTACATGTTTTTTATGTTTCAATTTTTGAATACCCTCACGTATTCAATTACGAGAAAATCAAAGAATAAGACCAAAACCACCCATATACGCTAAATATTTAACTATCTCTTTCATATCCATTTTAAACACCACCTAAAGTATAAGCATAAGAATAATCCCAATTTAAACTTGCTCTATCTAAATTAATCTCCGACATACTATAGTTTAAATCAACTTCCACCATATCATCATCTACACTTTGATAATCATTAACACTAGAATTAATTAACCTTGCTCTTTCATCAGTAAAGACTTCTTGTAACTCTGTATTATTATGTGTATTTCCTAACGGCAATAATAAAGTATTAACAATCTCACTTGCACCAGCAATAATAGTAGGAATAACAAAATAATTACTAAAATCATTATTAATACCCATAGCCACACCACTACTAATCAAACACCCACCAGTTGCCATATTGCAAATCTTTCTTATACTCTCAAAACGATTAGGAATTAACTCAGTTAAACCACTAATAACATTTGCTATACCAAAACTATTTAAAGATATATAAGTATCTCAATCTACAAAAGGTACATCAATAATAGGTTTAACAGTTGTAAATGGTGGATACGTTGGTTTAGGTGGTTCAGTAGGGCAAGGTGGTCAAAAACAAGGTTCATCTTTTAATAAAGACACAAACTTATCTACATATTGAACAAACTTAGCATAATTTATTAAACCAATTGTTCCCAAACCCAAAAATATTTTTTTATAACTATTAATAACTTTATTTCTAGTAGTAGGTCTTTGATTAATATTCCATATATCAATTCCTAATTTCTTACTAAATAATAAAGAATTAATACTGCCTAATATTGGGTCTTTTAAATATTGACCATAATAAGCACCAACTCCAAGCATTGCACTTAATGGACTTAATCCCGTTCTTAAAATCTTAGTTAAAGTATAATTACTAGTTTGCTCTAATTCATTAGGCATAAATAAAACCTCCATATTTTTATAGGAGGCATGTAAATACTAATTTGCATATATGGGGGCAAAATACACAAAAAAGTATGTATATGCCCCCTATTCAATTTTTATTTTAATTATTTTCATTCAGTAATATCTACAATAGTGCCAGATAAATCCAAAACTAAATTATAATAATTACCAACTTTTAAAGTTAATTTATGTAAATATTTTGAAAAATCATTAACAACTAATGGGTTATACCACTTATCTCTTACTTTACCAGTAGGAAAATTAGTTTGTTTATTTATTTCTAAAAAAGTCAAAACATCAAAATTTAAAGTCTTACCTTGATTATTTTTATCAGGTATAATCTTATCTTTTTCAATATTAACTAACTGTGTTTTAAACATAAAAATTGCCAATCCTTTCTATAAATTTTAATAAAAAATAATAAAAGAATTGGCAAACAATTAAGTAATTAAATTATAAATAAAAAAAGCTCTTAATATTAATATTTAACTATCCGTTGTGAGGAATTGTTAACCAATTCAAATAAATCAAATATCACCTTAAAAACTAACTAAGAATAATATAAATTTATGATTTAATATTACCATATCTTTTTAAAAAAGCAATTAAAAACTTAATTAAAAATAGTAAGCACTATTACTCCTCACAACAAAAATAATAGTACTTACACAGTGAAATTATACCAAAAACGAAAAATAATACAAATATAAAAAATATTTACCACAAAAATACTAATGTAAAATTCTTTTTTGCAAAAATACTTTTTCAATTTTACTTTTATCAAAAACTTTATATAAAAAATCTAAAATTTCATTTCTATTAAATTCATTTTTCAACCAATACCTAAACCGTAAACTTTCTAAACTTACATATTGCTGAAAATCTTTAAAATAATCATCAACAACATTATAATCATAACTTCCACCAATTAAATAAGTGACACCTTGTTCATTTTTCTTAGTTTTAAATAAATAAAATTCTTTTGCTTTTTCACACGCTTTAACTAAATCTTGTAACAGTAAAGTTTTAACACCACGAACTACAATTGGGTTTTTACAATTACGACTAAAAGCATACGCTTGAACACCAACATCTTTTTGATTTAAAGACTTAATATTCTCTTGCACCTTTGTTACATACTTACTTAAATACTTAACAACAAATTCATTAGTACCTTTTTTAACAACAATTAATTTAATACCCGATTTTTGAGCATACGGTCATCACTGAAATATCATACTATAAGGTATTTTGCGATTAAAAACTACATGAAAATGTACTGCTCCACGCTTTTGATATTCATAAACATAAAAATGCTTTAATTCACCCATATATTTAGCACGAATAGGGTCATTTCATCAACGCTTTAATAAAATAAAAAACAAACGAATATCTTTTTTTGCTTTTCTAATATCAGTTTCATTTTGCTGATAAGTCAAAGTTAAAAAACTTAAAACCTTAGCATCATAAAAATTATGTAATGCTTTTTGAATTAATTTAGATTTAGTACGAACATTATTATGTCTTAACTTACTATTATTACCAACATTCTTAATACCTAATCTATTTCTTTCATTATTCAAAACATCAATTGGTAAAACAACATTTTTAACATAACAAGCATAAAAAATCTTTTTAACATAAAAATTATATGAAATATTCATTTATAAAACATCCGTTGTGAGAATTTTTAATAAAATTGAATGATTTATAAACTAATACAAATCTTTATATATCTTATCATAAAAAAATAAAAAAATATCATTAATAAAAATTAATGATAGTAACAAAAATGATACTTAATAGATTAATTATATTATACATTAATATTTAAGATTGTGGGGTTATAACTTTTTAATTTTATTAATCGTGTTAAAAAAGTTATCATAATTTATGGTAATTTTTTTTGTTAATGACGAAAATAAAGGGGTAATATCAAATTTAGGATCTATTTCAAATAATAAATTATTATTTTCTAACTTTATTCTTATTCAATTTTGTTTAATTTTTTTACTTTTAAGAAAAAAATAACCTAAACTTTTATCTGGATTTTTTATTAAATCAAAATTTAATTCATTTATCAATATATTAAATTTTTTATGTTTTAATCCTTTTTTGTAAATAATAGAAATTCATTTTTTATTTTTTTTATTAAATTTAATTGATTAGTATTATTAACCTTTTTACTAATAGTTGCTAATCCAAAATATTCTTCATAATTTCCTGCTTGATAAGGATGTATTATATTACTTATTTTAATATCAAATGTTTTATTCTCACTATAATACTGTAATTCTTTTAAACTATATGAAAACATTTCTGTATTATTCTTTAAAATAAATTTTTCTGTTGTATTTAAAAAGTCTGCTTTTTTACTTTTATATTCATTTGTTTTATAATTTCAAGAAATATAAATATCAATACTTTTGTAATATCTTTGTAAGTCTTCAAAATTCTTTATTAATAATGTAGGGTCTAATTTAGATTGAATATCTAAATCAATTTCTAAGGGTTTAATTTTTGGTGCTACATAACTATTTCAATTATAAGGTGAATATTGTAACTTATTATCATTACCTATACTAAATAAATTTTCTACTGGTAATTAAGTACTGTATGTAGGATTACTTGGAATAATAACTATTTGTTTTGCTATATTTTGTGGACTTGGTGGTAAGATATTTGCTGGATAACTAAATGTAGTTTCTTCAGTTTCTTTATATTCATCATGATTTAATTTATATAAAGTAGTTCAATTAAAAGCATTACTAGTTAATGCTCCTTTATTTTTATATCTAAATTGTGCTATTGAAAGTTCATTATAATCACCTTGATAAGTAAATGGATTATCACTATAAAATGTATGTCTTTCTTCACCTTGATGTAATGATTGAGTTACAATTGTATCAATAATGTATGCATAATTAGAACTATCACTAACACCATTACTTGTTGGATTTCATTGCATTTCTGTGTCTAAGTTAGTTAATGGACTTGCTATATCTAAAAATTCAGTATCTTCTGCTAAAATATAAACTTTATTATTTTTCTTTTGTGATAAATCAACTGTACTTATTTGTTCTTTTGTTTTTAATTTATGACCAGTTTTAGGGTCTCATGGATATACTGTATACTGATATTCTATCAGTTAATTTCATAGTCATAGCAGTTGTAGAAACATTAGCACCTAATAATTTACCAATAGCAAAAGCATTTTCATTAGCAAAAGCATTTAATGGAATTAAACCACCATTACCAATAATATTTTCTAAATTATTTGTAAAAAATGCTGACATAAAACCATTAAAATATAACATTTTTTTATATTGTTGATTATTTTGATTAATAATAAAACCAATTGGAATACCTAAACTTAAAACATTTAATAATTTACCAATTAATGGTATATCACTTGAAGCAAAAGGTAATCATTGTACACTATCATAAGGCATTTGTATTAAACTACTAAATACTACTGAATTAAAATTTAATATAGCACTCATATATTTTTGACTTATTTTTGAATAATCTACAGTTGGTGAACCAATAATTAAATTAGTATCTGGGTCTTTATATTTAAAATTACTAGACATATCTACATTATAATTACCAGAGATATTATTAATATTTCATTCACTATCTCAAAAGAATTTAGCTTCTCCAATTGCTGTACCATTACTATTAGTTGCTTTTGTTTTATCAAATGCTAACATACCTTTAAAATCTTTTGTAACAAATAAATTTGCTTGTAAATTTAAACTAGTTGATAATCATTCTTTTCAATTTTTAAAATTAAGATATCCAGTAGGTTTTGCATCCATTAAATTATAAAATGTAGTTTCTGGATGACTATTAGTAGTTATTTTATCATTAATACCTGCTAATAAACCACCATTATTTTTAACTGATGTATTTGAATGGTCATTATTACCAGCAATAAATAATATTCTTGAAGCAAATACTTTTTGTTCAAATATTTCATTATTATTAATTTGATTAGGTGCTTGACCTTGTATTATAGGTCTACCATAATAATAACAACTAGATAATAATTCTAAACCATAAGATTGTCTATGACTATATCTAACTCCAATATCACGCATTAAAGTACGATTTAACGTTACTAAACTATTTTGAATAGTAGGGGAAAGCATAACCACTACCTGGACTTGCATATTGTACATAATCAAGCGTATTTTGACCACTTGCTACTGCTCTATCATTAACTGAACTAAAAGTTAATTCGTCCCATTGTTAGATTTCTATCTTGGTGTTAAAAAGTATAGTAAACTTGCACCTGATGTGATTAAACAAATTTTAAAATATTTTACTGATGGTAAAAGATATCGTGATATTTGTGATACTTTTATAGAAGATTTAATAAGTAATAGTACTTGTTTGTAGAAAATTTCAAAAATTTTAATTACCAAAAATTAATATTCCTAAAATACCATTAGAATCAAAAAAACTTTATATATAAATATTGATGATGGACATCGAAAATTTAAGTTTAATGATAAACATAATAGTAAAAATTGTAAAAAATGTTCTATGAGATTACTAGTATTTTGTACTGGTAAAAAGAAAAATGGAAAATTAATTAATAAAAGAGCTACTTGTAAAATCAGATTAACAAAAACAAAAATTGGTGCAGATAAAACTGCACAATTAATTAAAAAATATGGTAATTTATTTTATGAAAATTTTGACCAAGCAAATTTAATTGTATGTGGAGACAGTGCACAATGAATTAGAAAAACAGCTAACATTTTAAATGCTAAATTTATTTTAGATAAATTTCATGCTTTTCACGTTTTATATCTTGGAATTATGGTTGGAAGAAGAAAAGATAAAATTGCTAAATTTCATTATGAATATGCACAAAATTTATTTGCAAAAGGTCAATATGATGAATTAATTGTTTTTTTACAATCATTAACTTTAAAATATAAAAAATTAAAAGTTGGTTATTTTATTAATGCAAAAGAAGGAGTATTTAATCAAGCATTAGTTGAAAATATCGGTTGTTTTACCGAAACTAATATTAAACAAATATTAAAACACATGATTGGTAGCAGAACCTATAATATTGATATGTATACAAAAATGGTTAATTTTAAATGTTATAAAATAAATACGGAAATACAGTTATTATAAATTAAAAAATCAAAAAATAACATAAAACTTATGAAAGGAAACTTTAATAAGAATTTTTGATTTGTAAAAGTAAGTATTATTGTTGACTTATATTTTCTGAGTGCTAAGATTAATATACAATTACATAACTTAGTCTCAATTATTCTCGTCTAACTTTATAATTTTAAGACAATTAATGAATGATAATCGACAACATAGTTATGTTCCCATACATATTTTATAGTTATATGTGTAAAAAATAAAATAAATTACTTAAAAGTCTATGACAGGTGTTAGTATTTGTCATAGACTTTTTCTGATTGGAGATGAATTATACTAGGAAATAATAAAAAAGATTTTGATGATAAAGTCAAGTATGTTTCTAATGAGAGAGAAGAGGATTGCCTCTCATATGGTTCCACTAGTTATACATTATAAAATTCTTAATATTTGTTAATAATATAATTTCAAGGAGGTAAAAAAATGAATTTTTCAAAAACCAATACTATATTAGAAGAAGAATTAAGTATTTCTAATCCAGAAGAATTTGCTAAAAAATTAATAGAACATGAAGAAAATTTTCATAATGGTAAAACCTTTAAATATGAAAATGATTTAGAAGATATAAGATATTATCAATATAAAACAGTTATTACTATTATAGAAAAAGATGATTTTATTTATGAGGAAATAATAAAAATTAATGACAAACCTGTTTTAGTATTAGGACTTCATAATGATGAAAAAAGAGAAATTTTAAAACTTATAATTTTTCTTGAAAAAGACAATGTAGTACAACAAATTAGCCGTTTGAGTTATGATGAATTTTTGCAAATGGTTAAAAATAAAGAACAATGAATTAAAACAGAAGAAACTAACAATGTAACCCTTATTAAGACACCATTATCAGATTTTATAGAAAATATTAATATAAAACAAGAAAAACTAAAATTAACGATTGACATTTTAGTACAACATTAGGATTAGTCCCTACTGCTATAATTTTAGGTATTGTTGCTATTAAACCAATAGCTATTGGTGTTTCAATTGTTTTAGGTTTTATTGCTATTCCATGAAATAATATAAGAAATAGAATAGTAGATTGAGTATTCAAAAAAAGGAAAACATCATATGAAGAAAAGATAGAAAGGTTAGAAAATGAAAAGGTAAAACAAAATCAAAAATATAATGAATTAATAAGAGAAATTTGTTTAACTTTAACCCCTGAAGCCAAACAAGAACGAATTTTAATTAGTTTTCAACAAATTTTAGAAAGAAATAAAAATAAAGATTTTGAAAATTTATGAACAGAATTGAGCGAAAAATTTACAGAAAATAAGAAAATTTTGCAAAAACAAAATTTTGCAAAAACTTATAAAGAAAAAATTGACCATGGAAATGCAAATTGAAATGAAATAATTGAGTTTACAAAATCTTTAAAATCTGAAAATATAGAAGAAATAAAAGAAATCTTTAAACAATCTGAAAACAATAACTCTATTATGATGTGTGATGAACTTTTTTATCAGCTTAAAGAACCATGAGAAAGATTTAAACAAGGAGAGATGCTAGAAGATATAAGTAAATTATGACAAGAACCAACAGAAAATGATAAAACTAAACTAGATCTTAGAAAAAAATCACCAACTAAAAATATGAGAATTTAATTTCAAGGAGGTATCATTAAAAATGAATGAAGATGACAAAAAACATTTTCAAAAAAAGTTAGCAGAAAGAAATGAAATGATTGCTCAAGAAATGGAAGATAAAGAAATACGTAATGCTGCAAATAAAGCTGAACATGAATAGCAAGAGAAAAGAAAAAATGCAACCCAAGTTCCGAACACTTCTAAATGGACTAAGTATTAAATAAGTTTTATTCTTTAAATCCAGCAGTTGAAGCAGACCAGACCTTGAAATAGAAAGATTATCTAATGAAGTTACGAATCTAAACTATAGTTTAGATTCAATTTTAAAAAACATGGTACAGTTTACAATCAGTCAATAGTCTTTTAAAAAACGATTATCAAAAAGTTATAAACGACAAAAATCAACTTGATGATAATAATATATTCATAGGTTAGTGAAAAAGAAGATTTGCAAACAGAACTAAATGTTTGGAAAGAACATTTTAAAGTTGCTGAAGATATAAAAAAGATTACAAACAGAATTAGATCTTAAAAATCAAGAACTCAAAAAACTAAAAAAGATTTATATAATCTTACTAAGGAAAAGAAAAATTTACAAAATCAGTTCAAAACATAAATTAAACTTAAATACGATACCATTGAGAATAATCATATTTTAAGGAATAAGTTTATTGAAGTAGCACAAGAAAATAAATCCCTTAAAACTGAACTTGTCAAGTAAAGTAGGAATAAGAGGTGTATCTATCTATGCAAAAAAATTATCCTAGTAATATAAATAGATAAGTAGTTTAGAAAAAGAGTTAAAAAATATTGAAAAAAGAAATTTATAATTGATCTATTTTAATTCAACAAACAATTCAAAATCTTGCTTTAGGGGGATAATGAGTTAAGACCAAAAATTATTAAGAGTTTTGATAATAAAGATAAAACTAGTAAAAAAGGTTATATTCGAGAAGTTGAGGAGTATACTGTTCATCCTAATGTTCTAAAAAGTGTAAAAGTTGGGAAAGCATACTACAAAATCATAATGGTTAATTCTCATTACTATATTGATAGAATATCACTTACAAAAGTTTTTGTATTAAAAAATGTTTTATCACTCTAATGACCCTGAAAACACGTTATTTATCAATTTTAAGAAAAACTAATAAAACCTGTTTTATGAACTTGTCAAGTAAAACAGGTTTTTGGTTATTCCCTTGTTAGCAGTTGGGGGTGCAGTATATTCGCACTTAACATTAAAGTTCTAAATAGTGTGCTTTCATCCATTGAATAATTATAGAAAATATGGTTATTATTATCTTATAAATAAAAATTATAAGTAATTGGAATGGCAATATTTTTCTATTGTTATTAAATTAGGGTGTTTTCAATAATTAGAATGGAGAAAGAATGCCTAGAACACAAAATCAAACTAATCCATAAGTATATGAAGAATGACAAAAGCAAAAAAAGAAAGAAAAAAAGCATATGATCAAACACGTTATCAAGCAAAAAAAAGACCAAATAGAAGTATTAAAAACAACTAATTCAGCACAAACTGCCGGAATTATAAATCAAAGTCTACTACTAACAGGTCATGAATTATTATCACCTGATGTGCCAAGCACAAGTAATTCATCATCTCCACCTATAAATTTTCAAGAACTTGATGATTATTTTCACTATCGTGAAAATAATCAAGAAAATCAATGAACACATTCCCCATCAGTCAACGAATATCAGAGTTCTACAACTCCAACCAACACCCAAGAGCAAGCACAAAATCAATTTTTTGGAATTGTTGAAGAAAACTGACAATTAGTAACGCAACAAGTAATTGAAATAAATTCACAAAAAACAGCATAAACAGAATTTACTTAATGACGAATTAAATCTATGAATAGTTGGAGATGTCACAGGTGGTGATGACATTATGAAATATTTACAAGAAATTGGTCAAACATCAGATACAGTTATTACTGAAACTGATAGTCCAGAAACGATTATTGGTTCATTAGAATTTTTAAATGTTGAAAAAGTTGATGAATATTTGCGCTATATTGAAAATAATCAAGAAATTCCATCAACACAAGGAGACTATTCAGTAATCTGTCTAACTTAGTTTTACAAAATTACTAATTAAGATTAACTCCATAGTTAATAGTGAAGGGATTAGTACCAATCCTCAAATTATTCAAAAAGTTCTTACTTAAATCAAAATATAACACATTAAACAAAAAAAATAGCAGTTACTACTTGAAATTGCTAATTTTTTTTGTTATTATATTATTTGATTTAGCAATCACCTAACAACAGTGCTAAGTAAGGAGTGATATTATGCAACTAAATGAAATCCCTAATTACAACAATGACCCCCAAATTCTTGATAAATTTGCTCGCAATCTTATTGCCCAAGCTAAAATCGGAAAAATGGATCCAATTATCGGTCGCGATGAAGACATTCGTAAAGTAGAAGAAATCCTCTCTCGTAAAACCAAAAATAACCCAGTGCTAATTGGTTTACCAGGAATTGGTAAAACTGCTATTATTGAAGGTCTTGCTCAACGCATAGTTCGTGGTGATGTTCCTAGTAACTTAAAAGATAAAATCATTTATGAACTAGACATGGGTGCCTTAATCGCTGGTGCTAAATTCCAAGGTGAATTTGAAGAACGTTTAAAAGCAGTTATTAACAAAGTTAAAAACTCTGATGGACAAATCATTCTTTTTATTGACGAGTTACATTTAATTGTTGGTGCTGGACGTACCCAAGGAGCCATGGATGCTTCTAATTTATTAAAACCCATGTTAGCGCGTGGTGAATTACGTTGTATTGGTGCTACCACCTTAGATGAATACCGTCAATACATTGAAAAAGATGCTGCTTTAGAACGTCGCTTCCGCAAAATGACAATTAAAGAACCATCAACAGAAGATACGATTGCGATCTTACGTGGTTTAAAAGAACGTTACGAAGCTTACCATGGTGTCAAAATCCATGATAGTGCCTTACGTGAAGCTGTTTTCTTATCTAATAAATATATTAACAATCGCTATCTCCCTGACAAGGCAATTGACTTAATTGATGAAGCTTGTGCTAGTATTAAAACTGAAATTGCTTCCGTTCCTAGTACTTTAGATGAATTACGGAGAAAAGTTTTACAACTAGAAATTGAAAAAGCTGCATTAACCAAAGAAAAAGATGAAAATTCCCAAACTCGTTTACAAGAAATTAACAAAGAATTAATTATTAAGAAAATAAAATTAACACAACTAGAAAGTAAATGAAGTACAGAAAAAGCTGCATTAGACCACATTACAAGTTTAAAAAATCAGTTAGAAAATGCTAAATCACAATTAGAAATTTACCAACTAGCAGGTAATTTTGCTAAAGCTGGTGAGTTACAATATAGTATTATTCCTAATCTGGAAAAGGTTTTAAAAGATAATGATGACATTAAAAAAGATAATCCTTTATTACGTGAAGACGTAACTAATGATGATATTGCAATGGTAGTTGCCAAGTGAACTGGTATTCCTGTTGCTCGATTATTAGAGAGTGAAAAAGATAAACTATTAAACTTACCTTATATTCTTAATGCAAGAGTTAAAGGACAAAGTAATGCTTTAAAATTAGTAAGTGATGCCTTAATTCGTGCCCGAGCAGGCATTAAAGACCCTAACCGTCCGATTGGTTCATTTATTTTCTTAGGACCAACTGGTGTTGGTAAAACCGAAGTTGCAAGAACATTAGCTGATACACTATTTGATAGTGAAAAAAACATGGTTCGCATTGATATGTCCGAGTTTATGGAAAAACATGCCGTAAGTAAACTATTAGGTTCACCTCCGGGTTACATTGGGTTTGAAAATGGTGGCCAATTAACAGAAAAAGTTAGAAGAAATCCTTACAGTATTGTTTTATTTGATGAAGTAGAAAAAGCTCACCCTGATGTTTTAAATATCTTATTACAAATCTTAGATGAAGGTCGGATTACTGATAGTCAAGGTTTCTTAGTTGACTTTAAAAATACCATTATCATTATGACCTCTAATCTTGGTTCCCAACCTCTGCTTAGTGGTAAAGATAATCGTCAAGAACAGGCTTTAGCGATTTTAAAACAATCATTACGTCCTGAATTTATTAACAGAATTGATGAAATTATTGTTTTCAATGCATTAAGCAAACAAGTAGTCAAAGAAATTATTACCAAAGAATTAGATAATCTCTTACTACGGTTAAAACAAGAAAAAAATTTACAACTATTCTATGACCCACAAATCATCGATAAAATCTTAAAAGATGCCTATGATGAAGCATTTGGAGCACGCCCAATTAAACGTTATCTCCAACATCATATTGAAACAATGTTAGCGCAAGCAATTATTAAAGAGGAACTAATTCCCCATAAACGCTTTCTTATTACCCTTGATAAAAACCAAGAATTTATCCTTAGTTCCAAATTAAAATTCAATTAATACTTGCTATTATTGTGTTCTTAGTTATAATTATATAAGTCTTAGCATTCATCGTTAGTGAATGCTAAAATAAGGTGGTGAAACGTGTTATCGAAAAGACAATCACAAATTTTAAAAATTATTGTTGAACAATATATTAAAACAGCATTACCAGTTGGTAGTAAAACGATATTAGAAAACAATAATGTTACTTGTTCTAGTGCGACTGTTCGTAATGAATGTGTCGAATTAGAAACACTAGGCTTATTAGAAAAAACTCATAGTTCTAGTGGCCGCATTCCGTCCACAAAAGGTTATCGTTACTATGTTGATAACTTAATGAATAGCAGTGAAGACCATACTCTACTAGAATTAAAACGCAAAATTGCTGAAGTATTTGAAAACCGTAATTTAGTAATTACCGAAGTACTAAATAAAACTAGCAATATTCTGAGCGAAATGACTAATTTAATTAGCGTTGTCATTGGGCCTAACCTCAATGAAGATACATTAAAAAAGATTGAACTAGTACCTATTAGCAATGATAATGCGCTTGCAATTTGTATTACTAGTAATGGTCATATCCAAAACAAGATGTTTAATATCCAAGAAACACCACTAACTGATTTAACAATTGCCATTGATATTTTTAATACCAGACTGATAGGAACAAAAATCAATGAAATTAGTGAAAAAGTTAATCTGTTAAAACCGATTCTTGAACAACAAGTCCAAAAATCAGAGTTTATTATTCAAGGTTTTATTAACACTTTAATTAATTTCTCCCGTCCATTATCAACAACCCACGGGGTGCAATATATGTTAGAAAATCCCGAATTTAACGATATTAACAAAATTAAAACCATCATTCGATTTATTGAATCACAATCACCATGAATGTATTTCGACCAATTAAATAATACTGCAGTCCAAATTAAAATTGGTGAAGAATTAGGAAATGAAAATAATGACATGGCGATGATTACTACAACCTTTAAAGTTCATGATGGTGAACAAGGACAAATCGCCATTGTCGGGCCTAAGCGTTTAGAATATGAAAAACTAGCAGAAATCCTTAATTGGATTAATCAAACTCTAATGAAAAATTTTAAATAGAAAAGGAAGATAAAATGTCATCAAAAGATAAAAACCCCAATCTTGATCAACAAGTGACCGAAACGCCAATCATGGCCGAAGAAAGTACGCCTGAAGTTTCATTAAGTGATAGAATCAACTTTGAAACAACGATTAAAGATTTACAAGACCAAATTACCAAAATCAAAGCTAATGAAAAACAATTAATGTTAGCAACCAAACTAAACACCATTAATGAACTAGAAATTCAAAATAAAGAGCATACTAAATATGCTAACCAAAAAATCATTAAAAATTTAGTTCATGCATTATTAAATTTCCAACGTGCACTGAACTTTAAAACCGAAAATAAAGAAGTCCAAAATTTCTTAGTAGGATTCAAATTTATCTATGATGAACTAATCGCCTCATTAGAACATGAAGGGCTAAAAGAAATTACAGCACAAGTTGGTGAAGAATTTAACTCTCATAAACATGATGCTGTCGAAATTATTAAAGATGATGGTACTAACACTTTCAAAAATACTAAAAATAATACTATCATTGAAGTAATTGCTAAAGGTTATGAATTACACAACCGTGTTATTAGCACAATTAAGGTTAAAGTATTTCAAACTGAAACTAAAGATGCAATTAAGAAAAATTAAAGGAGAGATAAAACATGGCAACAACTAAAACTAATAAAGAAATTATTCTAGGAATCGACTTAGGAACAACTAACTCATGTGTGGCAGTAATGGAAGGTGCTAAACCAAAAGTTATTGAAAACGCTGAAGGTGCAAGAACTACACCATCAGTTGTCGCATATAAAGATGGACAAATCATGGTAGGAGACGTTGCGAAACGTCAAGCAATTACTGACCCTGACAACACAGTATCATCAGTAAAAAGAATTATGGGAACCAAACAAACAGTTAAATCTGCTGGTAAAACCCGAAAACCAGAAGAAGTATCTGCTGAAGTATTACGTGCGATTAAAGTTTTTGCTGAAGCAAAATTAGGTAAAAAAATTAGTAAAGCAGTTATTACTGTTCCTGCTTATTTCAACAACGAAGAACGTGAAGCAACGAAAAATGCTGGAACGATTGCGGGACTAGAAGTTGTTCGTATTATTAATGAACCAACTGCTGCTGCTATTGCTTATGGTTTAGATAAACAAGATAAAGAACACAAAATCTTAGTATTTGACTTAGGTGGTGGAACATTTGACGTTTCGATTCTGGATTTAGATAACGGAACTTTCGAAGTATTATCAACTAGTGGTGATAAAGAACTTGGGGGAGATGACTTTGATGACTTAATCGTAAAACATTTAGTAAAAAATTTCAAAGTATCATCAGGTGTGGACTTATCAAAAGACAAAATGGCAATGCAACGTTTAAAAGATGCTGCTGAAAAAGCAAAAAAAGATTTATCAGGTGTCATGCAAACTAATATCTCATTACCTTTTATTTCAATGAATGCTTCAGGACCATTACACTTAGATGAAAAATTAACTCGTGCGCAATTTAACGAATTAACAGCTGTTCTAGTTAAAAGAACGATTGCTCCAGTTCGTGATGCTTTAAAAGAAGCTAAACTAACAAAAGCTGATATTGATGAAGTAATTTTAGTTGGTGGTTCAACAAGAATTCCTGCTGTGCAAGATGTTATTAAAGCAGAAATTGGGAAAGAACCAAACCGTACTGTTAACCCTGACGAAGTGGTAGCTCTAGGTGCTGCTATTCAAGGTGGTGTGTTATCAGGTGATGTAACTGATGTGTTATTATTAGATGTTACACCTTTATCATTGGGCATTGAAACTTTAGGAGGAGTAATGACACCATTAATTCCTCGTAATACGACTGTTCCTACCCAAAAATCACAAGTATTCTCAACTGCTGAAGATAATCAACCTGCTGTTGACATTAGTGTGTTACAAGGTGAACGCCCACTAGCTAAAGATAACCATTCATTAGGTCGTTTCCAATTAAGTGGAATTGATGCAGCGCCAAGAGGTGTTCCACAAATTGAAGTTACTTTTGAAATTGATGTTAATGGAATTGTTTCAGTTAGTGCCAAAGATTTAAAATCTAATAAAGAACAAAAAATTACGATTTCAAATAGTGGAACATTAAGCAAAGATGAAATCGAAAAAATGGTTAAAGATGCCGAGAAGAATCACGAAGCTGACTTAAAACATAAAGAAGAAATTGAATTAACTAACCAAGCGCAAGCTTACATCTATGACATTGACAAAATGACAGAGGAAGCTACTAAATCCCAAAAAGATGGTGAATCTTCAAACCCACAATTAGCAGAATTGAAAAAACTACGTGATGATTTACAAAAATCATTAGATGATAAAAAATATGATGAACTAAAAGAAAAATTAGAACAATTAAAACAAGCATTTGCTGCAGCACAACAATTCATGAATCAACAAGGTCAAGATGGGAATCCTGAAATTCATGAAGATAATAAAAACGACACCATTGATGTTGAAGCAACACAAAAATAAATTAACGATTGGAGAATAGTATGGCAAGTAAAACTAAACGTGATTATTATGAAGTTCTTGATGTTGCTCGTAGTGCTTCACCTGAGCAAATTAAAAAAGCGTTTCGTGCGCTTGCAAAAGAGCATCATCCTGATGCTCCAGGTGGTGGAAACGAAGCACGCTTTAAAGAAATAAGCGAAGCATACCAAACTTTATCAGACCCCCAAAAACGTACTGCTTACGATCAATTTGGTCATGATGCTCCAGGTGGTGGAACTTCTGGATTTAATGATTTTGGTGATTTTGGTTCTGCCTTTGGTGATTTATTCGGTGACTTGTTTGGTGGTGGACGACGAACACAACAACGTTACAATGGTAAAACTGCTGGTGACAATATTTTAACGAAAGTAGAAATTAATTTTCGTGATGTTTTCTTTGGTAAAAAGATGACCATTAGCATTAACATTGATGTCGCTTGTGATGATTGTAAACAAACAGGTGCGAAAACTCCTCATGATGTTGTTACTTGTGATAAATGTAAAGGTCAGGGTACTATCCAATATGTTCAACAAACCCCTTTAGGAATGTTTCGTCAACAAGGCGTATGTAACAGTTGTCAAGGTCTTGGTCAAATCATTCGTCAAAAATGTACTAAATGTAAAGGACACCGTTACTATATTGAAAACCAAAAATTAGAATTTGATATTCCCCGTAGTATTGTTGATGGTCAACAAATTAGAATTAAAGGGAAAGGCAAAATTGGGCATAATGGTGGTGCGCAAGGTGATTTATTTATTGGTATTAATATTAAACGTCATCCGTTTTTAGACCGCCAAGGTAGTGATATGTATCTAAAATTACCAGTATCATACTTAGATATTATTTTAGGAAATATTATTATGATACCTACGTTTGAAGGTTTAATTAAAGAAAAATTACCTTTAGGATTACAATATGGTGATAAGATTACGTTAAAAGGGAAAGGTTTCTTTTACCCAAATAGTACTAGACGTGGTGATTTACATATTATTCTTGATGTTCAGTTTCCTATGAAATGTAGTAAGTCAGAACAAGAAAAATTATGAAGTGTTAATAATGAAACTAAGTTCGACCCTAATGAAGACTTTGCTAATAGCGCTATTAAAAGAATTTAATCAAATCAAAGAGAAAAGGAAGTTGCAATTGCAACTTCCTTTTTTATATTTAAATATTTAAGGTTAAAGTTTCTTTTTTAAATAGTTATGAGGATAACTTTGTTATAAACGGAACATAGTGATCGGTGTCAGTCACTATCATAATGAGATGCAACTAGGCATTCTTCTGAATTTATGCGTTCAGTGTCTAATGATTCATTATCTGGTGCATCATTACTTGAAGATGTTTGAAGAAATGAAGCTTTATTATTAGTGTCAAAATCATTTTCACGGTTGTTAATTGCCTCGATGTCACCATTTAATAATGGTTCCCTATTTTCGGTACTATTTTTAACTCAAGCTTTAATTAATTGTATTGCATTGTTTAGTAACACTGCCCCACTAACTATTCCAATCCCAGCAATTGTAACATCAAAAGCTGTTTTGACATTATTTATATTCTTATCATTTTGATGTTCATTTAACCAAAGTTGAGACATATTAATAACACCATCAAGTGCTAAATTTACCCCAATAATTGATAGTATATTAGTCAATATATTAGATGCTTTATTATATATTTGCTTTCACTTAGGAAGTTGTTGTTGGTCATTATTATTTTTATTATAACATAAATTGGCAATTGCTAAAGTACTGTTTAGCGTTCCAATAATAGCTGCAGGGATAAAACGCCCCCATACATCTTTTAATTTTGGATTAAGTGGTAGTGGATTAAGTTCGATTACTGCAATATCTAATAATAAAGGTTGTACAAGATTTATTGCCCTTAGTATGTTATTAAGAGTTTTATTTTGATATTCAAGATTATACATCATTACTCGTGCTAATGATGTAACTGCACCAAGAACTCCATCAGTGATAAAGCATACAGCAGCAGGTACTGCTGATTCAAAAACCTTATTGCTATACAATAATAAACCATTACCTATTGCCGCCGTTGCACTTTCAGTAAAAAATATTACATTGGTCAAAGCTTCTAACTTATCATATATTGTAGTACTATTTGTTTGTTGTGTTTGTGTCGTTACAATTTCATTGTTGGAAGTATCCTTTTCCTCACTATCATCATTTAATGGTAGTCTGTCTTCTGTTTTTGCTGAATTTGGCATAATATTTAATTATCTCTTTTCTTTTAGTTTCAAAATAAAAACTCATTTACTTTAAAAAATAAAGTAAATGAGTTAAAAACTGTATTTAGTTTTTCAATTATATTATACATACATCTAATTAATTTTACATGATATATCATGTTCTAAAAAAGAGTTAAAGAGATTGGTTAGTTAAGTTTAATATTTTGTTTCTGAATCTAGATTTTGAGACAGAGGATTTTTTGATCCTCAATAAATAACAGCATCAGCAGCTTGTAGGGCACCAAAGATTTTTCTTGTTTGATCGATAGCAACAACTTGAAAACCTTCAGGTTCAACTGCATTAACAAAATCTAAAACATTTTTGCATTTGGTATTTCATAGTTTGATTTTCCTTTGATTTTTATATCTATTAATTGTAACATAGCAGGTGTTAATTAATTTAAACAACAATTAATTTACTAACTTTGTTAATGGGACCTTTTTTCCCAATATAAAATAAGACACAACTAGTAGTTTTTAAATATTCTTGATATTTCATATTATCATGTAATTTCTGTCATTGGTTAATTTCTAATAAGGGAACACCACTAACTTTAATTAGTAAAATATTAATATACATTGGGCTTAATAATCATAATAAATGGATTAAATAATCTAAATTTTTGTTGTTAAGATTTTTGATAAATAAATCGCACAGCAATAAACCTGTCATCATATATCAAAATCCAATCTCACCTAAATAATTAGGATGGCGACAATCTTTTCATAAACCATAGTTAATGAAAAAATCAATTTTTCTTTTCTTCTTATAAAAACGAAATTTTTGTCAGTCAGCAATGGTTTCAATTAATAAAAATAAAACAGCTAATGCAATAAAAATAATTGAATAATAACTAAAGTTACTATTAAAATAATTCGCATCAATGCTTAAAGCAAAAATCGTAGGAATGCTAATCAAAAATACTGATAATCCTTGTAAAACTCAAAACATTCCGAATTTTCAAAACCTATTACGCATTTTATCAAAGCGATGGTCAATTTTAGTAGTAATAATTCGCATTAGTAAATAACTACCAAGTCGTAATGCCCATAAATTATAAAGAATAAATAAACAAATTTGAACAGGACTAAAGTTTTGTTTTCATGTAACAATTACAACGCTTAAAATAATAAAACTTAAACAGTAAGTAATATCAGTCAAAATATCAGTTTTAAAAATAAACGCTAGTATAAAGAATGTTAAGTTAATACCTAATGATATCAATAATACCCATAAAATAATATAAAAATCCACAATCAATAACGCTCCTAACAATAACTAATGTTTAATACTTTTAATTATACAACTAATAATAAAAACGTTTAAAACAAATAATTATCTAATAAAAAAACTATTGTTAGAGAAATCTTATTACTTTAAGTAGTAAGATTTTTAATTATCAATCAATTGTTCTTTAGTAACTATTGGTTTTGGTTGTAAGATAACAAGTTGATTATCAATAAGGAAATAATGTTGTAAATGACTAGTTCATATGGCCATAACTGGTTTGTATAAAAAGACGCTAAACATAAAATTACCAACCCCATGCACTGCATCGAATGGTAATCCAGCGATTCAATAAAAATAAAAACTAGCCTTTCCAAACATTAATAAATGTAAGAAAGAATCCAATGTTCCAAAACAAAATCCCCATAAACTAGTAATAATGATAAAAGTTCATCAATATTTTTTAATAATACCACGAAACATGCAAATAATTAATACTAAGATTGGTCATGCACTAAAATATAACATAACTTCTAATAGTCCAAAAATAAGAGGAATGCTCATTGCCATATATAAAGGAAACACTAGTGCTGCAAATGCTAATAAAAACGTCACTACTTCAATATTAAATGAAAAATGATAACTATTAGCGACACTCGCGCATTAGTTTTAAGATATTAATTAGATAGGTCTACTGGCTTATCTTCACTTTACTCGTTATCCTTCTCAAAGTATTTCAGATCCTTCAATGGTTATATAACTTTCATTAGCATTACAGTTGCTGGGGCAGCTTAAGAATTTTACTTAATTCCCTTTTACAAACATATTGTTCATCTACTTAATAATTTTATTTAGTTGCTATTTAATTATAAATGATTTTTTATTAATGTATAAAATAATTTATTACTATATAATAAAACTTTTATGTTTATATTTTATAAATATGGCATGTTTTCTAATAGCAGCAACTACTTTATTAGAAAATTTAAAATTAATTCCAGTTAATGCTGGTTTACTATTATTGGTATTAATTGCAAATACAATTTGATCATTAATATTTTGTAATAATTTTTTTTAAACGATACTTTATTTTCTATTTTTTTATCAAAAGTAATTTTTCAAACTTCTGATTGATGTCCTAAATAAGTATGATCTCCAATTCCAAACTCCCAAATTAATCAAGTAGCTGTAGCATAAATATTACCTTTTTTGTCTGATTTTAAAGCAACAACTCTAGTAAGACCAGGTAGTGGCCCACTTTGTTGACTTATAGGAGCGTTAACTGTATCATTGTTAGGGATTTTAAAAATATAGTGTAAGCGGGCAGCAAAAATATCATTAGTTTTTTCATCAATAGTTAACGCAGTAATTGCTCCACCACCGTTACCATACCTTATAATTTTAAATTTGTTTTCACTAACTTTGCACTTATAAATATCACATCATTCACTACTAGCGTAGATATTACCTTTACTATCAGTTGTTAAACTATAAATTTGATGACCGTTTTTACCACGATTTCTACCATCAATTGTTCCTGGTATTATCGTAAAATTGCTTTCATTTGCTAAGCAATGATAAATATTGCCATCACTACCAGCAAGATAAATATTATCATTGTTATCAGTAACTATTTTATTAATTTGCCCGTTAATTTCACTGATTAATTTAAAATTAAGATTAAGTTTTATTTTTTGCGTTTTATCTTTTCAAACTTGATCTCCTTCATTAGCAGTAATGACAACATAAAATTCGCCAGCTCTTTGGTTATGATTAGTAATTTCATTATTGATTGAATCAAAGTATTGAATTTGATAACCAGGTGCTAGTGGTTTGTTACTAAATTCAGAAGCTTTAATAACTTTTTCATTTAAAGCAAAATATTTTTCATTTTTTGATATGGATATTGGTGCTGGTAGTGTTAGATGACTAATAGTTTTTAAGTTAATTCTTTTCTCAGTTATAAAATTAACTTTAACTTCACCTTGGTATTTGGGAATCTTGCCAATAATAGTAGCATTGGTAGCGGTAATATTTGTAATCAACAAATGATCTGGATATAGATCAAATTTAGGATTTTTATTAAAAAAAATCATTCTTATAATAAATTTATTTGGTGTTTCTTTACCAAAAGAATTAATAATGCCAAGATTATATTCTGTCATTCTTGCTTGTAATTTGCTTTCACTTTTTGTTGATTCATCATTTTTAATGATCGTGTTTTCAATATCACGTGAGATACTAAAAGTAAAAGTAAATATTTGTTTAGTGTTTTTATCTTCAATAGTAGCATTGGTAGCAGCAATATTAATAATTTGATAGTTTTCAATATTAAGTTCTGGATTTTTTTCAAAATAGCAGCTTTAAGCATTATTTCATTAGGTGCTAATTCATCAAATACTCTAATTTCATTAAGGTTAGTATTTATGTTTGTTATAAATTCATTGTTTGTCTTTTTATCATTTGTAATAATATTAAAGATAATATCGATTTGGTTAGATGGGTCATCACTGAAAATTATGGTTGCTGTAGTTTTTTTGATATTAACAACTTGAAAAATTTCGGACTTTAGTTCTGGATTTTGATCTAAAATAATATCTTTAATGACATGATTAATTGGTTTAGAGTTTTGTTCTCTTTTAATTTCGCCTAAATCAGTTTTTTTAATGTCATTTTTTTCTTTCTTGATTTATTTTCATTTTCATCATTATTATTTTCTGATGGTATTTCTTTTGTTATTTCATCAGAACTAACAGCAGTTGTGGTTGTAATTATTGCTGTACTTATTAGAGAATTTAATCTTGATTTTAAGTTAATTTTATTATTAAGTTTTTTGTTCTTTTTTATCATAATAACACCATCCAATTATAACTTATTTTTTACCTTTAAAATAATGTTAATAACATTAGTATAATAATCACGCTTAACTTAATAATTTGTAATTTACCCCATATTTTTATTGTTCTAAAGTTTGTATTTTTAAAGTTTCTTGCTTTTGTTTTTTAATTATCATGCGTTTTTTAATAAATTCTTTAATGTAATAAATAGGAAACCCTGCTGCTAATACTCCACAAACAATGAAGCATTTATATAAGATTCATCAATCATGACTGTCGCGAGCAAAGACATACATAGAAATAATCGCGCCAATTAAACATAAAATATTACCAATAATAGTTGATAAAAATAAAAGTCAATATCAAAAATTATTAAACATACGTTTATATGTTGGGTCTTGATAACGTAATTTTAATGCTACACTAAAAGCAATAAATTGTAAAACAGTTGTGGCAATAATGAAATAAGTAACAACACTATACAATTGGTCTCATAATACATAAACTGATGATAACAATATCAATAAAATAATGGCTAAATAAGGTGAGTTAGTACTACTACTAGTTTTGCTAAAGATATTAAATAAATCATGCTCCTCAGCTAACTTATGAACCATCCGTGAATGGTAAAGTAAGAAGGCATTTAGCGAACCTAAGAAAATAACAATTGATAAAATATTAAACGCTAAAGCAAAACCATGAGGAATTGTGTTACTACTTAAAATAGCCTCATTCCATAAATTGTTTGAGAAAGCATTTAAATTGTTACTAATATTAATGGTTATAATCGCAACAGCTAAAATTACATAAACACCTACTACTACTAAAATAGCAATAATTTTAGCACGAATAATATTTTTGCGTGGTTCTTTAATTTCACCTGCTACATACGTAACAGCTTCAATTCCCGAATAGGCAAACATGGTCATCGCCATGGTTGGTAACAACATATAAGAAGTTAAAAATAATTGATGTAAATTTTTAGTAACTTCTGGTTTTTCAAAATTAGCAAGGCTACCATAAACAATAGCTAATATCATTACCAATAAAATGGGAATGAATTTTAAAATTGTAAAGATAGTTTGTGAAATTCCTACTATTTTTTTGTATAAATATGAGTTAAAGCCATTGCTATTAAAACACCAATTCCGATTAATTTTACAAGTCTTGGATTAGTAATTTCTGTTAGACTAGCAATTAAATTACCAAATGCAATCGTAGCGCTAGCAATCGCAGTTGCTGCTGCTAATAATACTAAGATTTAACCAAATCAAAAAGCTGTTGCTTGAAATTTAGCCTTTTTTAATCATGTATAAGCAGTTCCATTTTTAGGATAACTACTAGTTGTTTCGGCAAATAATAGTAGTCCGGGAATGATTAGAGTATATCACCAATAATTCATGCTAATAACATTAAAATGGGATTATATTGGGCTTGGTATGCTACTTGGCCAAAGGCGATTAAGATTGATGAACCTAAAGTAGCACTAATGGCCATCATAGTTATGGTTAATAAACCATATTTTCTTGTTAACATTGAACGTTGTTTCTCCTTTAAAATTTTAAAATAATAATACTTAGTAATATTAGACTCAAAACCTAAATAAAGCAATAGTTTAGATGCATGATAATTCTGAATAAGTGAAGTTTTGGTGAATCATAAATCAGTGTTAAAAATAAGATAATAAAGTAAAAGGATTGATTATTATGAATTCTCTAAAGTTTTAATAACTATAATTTGTTATTAAACATCTCAAAATAGCTGATATTTATAATATCAGCTATTCTATTTTTTTGCAAATTAGTTTCTTTTTTAGTCAGAATAAAGTTTTAGTTAAAAACACTCAAAACTTTATTTACTCTTAATAAAAAATCTATTAAGTAACACAATTCAATTAAGTAACACAATTCACCGTAAGATAATTTAATTAAGTAACACAATTCAATTGAGTAACACAATTCACCGTAAGATAATTTATTAAGTAACACAATTCACCGTAAGATAATTTATTAATTATTTTGTTTTTTGTGCTATGATTATTTTGTTAATAAAATATATAAAAATAAAATCTTATGATTGTCTGCGAGTGTTTTATATATGGAAGAAAATTTTTATATTAAAAAAATATATTATGGTTCTTATGTAAAAAATATAATTTTACCTATGAGTGCTATATTAAATAATAAACGTAATGACATTGGTATTAAAAATTTAGGTATTAATAATAAGAAGTTACGTAATAATGCAATTCGTACTAAAACAAAGTTAATACATAAAGCATTTCATAATTTTTATAATTCAAAAGTTTTAAGTTTTGTTACTTTAACTTATGCTGATAACATGCAAGATATTAATAAAGCAAAACATGATATTGCTATATTCTTTAAACGCTTAAAGCGTTGATGAAATGACCCTAAACGTTCTAAATATTTAGGTGAATTAAAATATATGTATGTTTATGAGTATCAAAAGCGTGGAGCAGTACATTTTCATATAGTTTTTAATCGTAAAATACCTTATAGTATGATATTTCAGTGATGACCATATTCTCAAAAATCGGGTATTAAATTAATTGTTGTTAAAAAAGGTACTAATGAAAATATAGTTAAGTATTTAAGTAAATATGTAGTAAAAGTTCAAAATGATATAAAATCTCAAAATCAATATGATTTAGGTATTTGTGCTTATGCTTTTTCTCATAATTGTTCTAATCCAAAAGTAGTTAAAGGTCAAAAAATAATGTTATATCAACGTTTAATTGATGCTTCTGTTAATGCTTTACATACACAATTTTTTAAAAAGAAAATTGATAATTTAGGTCGTACTATGCTTTTTGGTGGTAGTTTTGATAGTACTGTTTTTGGCGATAATTTTAAAGATTATGATGAATATGTTTCAATTGATAGTATTCGTTTTAGAAATGTGGTTAAGCAATTTGAACCATGGATATTTGAAAGAGAAAAAATGTTAAATTTTTTAGATAAAGTTTTTGGTAATAAAGTTGAAAAAATGTTTGTTGAAAATAAAAAAAGAATTTTACATTAATTTTATATTTTTTTATTGATGTAATTTATATATAATTAATGTAAAATTTAAAAAAGTTACCTTAATTGGTAACTTCATGTTTATAATTTACTTTGATATTTTTTAATAATATCCTTAATTTTTATTGTTTGTTTTTCTATTTCTTCACTATTCTGTCCTACAACTATTGCACTATTTGGTATTTGTGATTTTAATAAAAAAAGTTTTTTAAATTCTTCTTCTAATTCAACTATTAATTCATTTATTAACATAATATTCGCCCCCTTTCTTTAATTAAAATATAACATAGATAATATTATAAAAAAAGTTATCTAAGTATTTTTTAATTAATTTATAAATTTTTTTTATTTTTTTAGATAAACCACTTGTATGTATGTATGTATATATATATAATGGTTAATGTAAACTATGTTTTAAATTTCTCGCAGAATTTATAATTATAGTTTACATTTTTTATTTTTTTTGTTAAACTTATTATAAGTAAGAATTTTACCCTGTCTTACTTAATTCAAACTATAATAAAATATAGTTTTCTGCGAGGAGTTAAGTTTTATGCAAAGTTTTTTATGTCAATTGACAAAAATTCGAACTAATGAAGTAATTAAAGATGAAAAAAGTGGTAAGTCCAAAAATTATGATGTACTTAATTTTTCGCCGTTTTATGTTACTACTGATAAAGGTATTAAAATATCAACTGGTGAAAAATCTAAGGATAAATGAGTTTTACATGATAGTGAATTATTTACTAAACTTGCTAAAATGAATTTAAGTCTTGGTTCTTATTATGATGTTGAAATAACATGAGAAGCAAAAATTATGTATGTCAAAAATTAATAATTGTACTTGTGAACAACCTTTTCATTTAGCAATGTATATGTGTAAACTTTGTGACCAAGTTATTTGTCCTAAGAAAGTTTTACAAAATTTATATACTAAACAATATTATTGTCCAAATTGTATTTTAAGTATTGCTTTGGTTAAACAAAAAGGACAATTACAACAAAGAGAAAATTAAAAAAATTAAATAAGGGGCATATATATACTTTTTAGTGTATTTTTGCCCCTTACTCTAATTAGTATAAATATGCTCCTTATTAATAAAGTAAGGAGTTTTATTTATGCCTAATGAATTAGAACAAACTAGTAATTATACTTTAACTAAAATATTAAGAACGGGATTAAGTCCATTAAGTGCTATGGTTGGAGTTAGTGCTTATTATGGTCAATATTTAAAAGACCCAATATTAGGCAGTATTAATTCTTTATTATTTAGTAAGAAATTAGGAATTGATATATGGAATATTAATCAAAGACCAACTACTAGAAATAAAGTTATTAATAGTTATAAAAAAATATTTTTGGGTTTAGGTACAATTGGTTTAATAAATTATGCTAAATTTGTTCAATATGTAGATAAGTCTGTGTCTTTAATAAAAGATGAACCGTGTTTTTGACCACCTTGTCCTACTGAACCACCAAGACCTACGTATCCACCATTTACAACTGTTAAACCAATAATTGATGTGCCTTTTGTAGATTGAGATACTTATATATCTTTAAATAGTTTTGGTATAGCGAATGTTGTTAGTGGTTTAAGTGAATTAATTCCTAATCGTTTTGAGAGTATAAGAAAGATTTTTATATGGCAACTGGTGGGGGTTTAATTAGTAGTGGTGTAGCAATGGGTATTAATAATGCTTATGCTATTCCTACTATTATTGCCGGAACAAGTGAAATAATTAATACTTTATTGTTACCATTGGGAAGTACTCATAATAATACTGAGTTACAAGAAGTGCTTACTGATGAAAGAATAGGGTTAATTAATTCTAGTGTTAATGATTATCAAAGTACTAATGATAGTATTAGTAATTATAGTTTTGATGGAAGTGAACTTAATATTAATGCAAGGTTAGAATTTGATGACAGTTATTATAGATTATAGGAGATGTTTAAAATGGATATGAAAGAGATAGTTAAATATTTAGTATATATGGGTGGTTTTGGTCTTATTCTTTGATTTTCTCGTAATTGAATACGTGAAGGTATTCAAAAATTGAAACATAAAAAACATGTAAAGGAGAATGATAGTGACCCTGATTGTTCATATTGTCGTAAAGATTTTGAAAAGAAAAAACGTAGATTGGAAATGGAAAAACAACAAAAAGAATTAGAGAAAGGGGGTGATTAATATGCCAGCAGGATTAAGTGCCTTATTAACCATGATAGGTGGTGTTGGACAACAATTATTAAATGCTTTTACTTATATTTTTGGTTGAGTATTTACAACTGGTGATGGCGGAACACTTACAAATTGACCAGTGCTAATTTCAATTGTATTTATGGTATTAGTGTTTATTAAACAATTTGTGGGTCATATTATTCATGGAACTCATTAGTAATTAGAAAGGATTTAAGTAATGGTAAAGTTATTTTTTAGTTTAGTTTTTGTTTTACCTTTGTTAGGTAAACTTTTACCGACTGTTAATACATTAGTGCAAACTATTTATATGCAGTATCTAAGTTCCTTTACTGGTTTACATACTGTGACACTTTTTATTAAGTCGTTCTTTTATGATAGTTTGTATACTTTGCCTTTGCCAATTCTTGCTTTAATAAATGTTAGTTTTGTTTTTTATTTAATTTTATGATTATTTAGATTTACAAGACATTTAGGAAGTGCAATTATGTTTATACCTTTTATTACAACAGTAATGAAATTATTTAGTCAAATATTTATGAAGTTTTTTAGTTTTCCTATTGGTGACTTAGGTTTTAATTTAGGTACATTAATGGTATTTTTAATTTTGCTTAAATTTGCATTTAGGGTTATTTTACCTGAATTAATGTTACCAACATTAGGATTAGGTTATGGTGTTAAGAAAATTGGTAAGGCTTCTGTTTGAGTTGGTAAAGCAATTGCTAAGGGTCATAAGCAAACACAAGATGTTAGTGGAATTAATATAGGTGATTAGTTATGTCTGATTTTGTTGTTAGTATTTTGCATTTTATTTTTATATTTTCTAATAAAGATATTTCTATGTTTTTAAATCAAACGGTTGATGTTAATAATGAAGTTTATATTTTGTTTAATTTTACTTTTTGACTTGTGTTAGGAGTATTTTTTAATTTTATTTATCGTAGTATTAAATTTGTTTTTAGGTCGTTATTTGGGTAGGTGGTATTTATGAGTGTTTGAGATATTTACAATCAAATACATCAATGTATAGTTGATTATTGAACTATGTTTTTGGGTAGTCCGGTTGATAACTTTACTGCTATTTTATGAGATTTAGTAGTTTATGGTACACAGTTTTTTATTGGATTTGTTTTATTTTATGGTTCATGGTGAATTTTAAAGTGTTTATTTGGTAAATAATTATGTGATTTAAGTTTGCTAAATTATTTTTAATTGTAAATACTTCTGTACAAGCACCAACTTCTTTGATTGTTTCAAATGACCCTAATATTGTTAATTATGATATTACAAAAGAAATGGTTAAGCATGTTAAATATCATAGTTTTGATGATTGAGCAACAATTCCATGAAATTCTGCTTATTTTGATGTTGACCAACCGGATTTAAAATTAGTTTCTGGTGATTTTGTTAGTAATGGTGAAGGTAATTATTGATGTGCTTATTATAGTGATACTACCGGTGTTGCATCACAAAATATAAGTATGGGTACTGGTGTTTATGAATTTAATACAAGTCAATTAGATGATATTTCACGTATTATGTTTAATCATAATTTTGTTTCTAATGGTTCTAATAATCATATTCAATTTTTTAATACTGGTAATCAACTTGTTAATTTTCAAACACAGTTAAATTTTGAAATTGATAAACCATTAAGTTTTTATATTCAAGGTTTTATGTTTTATTTTCAATACCAAGATTTTAAAACTTTTACAGCTAATTTTACTTTTAGTTTTTTAGATAATATTGGTAATACTAGGTATGTTTTTAAAGGTAAAGTGGATAATAATGTATATAGTCAAGATTTATATAATTTTGTTACTTTGCCTATTCGTGTTCCTAATTTAAGACATTTAACAGTATTTTTTGATATTCATGGTGAAACAATTAGACAAGGTTATTCTCCACGGTTAAATTTTGGTCAAATTAATATTTTTTCAATTGAAAATATAACACCAGTACCACCGATTAGTCCTTTTAACCCTGAGTATGAACGAGTTAGTTGATATGATGTTTTTGGTCAGTTACGTAATGCTTTTAGATGATTATTATTTGGTGTTGTTGGTAAACTTTTACCAGTAGAACCATTAAGAGAATTTTTTGCTAAGATTGACGGTTTATTGAGACATATTTTTGATGATACTATTAGTTCAGTTTTAAATGTTGATTTTACTAGTGGTTTAGAACAAGTATTAACTTTATGAGTATTTTTAAAAGCAGTAGGGTTTTTAATTGGTTAGGAGTGAAATATAATGCCTTGGTATGGATATTTAATTTTAGGAATTTTGTTAGTTATAATTCTTTATCCGTTTTTAATAACTAGAAAAAATATAAAGATATTGCAACGTGTAGGTAGTTATATTATTTCAGCGCCACCACGTACTGGTAAGTCAGCACTTGCTTGTTGTTTAGCACAAAGACATAAAGGTAGGGTATAGTTAGTCCTATTCCTATTAAAGTGCGTAATGAGTTTAGTTATCGTTGTTCTTATGATGATGTTTTTAAATTTAATCAATTAAATACTAATTATGCTTTTAATGAGAATGATATGGTTGTTTTAGATGAATTAGGTTTAAAGATTAATAGTAATGATTTAGCACCGGAATTTAAAGAAACACAGGAAAGTTTAGGTATGTTTTGTAAATTAATAGGTCATAATTTTAATGAAATTATGTATATGATTGAACAACACCCCTATAGAATACCGAAACAAGCACGTGAAAAAGTAGAGTATATAGTTCAAGTTAAAAGAATGCGTATTTTATTATTTTTAGTTAAGTTTAAACTTAATATTTATACTAATGTTGATGATTATAATAAAATTGTTTTATCTAAAAGACAAACTAAGAAAATAATTAAAAAGGGTGGTTTTCCACCAAGTTATAGTGGTGAGACTATGACTTTTAGTTTGTGATTTCCTAGGTCTTATTTACAAAAATATAATAGTCGTGCTTTGCATTATATTCATGATTTAAAGAGTGAATTAAGTAGTGTTAAGGATTATGAACAGTCACAAGGTTTAGATTTTACTGTTGATGATATTAAAGCAGTTGGTTTAGATAAGTTAGATAATATTTTACAAGATGAAAAAAAAGATGTTGTTAAGGTTCGTGGTAAACGTAGTTATGATAAAAATAAAAAGTTTGCTAAGAAGTAAAACGTATATTAAGGTCAGTGCTAACCAGAACCTTGGTTGGTTGGCTAGGGCGTTTACGCCATTTGTCTCACTTTTCAAAAGTGAGTGGGGTGTAAGGTGCGTAGCACCGAAGGGGCAAAGCCCCTATAACTTGTATAAAAAGTTAAAATTATTACTGAAAAACACAGAAATCATAGAAAAAGATTTGCTTTGGAATTTAATTTATATCAAGTCTATTATTAAGAAAAATTTTGGAAAAGAAAAAGCTAATGATAATATTAGGAAGTGCGACTATTAGCATAATCACTGTTATAACTATTATAGGAGTATTAGTTATTACTTTTGATAATGATAATAATCGCAGTTTACACAATCGAGATTATTATGTCAGTATGTTAAATGGTAATTATGTAAAAATTACACATGATAAACAATATTATAGTTTTGTTGAACATTATGAAGAAGAAATCAAAAAACCTGCTAGTGAGCAATCTAAACAAGTTTTTGATAATTTGTACTCTAAAGATGACGCCACTACAGGATGAAACAATTATTCTTCTTTGAAACATGATTTAACAGCCACAGACTTAAGTAAAGAAGTTACTCTTGATTTAGATTGAACTGATTTATTTAAACAAGTGCACTTAAATGATGAAACAATTAAACAAGGAGAAAACAAACTATTCCACTTTTATAATATTATTGCTAATCTTTATGGAAAAGGTAATATTCTTAAACTATTGCAATACGCAAAAATGGATAATAGTGCAACTGGATTATTTGGTTATATACAACCTGGTTTTGATCAAAAACGCTTAGTTATTCAACAATATATGGGTCTAGGGTCCATATTTGCTGATCAAAAAATTATAATAATGGAGCTGGCGCCACTGATGATCTTATTTCAACTGTTGTTCACGAATATGGTCATGCTGTAAGTAGGTTTCTGAATTTTGATATACTCAGACAAGATTTCAATACTGTATTATTTCCTTTTAAACCTTATAAACTCTATAATAAAGGATTACAAAAAAAATCAATGACTGTACTGATTTCTTGTGTGACTATTTAAACGATGAAGCTCAAGTTGGTAATGATTCAATAAAACGAAAATTTTTTCCATTAATTGTTGTTCGTAGCAATTATGGACGTTCTTTTTGATTAAAGGGTAGTGGTAGAAAAGATGATTTTTTTGCTGAAGCATTTGATCAATGATTAGATACACCTAAGAATGACCGTACTTGAAATTGACAATTATTAAATGATTTTTTCACTAAAAAATTACCCAGTTATTTTTAGTAACCCTAAATTGTAATACCAGTGTCACTCTTTCTATTTTTTTTACACAAACTAATTATAATTCATGAAATTAGTTTAAATTTAGGTGAAATTATATCATACTATATTCCTTATTGTATTAAATCCTCCCCAAATTTAATTACTTGTTAATTTTAATACTCCATATGCTCTCATTCCATTATTATTACTAAATTGTTTTATAGTCATACTTGAATAAAAAATAATAATTTTTTGAAATACTTTTTTATAATGTATAGCATCTAAATCTTTTGAAATTAAAGTAAATTTAAAATTAAATAGTAGATTTTCGTTTTCCCATTTATTTAAAGGCGGAGTATTAGTTAATTTCTGGGACATCTTGTTCAAATCATTTTTTAATTAATTTATTATTAATTTCAGTACCATCAGGAGTTTTTAATCAAGGATCTGTGTCATGAGAAGCATTAACTAATCTTATTGTAGAAAATTGACTTAAATGATTTAATATTTTATTAAATATTTTTTTATCATAATTAGGAGTTTCATATTCTTTAAATCGTTTAATATCTATTTCATTATTTCCACAATCTTTTACAAAATGATAAATTTCTTTATTAACTGGTCCATATGGTCAAGCTTCAAAATTAATATTTACTATTTCTTCTTTTTTTTCTTTTCAATAATAACCATATAAGAAAAATAATATTTTTTGTAATCTTAAATTACTAATATTTTCTTTCATTTCTTTTGGTATATTTTCATTATTTTGTTCTTTATCATAAAATTTTATAATTTCTTTACATAATCCTTTAATTTGTTCCATTTTAATCACATCCAGAATCAATAATTTTAGTAAAATCTATCTACCTTAATAAGCCTAACATACTTTTAAATGGTGTACCAGATATTATAAAAAAGAAATAACATCCAGTATAGGTAAAAAAAATAAATTGAAAAAATTATTCAATCCCCTAATTCTAAACTAGTAGCAAAGCAAAAAATAATAGGATATAATATATTAAAATCTATATCATCGGAGTACTTTATGAAAAGAAAATTTAATTTATTTTTTGCAACTAGTCTATTAATAAGTTCTAGCCTTAGTGCCTTGGCTTTTGTTATTAATCCTAATGAAATTAAAAATCAAACTATTTACCCTACTAGTGGTAACATTGATAATCAAATTGCTGTTAAATATGCTAATGAAACATCAATTGTTGGTAAATCATTGTTAATTGGTCAAAATCAAGATTTTAATACTAATGACCTTTTAAATAATATGTATGGTCAAAACCAAAGCAATGATATTAATAATTTAACAGGTACTAATTCTGGTAATGATTTTATTAAAAATTGAACAACCAATTTAGATGGTAACAGTATTAACACAATCCAACCATTGTTCCAACGTCATGGTAATAACCAAGATAGTATTAATAAAATCACAAAAAATATTAGTAGTTACCAAAAATATGTTACTTATTTACCGATGGTTAAAAGTTATTTAAATAATAGTTTTTTATCGCAAGATAGTACTGTTAATTTAGTAGGTACTGCTTTAAAACTTGTTAAAGGACTAATCCCTGATATTGATAATTATTTATCTTACAGTACTTATTTACCGATGGCAACAAGTGCTGTTAAAGAATTGTTAAGTGACTGAGATCAACCACAGGATTTTAGTGGTGATAATTTATTAGCAAAAATGAAAGATTATATGTCAAAAAATGGTACGTATGCTCAAGCATGACAAAAACTTAATGATTTTGATAATTGACATTATGTTGAAACAAGAGCTGGTGAATGAAACTGAACACAGTTTTATGAATACATAGCTGGTGTTAATTTTAATTATATTTTTAAATTAATTTCAGGAAAATATATTGGTGATATGATAGCTGATAATATTACAACTACACTTGGTGTACCATCAGGTTTTAATAGTGATGGTTTTCTTAAGACATTTACTGATGCTATTAGTAAAATCGTTACTACACCTGCTGCATTACCATATTTAATTAAAACAATAGTTCCGGTTCTAAAAGAAAAAGTATTAAAAATGGAAAATCCTACTTTAGGCATTAATAGTGTTACTTGAAATGATGGTAATGCTAATAAAGCTGTTGCTATAAAAACAGTATTACTTGAATTACAACATTTATTATCACCAGCAGGTCACGATGAGTTAATCTCATTAATATCTGATTTATTAGGTGGACCATTTGGTGAGGATATTGTGATTAAACCTACAGGTTGACCAGTAACTTCTTATTGAACTTTACCTGAAATTTTTTCTAAATTTTCATTTATTATTAGTATTCATGACATTGCAACTAAAATTGCTGATAGTTTATCTTCTATTTTAAAATCAATTCCCATTGATGATTATATTAATAAAATTCTTGATTTTACTAATAAATATTTAACAACTAACCCTGTCATTGATTTGCAAGATTTATCTAAATATTTAGATTTAACAGTTGGTAAAACAGAATTTACTTCTGCCCTTATTGATATAGAAGATATCATTGATAATCCCAGTAGTAGTACTCATAGTATAAAAGAAGTGTTAGCAATATTGGGTGTCCAGTTTAATGGTGAAACTACTTTTAAAGTTGGTAGTGTTTTTGATAGTTTAAGCGCATGACTTAATACACCAAACAGTAGTATTAATCAATTACTAGGGATTATCCAAGGTGATAAAGACCATCCAGGAATTATTGATAATGTGATTACAGAACAAGAAACATTATATCAAGATAAATATACTAAATATTTTGATATGAGTAATACTACTTATTTTATTGTTAGTGATGTGAAAATGAATAAATATGAAGATGATGATGGAATAACTAGTGCTGTATTAAGTTATCAATTGTTAAACAAATTAAATGGTAATTGTTATCAAATTTCTTTTACTAATAATGACTTTATTAATACTAAAGATTTTAAATTAACTTTATTTCATCAAATTGAAAAATGTTAAAAAATATAGTTTTATCGTATTGTATTTTACTATTATTAGTTTTATAATCAATCTAAACACATAATAAAATATTTGCTTAATTTATTTTTTAAGCCTGTTTGGTAAACTATACTAAATAGGTTTTTTGTGTTTAAAGTTAACTTAATTAAAAGAGAAAGAAGATAATAAAAATGCCATGTTTTACTAATAATCAACCACCATTAACAAGTAATTCTATTAATAATAATGATGATGAGCTTCAACCATTATTAATTTCTCAGAATCCACCAAATTGAAAACCAAATTTATATGAAACTATGGCAGTGCTGCATTAGCATTTGTCGGAGCATGCGGTGCTGGTGCAACTACTATTCTTTTACATAATAATCGTAAAGTATCACAGACATGAAATTTAATAAATGCCCTTTGTCGAGGTATATTTGGTCCAATTTTTGAATTGTCTAAACCATCATTTCTTCATAAAGTATTATCAGAAATTTGAAAAATAGTATGCAACGGTTCATATGTTATTACAACATTAGATGTTAATAAGTTACACACTATATTCAGCGATAATTCTAATTATGATATAGATGAGTTTCCAAACTTAGCAGCTTTAATAATCTTTGTATCTTCTGCTGTAGCAGGAATTTTAAGTGGTGTTGTTGGTCTTACTAAGGTATTATGTACAACTGATGGTTCAACAGCAAATAAAGGTTTAGAAAATATTCAAAAACCATTGGATTCTGTTTGTCCTGCTGCTGTTGGTGGTGCTGGACTTTTATTTGATATACCAGGTCTTTGCTTCACCTGTACTAGCTCCAAGTACGTGTATGGTTGATGGTGCTGTAGGAGTAATTAATTTTGTTTTAAATCAAATTGGTAAAAAAGAAACATTTTCTAAATTTGATTTAGAAGAAATAAATGGTGGTACTAACCCTGATAATTTATCACAACAGGTTACTACTCCACACTTAAAAATGTAAAATAGTACTAAAATCTCCATCCTTTCATTTCTTTAAGTAGTAAGTATCTTATGATACTTACTACTTTTTACTATACCTATTTACTATCATAATCTTCCCTTTTATCCTTATTTATTGCAATTATTTCATAAAGATGAGATAATATGGGTAATAGTGGGAAAGTGTGGGTGATGTTAATGCTACTAGGCCAAGCCATATCAACTATTGATGAAAAAAAACGGATGATAATTCCAGCCAAATTTAGGGGTTACTTTCATGAAAATGAAACAGTTGTTGTTTCCAAAGGTTTCGAAGGATGTCTCGTTATTCGAAACGAACCTGAATTCATTAAATGACAAAACAAAATCCTAAATCAATCAGAAGGACAGAAAGAAGCACGAATTCTAGCGCGACAAGTATTTGCCAACTCAGAAGAACTAAAACTAGATGGTAAAGGTCGCATTAATATTCCCCACTCATTATTGGTATTAGCTGATATTAAACAAAAAGTAATTATGATTGGACTGTCCAACAAAATTGAAATTTGATCAGAAACTAACTGAAATCGCTTTAACCAAGATACCAACGATAAATTTGAGTTAGCAGCAGCTACTCTAGATGAGATTTAACGATATGAATAATACCAATCTACTAGCACATGTTTCTGTTATGTTAACAGAAGCGATCGATTTCTTAAATATTAAACCTGACGGGATTTATGTTGACTGTACCTTAGGCCGTGCTGGCCATAGTAAAGCTATCTTAAATAAACTTACCTCTGGTAAACTATATGCCTTTGATCAAGATGAACAAGCCATTGCCAAAAGTAATGACATCCTACAATCCTTCTCTGGTAAGTATGAAATCATTAAAAGCAACTTTGTTCATCTTCAAGCAGAATTGTTACAAAGAGCCATTACTAAAGTTGATGGAATCTTATATGACTTAGGTATCTCATCACCACAAGTTTACGAAGACGTTAGAGGTTTTAGTTATATGAAAGATGCTAAACTTGATATGAGAATGGATCAATCACAAACACTAAGTGCTTGAGACATTGTTAACAACTATGACCATCAACAACTAGCAATGATTATTAGAAATTATGGCGATGAGCCATTTGCTAGTAAGATTGCTAACAATATCATTAAAGCAAGAATCTTGCAACCGATTAATACTACTTTCGAGTTAGTAGCAATTATTAAAAAAA
Source organism: Spiroplasma endosymbiont of Nebria brevicollis (assembly GCF_964030895.1). NCBI lineage: Bacteria > Bacillati > Mycoplasmatota > Mollicutes > Entomoplasmatales > Spiroplasmataceae > Spiroplasma > Spiroplasma endosymbiont of Nebria brevicollis. The sequence continues at coordinate 531,675 of NZ_OZ034986.1, forward strand.
CATTACCAACCAAAGTATTAAATAAACAACATCATCCCGCTAAAAAAACCTTTCAGGCCTTACGGATTGCCGTTAATAACGAATTAGATAGTTTACAAGATTCGTTAAATCAAGCTTTAACTTTATTAAACCCCCAAGGCAGGATAGTGGTTATTAGTTTTCATTCTTTAGAAGATAGAATTGTAAAACAAACATTCAACAGGGTATTAACTGACCCCCTAGCACAACTCTATGCCAAGTTACCAATTGCTAGTAAGTGAACTACCAAATATCAGTTAATTACAAAACGAGCTTTAGTACCAACTACCAAAGAAATTAATTTAAACCCACGAGCACGCAGTGCTAAGTTACGAGTTATTGCTTTCCTTTAACTCTTAAAATTGTTTGGAGGTGAACTTATGAATTACCAAGAACTATATGTTGTTTGTCAAATTGAAGATTTCAGTTTAAAATTAATGGTTAACAATTATGTTAATAATCAAATTCAAGTTCTATACAAAGAAAGAATAGAGAATGAACAGTTTGCTGAAAATGGTGTTATCATCAATACTATTACCACAGGTAATAGCTTACGCAATATGATTGATAAAATTAATAAAACTTTAAATATCAATGTTCAAAGAATTGTTCTAAGTTTACCATCAAACAATTTAAAAATTTACCAATCACAAGCTATGATGGATTTTAAAGATGACAACCACATTATTACTAATGCTGATTGTAGTAAAGTGATTGACATGGCCAAAAATATTATTATCGATAGTAGTGAGGTTGTATGTTTGACTAAACCTTACAGTTTTAAGTTTAATAATGAAAAGAGCAGTGAACAATTACCGATTGGATTAAAAGGACAAGTGTTGAATGTTGATGCGTTAGTTTATTCATTGCCTAAAACTTTATATTCTTCACAATTAGAAGTATTAAAAAATGCCCAAGTTGATCTATTAACAGTTACACTAGATCAGTTTGCTTTAGCATGTAACATTAATAATAATAATAATATTGTATTAATTGATTGAAACTTAAATAGTACTAAGATTAGCGTGTTTAACAATTCTGTTTTATATGCTACTACTAAAATTAAAATTGGTTGAAATCAAATTATTCAAGCATTAATGAAACAAATGAGTTGTGATTACGATAAAGCTAAAAAATATTTACAAAAAATCATTAACATTAATAGTAATTATTTGTGTGATATTGTGGTTGATAAATATCTTAACGAACATAATCAAGAAATTTGTTTAACTAAATCTGATTTACAAACGACAGTGCAAAACCAAATTAATGAAATTATTACTTGTATTGAATACTTCCTAGACGAAGTAAGTAATAACAATAGTAGTGAAATGGAAGTTATTTGCACAGGTATTACTGTGGGATTAGCTGGTTTTGCTAACTATTTCAAAAACCATAGTAAACTATCAATTATTAAATATATGTTAAACCAAAATCTTGGTGCCTACAGTTATAATTGAACTAGTTTAATTGGTGTTACCCACTATCAACATTTGGTTAATGTTTTTAATAACAATATGATTTCATCGGTAAATGCTTTATCAATATTACCAAAAACTAATCATCATCGTTTACCACAAAATAATGAAACAAAAAAATATAATTCACCCAATTTCCCAAGTTATCAGTATAATGGTAATAGTAAATAGAATGAATTTTAAGAAAAGTATTAAGGAGTGAGAAAATGGAAAATGACAACACTAGTCAATTTGAACAGTTAGCCGCTATTATTAAAAATGATGTAGATGAAGAAAATAAATTAGCCTCTATTCGTGTAATTGGTGTGGGTGGTGCTGGCAACAATGCTGTAAATCGCATGATTGAAGCGAAAGTGGAAGGTGTTTACTTCTATGTTGCTAATACTGACCAACAAGTTATTAACGCTTCATTAGCAGCAAATAAAATTATCTTAGGAAAAGAATTATCTAAAGGTTTAGGCGCTGGTGCCAACCCTGAAATTGGTAAACAAGCTGCTATTGAAAGTGAAGTTGAAATTAAACGTGCCCTTGGTGGTGCTGATATGGTTTTCATTGCTGCAGGAATGGGTGGTGGAACTGGAACTGGTGCAGCTCCGATTGTGGCAAGAGTTGCTAAAGAATGTGGTGCACTAACGATTGCCATTGTTACTAAACCATTTAAATTTGAAGGACGTAATCGAAACGCTCATGCTGCTGTTGGAATTGAAAACTTAAAAAAACAAGTTGATGCTATTATTATTATTTCTAATGATAAGTTATTACAAGTCATTGGTAATATTCCTGTGAAAGACTCATTTAAAGAAGCGGATAATATTTTACGTCAAGGTGTGCAAACTATTACTGATTTAATTGCTGTTCCAGCATTAATTAATCTGGATTTTGCCGATGTAAGAACCATTATTCAAAATAAAGGTAATGCTTTATTTGGAATTGGGATATCAAAAGGTGAACATAAAGCCAAGCAAGCAGCTACTAAAGCCATTTCATCACCATTACTAGATGATGTTGCCATTAAAGGTGCTAAAAATGCGATTGTTAACGTCACTGGTGGTGCCACAATGACTTTAACTGATGCTAATATTGCTGTGGATTTAGTACGTGATGCTGCTGGTAGCGATGTTAACATTATTTTCGGTGTTGCTGTTAACGAACATTTAAATGATGAAATGATTGTCACTGTGATTGCTACTGGTTTTGACGAAAAATTAACATCAACAACTAATTTTGGTTCAATTTCTAAAATTGATAACCGTGATTTTGTTAACAACACCACTAAAACGCAATACATAAGTAATGAAATACAAGTTCAAACTAAGAAAAAAGAAGAAGAACAACAAGCAATAATTCAAGACGCAATAATGGAAATTGATGATGATTTACCAACATTTTTAAGAAGAAGAAACCGAGGAGGGTAGAATATTATGGGATGAAGAAAAAAATCAGTAGTTAATAATGATACTACTTCTATCAACAAGAATTTTAAAGAAGCAGTTCAAGAATTTGCTCCTAAAAGTTATCAAGAAATTGAACCCATGGCTAATGCTATGATTTTACAAAAACCAATTAAAATTGATTTAACAGATACTGTTGTTAGTGACCGAAGAAGAATTATTGATTTTCTTTGTGGGATTTGTTATGTTGTGGGATTTACTGTTGATAAAACTAGTACTAATATTTATGAATTTAAAAATTAAAATTAATAAAATACAACTTAAAGTTTATATATTGTTTGCAAAGTAAATTATTCATGATAATATTTATAGGTAGTCTAACTGTGCACAATGGTTAAACTATAATGTAAAATTATTAATTAACGAGAGATTTTAGAGATTGTTAATTAAAAATTCCCAGGTAAATTTCAAATATTTACTGTGGGAATTATTCCTTTACTATTATAGTAAAGAGTTGTCCTTATTACCTGTTAGTGTCTGAGTTGTAAAATTAAAAACACTAAATACTGTTTAAATTTTGTTATCATGTCGTTATGATAATGTCATTAACAACTAAAGTTATCTTAGGGTATTTTTTATGTATAGTGGTCCACTCTATTATCTAATGCATGCCAAACAGGGTATTCATTTATAAATGGTAATGTAAGTTATTGCAATAAAAGTAAAAATCCTAATTATTAAATAAGACTTGGTAATCCCAAGTCTTATTGTTTTTAATATTTCGCAAGTTATTAATTTGAAAATAATTTTTGATACATTTTCATAAATCCAAAATCAGTATTTGCGTCTCAATTAACAGATCATGTCATTAAACCTTTAATTTTAATTGCTGAATTAAGTTCTTTTAAATAAATTAATGCTTGTGCTAACTGTTCTGCTGTAACTATCCCATTTGCTGCTGCATCTATATTGGCTGGTAAACCTAACACTAGTTTATCAGCAGGTATCATTTCAAAACCATTAACAGTTTCACCTGTAGTAATATATTTAGTAATTAAAGCTAAGAAAACACTTTTTAATTGCGGGTTAGATTGAGTTTGAGGCAATCATCAACCTGTATCAATTCCATATTTGTGTTTAAAAAATAATCTTTATCATCTGAGGTTTGGCTAACACCATCACCAAGTTGATTATAGAATTGAGGATTAATAAAATTGTAATAGTCTTTTAAACTTTTAAGATATGGGACGAAACTTTCATGAGTTGCAACTTTTAAATTAGGAAATTCGGGTGCCATAGTAAGTAATATAAAAATCTTTATTTTCGTCTTTAATATTTTTAAGACTAAGTAATAACATTAACATTATCACCAGCTAATACTGAATCATTTTCTAAATCAGTATCAATACCATCAAAATGATATTTTGCTACTAATTCTTTAATTTTATTAGTAAACTCAGTTATCTGACTATTTTTAAGTTCAATATTTGTTAAAGTGCCTCCTAAAGATAAAATAACTTTTCGATTTTGACTATGTAGGATATTAACTTGACTAGTAAATGCTTGGTCTTTTTGGTCTTGTGTTCATTCAGGATGATTAGGCATTGTTGGTTTAAAATCAGGTATTTGTCCTGCAGTATCTGATAGAAACTAACATTAACCACATTATAAATTGTCGGTACTGCTGTTAAATCCATGTAACGAGCAATTCCGCCTTGATAACCATCAGCATAATCTCAGTTATGTCAATAGCCAACTAAGACGTTATCATTTACTGTTGTTGTAGCACTAAGTGCTGAAGATAATAAATCATTTTTTTCATTTTTCATGGGTAAATATTTCCTTGTTAAGTTTTATTTTTTTAGTGTACACTTATTTAATTTTAATATTGATTTTTACCATCATATGCAATACAAATGGATTAAAAATTTTCCTAATTTTTCTACTCAGGAATTAAAACTAGTAATAAATTCCTGAGTAGAACTACTAATTTATTGGTATAATAAACGATGTAGGTGATATTATGGCATTTTTCAAAAACTTAAAAAGTAAATTATTTGGCCAAAAAACAACAAAATATGAACAAGGACTAAAAAAGTCACGAACATTATTTGCTTCTAAAATTAAATCATTAGCAGCACGTTATCAAACCTTAAATGAAGAATACTTTGAAGAATTAGAAGAAACTTTAATTCTTGCTGATGTTGGCTACAAAATGGCACAGACCATTACTGATGAAATCCGTCATGAAGCTAAAGTCCAGAAATTAACCAAGCCTAAGGATATCAATGATATTATTATTGATAAAATGTTTGTGATTTATACTGATGGTGAAATTGTTTCTACCAGATTAAATTTTGCAACAAACAAACCCACGCTCTTTTTAATGGTTGGTGTTAATGGTAATGGTAAAACTACAACCACTGCTAAATTAGCAGCTAAGTTAAAAAGTATGGGTAAAAAGCCAATGTTAATTGCTGCTGATACGTTTCGTGTTGGTGCTGTTGAACAATTACAAGTATGAGCACAAAGAGTTGACGTACCTTGTTATTTAGGACAACCAAAACAAGATCCAGCCAGTGTTGTCTTCGCTGGAATTGATGGTGCTATTGTTGCTAATTGTGATGTTATTATTGTTGATACAGCAGGGAGATTAGAAAATAAAGTTAATTTAATGAACGAATTAAATAAAATTAATAAAATCATTAATAAACAATTAGGTCATGATGCTAATGAAACATTATTAGTAATTGATGGGACTACTGGTCAGAATGGAATTAATCAAGCGCAAGAATTTATGAAAATTGTGCCATTAACAGGTATTGTTTTAACTAAGATGGACGGCACGGCCAAAGGTGGTATTATTCTTGCTATTAAAGAATATTTAGACATTCCTGTTAAATTAATGGGGTTTGGCGAAAAAGTTACTGATTTAGAAGAGTTTGATTTAGATAAATATATTTTTAGTTTAACAAGTGATTTATTTACGGAGTATAATGATGAATAGTTTAGAAAAGCAAGTTTTATACTATAGTTTATTTGCTTTTTATCAATCGCTATTAACAAATAAGCAAATCAAATATTTTACTAATTATTTTATTGATAATTTATCATTACAAGAAATTGCAACTTTACAAAACGTATCACGGAATGCTGTTCATGATAGTTTACAAAAAGTTATTGCCTTGTTAAATAATTATGAAAGTAAATTGCAACTTTATGAAAGGTATAAAAAGCGACAAAAAATTTATGAAAAATATACAGAAAAATATGATTTTGTTAAACAATTACAATTAATTGATAAAATATAGATGAAGCAGGTGTAAAACAATGAAAGTCCTTATTATTGGCGATATTTATAGTAATATCGGCCGCGTGATGGTTAAAACATGGATTGCTAAAATTAAAAAGAAATATGAAAGTGAATTTAAAATTGATTTAGTAATTGCCAACGGCGAAAATACTACCCATGGTAAATCATTAAATGAAAGACATTATCATGAATTAAAAGATGCAGGAATTGATGTTATTACAACTGGTAATCATATTTTTGCTCACCCTGATGTAGTTAAATATATTGATAAAAGTCCTGATTTATTAAGACCGTTAAACTATAATCCTTATCATCCCGGTAATGGCACGATTGTTGTTGAAGTAGGAACTAAAAAAGTTCGTGTTACTAATATTATCGGTCGTACCTTTATGGATAAAGCTGATAATCCTTATTATGCTGTTGAACAATTAATTAAAACAACAGAAAAAAATTCTAATGAAATTAGTGACATTCATATTATTGATTTTCATGCTGAAGCAACTGCTGAAAAGTTAGCATTTGCTTGAAACTTTGATGGTCAACTAACATGTGTTGTTGGAACCCATACTCATGTTCAAACAGCTGATAACCGTTTATTACCAAAAGGAACAGCATTTATTAGTGATGTTGGAATGACAGGTCCATTTTATTCGATTATTGGTGCTAACCCGAAAGAAGTGATTTATCGTGATAAAAAAACTATGCCTGCCTATCTTAAACCAGCTGATGGTGAAGGTCAATTTTCAGCTGTTTTATTAACTATTAATAATGAAACGAATAGAGCAGAAAAATTAGAACGAATCTTTATTCATCCCCAAGCACCTGATTTAAAAATTAATGAATAAATTATAGAAAGGAACTTAATTACAAATGCCATGAAATTTTCTTAACTTCTTTATAAAAGATAATGGATTATACTCAATTATCATTGGGATAGTGATACTTTTAGTATTGATAGTATGACGAAAGATAACCATTAGTAAAATTAAAGATAGTGTGGTTTGTCAACAAGCTGCAGAATTACGTGATCGTGATAAGCTTATTATTTTACGTGATTTATACGAAGTAAAAATATTTAAACAAATGGTTGATAAAAGTAAGGTTATCATTATCGGTGTTCATGGTTTACAAGGTCAAAAAGAAGACTTTAAATTATTAAGTGCTTTTTGTAAAAAATCACAACTATCATTAATTTCATATGATCGTCGTGGTATTGGCAAAAATGCTTGCTTTTCCAAATTTAAATCATTAGGAACAGATATTAATGATTTAAAAGATGTTATTAATGTTGTTAAAACTAAGTACCCTAACCAAAAAATTGTTGTCTTTGGTGAATCTTTAGGCGCTGCGATTGCCAGTTATGCTGTTAAAAATAATCCCCAAGTTGAAGCATTAATTATTAGTAACTTAGTTACTAAACGTAATTTAGCTCAATATTCATTATCATTTGTTTTCCGTTATGGTTTTGCTTTTTTGTTTAATAGTAAAATTGAAATGCCCATTTTTATTGATAATCAAGATATTTCTAGTAGCAAAGCTCATATTACGAACATGAATCAAAGATATAATGTTCGTCAAAACTGATCACTACGTTTCTTTTTACAATTTAAAAAAATTAATAAAAATAGTATAAATATCATTAGCAATTTAAAACAACAAACTCTAATTTTACAAAGCGCTGATGATGTCTTTAGTGATTTCCACCAGTTAAAAATTAATCATAAATATTGAAAATCCCAACACAATTATGTCTTTCTTTTTGAGGGTAAACATGCTTTAATTAATGAGCCTAGTATCAAAGCATTATTTGACAAAGAAATTATGCCGTGAATGGCAAAAAATATTAACATCCAGAAAGGTCCTACTAATAATGAAATCAATCCCTAATATTACTCATCATCTTTTTACTAGTGAATCAGTTGCGCCAGGTCACCCTGATAAAATTTGTGACCAAATTTCTGATGCCATCTTAGATGCTTTTTTGCAACAAGACCCTCATGCTAAAGTAGCATGTGAAGTTTTTATTACTACTGATTTTGTCTTAATTGGTGGTGAAGTTCATAGTCATGCCGTTGTTGATTATGAAAACATTGCTCGTAAAGTCATTGTTGATATTGGTTATGTTAATGATGAAATTGGTTTTAATGGTCACACATGCCAAGTTAAAATTTTAATTCATCAACAATCACCCGATATTTTACGTGGTGTTGATTTAAAAAATCACCAAATTGGCGCTGGCGACCAAGGAATTATGTTTGGTTATGCATGTCGTCAGACACCTGAATATATGCCTTTAGCGATTGTTTTATCTCATGCGTTATTGTTACGCGCTAATACTTTAAAAAAACAAAACAAATTTCCTTGAGCATTACATGATATGAAAGCGCAAGTTACTATCGATCAAAATAATCCTGAACAGTTAATAATACATACTATTTTAATGAGTATTCAACACCAAGCTAACTATGATGAAACTAAATTTAAAAAATTTATTCATGAAGATATTATGCAATTTATTGCTAAAAAATATAATTTAAATGATGATTTTAAATTCTTAATTAATCCCACAGGTAAATTTGTCATTGGTGGTCCTGCTGGCGATACGGGTCTAACAGGAAGAAAATTAATGGTTGATGCTTATGGTGGTGCTGCAAGTCATGGTGGTGGTGCCTTTTCTGGTAAAGATCCTACTAAAGTTGATCGGACAGGTGCTTATTATGCTCGTTACATTGCTAAAAATATTGTTGCAGCAAAGTTAGCACAAGTATGTGAAGTGCAACTAGCATATGCTATTGGTACTCCTGACCCCATTGCGATATATATTAATACGCATCAAACAATTGTTGCTGGTTTAACAGAAGCCCAATTAACTACTATTGTTGTTAAAACCTTTGATTGTAGTTTGAAAAATATGATTAATAGTTTAAATTTAACTAAACAAAATTATCAACAACTAGCAACTTATGGGCATTTTGGGAGAAATGATTTACAATTATCTTGAGAACAATTAGACAAAGTTGAACAATTACAAAAATATTTACCAAAAAAATAAATCGGAGGAAAATTAGTTAAAAATGTTTTTAGAAGTTATTGCGACATCATTACAAGATATCGAAAATATTAATAAAACACAAGCTGATCAAATTGAACTTTGTGCAAATATGGAATTTGGTGGTTATACGCCACGATATGATTTAATTGCCCAAGCATGTAGTCTTGCTAAAGTACCAGTAATGGTTATGGTACGACACAATAATGATAACTTTGAAGTTGATGATAGGGCATTTAAACAATTTAAAAAGGATATTGATTTTATTAAAACGACAAATGCTGCTGGTATTGTCTGTGGTGTTTTAACAAAAAATAATAGTGTTGATATTGACAAAATGAAAAAAATTATTAAATTAGCAGAACCATTACATGTAACTTTTCATCGTGCTTTTGATGGATTAAATAATCAAGCAAAGGTTTTACAAGAACTAGTTGCTTTAGGGATAACTACTGTGTTAACAAGTGGTGGAACAGATAAAATCACTAATAATATTGCTAATTTCAAAGTTTTGAAAAAACTAAATTTACCAATTAGAATCCTTGCTGGTGGTGGTATTAGTATGGAAAATTTACCATTATTTTTAGAAAACGGGATTACTGATATTCATGTTGGTAAGTGTGTTCATAAAAATAATAGTTTTGATAATCCCATTGACCCGATTTTAATTAATAGAATTAAACAAATGGATAGTAAATAAAAGGTGTATTTATATAATACACCTTTTATTTTGTGAGAGATGAGTATCTAGGTTGGTATCTATTTACTTACTTATGTTTAACTCTTTTTTAGAACATTATGCATATATTCTGCAAAATTAATAGATTTATATACAATCTATATGAGAAACTAAAGATAGTTTTCAATCCATTATTTTTTTTAAAAGATAATTGATTTTTTTATTTTGAAAGGAAGATAACCAATGATAAGAGCAATAAGTAAAGATCAAGAAAAGTTATTAGCCAAAATACCAAATGAAATATCAATGCTTTATAAACAAATAATTGAAATAGCAACTGAAAAAACAAGTGAAATAGCAGCATTAAATCTACAATTAGAAACCCTAGAAGTTGAGAAAGTAAATGAAATAAAAAAGAAAATGATAGTATCAAAACAACTAACTTCTAAAATAGAAAAATTTAATAAAGAACTATTAAATCTAAAAAAAGAAAAAGAAAAAGTAATTAAAGAATTGAATAAAAAATTAGGAAAAAAAATAAAGAAAAATAAAAATTCAGAAGAAATAGCAATATTAAATCAACAAATAACAAACCTACAAAATGAAATATCTAAAATAAACGAATTGCATCAACAAATAAATAAAATTATAGTTGAAATAGCAGAATTTGAAAAAAAAATAAAAGAATGAGACACTGAAAAAATAACTAAAATAGCAACATTAAACAAACAACAAACTGAAAAAATAACTAAAATAGCAGTTAAAACGACAGCATTAAATCAAAAATTAGAAAAACAACAAGATGAAAAAGTAAATGGAATAATAAAAATTAATAAACAATTAGCAGAACTAGATACGAAAAAAGAGGAATTAAAGCAAAAATTAGAAGAGTTAAAAAATGAGGAAACGACTAAGATAAACGAATTAAAGCAAAAAATAAGTAAAATTATTGCAGTTAAAGTAGCAGAAGAAATAGATTCTAAAATGTTACCATTAACGCAATGATCACCTGAAAAAATAACTAAAATAGTAGAAATCAGTCAACAAGTTAAAGAACTGAAAGTTAAAAAAGCAGATGAAAAAATAACTAAAATAGTAGAATATTATCAAAAATTAGAAGAGTTACTAATTAAAAAACAACTTAAAAACATAATATTTGATAAAAAAATAAAAGAACTAGCCATTGAAACAGAAACTAAAATAGTAGCATTAAAGAAGAAACGATCATATAAAATAGAAGAATTAACTGAAATAAATAATAAAAAACAAGGTAAAGAAGAAAGTATAAAAACAGCGCATAGTAAAGAAGAAAATCAAATAATAATTGAAATAAAGGATAAACAAGAAAAATTAAATCAACAATTAGCAAAACTAGAAGTTGAGAAAGTAAATGAAATAGCAGTTAAAACGACAGCATTAAATCAAATAATAATTGAAATAAATACTGAAAAAACACCTGAAAAAGAAAAATTAAATCAATTAATAAATGGAATAACAACTGAACAAGCAGATAAAATGGAAAATAAAATATTAGAATTAAGACAAAAATTAGAAGAAAAAGCAAATGAATCAGCTCATAAAAAAGCAAAGTTAAATCAAGAAATCAATGAGAAAGTAAATGAAATAGCAGCATTAAATCAACAATTAGGAACCCTAGAAGTTGAAGAAGAAACTGAAGTAGCAGCATTAAATCAAATAATAATTGAAATAAAGGATAAACAAGAAAAATTAAATCAACAATTAGCAAAACTAGAAGTTGAGAAAGTAAATGAAATAGCAGTTAAAACGACAGCATTAAATCAAATAATAATTGAAATAGAACCTAAAATAGCAACATTAATGCAACAAGTTAAAGAACTGAAAGTTAAAAAAGCAGAAGAAATAGCAATATTAATGCAAAACACTAAAGAAATAGTGTCTCAAATACCAGATAAAATAAATCAAATAAATCAGCAAATAAATGATAAAGTAACTGAAAAAGAAGCAAAAAAAGCAACTAAAATGGCAGAATTTAAAAACCAATTAAAAGGTAAAATAAATTCAATTGACCATTGTTTAAAACTCATAAAAGACGCAATAAATAATATTTCAAATTTAAACTCTGGTGAAGCAAATTCAACTTCAGCAAAATCAGGAATAGGATTTAAGTTTCTTGATAATAATAAGGCTACTAAATACTTTGCACCAATTGGAAAATTTGCTAAAGGGATTAAGAATAGAGTTACAGGAATTGTTCAGGAGACTAGAGATAGAGTTACAGGATTTGCAGCTAATTGAACATTGGACCAATGCCATAGCAAAAAAAATGATATAGTAAATGAAATAGAAAAACTAAAAGTTAAAAAACTGAGCGAAGGTTGAAATAATTTTTGAAAAAATTTTACTTGTGGTATTTTTGATCGAAACGCAAGATTAGATAGAAAGATAGAAAAAAGACAAAAAGAGTTGAATGAAGTTGTGACAAAAATTGACCAATTACAAAAATCACAAGGAATTGAAGAACAACCCTCAACTTCTGCAGGTTTAATTAAAAGATTAAGTAATGCTAATACTAATACGTTTTCAACACTTGAAGCAAATACGGAAGTACAAGCACATATTCAGTCAGAAAGTGTTCCCCAACTGAATAAAGCAATGTCCGCTTGCTAAATCATGACATAAAAATCCTTAGAAAATTTGAATATAGATTTAATTTGATTACTGCATTTCATAATTTAGAAATTAGCTAAACTTAGTTATGCAAGAACTTTATTTATTAAAATCATATTGATTTTAAAACATAAGCAGGTGTTATAAACTTGCTTATGTTTTTCTTTTGTAAAAATATTTTTCTAAATTATCAAAAATATGCTACAATATACACGCTTAATTTAGAATAAAAATAAGCATCACATTTGTGAATTCATTACCTAGTGCTTTTAATTTAAAAGTGGTTAATGTTAGAAACTAATGGAAGAAAAACAAATTAAAGGAGACATTATGTCAATTGTAACACGTGAACAACTACTTGAAGCAGGAGTTCAGTTTGGCCACCAAACTAAAAGATGAAACCCAAAAATGCGCAAATATATTTTTGGTCAAAGAAATGCCATCCACATTATTGATTTACAAAAATCAATGCGTAAATTAGATGAAGCATACAAATTTGTAAAAGAAATCAGTGAAACTGGTGGGAAAGTTTTATTTGTTGGTACTAAAAAACAAGCTAAAGATGCAGTTAAAGACCTTGCTATTAGTTGTAACTCACCATATGTAACAGAACGTTGATTAGGTGGTTTATTAACTAACTTTAAAACTATTAAAACAAGTATCAAATCTTTAATTGATATTGAAAATAAAGAAAAAAGTGGAGAAATCAAACTTTTAACTAAAAAAGAACAAATTCTTGTTGCCAAAGAAAAAGACCGTTTAGAACGTAACCTTGGTGGTATTAGAAATATGTACAAAATTCCAGAAGCTATTTTTATTACAGATACTATTGCTAACAACATTGCTGTCCAAGAAGCTAAAGTATTAAGAATTAAAGTTATTGCCATTTGTGATAGTAACTCAGATCCAGATGGTATCGATTATATTATTCCTGGTAATGATGACGCTACTAAATCAATTACTTTAATTACAAGTAAAATTGCTGCTGCTATTTTAGAAGGTCAAAGCATTAAACCTGTAGTTGATAAAAAAGAAGAAACTACCGAAACTATAATTGAAAGCATGGATGCTGATAAAGTAGTTAAAACTGAAGATAAGTAATAAATTAAAGGAGTAAAATTTATATGCCAGATGTAGTAAAAGCTAATATCAAATTAGTAAAAGAATTACGAATAAGCACTGATTTACCAATGAAAGATTGTATGGAAGCATTAATTGAAAGTAATAATAATTTAGAAGAAGCCCATAGAATTTTAAAAGTGAAAGGACTTGCTAAAGCTGAGAAAAAAAGTGTTAATACGGCAGCTGATGGTATTACTAAAGTTTTAATTGATGGTGATAAAGCTGTAATTGCTGAATTAAACTGTCAAACTGAACAAGTTGCTGCCCTTCAAGAATATAATAATTTATTTAATAAAATTGCAACTACGATTTTAAAACATTCACCAAAAACAGTTGTTGAGGCTTTAAAATTAAAATCAAATTCTAGTGCTGATAACCTTGGTGATGAATTGAAACTTGCAATTGCAAAATTAGGTGAAAATATTGTTCTAACACGTTTTGAAATTGTAACTAAAAATAAAGATGAAGTTTTTGGTTCATATGTTCATGGTGGCGGTAAATTTACTTCATTAGTTGTAATTAAAGGTGTGGACAACAAAAGTGATGTACCTCACAACATTGCAATGCAAATTGTTTCAGGAAATCCTAAATTCATTGACCTTAATAGCATCCCAAAAACAACTCGTGATAACGAATTAGAAATTCTCCAAGAACAAGCTAAAGATGAGAAAAAACCTGCTGCTATTATTGAAAAAATGATTGAAGGCCGTTTACAAAAGTTTTTTGCATCGTTAACTATTGTTGATCAAGACTATAGTAAAGACCTAACAATTAAAGTTAAAGATTACTTAACTAAAAATCATGCTACAATTATAACGATGGTACGTTATCAATTAGGAGAAAAAATTGATAATTCCACAAAATAATTAGGAGGTAACAAAATGTTGGACTTTAAAATTATATATTATATTGGATTAGTGATGTTTGTATTGTTACTAGCCATTCTTGGGTGAGGATGATTTAGTTTCATTAAACCAAAAACTAATAATAGATTTTTAAATATAAAATTATTAGTACCAACTTTAACAATCGGAGTAATTGGTTTAATTTTATCAATTGTGCCTATTGGCATGAAAGTATGATCATATGATACTGTATTTGTTAAAAATGATCCTGCTTTCTTAAGCATTTTAATTATCGAATATATATTCTTAACTGCACTTTTAATATTAGCTTATGTTTTTAGTTTTGATTTTGGAATTGCTGTTGATGAAATTAACATTTATTTCTTTGGACAAAGTGTAAGTACAAATAAAATTATTGCTTTAGACCAAAAAAAACATGGTTTAAAAATTGTTTATGAACAAGGTATTAAAAAAATGAAAAAACGTTTAACTATTATTACGCCACAATCTCAATTATTTGTAAAAGAACATTTAGTTCAAAAAATTGTTGATAACGTTAAATTAGATGTTGTTGATAATACTAAAGATTCAAAACCAAGCGCAAGCAATGAATAAATATTATAAAAAGCCACAAAATAATCTGTGGCTTTTTATAATATTAAAAGGGTAAGGAGGGAGTTATTATAAATATGGAACAATTTAAATATAAAAGAGTCTTATTAAAAATAAGTGGTGAAGCTTTAGGTGGTAACGTTAGTGATTTATATAATAACAAAAGCATTGATAATATTTGTCAACAAATTCAAACTTTAGTTAAAAATAAAGTACAAGTTGGTGTCGTAGTTGGTGGTGGTAATATCTGACGTGGTGCCAAACAAGGTGAAAGTGTTGGATTAAAACGGATTAATGCCGATTATATGGGAATGTTAGCAACCATTATGAATGCTTTAGTAGTAGAATCAAAACTAAAGGCATTAGGACTAAAAGTTATTGTCCAATCATCATTAGAAATTAACCAAGTAGCAGAACCATTTTATTATAAAAAAGCCATAAGTAGATTTGAAAAAGGTTATGTATGTATCTTTGCTGGTGGCACTGGTTCTCCATATTTTACTACTGATACAGCAGCAGCACTGCGTGCTATAGAAATTGATGCTGATGTTTTATTAATGGCCAAAAATGGTGTTGATGGTGTTTATGATAAAGATCCAACAATTAACAAGCATGCTGTTCGTTATGACCACCTAACTTATGAAGATATTACTAACAAACAATTAAAAGTGATGGATTTAACAGCAGCGACAATGTGTATGGAAGCTAATTTAAAAATTATCGTTTTCGACATTAATGGTGAAAATAATATTATTAAAGCGGTTCAAAATAAAGTTATCGCGACAATTATTAGCAAAAAATAACATTTTGAAAGGGCAAATAAAAATATGCAATTATTAGATTTTATTTTATCAATTTTAAAAACTAGTAAAAAACCAATAAAAATCTTATTCCCCGAAGGTGATAACGATAAAGTACAAACAGTAGCATTAAAGATTACTGATAGTAATTCACCAGTAAAAAATTTTATTGTTCCAGTATTATTATTTACTAACGAAAAAGAGATCCCAAGTGCTGTTAAAAACAGTAATGTTCAAACAATGTTTATTGTAACAAAGCAAAAAGCTGAGTTTGTTACTAAATTAGTAGAATTAAGAAAAGCCAAAGGTTTAACACCAGAAGCAGCTGATAAACAACTTGCTTTGCGTAACTATTATGGTATGATGTTATTAAGAAGTAATATTGTTGATGGCTTTGTTGGTGGTATTACCTTTACTACTGCTGATATTCTCCGTGCAGCTTTACAAGTTGTGGGTGCAAAATCAGGAATAAAAACTGTTTCAAGTACCTTTATTATGAATAAAGATGAAGATATCTTTTTATTCAGTGATGGTTCAATTAACTTAAACCCTAATTCTGAACAATTAGCAGATATTGCTAAATCAACAATTCACTTTGCCCAACTTTTACAATTCAATCCCATTAAACTAGCGCTATTATCATACTCAACTGATAAAAGTGGTAGTGGCGAAAGTGTTGCTAAAGTTCATAATGCTACTGAATTAGTAAAAACTTCTAAATTAAAAAATGTATTAGTAGCAGGACCAATTCAATTTGATGCTGCTTGAGACCAGGAAGTACGTGCCAAGAAATTTCCAAGTGTTAAAATTGCCGGAAGTTGTAATGCCTTTATTTTTCCTGATTTAAATGCTGCTAATATTGGTTATAAAATTGCCCAACGTCTGGGTGGCTATAAAGCTATTGGTCCGATTGTGTTAGGTTTAAACCAACCAGTTAATGATTTATCACGTGGTGCTAGTGTTGATGATATTTATTATACAGCGCTCATTACAGCGATTCAAACTTTAATTAAAGAATAATAAGGAGAAAAAAATGTTAAATCATAATAAAATTTTAGTTATTAATGCTGGAAGTAGTTCTATTAAATTTCAAGTTTTTAGAATTGATGAAACAAAACATCAACCAACTTTTACAATTCTAGGAAAGGGATTAGTGGAAAGAATTGGTATTAAAGATAGTAACTTTATTATTGAAGTTGCTAATGGTAATGATTTTACAAAACATGAAGTTGTCCAAGATATTAAAGACCATGTCGCAGGAGCACAAGCTGTAATTGCTGGTTTAATTAAATACCAAGTAATTGCTAACTTTGATGATATTACTCGCATTGGCCACCGTATGGTTCATGGCGGACAAAAATTCAATAGTTCGATGGTTATTGATAAAACTGTTGTCAGTGGCATTGACTCGTGTATTCCATTAGCACCGTTACACAATCCACCAGCTTTAAAAGGTTTGTCTGCCTTTCAAAAATTAATTCCCCATGCTCACCATGTTGCAGTTTTTGACACATCATTCCATACAACTATTCCGCAAGAAAAGTTTTTATACTCAGTGCCTTATGAATGATATACTGACCACGAAGTAAGAAGATATGGTTTCCATGGTATTAGTTATCGTTATATCTTAGAAAAATTAGCGATTGTTATGAACAAACCACAAACTAAAGTGAATGCTATTGTTTGTCACTTAGGTAATGGTGCTAGTATTTGTGCCATCAAAGATGGTAAAAGTTATAACACTAGTATGGGATTAACACCACTTGATGGATTAATTATGGGATCACGTAGTGGGATTATTGACCCATCAATTCATAATTATATGTGTGATGTTAAAAAAGATGCAACCATTGCTAGTGTTACGAATGATTTAAATAAAGCATCGGGTTTATTAGGAATTAGTCAACACTCATCTGATTTACGTGATGTCATTGCTGCAAGTGAAGATAAGAATCACCCTAAATATATTCAATCGCAATTAGCAATTAAAATGTTTGTCCAAAGAATTGCTAATTACATTGTTCAATATGCCAATGATCTGCAAAACAATATTGATGCATTAGTATTTACCGCAGGAATTGGTGAGAACTCATTTATCATTCGTGATTTAATAATTAATGAGATTAAAATATTAACATTGAAACTAGTAGACAGTAAAAACAGAGATAAATACGATGATTTCTTACTAATTAGTGATAAACAATCACAATTTCCCATTTATAAAATTAAAACTAATGAAGAAATTATAATTTGTCAAGATACATACAATTTACTAATAAGTATTTAAAATAAAGTGTTAAAATTAAATATATATTTCCTAAGTATTTAGTACTTAAGAAAATAGAAATAAGGAAGGAAATTTAAAATGGAAAAAAATCCAAAAATTGTTGTAATTGGTGTTAATCATGCCGGAACAACTGCTTTAAAAGCAATTATGAAAACTAACCCTAATGCTCATGTTGTAGCATATGATCGTAATGATAATATTTCTTTCTTAGGATGTGGTATTGCCCTATGAGTAGGAAGAGAATTTAATGACTCGAAAGGTTTATTCTATGCTGATAAAGAAAAACTAACTAAACTTGGCGTTAAAGTTAACTTAAATCATGAAATGATTAGTTATAATGGTAAAGCCAAAACCATCAAAATTAAAAACATGAAAACGAATGAAATCATCACTGAAACTTATGATAAATTAATCTTAGGTATTGGTTCATGACCAATCTTAAATCCAGGTGGTAAAGAAATCCCAGGTTTAATTGCTCATAAAGATGGTGTGATTGTTAAAGATGAATTAAATGGTGTTAAATTAACGAACGGTATTCACTTATCAAAACTATACCAACATGCTCAAGCAATTATTGCTCATTTAAGTAAACCTGAAGTTAAAAAAGTAGTTGTGATTGGTGCTGGATATATTGGTATTGAATTAGTAGAAGCTTTCTACAAAGACAAAAAACAAGTTACTTTGATTGACTTTGAAAACCGTATTATGCCACGTTACTATGATGAAGAATTCACAACTGATGTTGAAACAACTATGAAAAAAGCAGGTATAGCTCTGCAATTAGGTGAAACTTTACTAGAATTCATTACTAAAAACGATAAAGTCTTACAAGTAAAAACTAATAAAGGAACTTATGATGCTGACTTAGTTATTATGGCAGTTGGGTTCTTACCAAATACTACTGTTGTGAAAGATGAATCAGGAAAACCACAAATTACTTTAGATGCTCGTGGTGCCATTGAAGTTGACCAATATTTCCAAACTTCAGACCCTAATATTTATGCCATTGGCGACTGTATTAACATTCGCTCTAATGCTTGAAATAGAAATGTTAATATTGCCCTAGCTACTAACGCTGTTCGTACTGGTTTAGTTGCTGGAATTAATGTTACAAAAACTAATCCCAAAGAAAGACTTGTTTTCCCAGGTGTGCAAGGAACTAATGCGATTTCTGTCTTTGGTTGAAAACTGTGTGCTACTGGATTGTCAGAACTTTCTGCAGGTGCCATTCTTGGTAAAGATAAAATTGAAGCTTACTTTTACAAAGATACTGTTTTTCCTCCGTTTATGGCAGAAAACCATGAAGTTAAAATCAAAATTATATGAGAAAAAAGTTCTCGACGTATTATTGGTGCTGAAATTGGCTCAACTCATGATCATAGCGAAACTATTTCTATGTTCTCATTAGCTATTTTAAAACAAGTAACAATTGATGAAATACCATTAATTGATATGTATTTCCTACCACACTTTAACAAACCATATAACTTCGTAACTGCTGCTGCTTTATTAGCAACAGGAGTATTAACAAAAGAAGATGTTACTTATCCAGATCCATATACGCCAGGTAAGAAAAAATAATTATCTTAGTAAATTTTAATTTATACATATTATTTGTATAAAATATAAATTTTTGGTCTTGGAAAGGAATAAATAGTAATGGCAAAAGATACAATATATTTAAAACAACGTGCTACTATGACCTTGAATATAAAAGAGGTTAAGTATAAAATTGCTTGATGATTAAAAATAATTTTGTTATTAACTTTTCCATTATGACTTATTCCTTTTTTGTTTACTAATGCCATTTTCGGAAAAATTATGCGTAATACTATGCAAAAATTTCAACGAACAGGACGCATTGAAAATCCTAATTTTGAAAAAATTGACCTTAATAGTTTGAATTTTTATAATCGTGATATGGAATTACAACAAGCACCCCAATTAACAATTGATGAAGCTAGTTGAACTATGATGGAACCCCAAGATGTTACTATTACTACTTTTGATAACATTCAATTATCAGCCTTTGTAATTGCTAATCAACGTTCCAATAATAATCATAAATGAATAATTGCTGTCCATGGTTGACAACAAAATCGTTATAGTATTTTATATTTAGTAAAACATTTTTATGAACAAGGTTATAATATTCTAACTTATGATGCACGAGGTCATGGCAGTAATAATATTAAAGATAGTGTTACTTTTGGTGCTAAAGAAGCTGATGATTTATACGCAGTTATTAGATATCTTAATGGTTTTATTGAAAATCAAGATTTTAATCAACCAATTAGTATTAGTTTAATTGGTAATAGTATGGGTGCCACTACTATTTTAGAAACTATGTGTCGTTTTGAAATTGTCACCTTAGGTGTTAAGTGCGGTATTTTTGATTGTGGCTATGATAGTTTTGCCCATATTTTGAAAATTCTTGCTCAAAAGTATTTTAAAACGACATGGTTTTGAGTTTATTTTGGGTTACAATTTTATTTTAAACATCAAGATAAATTTAAAATCAAAAGTATTAATACTATTAATAAGTTAAAATATTGTGCTAATATTCCTGTTTTATTTATTCATGGTAACGATGATGAAACTGTGCCAGTAACTATGACTGAACATTTATTTACTAAAAAAATTAGTTATGAACAAACCCCAGAAATTAGTGAACTATTAATCATACCAAAAGCTAAACATGTGCGAGCAATTACTACTGATTACAATATTTATTGTAATAGTACATTAAAGTTCGTTCATAAATGAACTACTACTGACCAAGGAGAAACAAAATAATGATATATTATATTAATAATAGTAAAGACCCATATTTCAACTTAGCAACTGAAGAATATTTAATTAGTAATCCTAATATTACTGATGAAATCTTATTACTATGACAAAACAATAACACGATTGTCATTGGTCGTAATCAAAATACCATTGAAGAAATTAATAATGAATACGTACGTGAAAAACAAGTTAATGTTGTCCGAAGATTATCAGGTGGTGGTGCTGTTTATCAAGACTTAGGTAATTTAAACTTCACTTTTATTTTTAATAAAAATCAAGATAATGCTCGTAACTATGCACTGTTTACTAAACCCATTATTGAGGTTTTACAAAGTTTGGGATTAAATGCCCAGAATAGTGGCAAAAATGATATTATTATTGATGACAAAAAAATCTCAGGTAACGCCCAATACACATTTAATAATCGCATTTTACATCATGGCACTATCTTATTTAATGTCGATATGCAAATGTTACCAAAAGTACTAAAACCTGATTTAGAGAAATTGCAATCAAAAGGGATAAAATCAGTACAAGCTCGTGTTACTAATATTTTACCCTTATTAAAAACTCCACTAACTATTGACCAATTTCAACAATTAATTGTTGAAAAATTACAACATACTAAAAATACTAAAGTTTTGAAGTTAACATCAGCAATGATTACAGACATTGCAGCATTAGCCAATCAAAAATATCGTACTTGAGATTGAATCTATGGTAAATCACCAAACTTTGATTTAAAACATAAAACTTTAGTCCCTAATAAAGGTACTATCCATGTTTGACTTAATGTGCAAGCAGGAATTATTAACAATATTAAAATTTATGGCGATTTCTTAGGGTCAGCAGGTACTACTTCATTAGAACAAAATTTAACGCAGCAAAAATATAATGTTCCAACAATTACCAATATTATTAAAAACACTAATATTACTGCAATTTTTGGTCAAAATTTTACTGAAGAAGAGATCATTAGTAGTATAATAAAATAGAATGTCTAGGCATTATTTTAAAAAATAGTATAATTAAAGTGTATGCTTGCAATTAACTAAAATATCTAGGAGGAAAAAATAAATGTGAGTTGAGAAATTCGATAATCCACAACAAGAAATTTTTCAAATATTAAATGAAAAGGGAGTAATAAATCCCGATTTTATTGCATATTTAAATAAATTTGATACTAAAATATTATTAACAGCATATGAAAACATGTGTCTATCACGCACACAAGAACAAATGCAAATGGAACTAAACTATGAAAAAGATGACCAAGGTAAAGTTGGTTTAAAAAATGGTTTACCAAAAGTGATTGGAAAAGTTATTAACTTTTTATCATCACGTGGTCAAGAAGGTGTCGAAGTTGCTTATGCTAGTTGCTTACGTAAAGGTATCGACTGATTTGTTCCTGCTTATCGTAACAACGCAGCATGAATTACTGCTGGTTACCCCATTGAAAAAGTAATTCAATATTGATTAGGAAACGAAATGGGAAGTCAAATGCCCAAAGGTATTAATATCTTACCAGTTAACATTCCGATTGCTACTCAATATTCTCATGCGACAGGATTAGCTTTTGCTGAAAAGTATAAAAAAGGAAAAGGTGTTGTGTTAACAACTATCGGTGATGGTGGAACTTCGGAAGGTGAATTTTTCGAAGCCATTAACTTTGCTGCCATTCAAAAATTACCTTGTGTTTTCTTTGTCGAAAATAACCAATGATCATTAGATACTCCAACATCAAAAGCGACAATGAGTCCAACTTTTGCCCAAAAAGGTTCAGCTTGTGGTGTTCCCAATATCCGTGTTGATGGTAACGACTTTTTTGCTGTTTACTATGTCACACAACAAGCGATCGAAAGAGCTAAAAAAGGTGATGGACCATCTTTAATTGAAGCAATTACTTACCGTCAAAATGCCCACTCAGCCTTTGATATTAAAAAAGATTACTTCACTGCTGAAGATTACAAAATCGAACAAGAGTGATTAAAAAAAGAACCGATTGATCGAATTAGAGAATATTTAAAATCTGTTAAACTATGAGATGATAAAAAACAAGAAGCCTTAGACAAAAAAATTACCAAACAAATTGATGACGCTATTATTTGAGCACAAAAAAATGAAAGTGTTACGATTGATGAAATCTTTGATTACACATTTGAAAAATTAACACCACAATTAGTTGAGCAAAAAGCGCAAGCTAAAGCATTCTTCAAAGAAGGAGAGAAAAAATAATTATGAAAAGAAATAATGTCCAAGCTA
Source organism: Spiroplasma endosymbiont of Nebria brevicollis (assembly GCF_964030895.1). Classification (NCBI taxonomy): domain Bacteria; kingdom Bacillati; phylum Mycoplasmatota; class Mollicutes; order Entomoplasmatales; family Spiroplasmataceae; genus Spiroplasma; species Spiroplasma endosymbiont of Nebria brevicollis. The sequence goes on from NZ_OZ034986.1 coordinate 554,973, forward strand.
TTACTTTAGCATTAGAATTAGCCATGAAAAAGAATCCTAACGTTGTTGTTTACGGTGAAGATGCTGGTAACGTTGGTGGTGTCTTCCGTGCTACGAAAGGTATCCAAGCCAAATTTGGTGCTAACCGTTGTTTTGATGCTCCAATTGCAGAAGCAGTGATTGCTGGTAGTGCAATTGGAATGGCGATTAATGGTTTAAACCCCATTATTGAAATGCAATTTTCTGGTTTTTCATTCCCGGCTTTCCAACAATTACTTTGTCATGCTGCACGTATGCGTAACAGAAGTCGTGGTCGCTTCACTTGTCCATTAGTTGTTCGTATGCCTTCTTATGACTGAAATAATGGTTATAATGGTGCCTTAGAACACCATTCAGAAGCGATTGAAGCTTTGTTCTGTCACATTCCAGGTTTAAAAGTAGTTATGACTTCAAAACCCAATGATACTAAAAAATTATTATTAGCGGCGATTGAAAGTCCAGACCCAGTAATTGTTTTAGAATGTTTAGGAACTTATTTCAATAGTTATACTAGTCATGATTATACTTATGATGTTCGTGAAGAAGTTAGTGATGATTATGAAGTTGCTGTTTTAGGAAAAGCTAAAGTAATAAAATCATATGTTGCTGCTGATAAACCTGATTTAACAATTGTTACTTACGGTTCAAAAGTTTATGATTGTGAAAAAGCCGTTGCGTTATTAGAAGCAAAAGATAATTTAAAAATTGAATTAATTGACTTGCAAACATTACAACCATGAGATGAAGCAACAGTAGTTAGTTCAGTTAAAAAAACCGGAAGATTACTAGTTGTTTCAGAAGCTGTTCGTTCATTCTCTGTAGCATCGGAAATCATTACCGTTGTTAATGAAAAATGTTTTGAATATTTAGAATGTCCACCAACACGACTAACAGGTTATGATATTACAGTACCATTATCAAAAGGTGAAAAATGATTTATCATTAGTCCCGATAAAATTATGGACAAAGTCAAAATAATGATGAACTATCCAGTTTAACTAGAGAAAGGGAAGTGAAAATATGGAATTAAAATTTAAGGATATGGATGGAATTGACGAAGTTACGGTAACTCAAATTCGTGTCAAAGTTGGACAAGACGTGAAAAAAGGTGATGACTTAGTTGATATTGAAGCTGATAAGGCATCTGATACCATCAAAGCCGAAGCTGACGGTAAAGTTTCAAAAATTAATGTTAAAGAAGGTGACAGCATTACTACTGGTAAAGTGGTGATGGAATTTGGTGGTCAACCAAGTGCTACGCAAGCACCTGCTAAAGAAGTTGAAAAACCTGTTGCTGATAAACCAGAAGTTAAAACAAATCATGAAACACCAACTGTTAGTGGAATTCTGGCAAAACCAGTTATCCAAACTGGTAAAGTATTAGCAACCCCATTAGCACGACGTATGGCTCATGATATGGGAATTGATATGGGAACTATTAAAGGAACAGGTCCTGGTGGCAGAATCTTAAAAGCAGATTTATTAAATGGAAAACAAAGTGGGACAGCATCTGTTGCACCAACACCTGTTCAAGCACCAGTAATGCCTTCAATACCTTCTGCTCCAGTTATGAATCAAGGAATTAACGTTGCTAAAATTGAAAGTTTTGGCAAAGTTGAACACATGCCATTATCTGGAATCCGTAAAGCTGTTGCTAACCAAATGTCATTATCAGTTTATACAGCACCCCATGTTAGTTTAATTATTAATATTGATGCTGAACATCTAATTCAATTACGTGCTACTTTAAAAGAACCAGCAGAAAAAGACCCAGATGGATCTGCCAAATTAACATTTATGCCATTCTTTGTGAAGGCAGTTGCTAAAACTTTAAAAGAAGAACGTTTTAAATTATTAAACTCAACATTAAATATGGCAGGTAATGAAATCCTTGTTAAGAAATATTACAACATTGGAATGGCTGCCGATACTGATAAAGGATTAGTAGTACCTGTTATTAAAGATGCTGACAAAATTTCATTATTTGAAACAGCACGACAAGTTAATAGTTTAGGTGATAAAGCTCGTAAAGAACTATTAAAAGGTGATGATATGCAAGGTGGTACCTTCACGATTACCAACTTTGGCTCAGCAGGAATTGAGTTTGGAACACCTGTTATTAACTATCCAGAAGTTGCTATTTTAGGATTAGGTATGATGCAAAAGAAACTAGTCATTGTTGATGGTAAAATCGTTGAACATAAATTCTTCCCATTATCACTTTCAATTGACCACCGAGTAATTGATGGTGCCCCTGCTGGATATTTTCTAAACCGACTTAAAGAGTTATTAGAAAATCCAACATTAATATTAGCATAAGGAGAAATATAAAAAATGTCTAGTTATGATTTTGAATTAATTATTATTGGGGCAGGGCCTGGTGGCTATGTCACAGCAGCACGTGCAGGTAAACTTGGTTTAAAAACTGCGATTGTTGAAAAAGGAACTTGAGGTGGAGTTTGTTTAAATGTTGGTTGTATTCCTACTAAAACTCTATTAAAAGGGGCGAAAGTTTATCACTATGTTGATGAATGTGAAACTTATGGAGTTGAAATTAGTAATAAAAAAACAGTTAATATTAACTGAGGAAAAATGCAAGCTCGCAAGAATACTGTTGTTAAGGGTTTAACTAATGGTGTCCAATTCTTAATGAAAGCTAATAAAGTTGAAAGCATTATTGGTAGCGCAAGTGCTGTTGATAGTCATACTATTTTAGTAAAACTTGCTGATGGCAAAGAAAAAAAATATACTACTAAGTATACGATGATTGCGACAGGTTCAAAAGTTAAAATGTTTGATAATCCTAATGGTCCTAAAGGTTTAAGTACTGCCGACTTAAAAACAAATAAAGCATTATTAACTTCAACTGAGATTCTAAAAGTTGGTGAAATCCCTAAATCACTAACCGTTATCGGTGGTGGTGTGATTGGTATTGAATTTGCTTGCTTATTTAGTGCCCTTGGTACAAAAGTGACAATTATTGAATATCTAGATCGGATTTTAGCATTACTAGATTACGATGTAAGTAAAGAATTAACGACTATTTTAGAGAATCGTGGCGTAAAAATTATTACCGGTCATAGTGTTAATGAATTAAATGGTAAAACTTTAACTTATTATGCAGCTAGTGATAAAGAGCAGAAAAAACCGATGACAGTTACTAGTGATTACTGTTTATTAAGTACAGGACGCACACCAATTACTGAAGGTTTCACTAACTTAGGAATTCAAATTAAACCTAATCATTCATTTGCTGTTAATGAAAAATTAGAAGCATTAGATGATAATAATAATCCGTTAGATAACATTTATGTTATTGGTGATGCTAATGGTCAACGAATGTTAGCCCACGTAGCATCGGCACAAGGGTTAATGGCACTTAACAACATCTTTGTTAAAGAAGGTAAAAAAAGTTATGATGGAACGCCATTAGTGCAACAAAAAATTGATTACAATAAAATGCCTAGTTGTATTTATACTTTCCCTGAAGTAGCAAGTGTTGGTTGAACTGAAGAGGAATGTAAAATCGCTAAAATTGATTACTTAGTGAAGAAATTACCATTCAAAAACAATGGTAAAGCATTAGCTGATAGTGAAACTGATGGTTTTGTTAAAATCATTATTGGTAAAAAATATGGGGAAATTCTTGGTGCCCATATTTTATGTTCAACAGCTACTGATATGATTTCTGAAATTGTTAATATTATGGAAACTGAAGGAACGATTGTTGAATTAGCTAACGCTTGTCATCCTCATCCGACATTATCAGAAGTTGTGATGGATGTTGCTCAAGACTTAGAACTAGAATGATATAAAGTTAATAAAAAATAAAATAGTATATAAACTGCTAATAAATAGGTTATTTAACCAACCGTTGATAAAGATATTGACATAATCGTTGTATATGGTATATAATATATACATCATAATAGTGATGTGTCTAATTCTGTAAAGAGTTAGAAGTCTGTAAAACTAGTTCTTAATTGAAACTAGATGTCTTGGTTTTATATTAAAACTAAGAAGTTTAAAAGACTTAGTAATTTTACTAAGTCTTTTTTTCTTTTTACAGTTTAATTGTAATAGAAAGTTTGCTAATTTTAATTAAGAATTTTTAAATTTAAAATTACCTTTATTTTATATCCTACGATTCACAACAATTTTACTCACTCTTACAATTTCGGTAAGCGGTGTTTAAATTTAAAATATGTTATTATTCAAATAAACGCATAAGCGTTTTAAAATATTTAGATTAAAAGGAGTTTTTTATGAAATTTTTACTAATAGCATTAAGTACTTTAACAATTGGAACCACTACAGGGAATATATTAGATATAACGTCACAAAAAAATAGTATTGTGTCTAGTTCAATTAGGACTGATAAAACACAACAAGATACTATTTATATTGATAAAGATGGGAAACAACAAACAACTAATCTAGAAAATTTATGAAACTTAGAAACTACTGAAATTATTCAAATTGGGTTTTATCAAAACGCAAATGGAGAAATTCAAGTTGTTCGAATGCCAAAAATGATTAGAAAAGTACCCAATCAATTGCCAGAAGAAATAACATCTTTGAGTCAAATGTTTGAAAATACCTGATGTTTTAATCAAGATATTTCAGGATGAGATACTTCAAAAGTAACAAATATGAGTTATATGTTTAGTGATGCCTTCAAGTTTAATCAAGATATTTCAAAATGAAATGTTTCAAATGTAACAAATATGAGTTATATGTTTGATAATGCCTGATATTTTAATCAAGATTTATCAAAATGAAAAGTAGATAAGGTAACAAACTGGGAGTCATTTAGTGTGGGTTCAGCGATTCCAGACTATAAACTACCAAAATTTCACAATTCATTATTAATAATACAAATTACTTTTAATTTTGGAGAAAAGTAGGGGAAAAATAAAAAGAGGTATCAACACGACCTAAAATTTGATTTTATTGAATTTTGGGTTTTTTATTCTTTATATAAGAAAAGGATAGTGGTTAGATAAGTTTACTTTCGTTTCTCCAAATCTGTAAGGGCTGATTTGGAGACATTTTCAATCGTAATATCATTCGGCATTGGTTCATCAACACCAGTTATGAATCAAGGAATTAACGTTGCTAAATTGAAAGTTTTGGAAAAGTTGAACACATGCTATTATCTAGAATCCGAAAAGTCGTTGTCAACCAAATGTCATTATCAGTTTATACAGCACCCCATGTTAGTTTAATTATTAATATTGATGCTGAACATCTAATTCAATTACGCTCTATTTTAAAAGACTCAGATGGAGCAGCAAAATTAACATTTATGCCATTCTTTGTGAAGACTGTTGCTAAAACTTTAAAAGAAGAACGGTTTAAATTATTAAACTCAATATTAAATATACAACTTCGTTAAAGAAGGTAAAAAAAAGTTATGATGGAACCCCATTGGTACAACAAAAAATTGATTACTTAGTGAAGAAATTACCATTCAAAAACAATGTTAAAGCATTAGCTGATAGTGAAACTGATGGGTTTGTTAAAATCATTATTGGTAAAAAATATGGGGAAATTCTTGGTGCCCATATTTTATGTTCAACAGCTACTGATATGATTTCTGAAATTGTTAATATTATGGAAACTGAAGGAATGATTGTTGAATTAGCTAACGCTTGTCATCCTCATCCGACATTATCAGAAGTTGTGATGGATGTTGCTCAAGATTTAGTTCTAGAATGATATAAAGTTAATAAAAAATAAATAAATAAATGAAAACTAATATAATTAAAGTTGTTATGTTATAAATAAGAGAGGTGTTAAATTAATAAAATAGAGAGTATAAATAAACACTTTCTATTTTATTATTATATTATTTAGTTTTAAATATGTCATAGGAAGTATTAACAGTTTTTCAACTGAAAAATTAGAAATTAAACTTTAAGTTTATGATCAAACATTATCATTTTCACCTTGTTCAACACTATAAGTATTTCCTGATAGTGGTATAATACAGTTGATACCATTGATATTCAGATAAACAATATCATGTGCCTTTTTATCAATACTAATTTGATATTTATTTTTAGTAAAATGTTCATTTAAAATCTTTTGTTCAAATGTTTCTGTATTTAAACCTTTTAAGTTAAAATAGTCATTTGTTTTAATAGCATTTTCATTTAATGCTAGTGTTTTTATGTTTGAATCTAAATAATTAATAGTATCATAAAAAGTTTTATTCTTATAATTATCAAAATCACTGTTATTCATTTTTAAATTTATTGTATCTGGATTGTTTGTTGTTCAAAACTTGTTCATTAATATTCCTTTGTCTAAAACAATACTAATGAATTTTTGTAATGTATCAGCTAGTTTAGTAGTTCTTGTTTCATTTTCAATGACAGCGAAAGGAAGTGGTTTTGATATTAACCTTAAATCATCATATTTTCAGTTAGTTAACGTAATATCACCAAATAAGGTAACTTTATCTAAATCGTCATTTGAAATTAAATTTTTATGACTTCAAGCATTTAACTCATCTGTAAATTTACCAGCTTGGAGATTATATTTAATATTATACAAATTAGTTATGTATTCAGTAGTATTACTTAAAGGTTTATCATTGGCATAAGAAAAATTTGATCCACCATAATTGGCATAAGTTAAACTTCTTGTTGGTGTTGTTCAAGCATCACCGTTGGAGTTTACAGGAGGTATGGAAACATTAGTTATTGTACATGAGGATTAACAATTTTGTTAGTTAGAGTGGTCTTGGCAGTATTGATTAATTTATTATCTTTATCAGGTTTATCTAAATCAAATTTTTGCGCTCCAATGATTGGATCTAAATAATCTTTTAAACTTTTATCAACATTATTGCTAACAGCTTTAACAACTTTACTTAAATCAGAACCTTGATTGGCAAAGTACATGTCGTATGTTTGATTAACAGTGTTGGTATTACTTTTGCCATTTTCACCTAAACATGTGAAATCTAACTTTAAATCAGCAGTAAGATAATATCAATCAGTAACGTTATATGGATCTTCTTTTGCATCAAAACCTGTTATACAAAAAGTATTATTTTTTCATGTAAATGTTTTACTGGTTAATAATGTATCTAAGTTACTGGTATTTATTTTTAAAATCTCGTTGGGATTGATGCCGTTGAATAATGGTTTTAATTCTGGGTAGTTTTTTGCTAAGTTGTTGCTAATAGTACCAACTTGTTGGTTTAAGATTTCCAAGAAACCAGCAAATGTTTCTGGAAAATCAGCTTCAGTAATTTTTACATCTGCTGTTTGAAAAGTGGTTTCTAATTTTTCCATAATGGCACCACCATTTGTGACATCACCAACTTTTCGTAGATTTTGTCCATCATTAACCAAATTAGCAAATTCATTCTGAATTTTTTCTTTTGCTGTTTGGGCTAGGGTTAAATAGTCAGTTTGGTCTGTTTCAGGTGGTGTTTTAGTTCCGCCACAGGCAATCACATTTAGTGAGACTGGTGTTGTTACTGTTAACACTGTTAGTAAAGATAGTAGTTTTCTCATAAATTGTTTTGTTACCCTCTTTCTGTGTATTATATTGAAAGTGCCACTCACTTATTTAGTGAAACATTCTATCCTTTATTATATATATAATAAAGTGTGAATTATGCTCTAAAGGGCATATTTTAACACTTATTTAAAACTAAAAATTTTATCTACTCATCTATCTAATAGGAGTAAATAAGAACGTGAACTATCCCTTGTAACAAAAATTATAAATGATATTTATTTTCTGTTTTAAGTAATTGTTATTCGTTTCTATAACCTTATGTTATAATCAACTTAGAGAGGTGGATTATGGAATGTTATTTTACCAAAGATAAAGCCGACAACACTTTAATATTAGATACTGATGATAGCAATCATGCAATTAAAGTGATGCGACATAAAATCAATGATGAAATTATCGTCATTTATGAACAACAAAAATATCAAACTAAAATCATTATTACTAAACCTAATGTGCAATGTGAAATTATTAAACCATTAACTAATAGTAATGCTGAATTATCATGTAAAATTACTTTAGTAATGGCATTATTAAAAGAACAAAAATTTGATTATGTTATTCAAAAAGTCGTTGAATTAGGCGTTCATCAAATTGTACCAATGCAATTAAAACGATGTGTTAGTGTATTAACAACGCAAAAGGCAGAACAAAAAGTAGCAAGATGACAAAGTATTGCTAAAGCTGCTGCTAAGCAAGCTAACCGTAATATTATTCCCATTATTAGTCCTACTGTATTTATGATTAAAGACTTAGCACCATATAAGTCACAATTAAACTTAGTAGCTGATGAGAATGGCAATGATACTACTTGAATTGCTTGCTTTAATAAGAAGTTGTTAACAACAACGATTGTTATTGGCCCTGAAGGTGGTATTACACGTGAAGAAATTACTGATTTTCACAACCTTGGCTTTAGTAGTATTAGTCTAGGAAAACTAATTTTGCGAGCTGAAACTGCACCATTATTTTTAATATCAATTATTAATTATGAAACAAATTTAAAACTTAAAGGAGTAAACAATGATTAAGATGGGTATTATTGGAACAGGTGAAATTGTTCAAAGATTTTTAAAACAAGCTAAACAAAATAATAAAATTAAAATTAATTGTATGTATTCACGAACTTTAAGCAAGGCCCAAGAATTTGCTAAAACCTATGACATTCCCAATGCAACAGATAATTTAAAAACAATGGTTAAACATGTTAATGCTGTTTATATTGCTTCACCAAATGGTTTGCATTTTGAGCAAACTAAATTTTTCTTAAGTAATAACATTCATGTACTAGTAGAAAAAACAATGACATTTACTGTTACAGAAGCACAAGAGCTAATTGATTTAGCTCGTAAAAATAACTTAATTTTACAAGAAGCATTTATTACTGTTCATTTACCAATTTTTACTAAACTAAAAAAATTAGTCCATGAAATACAACCAGAAGTAGTTAATCTTAATTTTAATCGTGTTTCATCTCGGATGCCAATGGTCGAAAAAGGTATCTATGATTCAGTTTTTGACAAAGATTTAGGTAAAGGTTCAACCTATGATAGCTTAGTTTATCCCTTAGAATTAGCATTATATTTATTAGGAAAAGTAACTTCTGTTAAAGCAGTAGCAACCAAACTACCTAATGGTGTTAATTTAGCTAACTATGTTATTTTAACCCATGAAAATAAGACTATTACTACTATTACTTGTAGTAAAGGTGTAACCTCATATGCTCCTAGTGAATTCATTGGTCATGATAGTAGCGTGACTATTGATAAAGTTCATCCTTTAAGAGGAATCAAAGTTTATAATAAGCATGGTGTTAAAGAATATAGTGATGACACTAATAGTAGTACCTTGATGATTTATGAATTAAGAGATTTCATAAAAATGATTATGACCAAAGATTATTTAAGCCGTGACTATTGATTAAATCATAGTCTAATGAATTTACAAGTTATTGCAGCAATTATTAAAAGTGAAAATGAAAACGGAGTTGAAGTATAATGAAAAACATTATTAATTTAAATGAGTATATAGATCATACCCTTTTAAAACCAGATGCTACTTTGACTATGATTAAAAAATTATGTCAAGAAGCCAAAAAAGCTTATTTTAAAACAGTTTGTATTAATCCATTTTATGTTAAACATGCTGCTAGTTTTTTAGCAGATAGTAATGTTAAAGTTTGTACAGTTGTCGGATTTCCGCTTGGTGCTAATGCTACTAGTACTAAAGTGCAAGAAACAGTTACTGCTAGTAAAGCAGGTGCTACTGAAATTGATGTGGTTATTAATATTGGTGCCTTAAAAGATAATAATCAAGCAGTAGTTTTACAAGATTTACAAGATGTTCGTGCTGTATGTCCTAAAAATATAATTTTAAAAGTAATTATTGAATGTTCATTATTAAATGAAGAAGAAAAAATTATTGCTTGTCAACTTGTAACCAAAGCCCAAGCTGATTTTATTAAAACTTCTTCTGGTTTTGCTGGTGGTGGGGCAACAGTGGCTGATATTAAATTAATGAAAGATAATATTGGGCCTAATGTTGCTATTAAAGCCTCAGGTGGAATTAAAACTAAAGATGATGCTTTAGCGATGATTGCTGCTGGAGCAACAAGAATTGGCACTAGTAATGGTATATTAATTATTAATAATAAGTCTAATGATAGTGAAGGATATTAGTTAACGTTTATTAAGAATATTAAAAAGAATTGAATGGAGCAATTTAAAATGATAGAAAATAATGATATTAAATATGATGTTATTATTATTGGCAGTGGTTTTTCTGGTTTAGCAGCAGCTTTAAAACTAGAACAAGAAAATAAAAATCTTAAAATCTTAATGATTGAAGCTGACAATAGAATTGGTGGCCGTAGTTTTTCTAAATATTTAGATGATGGTACTTTAATTGAATTAGGAGGTCAATGAGTTGGTCCTAAACACGAACAAATGCTAAAATTAATCAAACAATTTAATTTAAAAACTTATGTTACTCCGCCATTTAATAAAGGAAAAAATTTATATTTTTACAATAATACCATCCAAGAATTACCAAGTGCAGAGTTTAATGCTCTTGTCAAAGAAATTGATAAACTAACTAACTCTATTAATTTAGAACAGCCATGAAATCATCAACAAGCAAAACTATGAGATAAGATTACATTTCAAAAGTTTATGAAAAATTATAAAAGTGATAGTTGAGTAAAAATTTTAATTGAAAAATTAATTGCTCCTGCCTTAGTATCAATTGATTCTAATAAAGTATCTTTACTACAAGCCTTATTTTATATTGCTAGTAATGGTGGTTTTACTTTTGCTACTAGTGCTAATAAAGGTGCTCAAAATTACCGAGTTTTAGGAGGAACTTGACAAATTGCACAAAAGATTGCTGATAGTTTAAAACAAACTAAAATCATTTTAAATGAAGAAGTTACGATGATTGATGATGCTAAAAACCAAGTGATTATTACAATTAATACTAATAAAAATTACTATGGAAAACATTGTGTTTTAGCATTATCACCAGTTGTTATTAACAATATTAAGTTTAAACAATCATTACCAAAAGTATGCAAATCATTATTAGCTAGTTATAATTCTGGTGGTGCTTTAAAAGTTCACTTTGTTTATTCTTCACCATTTTGGATAAAGGATAATAAATCAGGAACTGTTAATAGTTGTCAAGGTTATATTAGTGAAGTTGTTGATAATACTACTCCTGGTAGTAAAAAAGGAATTTTAACAGTATTTATTTATGGAGGAAAAAGAACTAAAATTTTAAATTTTTCTGAAAATGAGCGAAAAGAACTATTAATTAATGAATTAACAAATTTTTTTGGTGATAAAGCAAAAGCCGCAAAAGAATATATTGAATTTAATTGAATAGAAGATTCGTGAACAGGTGGCTGTTTTGTTGCTAATTTAAAACTAGGTGCTTGAGTTAAATATGGTGAATATTGAAAACAACCAATAGGGTTATTACACTTTGCTGGCACTGAAACAAGTTCATATTTTTATGGTTATCTTGAAGGAGCAATTTTAGCAGGTCAAAGAGTTGCAAATGAAGTTATTAAAAACTTATAAAAATAAATGTCAATGACTTTTTAAAATTAATTTGGAATAAATAAAGTTTTTGTTGTTCTTCACTTGACAAAGGTAGTTAGTAAGGACTTATTCTTACTAACTACCTTTTTATTATGGAAAAGTATGCGCATTTACCTCAAGGTTTTATTTGCATAATAATTACAACTTACAGTTCTTCAGCAACACAAAAATTCCAAGTTTGATGCTTAGATTTTAATAGTTCTGTTATTTTTTTTGATATAAAAGTTGTTGATGGTGGTGTAATATTCACTAGCAAACTTTCTTTTATTTTTTTATACAACTTAATTGTAATAGAAGGTTTATTAATTAAGATTTACTATATTATAAAATTATGGGATAACTAAAAATTAGTTTTCAAGTATAGCTTACGGCCAACTTATTTACTCAACAAACTCCAACAGAGAATATTATGTTATTATTAGACTAACAATTTTAGAAACATAGAAAATGAAAAAAGTCAGAAAACATGCCGTTTATGCACTACAATAATAGGCATATAGAATTAATATAAACTCTTAAAAGTTTAAATAACAAAAATTATTTTATGCATTATAATAACATTAGTGAATTATTCAAACTAATATGTTGTACATAAAAGTATTGAAAATAATTTCTCACGTCTAATTTAAATTTAACTTAAGGGGGTTAAAATATATGAAAAGTATAAGAATACTATTAAAACTATTAGGTGCCGTTACTTTAACAGCAATTCCAGTAGTTACTGTTATAGATTGTGGTAACGAAGAAGATGAAGGCAAGTTATTACTAGATAAAGTATCAATAAATTTAGGTTTAACAGATGCCTCAGGAAAGGGTTTGAAAGCTATTATGCTTAATTGAGATAATGATAAACCTTATTCCGCAATTAAGAGTAATGATATTTTAGTTACTAAATTATTAGAAGGCGATGCTACTACTGGTGAAGCCAAAGCTAAGGATAAAGAAAGTTTTGATTTTTTAAAATCTGTTTTACAACAAAAATTAAAATCAGGAACAACATTTGAAGATGGTACTTTTGATGTAGCAGAAGTTGTTAAAATTAAGTATAAATTGTCCAATATAAAAATTTTTGCTGCTAAATTTGTAGAACCAAATGATGAAGAAAAACTTATTGTAAATGATGGAGCATATAATTTACAATTCTTTAAAGAAGATGATAGTACAAATTTAGGTGATAAATATAAAGTAAAAGTAGAAACTAACACTGATGCTTTATTTAATATGGCTTTTATCCCTTTATGTACTTTTTTAAATTTTATCACATAAACAAGAATAAAAGCCTACCTAGGAAATTATCCCCGCATGTACTTATATTAAGCACAATATAAGTGTTTAAAAAGTTAGAAGTTTATTAAACTTATATGCAGATTCTTTGGCATATAAGTGAATTTTTTCTTTTGAAACCCTGACATGAGTTCTGAAAGTCTTCCTCAAATGTTTTCACACTGACTCAATTTGGTTTGTGTTGACACCATTTGATGACACATAACCAAATTGATGATTTACTGTTTCATGTTTAGGATAAGAAGTTTTAAAACTTTGATATCCTTTTCAAGAATCAGTAAACAATGGACAGCTAACAGAAATGTGCTGCAAAGCAAACTTCAAAAGGTTTTTCTTGTCTGCTTTTTTTAAAACTTTCACAATTAAATTATTGGTTGTTTTTTCATAAATGCCAACAATCAATGTTTTATTCAACAAAGATCTCCCTTGTTTTTTTGAACCCATATGTGAAAGATACATTTCATCCATTTGTGGAATGCCATTGATAATGAGTTGTGATTCTTGTTTTGCAATTCTATTTCTGATTTCATGATCCATTCTTCAAGTTGTTTTATAAGTCACACCTAATTCTTTTGTAAGAACTGTTGCAGAGGTATGCCATGCTTGGTGTTTATTCATCTAAAGATAAGATAAAATCAAAATGTCAATTTGGTTTGTGACTTATAAAAAATGGTGCCATGTAAGATGCTAAATGTTTGATGACATTTCAAACATCTTATTCTTCTAAAATCAGAAACATTTAGACATTTGGTGTCACACTTGATACATTTAATTGTTTTCAAATTTGCGATATATTTTAAACAATCTTTTTCTGTTTGAAAACTGTTGTTGAACTCGTTGAGTTTCATTTTTTCCTCCACAAGTACATGCGGGGATAATTTCCTTTAATATTTTTGGCGCTAGTGCTCGTATTAAATTAGGTTATAAAGAATTTGTTTATTCAGGAAGTCCTATTGAAAATTTTAAAAGTAGCATAAAAAATGATGTTGCTAAAAACGATTGGGTGAAAAATAAAATAGAGGTACCATTAATAAGTAAAAAAAGAACTGAACCAGCTATCAAATTTAATAACTTTGAAGAACTAGTTGGTTGAAAGTCAAAATTTAATGTAAATAAATATACTCAAGTTATAGAAGGTAATCCACGTTTTGCAGAATTCGATAGCCTATCTTTTTCTATAAAATTAATTAAAAATAAAGAAGAAATAAAATTATCTAAACAGCAAATTATATCTATTATTAACGATTAAAAGTTATAAACTAAGTTTATTTTAATAATTGCGAGGTTCAAAATTAAGATCAGTTCTTGCATTAAAAAGGTAAATTATATTAAAATTAATAATTATTGAAAGCAAAAAATACAAAACAATTTGGTCATTACGCTAAAGATTTTGAAAAAGAAAAATATCAAACACTAGCTAATGTTATTAAAGAATAATGAAAACTAGTTTCAAACAATTCTGTCTGATACAATAATACCAATTAAATATGAGAGGAAAAATTGAATGAAGAAATTTATTAAATTTTATTGTCAGGATTGAAAATTTTGATTTAAAATTATATTATTGTTATTTTAAGTGTCTTTGGATTATTAACTGATTATCTTTGAAATGTTTTACATTTAAATAAAGTAGTAATTACAGATGCAACAGGTAAAAACATTTATCTTTGGGCAGTTTATGATGAAATGGGAAGAATTAGCCATTGAAATTATATTGGCTATACATTGTCATGATTATCATTTTTTACAACTCAAACCAATGTTTTAGTTTTAGTTTGATTTTTTATTGCTATAATAAAACATCTTCAAGAGGGAAAAATTAAACTATTACAATCATATTTTTCGTTATCAGTGACAGTTTATATTACAGTCACTTGTTTAGTGTATAATTTTTTATTATTGCCAATGGCATTATTAAATAATAGTAATAGTATGGGTTTAACTAGTTGACAGTGGCTATCACAACTTATTTTGCATACTTTTGTGCCAATTTTAGCAGTAGTATATATTATTATTTTTGCCAAACATTCTCAGTTAATTCCAACGAAAATGTTTTACAAACAAAAACTAGGATTATTTTTTATTTATCCTGTTATCTATCTTACTTTATGGAATTGCAAAAGGATTATTATGTGAATATAGCGGTATGCATACTATAGTATTGCCTATCAATATTTCTTTTTACAAGTTACTAATCCAAACATTTTAGGTCTTCCTGGAACAGTATGATTAATTATTGCCTCATTTTTAATTTGTGTCATCATTGTTGTATCTACAGGATTATACAATTTTTGGTATTGATTGATTGAAAGATATCATGCAAAGAATAATTAAAGTAACAGATTTATTTTTTATGAATAAATAATAAGATTTTTTACTAAGTTGCTTTCGAGAAGTCTACTCTCATCTACTGTATAGCTGCAAAACATTTTATGTTTCTACGATACATACTTTTCCCATATGATACCTCCTTGAGACATAATCAAAAGATAACTAGTAAGACATTATCATAAGATAACGACAACTTTTTAAAATTAATTTGTATGACTATTATTGATTTTTCATTCAATTATACTATAATTTATATAGGTCTACATCTTTCACATTTAATGTGATTGCTCAAATGTAGTGTTGATGTCTGAGATAGTTGTAAAACTGTCTCTTTTTTTAAATCCACAATCCAGATAATAAATTCAATATTTAACTTGCTCATTATAAAATAATTTAGTGAGCATTTTTATATTAAAGGAGAGAAAAAATGAAAATACAACAAGAGTTATTAATCAATGATATTTGGATTATAAATTATTCTGTTCCTTATAAAAATACTTTATTAAGACCATTTATTATTACTAATATCATCAACAACATTGTTTATGGAATTCCGTTAACATCTTTTAATAAAAAACGTTATATGCCTAATTTAGGCGATATAATATTTCAAGAACAATACTTAATCAAAAAATCAATTATCAAGCCATATCAATTATTAATTCACATAAGAAAAAACAACTTTGTTAATAAAATTGGTACTGTAAATCCGGAGTTAGTAAAAAATATTAATAATAAAATTGATAATAACATTAGCAAGTATTTATCTATGAAAAACATTAATAGTATTATGCGTGAGTATTTAATTGAACGACAAAATCAAAAAATTGAAGTTTTACAGCAAGAAAATAATGTTCTTAAAACGGATTTATTGAATACTAAATTTCAATTACAACTCAGACAAAAAGATAAAGAATTATTTTTAAAAACCACCAATGATAAGGTAATTATTCTAGAACAAAAAATTGAAAATTTGGAAAAGAAATTAACATTAAAAAATAAAAAATGTTAATTTATTATTGTTCGAGGTAAACCGAATCCGACCTGTTAAAGATTATGATAACCACATTAAAAACCTTCATCATCAAACATAAACTATTAAAGATACTAAAAATAATGATTATGTAGAATCCAATCAATTAAAACTCAACAGTTTAATCAACTATTTTCACAAGTTCAATTTATAATCATAAACCAACGATGATAATTACTGATGTAATTTTATACAAGATTCTTGGTTGAGACATTATCATAAGATAATGACAAATTTTTTTAAAAACTTACAAAAATAAATAGATTTTTCTTGCATTTCAATATATAATTTATAAGACCCAAAAGTAAGGAGGCAACAATTATGGCTGTACCAGCAAGAAGAACGTCTAAAATGCGTAAGAATACTCGTCGTGCTCACGATGGACTAACTGTAACAACAACAACTAACTGCTTAAATTGTGGTTCAGTAACTAAACCACACCATGCCTGTATGAAATGTATGACATATAAAGGTGTACCAATTACTAACCCATTAAAACAAGCACCAGTGGTTCAAGTTGAAAACAAAAAATAAGTTTTAACACAAACTTTAAATAAATATCCCTCTATATATTTGAAAAAATATTGCAGAGGTTTTTTATTTTTAAATTATTTTTTATTTAACTCTGTAATAAAAAATGAGAGATTTACTAATATGTTGGGCTTTAATCTATCTTAACTTTATCTAATTAACCATTGCAATTATATTGACAACATATCATAATTAAACATAATAAGCAAGAGGGAGGGAACATCACAATGAAAAATAATGGATACTATGATTTGCTATTAAAACTAAGCGATAATATTAATGATAACTATCAAATTTCTTCTATTAATAATGAAAAACATAACATTAAAGATATCGATAGTTATCTTATTAAGCAATTATCTAGTTTACTCATTGAGCAATTGAAAACTATTAAACAACCTACTGATAAAATTATCTTTCTTAATAAAATGATAAGTAGTTTTACAACTCATGAGTTTAGTAACAATATCTTATTACACGTTAACAATAAAAATACCGAAGATTTTATTAATCATGACATTCGTTTAAGCGACAATTACCTTTTTACCAATGATAACCAACAAGCACTTATTAATCAACTAAATAAAGAAATCAAAACTTGTGATGAAGTGTATTTTATTTATCCTTTTATTGCTAATTCCTTAATTAACAAACTTCGAAGTGCTTTTACATATGCTACTAATCATAATATTCCTATTAATTTTATTACTACGACCTTTGATGAGATGGCGTTATTTGTTAACCTTTATACTTTAGTAAAGTTAATTAAACAATATCCCAACATTAAAATTAGAGTGGAAAATAACTTAGAAAAACGTAGCGAACGTATTCATATTAAAGCTGCTATCTTTAAACGTAAATCAGGATTTTCATCAGCAATTGTTGGTTCATCTAATTTAACGACCAAAGGGATGATTCTTGGCAAAGAATGAAACATTAAAATCAATGAATTTGATAATCAAAACCTTTACCAAAACATTTTACAACAATATCACAAACTATGAAATGATAGATTAGTAGATTTAAATGATGAGCAACAACGGATTGAATTACTAGCTAAAATAGAGTATAACCGTAGTCTACTTACAAAAACCGATAATGAATTTCTTCCAACTAATTATTTCCTTTATGATTTTCAAGAACAATTAATTAATAAATTAATTGTACGCAGAAAACTAAATAAAAATAACCACTTAATAGTTATGGCAACAGGTGTTGGTAAAACTGTTATTTCAGCGTTTGACTATTTAACACAAATCAAAGAACACAATGGTCACAAACCATCGATTTTATTGCTTGGACACCAAACAGAAATCGTTGACCAAGCACTTTTAACGTTTCGCAAAGTTTTAAACGATAAAACGTTTGGACAAAAATTAAATAGTAAAGATAAAAACTATGATTATCCATATTTATTTGCTACCGTGCAAACCATTCATCGTCATCTTCATAAATTTCAACCCCACCAATTTAACATTATTATTTTTGATGAAGCTCATCACTTAGGTGCGAGAACTTTTCAAACCATTATTAATTACTTCCAATCACAACAAACAATTGGTCTAACAGCCACCCCGGAACGCGAAGATAATAAAAACATCCTTACGTACTTTGACAATGAATTTGCCCATGAATTACGAATATGAGATGCTATTAATGAAAAACTATTAGCACCTTTTGACTACTATTGTATTGATGACATTAGTAGTAACTTAACAGGAGTTGATTTAAATAACGAACAACAATTATTTAAAAACCTAAATACTGATAGTAGAAACCAAGTATTACTAAGTGTTATTAATGATTATATTGGATTTTACAATACTCCTGTTTGCGTTATCTTTTGTATTAATATGACTCATGCCCAAATCATTGCTACTTTTTTACAAAGTAAA
Organism: Spiroplasma endosymbiont of Nebria brevicollis; assembly: GCF_964030895.1. NCBI lineage: Bacteria > Bacillati > Mycoplasmatota > Mollicutes > Entomoplasmatales > Spiroplasmataceae > Spiroplasma > Spiroplasma endosymbiont of Nebria brevicollis. The sequence continues at coordinate 573,701 of NZ_OZ034986.1, forward strand.
GGATTAAAAGCTGATTACTTAACAAGCAAAGTTAATACTAACAGAAATAAGATAATTAATAGTTTTAAAAAACGACAAATTAATTATTTATGTGTCGTTAATATGTTTAATGAAGGAATTGATATTCCCGAAATTGATACTATTATCTTATTAAGACCAACCAACTCAAAAACAGTTTACTTACAACAGTTAGGACGTGGTTTACGTAAGATTGAAAATAAAAATAATTTAGAAGTTTATGACCTCATTGCTAATATTGATAAAAAATATGATATTACCTTAGGTATTAAAAATTTATCTAATTCCCATCTTACTAACAATAATTTTAATAATTTAACCACTAGTTTTAATTTACCTGCTAATTGCACTATTACTTTAGAACCTCGAGTACAAGCAGTTATTTTAAGTAATTTAAAACAATGATATCAATCACGAAACCGTATTCATTTAGTAATTAAAGAATACTATGAACGTTATCAAGACCATGGTATTAGTAAAATTTGTCAAGACTATGACTTGACAATTCAAGAATTTTATAATTATTTTAATGATTTTTACTTGCGTGTCGGAAAAAATATTAAAATATATGAACCACATGCCAATGATAGTAATCGTAATCAAAACATTTTAAAACAATTTTTATTTCTCAATGACTACCAAATCATTAACTATTTTTATTTACGATTAAGCAATAAACTACCCAAACCACAAATTAACTATCATTATGATAACTTATTAATATCTTCACTACTCTATGAAGTAACAAGCATGATGGTTTTCATAACTATTTTTCCTAAGCATGAAACAATTCCTGATTTAATTACTCATTTTATGAACACTAACCAGCTAATAGTTAAAGAATTAATTATCATTTGTCAAATCATGCTAGCAACCCAAACCCTCTTAACTAATGAACGCCAACTTGCAAATTACCCACTATTATCATATCAAGCAACGTTTACTGTACGTCAAGCATTATGTGCTATTAATCGTGTTAACTTTATTAAACAGTTAGGACCACTTAAAATCATTGCTTTTCAAGCAGGACATTTAACGTTCAATGAAAATAAATCTGTTATCTTTGCTGATGTCGATGGTTCTAACTATGGAAAACTAACTAGTTACAATCACCAAACCAAAACTTACTATTGGTCAATCCCTGAAAGCAAAACCATTAATTCAAAATTAGTTTGCGATTTAATTAATCCAAATATTGAAAAAATATTATTTTTAAACAATATTATTAATAAAAAATTTCCTAATTTAAATTTAAAACTTTATGATTTTATTGGTCTTGGTCAATATCAAGACATTATTGAAAGTGATTACATAACACTTAAATTTAAAATTAATTAATCAATGCCCAATGTAAATTTAGTAAATTAGGCTATATTATAGAATATTTTTTTAACTTAGAAGTGCTTATCATGACTGAAAAAGAAGCACTTAAAATTAAGTAAAAATTATTTATTTTTTTCTTGTAATTATGTTGACATTGGTTATTGGTTGCTGTAATATTCCTATTGTGACCAAAAACAAAGTGGTCGCAAACCAGAAAAAACGATCTTTGAAAACTAAATAGAACAAGAATTAATCCGTCAATTTTTATTAAAAAATTAAATAAGTCAGACATCATTCTTTTAACAAAAAACAATTTTATTGAGAGTTTGATCCTGGCTCAGGATTAACGCTGGCGGCATGCCTAATACATGCAAGTCGAACGGAAGTAGCAATACTTTAGTGGCGAACGGGTGAGTAACACGTATCTAACCTACCATTTAGTGGGGAACAACTGTTGGAAACGACAGCTAATACCGCATATGTTATTAGTATGAAAAACTAATAATGAAAGGAGCAGCAATGCTTCGCTAATTGATGGGGATGCGGCGCATTAGCTAGTTGGTAAGGGGTAATGGCTTACCAAGGCAATGATGCGTAGCCGGTCTGAGAGGACGAACGGCCACATTGGGACTGAGACACGGCCCAAACTTCTACGGAAGGCAGCAGTAGGGAATTTTTCACAATGGGCGAAAGCCTGATGGAGCAATGCCGCGTGACTGATGAAGGTCTTCGGATTGTAAAGGTCTGTTGTAAGGGAAGAAATACTATAATAGGAAATGATTATAGGATCGACGGTACCTTACCAGAAAGCCACGGCTAACTATGTGCCAGCAGCCGCGGTAATACATAGGTGGCAAGCGTTATCCGGATTTATTGGGCGTAAAGCGTGCGTAGACGGTTATGCAAGTCTGAGGTTAAATTTAGGGGCTCAACCCCTAACCGCCTTGGAAACTACATTACTAGAGTATAGGAGAGGTTAGTGGAATTTCATGTGTAGCGGTGGAATGCGTAGATATATGAAGGAACACCAGTGGCGAAGGCGGCTAACTGGCCTATTACTGACGTTGTGGCACGAAAGCGTGGGGAGCAAATAGGATTAGATACCCTAGTAGTCCACGCCGTAAACGATGAGTACTAAGTGTTGCCAAGAGGCAGTGCTGTAGCTAACGCATTAAGTACTCCGCCTGAGTAGTATGCTCGCAAGAGTGAAACTCAAAGGAATTGACGGGGACCCGCACAAGCGGTGGAGCATGTGGTTTAATTCGAAGCAACGCGAAGAACCTTACCAGGTCTTGACATACCTTGCAAAGCTATAGAGATATAGTGGAGGTTAACAAGGATACAGGTGGTGCATGGTTGTCGTCAGTTCGTGTCGTGAGATGTTTGGTTAAGTCCAGCAACGAACGCAACCCTTGTCCTTAGTTGCCAGCATTAAGTTGGGGACTCTAAGGAGACTGCTAGTGTAAGCTAGAGGAAGGTGGGGACGACGTCAAATCATCATGCCCCTTATGATCTGGGCTACACACGTGCTACAATGGCTGATACAAAGAGTCGCAAAACCGCGAGGTTAAGCCAATCTCAAAAAGTCAGTCTCAGTCCGGATTGAAGTCTGCAACTCGACTTCATGAAGTCGGAATCGCTAGTAATCGCAAATCAGCAATGTTGCGGTGAATACGTTCTCGGGTCTTGTACACACCGCCCGTCAAACCATGAGAGTTGGCAATGCCAGAAGTTGGTGTCCTAACCGTAAGGAGGGAGTCACCCAAGGAAGGGTTGATGATTGGGGTTAAGTCGTAACAAGGTATCCCTACCGGAAGGTGGGGATGGATCACCTCCTTTCTATGGAGTTTAATTTCTTTCGAGAAATCAAGACAACAAGAAAAATCAGATGTGTGACTTATTGGATTAATTTAATTGTTCTGTTTAGTTTTCAGGGATTGTTATCTCTGAGTAATTGTTCTTTAAAAACTGGATAATAGACATCTTTTAAAAAAAATAAGATAAATTTTATCTTGCAATAGGATATTCTAAAAATAAATTATTAAGAGCGTATGGTGGATGCCTTGGAATTGGAAGACGAAGAAGGACGCGATTACCTGCGATAAGCTTTCGGGGAGCTGGAAATAAGCTTTGATCCGGAGATGTCCGAATGGGGAAACCCACTATCTTTAATCAGATAGTACTGCATAACGAATACATAGTTATGCAGAGTGATACCTAGAGAATTGAAACATCTTAGTACCTAGAGGAAAAGAAAGCGAATGCGATTCCCTTAGTAGCGGCGAGCGAAAAGGGACTAGCCTAAACCAGTCGTCAGACTGGGGTTATAGGGAGCCACTAATTAAGTTTGAAGGAGTTACAAAGTTTACATATAGCAGAAGTTGTTGGGAAGCAACGCCATAGACGGTGAAAGCCCAGTATGCGAAATGTGTAGATCTCCTTGGTAAACCCTGAGTACGGCGAGGCACGTGAAACCTTGTCGGAATTTGCGCAGACCACTGCGTAAGGCTAAATACTAACCAATTACCGATAGTGAACCAGTACCGTGAGGGAAAGGTGAAAAGTACCCCGAGAGGGGAGTGAAATAGTTTCTGAAACCATATGCTTACAACAAGTCGGAGCCCGTTAATGGGTGACGGCGTGCCTTTTGTAGAATGAGCCGGCGAGTTACGATTACATGCAAGGTTAAGTCGCAAAGACGGAGCCGAAGTGAAAGCGAGCCTGAATAGGGCGTTTAGTATGTGGTCGTAGACCCGAAACCAGGTGATCTAGCCATGAGCAGGTTGAAGTTGATGTAACAGTCAATGGAGGACCGAACCAACGTTCGTTGAAAAGACCGTGGATGACTTGTGGCTAGCGGTGAAATTCCAATCGAACCTGGAGATAGCTGGTTCTCCCCGATATAGTTTTAGGACTAGCGTCAGAATTAGTGCAACGGAGGTAAAGCTCTGAATGTATGATGGCCCCACCTCGGGGTACTGAATGCAATTAAACTGCGAATGCCGTTGTTACATGTCTGGCAGTCAGTCTATGGGTGATAAGGTCCATGGACGTGAGGGAAACAGCCCAGATCATCAGCTAAGGTCCCCAATCAATACTAAGTGGAAAACGATGTGGAATTGTTTAAACAGCTAGGAGGTTGGCTTAGAAGCAGCCATCCTTTAAAGAGTGCGTAACAGCTCACTAGTCGAATGATTCTGCGCGGAAAATGTACCGGGGCTAAGTATTGTACCGAAGCTATGGGTCTATATATATGTACGCATATATTGTGGGCGGTAGGGGAGCGTTCTAATCTGCAACGAAGCTAGACCGGAAGGACTAGTGGAGCGTTTAGAAGTGAGAATGCCGGCGTGAGTAACGATTGAAGGTGAGAATCCTTCATGCCGATTGACCAAGGTTTCCTGGGCTAGGTTCGTCCACCCAGGGTTAGTCAGGACCTAAGGCGAGGCCGAAAGGCGTAGTCGATGGACAACAGGTTGATATTCCTGTACCACCATGGTGACTGATGGAGTGACGAAGAAGGCTAAAATATCCCAGCCGTTGGTTGTGCTGGGCTAAATACAAAGAGGGGTGTGTAGGCAAATCCGCACAGCAATAACCTTGAAGTATGATGGGGAGTGAACGGTTCGCCTAGTAACGAAGTATTTGACGCCAAGCTTCCAAGAAAAGCTTCTAAAGACATCATCATGGTGCCCTGTACCGAGAACGGACACACGTGGTCAAGGAGAATATCCTAAGGCAAGCGAGATAACTATAGCTAAGGAACTCTGCAAAATAACCCCGTAAGTTAGCGAGAAGGGGAGCTCATAGCAATATGAGTCGCAGTGAAGAGGTCCGGGCGACTGTTTAGCAAAAACACAGCTCTGTGCAAAGTCGTAAGACGAAGTATACGGGGTGACGCCTGCCCAGTGCTGGAAGGTTAAAGAGATTTGTTAGCGCAAGCGAAGCATTGAACTGAAGCCCCAGTGAACGGCGGCCGTAACTATAACGGTCCTAAGGTAGCGAAATTCCTTGTCAGGTAAGTTCTGACCCGCACGAAAGGCGTAACGATCCGGACGCTGTCTCGGCTATAGACTCGGTGAAATCTTAGTACCTGTGAAGATGCAGGTTACCCGCGATTAGACGGAAAGACCCCGTGGAGCTTTACTACAACTTGATATTGAATTTTGGTGTAGTTTGTACAGCAATAGGTGGGAGACGTTGATATGCAGACGCAAGTAGGCATGGAGTCACCATTGGGATACCACCCTTGCTATATTGAAATTCTAACTTGAAACCATGATCTGGTTTAAGGACAGTGTCTGGTGGGTAGTTTGACTGGGGCGGTCGCCTCCTAAAAAGTAACGGAGGCGCCCAAAGGTACCCTCAATATGAATGGAAATCATATGTAGAGCGCAAAGGTAAAAGGGTGCTTGACTGCGAGACATACAAGTCGAGCAGGAACGAAAGTTGGGCTTAGTGATCCGGCGGTGCTGTGTGGAAAGGCCGTCGCTCAACGGATAAAAGTTACCCCGGGGATAACAGGCTAATCTCTCCCAATAGTTCATATAGACGGGGAGGTTTGGCACCTCGATGTCGGCTCATCGCATCCTGGAGGTGTAGTCGCTTCCAAGGGTTGGGCTGTTCGCCCATTAAAGCGGTACGCGAGCTGGGTTCAGAACGTCGTGAGACAGTTTGGTCCCTATCTGTCGTGGGCGCAAGAAATTTGAGGAAAGCTGTTCCTAGTACGAGAGGACCGGAATGGACCTACCTCTGGTGCACCAGTTGTCACGCCAGTGGCACAGCTGGGTAGCTATGTAGGGCATGAATAAGCGCTGAAAGCATCTAAGCGCGAAGTCAGTTCCAAGATGAGATTTCTCATTCGAAAGAAGTAAGATCCCTTGAATACTACAAGGTTGATAGGTCAGGTGTGTAAGCATAGTGATGTGTTTAGCTTACTGATACTAATAGATCGAGGATTTATTAAAGATATTCTCTATTGCAAATCAAAAGTAATCAAATTTAAAGATGTCTATTTCTAGTTTTTAGGGAGCAATTGCTGTAAACTATTTGGTGTCAATGGCGGAGTGGTCACACCTGTTCCCATCTCGAACACAGCAGTTAAGCACTCCAGCGGCGAAAATACCAGTAATGGGAAAATAGCACGATGCCAAATTTTTTATTATTTTTTTACAAATCTTAATTTTAAACATTAAGATTTTTTTATTTTGTTTAAATACTAAAAATTAATTAAAAGGTTGCCTACTTATTTACAAGTAGGCAACCTTAAACTTTTATTTTAAGTAAGCAATAGCTTCAATCTCAATTAAAGCATCTTTAGGAATACGAGCAACTTGGACAGCAGCTCTTGCTGGTTTATGGTCACCAAATAGTTCTCCATAAACAACGTTCATATCCATAAAATGGTTTAAGTCTTGTAAAAAAATATTTACCTTCACAATATGGTTTAAAGTAATTTTAGCAGCTTCACAAATGGCTTTAATGTTTATTAAACATTGTTTAGTCTGAGCAGTAATATCCTTCCTAGCAAACTCACCTGTGACACTATTAATAGGTAGTTGTCCGGAAATGTATAAGAAGTCACCAGCAATTATAGCTTGACTATAAGGACCAATCGCAAAAGGGGCTTTATCAGTTTGAATGGTTTTATTCATTGTTATCACTCTTTCTCTATATAAATATTTATGATGTTCAAATTAATCCTTGTGTTGATCTAAACATTTTTGCAAAGCAGGAGATTAATTTTTTTAAGTTAATAATATAACCTATATTAGCAACTTGAACTATAACTACATTTTACCTGATTTTAGTTTAATAATTAATAAAATTTTAATTATATAACAGGTTGAAGTATTTATTAAACTTATCTAATTCATGGTTGTAACTTTTGATTTGCAATTAGATTCAGGTTTAACTATTGTTAGTGTAAGGAGTTTTAGATTATAAGTATTTGTTTAAAGATAAAAAATATTCATTTTTTTGGAATCTTTGGTAAGTTGTTTTGGACATAAATAAGAATAAGTTTTTTGATTTATAACAAAAGTAAGTGATACATGATAATTCGTCTTACGTCAATTATTAACATTTAAAGTTTTATTATAACTAGTAAATAATCAATAATTTTTTAATTTTTTCAAATATTTTTCTTACAATTTTCTATTATCATTATAGATAATTTTCAATTTTATAACACTTATAAAATTAATTTATTTTAAATATTTTTTTTAACACTTATTTATTAATTTTTCTTGATTTATTTTCGAAAAAATCAAAATTTATAGTTCATTTAGTTAAAACTTATTATATAATTTTAAGTATAAACCAGTATCATTTTTAATTTGGTTTGAAAAAAAGTTATAGTAAAAAAATATAACTTTTGAAAACATGAGGAGGAAATCTTTTATGACAAAAGGTAATACTAAAACTAAAGCAGATATTATTAAATTGGTTGCACAAAAGTGTGACATTACTATCATCTCTGCAACTAGTATTATTGATGCTTTTTTTGATGAAGTCAAAAACGAAATTGCTAATGGAGGAAAAATTAATATACCTAAATTTGGTATTTTTGAATCTATTTTACGTTCTTCAAGGATAGGGCGTAATCCCCAAACTGGTGAAACTATTACAATTAATGCTTCTAAGGCACCTAAGTTTAAAGCAAGTTCTGAATTTAAAAAACATGCAAACAAAGTAGAAATTAACATTTAAAACAAAAACTTTAAAAAATCAAGAGAAAATGGATATAAAATTTCTAACTTATGTCCATTTTTTATTATCTCTTGATAAGAAAGATTTTTTTTATTTAATTTTATGGTTTTTAATTGTTCTCAAAAAACTAAAAAATATTCATCATATTGTCAAAAATAAATGATAATAAAACTAATCCCCCCCAAGATTAAAAACATTTTCTAGATAATCCAACTGATGAATTTTAAAATTATTTCAGAGTAGTGTTAAACTTTTAGTACTTTTAGCTTCAAAACATAAGTATTTACCTTTGTAAATACCATGATAGTCAACATTACTTTTTTCCATAAACTTACCATGTTTATTACTCATAGTTAGAGGATTATGTTTAAAAATTAATGCTCGTTTTTCATTATTTATTATTTCAATAGTATAATTAATTATGGCTTCCAAAAACATGCCACGATTTGCATAAAACATAATTATCAACTCCTAATGATAACTAATAAATTGCAAATAACTTTTCTTTTTAATTTACAAATAAAGTGAGGTTTAATTATGAATATTAATAAAAAAGATATAATTAATAAAGAATTTAGTGTTGACTATAAAGGTTATAACGCACAAGAGGTAGACTTATTTTTAGATTTAGTAGCTTCTAATTTTGAATTGTTAGAAGAGTATGTTACTAAACTAAAAAAACAAAATGAAATTTTAGAAGCAGATAATAATAAAATGTTGTTAGAAAATGATAGTTTAAAGACACACCTAGTAATTTTAAAACAACAAAAACAAAAATTAGAAGCAAAAGGTGTAGAGAACATTGATATTATTACTAGATTAAGTAAATTAGAAAGTATTGTACATGAAGAATAAATATGATATAATCTTATCCTAAAAGAATAAAAAATGAGCTAATCGCTGCAGTAATATGTAGAGGAAAGTCCACGCTCGCACTTTCTGTGATGAAAGTAATGTTTGTGTTAGAGGAAACAATAACTCTAAGCAGTAATCCTGACGGCTGACAAGAACCTAAGTTTGAAAAATAAGGTTGGCGTCTATAAAAGTGTCATAGAGACGAGTTTTAGGGAAACCTAAAGTATGGAACGAGGTAAACCCCACAAGCGAGAAACCCAAATTTAGGTAGGGGCATTGGTTTATTGGAATCGAACAATAAACCGAACTATTGGAAACAGTGGTAGATAAATGGTTAGCACTTGCAAATGCAAGAACAGAACGTGGCTTATGATTTTTTTATTCTTTTTTTCTTTTAAAATATTTTATTGAAGGTTTAAAAGATGAATGAACTTATAGAATTAATAGAAAGATTAAATTTTAAAATTAGTTCTTGTGAAAGTATTACGGGTGGTCTTTTTGCCCAAAAATTTACTATTATTGCTGGTGTTTCACAATACTTTAATGGAGGTATTGCAACATACAGTGATGAAGCTAAAATAAATATTGCAAAAATTAAAAAACAAACTATTAAAAAATATGATTCAGTTAGTAAAGAATGTGCATTAGAAATGGCAATTAATAGTCAAAGCATGTTTAAAACAGAAGTTGCTATTAGTTTTTACTGGTAATGCTGACCAAGAACTATGGAAACTAAACTAATTGGTTTAGTTTACGTGGGCATTGTTATAAATGATAAAACTTGATGTGAAACTTTTCAATTTGTTGGTAACAGAAATGAAATTAGAACTCAAGTTGTAGAACAAGCAATAATTATTTTAAAAAAGATTTTATTAAATTTTAAAAAATAAAAAAAGGTATCACCTCGTTTGCACGTTAATTGTTTACGAGGTGATTTTAATGCAAGAAAAAAATTTGCAAACAAATATTAAAAGTAAAGAAGATTTGGTTTCAATAGCCATGAAACAAATTGAAAAAGAATTTGGTAAAGGTGCTATTATGTTATTAAGTGATAGTACTATTACTGATATAGAAGTGATTAGTTCGGGTAGTATGTTATTAGATGATATTTTAGGAATTAAAGGTTTTCCTAAAGGTCGAATTATTGAAATTTATGGTCCTGAATCCGCTGGTAAAACTACATTAGCATTAATGGCTTTAGCACAAGCCCAAAAAATAAATGGTAAAATAGCTTTCATTGATGCTGAACATGCTTTAGACCGTCAGTATAGTCAAAAACTGGGAGTGGATATTAACTGTTTATTAGTATCACAACCAGACTCTGGTGAACAAGCTTTAGAAATCTTAGACATTTTAGTTAAATCGCAAGCATTAGATATGATTGTCGTTGATTCATTAGCAGCATTGGTACCACAAGTGGAACTTGATGGTGATATGACAGAACAAACAATTGGCGCTCAAGTTCGATTAATGTCCAAAGCCTTACGAAAACTAAGTGGTAGTATTGCTAAAACAAATTGTATTGTTATATTTATTAATCAAATTCGTGAAAAAGTTGGTATTATATATGGTAATCCTGAGATAACACCAGGTGGCAAAGCTTTACGGTTCTATAGTAGTATTAGATTAGAAGTACGGAAAGGTGAACAATTATTAAAAAATAGTCAAATCATTGGACATAATAGAAAAATAAAGGTCGTAAAAAATAAAGTAGCACCGCCCTTTAAAACCGCCATTATTGATTTCTATTTTGCGCAGGGATTTTCACAGCAAAGTGAAATTATTGATATTGCCGTTGAGAAGGGAATTATTAATAAATCAGGTGGATGGTATAATTATGGAGAAATAAAATTAGGTCAAGGAAAAGAAAAAGCAAAAGAAAATTTAGAACTAAATACTACACTTTTAAATGAAATTAAGGCACAAATCAATTTTTAATTTTTACAATTAAAACATGTTAAAATTAAGACAGGATAATAATCCTACGTATTTGTGTTGAGATTAGAAAAACTGTTATTATTGAATTTTAATTTTTTCAATTTTAAGGCGTCTTATTTTTCCTTGCTATCAATCAAGGAGAGGATATATTATGAAAATTAGTATAACAACATTATTAATAAGTATAATTAGTGGACAAATGGGAATATACTTGAGTATAATAATAGCGATAACACTGACTATAGGGATAATAGCAGGTGTTTTTATTAGAAAATTTTATTTAAAGAAACAAGAAGAAAAAAGTTTGGATAACATTAAACAGAAGGAAAAAGAAGCACAAAAATTAATTCAAACTACAAAAGCTGATGCTAAAGTTGAAATTGCTAAACTAAGAAAAGATTTATATGCTGAAATTGATTTTCGCAAAGAACAAAATTTAGATTATGAGAAAATATTAAATAAACGTGAGCGCAAGTTAACTGAACGAGAAGAAATAATTGAAACACAAACTCAAAATCTTTATCATCAACGTGAAATTGTTAAAAATATTAAATTAGATTATCATCACAAAATTGATCAAATTATTGTAGAATTAGAAAAAAACTCTGGTATGAGTAAACATGAAGCTAAAGAAGAATTGTTTAAAAAATTAGAAGAACGCTTGTCATTAGAATTTAATAAAATGATTAAAAATCATGAATACAATACTAAACTACAAGCAAAAGAACTTGCTAACAATATCATAAGTGAAGCGATTGAACGTTATGCTAGTAACTTTGTAGTTGATAAATCAGTTGCTTATGTTAAGTTGCCAAATGATGAAATGAAAGGACGGATTATAGGAAAAGAAGACCGTAACATTAAATCATTTGAATTAACTGCTGGTGTTGATATTATTATTGATGACACACCAGAAACTATTCAAATTTCATCTTTTAATCCTATTAGAAGAGAAATTGCCACTAGGGCGTTAGAAGATTTAGTTAAAGATGGACGTATTCATCCCATTAGAATTGAAGAAGTTTTAAAATTTCATGAACAAGAATTAAATGAAAACTTTAAAATTGATGGTAAAAAAATAATTGATGAACTAAAATTAACCAATTTTGAACCAGAATTAGTTAATTATATTGGTCGTTTAAAATATCGTACTAGTTATGGTCAAAATGTTTTATTACATTCCTATGAAGTTGCTAAATTAGCAGGTACTATGGCTGCTGAATTAGGACTAGATATTAATCTAGCTAAACGTGCTGGTTTACTACATGATATTGGAAAAGCAGTTGATTATGAATTAGAAGGTTCACACGTTTATAACGGTGTTATCCTAGCCAAAAAATATGGTGAAGAAGATATTATTATTAATGCTATTCATTCTCACCATGGTGATGTTCCAAAAAATAATATTTATTCTTGTTTAGTGTCAACAGCCGATACATTATCAGCAGCACGACCTGGTGCTCGTAATAATTCATTAGAAGAATTTATTACAAGAATTAAAGAAATTGAAGATTTATGTAAAACGATTAAAGGTGTTGATAAAGCCTATGCTGTGCAAGCAGGACGTCAAATAAGAGTTATTGTTGACCCAAATGTTATTAATGATATTGATGCTCACACATTAGCTCGCACGTTAAAAGAAAAATTACAACGTATTATTACTATTCCTGGTGATATTCATATTACTGTGATTCGTGAAGTTCGTGCTACAGAATTAATTAGTTAAAATTTGAAATATAAATCAAAAATATAAGTTGTTAAGTGCTTATATTTTTAATGTTTAAGATAAATTTAATGTTAAAATTAAATATGTCTTAAAAAAACAAGAGGTGAATAACAAATATGAGTTTTGCTGATATGATGTCGAAAAAAGTCCAAAAAACTTTAGAAAAAAATTTAAGTAAAAAAACATTAACATTGGAGAACATGGAAGATACAATTAAAGAGTTCAGATTAATTTTATTAGAAGCTGACGTTAACTTTCGTGTTGTTAAAACTTTAATTAATGAAATTACTGCTAAAGCCAAAGGTGAGTTTATTAAAGAAGGTTTAGACCAAAAAGAAATGCTAGTTAAAATCATGCATGAAGAATTAACAAAAATTATGGGTGCTAAAAATATTGAACTTAATCTATCTGGTAATCTGGCAGTGATTATGGTTGTGGGTTTACAAGGTTCAGGAAAAACAACAACGATTGCTAAATTGGCTAAGCTAATAACTGATAAATATAAAAAACGATGCTTATTAGTTGCAGGTGATATTTATCGCCCTGCTGCGGTTGAACAATTAAAAGTTTTAGGAAAGAATCTACACATTGAAGTATTTTCATTAGAAAATGAAACACCACAAACAATCGTTAAAAATGCCCAAGCATATGCTGATAAAAATAAATTTGATGTTGTCTTAATTGATACAGCAGGAAGATTACACATTGATGAAAAATTAATGAATGAGTTAGTGGATATTAAAAAAATTACTCAACCACAAGAAATCTTATTAGTTTGTGATGGAATGGCTGGTCAAGATATTATTAATGTTGCCATTGAATTTAATAATGCTATTCCTGTTACAGGAAGCATTATTACTAAATTAGATGGCACAGCCAAAGGTGGTTCTGCCCTTTCGATTGCTTATTTAACTAAAATTCCTGTTAAGTTTTTAGGTATGGGTGAGAAAGTTACTGATTTAGAAACTTTTTATCCTGAGCGAATGGCGGAACGAATTTTAGGTATGGGTGATATTGCCACATTAATGGAAAAAGCTCAAAGTACTGTTTCCTCTCGTGACGTTGAAGAAACTATGAATCGCATGATGTTAGGACAATTTGATTTAAATGATCTTGTTAATCAAATGAAACAAATTAAGAAAATGGGTAAATTAGGTTCATTAGTAAAAATGATTCCAGGTATGTCTGCTAAGATTAGTGAGAATAAGATTAGTGATGCTGAAGCTGATTTAAAAATTGCGGAATACATTATCGCGTCAACAACTGCACAAGAACGTGAAAAACCACAAATCTTACGTTATCCAACTCGTAAAACACGAGTTCTAAAGGGCTCTGGTCGTAGTGAAAAAGAATTAAATAAAGTTTTGAATCAATTTGAAAAAACCAAAAAAGTCATGGATCAAATTGCTGGTCAAATTAAACGTGGTGAAATGCCAAGCATTCCTGGTATGGAAGATCTTATGAAAAAATAATGTTAAAAAATGTTAAAAAAAATAATTTATATAATTTTATAACTTAGTTTCTAACTACATTTTTAATTTAAATATACATATAGACAATAGATATTTAAATTAAAGTCATAAAATATGACAATTGTAAAGACTAACAAATTATAAAAAAGATTTGTTATTTTAAATTAATTTGTTAAAATTTACTCAACTCAAGAAATTTGTTGGAAATTCTTTGATTTTCTTGAGTTTTATAAATATTGTCTTAAAATGGGTTGTATTGAGTTTAAATTAAAAAGAACTAGGAAGTACAAATTTTCTACGCTGACTGCTTAAAAAGTTTGGGCAAATCAGAAGACTTTTTCTTGAGTTTGGTAGTTAAATTAAATTCAGTTAGGAGACAATATTATGAAAGATACATTTGCATCAGTTCGCTTATCTCAAAAACCACAAAATTCATTTTCCTGCTATCGTTGTGGAAGAGTAATTTTAATAGCAGATTACTTAGAAGGCAGAAATATTCAAGTTAACTGTAATCGATGTGGTTTTAAAAAGCGTGTTGAAACTATGAAAATTGAAAAGAAAGAGAACAATATTAAATCAAACTCGAAACATAATGAGTTATTAACTGAGGAAAAAAAATGAAATTCTTAATACCTAAAACCATTAAATTTGTTAAATTACAAATTTGAAGAAATGTTGGTTTAGTTGATTTACTAATTATCTTAATGGTTATTGGATTTGCTTCAATTATAATTTTGCTGTTAAATATTAACATCATTTTAAAGTTATTATCAGTTTCTTTAGTAGCAATTGCAACAATTCCATTAACTTTTTCGTGACAACCACGAAAAAAAGGTTGAGAAATCATTATTTTATGATTTAAATTTCATAGTAAAAGTCGTTATTATAAATCTGATAAAACCTCACAAGCATTAGTACCTTTTAAAAAAATTATTAGCGAAAATGTGATGCAATTAAATGTTAAAAATACCAATTATACGCGGACGTTGTTATTAGAAGGTTTTAATATTACGTTATTATCAAATGAAGAAGCATCTAATAAGATTAAAGATTTAGCTGCTGCTTTTAAAATTGTTAATATTTCTATGTCACTAATAAAAATTGATATGCCGTTAGATATTAGTGCTCAAACTAATTTTTACCAAACACAATTAGAACAAGTGGATTTAGAAAACATTAGCGTTAAAGCCAAAAAAGCACGAAGAGAGCAATTGTTAACATCAATTGCTGTTAATAATGAAATTCAAAATGAAAGTGAAATGACTCAACCATTCTTTTACTTATTTTTTTACAGTTCCAATCAAGACAAACTTCGTGAAGAAGTGAATGCCTTTAAAAATTATATTAGTCGTAGTGGTGTCAAAACTACTGACGTTAATGTTTTGGAAATGATGGTCGTTTATAGAAAACTAATTAATACAAATGAAAATGCTATTTTAAATGACATGTTCACTACTAATTTAGATAAAACTATGAAAAGTAAAGATTTAACTAATGATTTAGCTATCAAAGAATTACTGGTTCATAAAAATAATTTAGAATTTGCTAACTGCTTTCAAACTATTTATAATATATATGATTATCCTTTTGAAGTATCAGCAGTTTGATTAGCTAATCTTGTTACTATTCCTAATTCCAGTTTAATTTTTACTTTTAATAGTATTAGCGAAGAAAGTGCTAAAAAACAATTAAATAAAGCTATGCAAAATTTAGCAACTTTAAATTATATGACCAAATCAGTCTCAGAACGAAGAGATTATGATTATCACTATGAATCACTTAACGAGTTATTAAATCAAATTTCTGGTGGTGGCGAAAAGATTTTTAATACCAATTTATATTTAATGATTTCTGGTTCTAATCGTAAAGATTTGAAAAAGAATATGAGTACAGCAGAATATGAAATTAAAAATAATGGTATGAAATTTGATAAACTATATTATCGGCAGTTAGAAGCATTTTTATCAATTATGCCCGATAGTGCTGACTGATTTAAAATTACTGGTCATGAAATGCCTTGTTTAACGATTGCTGCTAGCTTTCCATTTTTAAATCAAGAATTAAATGATAAACAAGGTTTATTTTTAGGATTTAATGAAAGCGGTAATAAAGTTTTTTTTGACCAACGAACAAAAGGTGGTAATAGAAAGAATCATAATCAATTAATTATCGGAACTAGTGGCTCTGGTAAATCTTATACTTCTAAAAAAGAAGTTAATTATCAAATTATGCTCGGTCATAAAGTGATTGTTATTGACCCAGAGCGTGAATATCGTGATTTATGTAACTATCATGATGGAAGCTGAATTGATGTCGGTGATGGTTCATCAGGAAACATTAACCCCTTTCAAATTACTTTAGCTTTAAGTGACGATGCTAATAATGATAACAATGGTCGTGATATTCTAGCACCCCATATGCAATTTTTAGAACAATTTTTAAATGTTGCTTCTGGTGGCCTAACTCGCAATGAATCAAGTTTACTTATGATTTATGTGCGTTTAATGTATGAAAATGCTGGCATTACAACCAGAACTAAAATTCATTTATTACAACCACATGAATTCCCCATTTTTCAAGACTTATACCATATTATTGAAACTGATATGTTAAAAGAAACTGATATGCGTAATAAAAATGACTTAAAAAATTTATTAATTATTTTATCAAGATTTGTTAGCGGAGGAACCGATTCCAATTTATGAAATGCCCATACTAATCTGAATGATACTAATAGTTTAGTACAAGTTTATGATTTATATACTTTAACACAATCTGGTAATAAACGATTAGTTAATGCCCAAATGTTTTTAATTTTAAAATACATTGAAAATGAAGTGCGAAAAAATAAAAATGATAATGAAATCAACAAAAAAGAACAATGAATTTCCATCACCATTGATGAAGCACATTTATTAATTGATAAAGAATTCCCTGCGGCATTATTATTCATGTACCAAATTGTAAAACGAATTAGAAAGTATACAGGGATGATTAATATTATTACTCAAAATATTAATGATTTTCTAGGTTCTGAGGAAATTAAAAAGTATACAACTGCCATTATTAACTCTAGCCAATATTTGAAAGTTTTAAACCTTCAACCCCATGACTTAGCAGCGCTAAATGAACTGTATGCTTCTTATGGCGGAATTTCTCCTAATGAAACGGACTTTATTGCTCGTGCCAAAGTCGGAGAATGTTTATTTGCTATTTCTAGTTTATATCGTATGTGTTTAACTATTAATGTTAGTATTGGAGAAACTAATGCCATTAAAGGAATTAGTTCTTCGTATGAAGATGAAACTAATAGTATTTTTGAAATTAATGAATAATATTCTTAAATGTTATTTACTTTATTTTAAAATTAACTATAATTAAAGTGTATCAATATTATTTAATATTATTTATAAAATATGAATTTTGACTATTAGTCCTAATTTACTTATTACAAGTAAAATAGGGCTTTTTATAGTTTTACTAAAAAAATTCATGCTTTATAAACAATTTTGATTAATGATACTTTTTATATTTTTTAAAACCAAGGGAGAAGCAAATTATGAATCTTAATTTTTTAGATGGTTTTGACACAGACAAAATTATCACTGCCATAAAACCTTATGTAACAGCAGTAACAGCACTTTTAATTGCTGCTTTAGTTGCTTTTAGTGTTTTCAAAATTGTTATTTTAGCAAAAGATTTAGCTGCTGCAGGTGATGATCCACAAAGAAGAAGTGAGATAAAAAAAGCCTTTATGTATACATTAATTGCCCCAATCATTGGTGTTGCTGCTTCAGGTACGATGATGATTTTTGTCAATGTCTTTAAAGCAGGTAGCGGAAACGTGCTTGCTAATTAGTCTTAAATAAAAATAATTTTATGAAACGAGGTGAGAACGTATGAATTGACTATGAGATGGGCTATTGCATATATTATTACTCCTTCCATGAATGATATTTGTTTCTGGACCATTAGAAATAATTCACTTGCTATTATCACCACATGGTATATTTGACTATTTAACAACTGATGCCTTAACTAATTTAATTTTTGGTAACTTTATAGATGATCCATTTAATACTAAGCATTTGCCGCAATTCTTTTTAGCACTTTCTATTGTTGCTGTCGGTTTAATTGTTATTATGTTTATTATGCAATTAATAATCATTCAATTTACTGAGACCCATACGATACGTGAGAAACTAGGTAAGGCCATTAAAAATACTTTTTTAGCAGTCTTAGTTATTGTGTTTATCCCCTTATTTTTTAGTTTAATTAATTATTTAATAACAGGATTGTTAGTGGTTTTGAAAATTACTGCTGAAGGTAGTTTTACTGATTTAGCAGATAGGTTATGAGGAATTGGTGCCCCTAATGCGCAAAGTGCCAGCCAAGTTGCTGAAGGTTATGGTATGCCACCAGGATCGATAGAAAATTGAAATTTTATTTTAGAACTTGTTGCGATTTGATTTACATTATATGTATTATTTGTTGCGGCCATGACTCTAGTAGAACGAATCATTGATTTAATTCTTTTGTTCTCAATTTCGCCAATTGTTGCTTCTATGATGCCTGTCGACCAAGGAAAAAGGTTAGGTGTTTGAAAAGAAATGGTGATTGGTAAATTTATTATCGGTCCTGGTACCATGTTGCCAATTTACATTTTTATGCAAGTATTACCGGCTGCAGTTGTTGATATTAGTAAAACATTTAACGGTTCTAGTGGTGATATCTGATTAGAAAAACAAATTCTATATGCCTTATTTTGTACAGCAGGTGCTATTAGTTGTTTAAAAACCCAAAAAATCATTAACCATTTAGTAACTCAAAACTTGGGAGTGCAAAGCGCTATTGATTCTAATGGTGCAGGGATTGCTGGCAGTATTGCTGGTAAAGCGCGTGGTTTTGCTAGCCTTGCTTCTGGTGGTGCTGGTGCCTTAAAACTTGGAAAACAAATGCTGGTGGGTGGTGCTAAGGATGGCAAAAATCCTGATGGAAGTACTAATTCTGCCAATGGATTACTGAAAAATGGATTAACTGGTTACATTGGTAAAGGTGGTAAATGAGGTGCTAACATTGCAGGAAGAATTGGAAAGTCCCATGCTGAGGGTACTAAAGCCAAAGACTTTGGAAGTAAACTTGTAAGTCCCATTACAACTCCAGTAAAAAATGTATTGGGTACTCTTAGTAGTGCACGCGATGCATTGAGTAGTTCTTATGGCGAAGGCAGATATGGCGGTCCTAATTATGATCAAATGGACTAAAATCATGTTTTAATAAATGTAACTAGGAGTTTATTATGAAAGCAAAAAACGAATTTAAAAAGAAAAAAAGTTATCGGTTTCGTCGTAATGTCATAATTGGGATCTGCATGCTTATTGTTTGTACAATTGCTGGAGCAATTGCCACTTACGGTTAATATTCAATTTTATTAAAATAGGAGCAAAACATGAAATTTCTACGCACAAAAAAATGAGTCTTACCAACTATCTTATTGATAGTAATACCGTTCTTAGTTGTTATTAATACTTTAGGTATTTATGCTATTATTTTCGTTAGTAGTATGTTTACTGATGCTAAACAAGAACAATCATTTACTTTCGAACATTTAATTCAAGGTGTTAAAAATCATTGATTGATATTTTTAGTTTTATGAGTAATCGAAATTAGTGTTTTATTGTTTTACTTAATGATGCATAAATATAAGATTCACCGCGAAACACATAATAAAAGTCGCTTTCTTCGTGATTCTAAAAATAAAGTTTATGGTTCTGCAGCATGACTAACAACTAATGAAATTGCTAATATTTTCCCCTTATCAAAAACAGTCAAGGATGATTATGGAATTGTTGTGCAAACATCAAAAGCTAAAATTGGTGGTGTCCAATTTAATATTAAGCCTGATGCCCATAACATTGTGATTGGAGGGACTGGTTCTGGTAAAACCCAAAAATTAGTTATTCCTACTTTATATTTAAATGCGCAATCAAAAGTTAAACCATCAATGGTTATTACCGACCCCAAAGGAGAACTATTTCAAAATCATTCTAAGATTTTAAAAGATAATGGTTATGATGTTTACGTTATTAATTTACGTGATACGTCAGTTTCTAATTCTTGAAATCCCTTTGTTAAAGTTTATGATTTCTATGTGGAATCAATGCGCTTAAAAAAAGAAAATAATCCGTTAAACGAATCTATTACTTATGAATCAATGGCGTTATCATGAATTAATGATATTGTTGAAGCATTGTTTCCTGAATCAGACCCAAAACAAAAGTTTTGAAATCAATCAGCGATGCAAGTTGTGAAAGCTATTATGTTATTTATGCTTGAACAATTAGAAGATCAGCCTGACGTGCCATTAAAATACTTTAGCATGTCTAATGCAGCGATTGTAGCTACTAATCGTCAACGTTTCGTTGAAATTCTAAAGAAGATGCCAACTCAAAGTTTGGCGCGTCAAATTGGATTAGGAGTGTTAGAAGGAGCTGAAGAAACTGCAGGTTCAATTAGTCAAATGGTAGCCAATGGATTACGTTTATTTACTGATCCTGTTACTAGAAATATTAGTTGTAGCAATGATATTAATTTAGATGATGTTGTTAAAAAACCAAGTGCTGTTTTCTTAGTTGTTCCTGATGAATCTAATGAACGTAATGCCTTTGTCTCAATGTTTATTGCTCAGTTATATAAGAATACTATTCGTTATGCTAGTACTTTACCTGATTTAAAGTTACCGCGTCCTTTATATTTCATTTTTGATGAGTTTGGAAATATTCCAACGATTGCTAATATGGCACAAATGATTACCGTAGCACGAAGTCGTAATATTTTCTTTATGATGATTATGCAAGATTTACAACAGCTAACACAAAAATATGGTAAAGAAACGGCGGAAACTATTTTTAATAACTGTATTTTACATACGTTTTTACAAACTATGGATTTACAAACTGCTAATAAATATTCTGATATGTTTGGTGAAAAAACTATTATTAACTATAGCCACTCGGGTAATAAAGATAAAAAAGCTGATAATATTAACTCTTCTTTGCAAGGTAAGAAATTGATTACTGGTAGTGAATTGATGAAATTAGATTTTAATACTGCCGTTATTTTCTTAGCTAAACATAACCCTGCCAAAACAAGATTAATCCCCTTTTATGAATGAGGTGTTAAACCGACAGGAATGTCATCTGTTACTAATGCTTCACGGTTAATTGATTTTAATAAAGATTACTATTTAAGTTATATTGGTCTCTTTTATTATATTGAAAAACGGAAAAATCCTGAAGCTGCTGCTCGTGAACAGAAAGAATCAGAACCTCAAGCGAAAAGATAATTTAATTAAGAAAACTTCTTTATTAGTATTAATTGTTAGTTTTAATAAAGAAGTTTTTTAAATTTTAAAAATTAATAAATATCTTAATCGATACTAGTAATAACAAATAAGTGGTATAGTGTGCCATAGCCAAGTTGTGTAGTAGATGAGGGTAGGGCCCCCCTTGGATCGACTTACAAGAGTAGGTTTAAACCACCATAAGTTGCGTTGGTAAAGAGCCAAGGTAATGATCGTTATGGAAAAGGAGTTATTTGAAAGCGTCAGGTGTTAAATAGAGAGATGAACACAAGTGAACCTTTGATCAAGTATCGTAAATTTCAACAATGGCAAAAGTTATTAAAAAAATATTAGTGTTATAATTTGCATATCTTAATATAAGTTGTGAAAACCCTTGAAAATTTTATAATTTTCAAGGGTTTTTATTTTGAAAGGAGAACAGAAAAATGAATGAAAATGAAAGAAGAGATATTAGTTTATTAACAGCTGCTAAAAAAGGACGTTTAGATGTAGTGGAAGAATTAATAGTTGCTGGTGCTGATGTCAACCATAAAGATGAATATGGTTATACTCCTTTAATGTTTGTTGCTAGAAATGGTCATCTAGAAATAGATAGAATGTTATTAGGGAAAGGTGCTGATGTCAACCATAAAGATGAATATGTTGAAACTGCTTTAATCTTAGCTGAGCGAAATGGTCATACAGAAATAAAAGAAGCATTAGATAAATTTTTAGAGATTAAAGGATGAATAGAAACCAATAAAGAAGTTGAAGATAGTTTTGAAGACATTAGTGCTATTGAAGAGTTAGAGCAAGAAACACGGATAATAGAGTTATTAGAAGCTTTTCAAACTAAAATAGAAGCAGAAAGTAAGGAATTAAATTTAAACGTTGTAAACTTTCTAAAAAAAGAATTTATCAATAATTTAGAGTTCGATGAAGGTTCTTCAATATTACATATAGCAGTAAGAAAAAACATGCCAAATTTATTTAATTATTTAGTTGAAAACCAACAAGTTGATATTAATGCTAAAGATAAGGCAGTATTAACAGCATGAAAACATGCTTGTTTATTATTACAAAAGGAAAATGTTTTTACTCTTAAAAAACCTGAGGAAGTAACCGATGAAGAAAGAGAATTTCTAAAAGAGAATCTTGGTTTATTTTCAACGTTAAATAAAAATGACCCAAATGTTATTACTTATAAGAGTTTGTTTAAAATCTTTGTAATAAAAGGCAATGAAACATAAAACAATCATTTGTAAACTAGTATTGAGTTTACGTTCGCAATTTTTTCATAATTGTCTGCATTTTTCTAATCAACCAAAAGAACGTTTTACAACTCATCTTTTGGGTAATACAACAAAATTGTGTAATTCGTTACGTTTTACTACTTCAACATTTGTATTTATATTAATCGGACTTCTCCCCACATGTACTTGTGGAGGAAAAAATGAATTGAAATGAATTCAACAGAATATTTCAAACTGAAAAACAATGTCTTGCATATATAGCAAGTTTGAAACAAAGCAAATGTATTAGGTGTTCTAGTTTTAATTTGAATACTTCTGATTTAAAAAGAATGAGATGTTTGAAATGTCATCAAACATTTAGTATTCTCACGGGCACTATATTTTCAAAGTCCCAAACGTCTTTAATATCTTGGTTTTATCTCATCTTTAGATGAATAAACACCAAACATGGAATTCCATCAACTGATGTTGCAAAAGAATTGGGAGTGACCTTGAAAACAGCTTGAAGAATGGGTCATAAAATCCGAAGTGCCATTGCTAAACAAAAACCTCAATTCATTGTTGAAGGGATAGTGCAAATAGATGAAATGTATCTTTCACATATGGGTTTTAAAAAACAAGGAAGATCCTTGTTAAACAAAACCTTGATTGTTGGCATTTATCAAAAAACAACCAATAATTTAATTGTGAAAGTATTGAAAAACGCAAACAGTAAAAATCTTTTGCAGTTTGCAAGAAACCACATGTCTTCAAAGTGTGATGTACATACTGATTTGTGAAAAGGATATCGCGATTTGAAATCGGTTTTCACTAAGCATGAAACAGTTAACCATCAAAATGGCTATGTTTCAAAAACTGGTGTAAATACCAACCAAATTGAATCAGTATGAAAACATATACGAAGAACATTTAAAACACATATCAAAGTTGCAAAACATCATGTTCATTTATATGCAAAAGAATCAGCATATAAATTCAATAACATACCTAGTTTTGAAACTGTAATGCTATGTTTGATTTAAAACTGTGGGGAGAAGTCCGTAGATAGGCTTTTCTCAGCATTTATGTGATAAAATTTAATAGTACATAAAGGGAGAAAAGCCATATTAATTTCTATTATTTGATTTGCAAATTTTTCTCCCGGATAACCTCCATCAACTAGTATATTTTTTACTTCAGAGAGATTTTCTTGTGTTTTCTTAACCATTGTTGTAGCACCGTTACGATCAGTTATTTCTGCTATTGTTACATAAATTGCATGTGGTAAACCCTGATTATCAACTGCAATATGGCGTTTTATGTCTGAAATCTTTTTACCAGCATCATACCCTTTTGTTTCAGCAGTATCTGTGTTTTTTACGCTTTGCGAATTGATGATGCAGAAACTAGTTTTTTCTTCTCATTTTTAGTTCAGGAATTTTTGTTAGGTTACTTATTTGTTTTTTCCAAACTTCTTTATACAAACTGTGGTATATAGTATAATAGATAAGTAAACTTATATGAAAGGATTTTGTTCATGAACGTTCCTAATTCAATATCATTATTCAGACTATTATTGGCGCCAGTGATTATATTTTTAATGATAATCGCACCTATTAATGATAGTTTCTATCATTTATGAAATGGTACTATTAATATTAGAAACTATCAATTGCCTATTAGTTGATTAATGGCAGGTATCTTATTTATTATCGCTTCAATTAGTGATTTTATTGATGGGTGGTGAGCACGAAAATTTAATCAAGTAACTGTCTTTGGTAAGTTTTTTGATTCGATTGCTGATAAATTACTAACTAATGGTGTCATAATTGTTATGGCTTGCGCTACTATCGTTCCCATTTGAATGGCAGTTATTTTAGTATTACGTGATTTTATTATCGATGTTGTCCGTCAAATTTTAGCTAGCAAAGGTACGATTATGGCTGCTGATAATTATGGTCGTGTCAAAGCAGCAGTGCAAATGGTAGGAATCACAATCTTATTTTTTGTTAATTTTCGCTTCCTAAGTGGAACTGTTAGTGGTAACAGTATCAATGATTACTATGGTATAATTAACCAATTAGTACTATTACCAATGTATATTGCTACTATTTTAAGTATTTTTAGTGCTTATAATTATATTCATCTTAATGCTAAAAATTTATTTAGTGTGGAAAAAAAATAAAAAAAGGAGTATCAAATATGAAAAACAAAGTTAGTGTATTAAATCAATGAGCAGTTGTAACTGGTGCTTCTAAAGGTCTAGGGTATTTTTATTGTCAATTTTTATTATCCCAAGGCTATCATGTCTTAGGTGTTTCACGTAATAGTAAAAATATTTTAGACTTAGTCAAACAATATCCTCATTTACAAGTTAAAAATTATGATTGTGATTTATCATATATTAAAAATGCTTACCAATTATTTGAATTTACCAAAGAATTAAATGTGACAGTAGTTATCAATAACGCTGGCTATGGAGTATGAGGCAAATTTCAAGAAAGTTCTTTAGAACAAGAATTAAATATGATTAATTTAAATATTACTACTTTGCATATTTTAACGAAACTATTTGTGCAACGTTTTGCTAAAAATAATTTTGGGCGGGTTATTAATATTGGGAGTATGGCGTCATTTACACCAGGTCCTTCTTTTGCTAGTTACTATGCATCTAAAGCTTATGTATGAAATTTAGGAGTAGCGATTAATTATGAATTAGTTCGCGCTAAGAGTAAAGTTCGTGTTGTTACTATTTGTCCTGGACCATTAGAAACTGATTTTTGAAATCGTAGTAGTAATGGTAAAGGTAGCAAAGAACATTATAGTTCATTATTACCAGTTTTGGATACGCAAACTTATGCCGATAAGTCTTTGAAGAAAGCTTTAAAAGTAAAAAGAAAAGGATTTTTGGTAGTAGGTGGTTCTAACAAAATCACAAAATGTATTATGAAAATTTTACCATTTAGAATAGTATTAAAAATGGTATACAATTATCAAAGTAAACGTTAAAATATCAACTTAAACAAGTATAATATTGCTTTTAAATATTTTAATCCCTAATTAATGATATTATGAATATATTAAATTTTTTGTATAATCTCAAACTAAAATAAATATTGCTTTGGTTTTATTAATAAAAATTTTAAATGATTTATGCAAGAAATCTAATATTGAAGAATAAAAATCTAATTAATAGTGTATGAAATTAATTATTGAGCAAATCTAAAAGAATAAATACTAACATTTCCATATTTTAGAAAGGGATGAATGTATGAAAAAAAAGAAAAAGGTTTGATTATCTATTGTTTTATCATCAATATTAATTGCTAGTGGTATTATATTTGTTATTATTTTTTAAATTTAGTAGTTGCACCAATCAAAAAATAAGCACTCCCTTTAACCAATTATCTGGTTGACAAGAAACAAATGGTTGGGTTATTATAGTTTAGCAGTTTTTGGTAATGATTTATATATTGGAACAGGAAATAATAATCATACAGGTAAATTCTTTAAATTTGATGGCACCACAATTACTTTAATAAATAATTGGCAAGCAACAAATGGTTGAATTAATAGGTTATACACTTTTGGTAATGATTTATATATCGGAACAATAACTGGTAGTCATAAAGGCAAATTATTAAAGGTAACGCAATTTGATAATTAACTCTTCAGTTGCAATACTTTTAATGTTTTTCCAATAGTTTTTTAAATCAGAAGTATTTAAATTAGAACATCGTATGCATTTGATTTCTTTCAAAATTGCTATATATTTAAGATTTTGTTGTTTGGTTTGAAGAGTATTATTGAAATAAGTAGCATTTGAACAAAACCTTATTATTGATGATAAACTACCTAATCGCTCATTTTATGATAAAATTTGAAGATTGAATTAATCTGAATTAGTAATTTTGTAAAACTAAGTTGCACAGATTACTGGAAAGCCTCTCTCCTTTGTCCAAACTTTCACTTTTTATTTAGAAAAACTCATTACTACTGAGCAATTAATACCTTTTCCTTTTACATAATAACTACTTGCTGATGAACTTTGGACTTAACCACTTTCGTGAATTGTAATTTAAATTGGGATAATGGTAGATTATCATTACTTTGTTATAAATTAAAGATAATTATGATAACACAGAGTCTCCTTAGAGGGTTTTTTACTCTTAGGAACTAGTGGTTCTGGGAATTCACTGTTGCAAACTTCTAAATCAGACATTTCAAGGATTAGTTGGTTAAATTTTTTTGATGGTACTCCTTCATTAGTTACTAAATTATTATTAATGTATTCTACAGAAGAAAAATTTTCCTAATTATTTTTTAATACCTCAATCTTATCACAACATTTTTTTGAATCGCTTAGTAACTCGTCTGCTCTTTCTACTGTGTATTCACTTTCTTTTTTATTTAATAACGATTCTCTTTGGATTAATGCTTGAATTTCTTTTTCAGTAAATGACAAATTCATACCTTATTTCCCATTCCCAAATCTGATAATCCGATGTGAACACAAAATGCAGGACGTATGACTGCTGGGGTTATATGTGCACTATTAGAAATCCTTGATGTCAATGATTTACCATTAGCACGAATTAACTTAACAACAGTCGCGTTCTTACTTGCCAATCAAGAAAATTTAGTAAAGTGATTTACTAACCTTGGGTTAGTTAAACCAACGAGTAAAGCCTTTATCACAGCTGCGCCAGTAGTTAATTCAGTTGAACAAACACGACAAGGAGCATTCTCAAATATTGGTCCTGCTCTTAAAATCTTTGAAGAGTTAGGAGTACAAAACATTACTTGTAATAATGACATTGACTTATTTAAGTTTACCGAAAAACCCAAAGCTCTATTTTTAATCATTCCCGATGAAAAACTAATCGCCATATTATTGGTTCATTGTTTGTCTCACAATTATATAAAGCCAATGTTTTTAGTGCCAATGAATATTGAATATGCTTATAATTGTCCTAGTTTTAATTTAAGAACTTATAACCCCATTGATAAAAGAAAAGTTAATGTTATTGATTTTTACCAAGACCATTTCTTTGATTTAATTAAGTATGACTTTCAAGTTAAATTAAAAAAAATACATCTTTGAAATCCAAGAGTTACTGGATTTACAAAATAACAATTTAGAACTGTATAGTGAAAATCAAGAACAATTGCAACAAGATGAAGCACTGATTAGAGACCAAATTCATCAATTAGAACTAGAACAAAGTGATGTTGAAACCTTAACTACTGAAGAACGGTTAATGTTAGGTAATTTAAGGAGTAAATTAACCAACATCAAAAATAAATTAAATATTTTCAATCAATCAGAGTAATTCTGATTTTTTGTTTGTATAATAATTACAATATGGTTAAGAAAATATACTACAAATTATATTAAAATTTAAAATGAAAATAACATTAAAAGTATATCACTAGATTATAGAAGTAAAAAACCTTTAAATTTATATGCTGAAAATTTTACAAAAAATAAAGTTTTACGAATTTGAATCTTAATAGAATTTATTGATGATAAAGTATTTTATTGAATTGATACTGATACAGATGAAAAATCTGATAAGAATGATAAAGAAAAATTTTTAATCAAGCATCAATTAGACATTGAATTATAAATATTAAATTGAAATAGAAGGTATATTAAAATGAAAAATAAAAGAACTAAAAGATACTTTAAAAAAAATTGATACTAAAAATATTAACAGTTCAAAAATTGCTTTATTTAAAAAAACTATTCTTACAACTTTTCCTAATGAATTAAATATTTTAGATGAAAAAGTTCCAAACTTAAAAGAAATTCAAACTGAAGCAGGTATATGCAAGTTTAAAGTTATCATCAACTCAAAAAAACTTGTTCAAGACTGAAATAATTTGCCTATAATCTTTTCTACTGATTATATCCTAAATAATTATTTATCTTTTGAAAATGTTGAAGGATTTTGTTTTTGAAATGATAAAGATATTTTGAACAAAGAAATAAACAATAATAATCCTTTATTTCCTTATTAAAGGAAATCAGCATAGTTCAGATGATTTAGTAAAAGAATTACTTTTTAAAGGCAATCATATAATTCATATAAAATATTGTGAAGTTAACTCACAATTAACAGAAAAAGGTTTAGAAATTTTAAATAGCAATCCATGAACAAGAAATTATAAATGATTAGTTCCTATTTTTACTACATTATTAGCTGTTGCTGGATTAGTTGCTGCAATAATTACTTTAGCTATAAAAAAATAATTATTCTAAACTCGGTTTCCGAGTTTTTTGTTGCTTGCCACAAATTTGGACACACCAAAAAGTACGGTTAACACCTCCTTTTTTGAATGTGTATGGTCAAATTTAGGTACAACAAAATATCGAGTTGGGACAATCACTCATTTTATCCGGTGTAGACCGGATAAAATGAGTGATTGTCCCAACTCCTTAACCTGTTTTCTTTTAAGTGGTAGATTAAAAGGGAAGTCAGGGAAATTTGTGCCTTTTTAGGTGGCAAAATTTCCCTGACAAAATAAAAGAGAACCCTTGTGGTTCTCATCCATTCATAAGACTAAATATTCAAAATTATTGACTATAAAATGCTATAATTTAATAGTATATAACTATCGTAAACGCAAAAACATGTTTCACATCTTTTTGCGTTTTTTTGTTTTTAAAACGAATTATCAATTAAGATAAGAAAAAAGAGAACCTAACGGTTCTCCATAATCTAAGTGAGATTTGGTTACCCACCGGTTAACTTTCATTAACCAATAACAATAATATTATTACACATTTAATTTAAATTACAAGTAGGAAACTTGATGATTTTTTATTAATTATGATTAGACCCTAATTATGAAAGGAACATATAAAATGATAAATTTTTAAAAAATGTACATTTATAAACTTTTAAGAACTAAGGAGTTAGATCATGAGTTTGGCCGACCTGCAATATTTTTAGATTTTTTCGGCAACGAATCATTAGTATGATTTGGTACATCAATCAAATCAGAACTTAGTGAAAAACCACTTACTATTAAAATTAATAACGGTTAATACCTATTTTTATAATAAAGGTTTAACAAAAGTGAATACTAAGAAATTAGTTGATAAATGAAGAAATCGTAATACTAACAAAATTATTATGTTGTCAGACTTACAACAAAAACAATTAATTGCTAAATTTAGTACTTTAACCTTACAACCAAATCTCTATCTAACCATTAATGAGTTAAGAGAGAATAACGAAGACTTAATAATTAAAACCAACAACATTTTTAAACTATTAGATAACTACGATCTTAAAATCAAAATCTTAGAAACGAAAGTTGAAAAACTAGAAAAACAAATTAAAAATGAGCAGTTAACCCATGGACAATAACCTAATCCCCAAATTCTTAAACCAACAACATGTTATTATTTTCAAAAATTTTACCTTCTATGACTTAGGATTAGCAATTGCCTATTTTCTAGTTGCTGTCCTAACAACAGTAGGATTAGTTATGATTCTCCTACTTTATCGTGTCATGACAGCGATTACTATTTTCACCTTATTATCTTTAACCCTAGTTACTAATAACCGTTACAATTTGAAAATTTACCAAATTTTAATTTGAGTATTCCGTTTTCGTACCAAGAAAAAAAATTTTCATCAAAGTAGCAAAACTAGTAATACTAGTTTTCTCATGCCCTATGCCAAACTAGTTAATAATTTTATTGAAAGCGAACGTTTAGAAGGTGGTTTAAAGTGATACATTACTGCCATTGAAATTAAAGGATTTAACATTAGTACTTTAAGTCCAGAAGAACAACTTTTAAAATGCAGAAAACTTCAAGATGTCTTTAAGTTCTTAGACTGTCATCTTAGCTTAGTTAAAATTGACCAACCAATTAATATTAATGATTGAATAACTTATTGCAGAAATCATGTAAAAATGATATCATATAAAAAAGTTACTTAATTTAACAACAATGAAAGCAGGTAGTATATTTATGACAAAAGCAGGGAGCATTTTAATTCTCATTGTTTTTATTTTTGAATCAATTTTTATTATTCCATTATTTTGAACCATTCCTGGTTTCAATTTATACTTAAAAGTAAATAAAGGCCAAGCAACTGAAGAACAAAAAATGACTTTAGCAATTTTAGGAATTATTTTTGGGGCATTACTAGGTATTATTGGAGGTATTTTAATGCTTGTTGATTTAAACAATAGAACAACAGTCATAAATCGTGGTAGCAGAGTTATAAAATAATTCTGCTTTTTTTGTAGTTTATAATAATTTTCATTGGTTTTGTAAAAAAATATTATATAATTTTTATAGTTTGATTTAAAAACATAATACTAATCAAGTAACTGGAGGTAACCAATGGAAGTTATTGTTTTAACAACAACAAAAGAAATGGATAATGTAATTTCACATTACAAACAAGAAATTAATAAAATTAGAACAGGAAGAGCAAATCCAGCAATTTTATATGCCATTAATATTAGATGTTATGGGAGTATGGATCGTCTAAGTCATAATGCTCGTATTAATGTAGAAGGTGCGCATCAATTAGTAGTACGTCCTCATGATCGTAGTTTAGTTAAGTCTATTACCGAAGCTATTACTGCTGCTGATTTACGCTTACAAATTAAAACTGAAGCTGATGCTGTTCGTTTAATTTTCCCCCAATTAACAGAAGAAATCCGTAAGAGTCTAGTGAAAGATTTAGCAAAAATTACTGAAGAATACAAAATTAAAGTTCGTAATGTTAGACGTGATGCTATTCATAGTCTCAAAAAACAAGAGTTACCAGAAGACCAAAATAAAAAAGGTGAAGAAAGAATTCAAAAATTAACTGATATTAAAATTACTGAATTAATGAAAGTAGAAAAAGATAAAATTACTGAACTAATGAAAATTTAAATAAGAGGTGAATTAGGGGGTTAAAATTGTGAAAGCAAAAGCAATTTCTTCAATACAAAATGAAGATAAAAAGATATTAAAAGATAATTCATGGTTTTTTAAAAAGTATCAACAACGAATTATTACTAGTATTGTGCTAATTATGGCCGCATCAGTGTGGATGTTTATTGGTGCTGTGTATTTAGAACCAATATTTGGTGTCAAACCATTATGGTCTGCATATACGTTCATGGCGATTAATACTTTAATCTTAATTGGATGTTTGTGAGAAATCATTAATTTAAGACAAGCAGCAAAGTGACCACTAGCCTTAAAATTATTAGTTATTACGATGGGAATTATCTTTCTCTGATTTCCGATTGGTAAAGAAACCTTTGGTCCATATCTTTATAATCATTTATGATTTGAAACATGAATGTCAATGGTAGTGTTATTTGGATTTATTGCTATTTTTCTTTTAATTGCTTATCGCGCTAAAACCTTTCAATTAGGTGATGTGTTATTTGTGTTTTTATGAGTTGTTTATTTAGTATTAGCGTTTAAATCTGTTAACTTTTTGATGTTATCACAAATTAATTCTGTTCAAAAATTAGGTTGACCAACATTATTATTCTTATTTGTGATCGTCATGTCGAATGATATTGGTGCTTTTATTGGTGGTGTTATTTATGGTAAAACTAAGTTAGCCCCCCGTGTTTCACCCAATAAAACTTGAGAAGGTGCTGCTACTGGACTAGGAGTTGCTATGGTATTAAGTATGGTGACAGTTATTATTTTCTTACAAACAAGTAATTACAATCCGTTACCTTTCTATGAAGGTTCAATTGGTAAAGCACCAATTTATATTGCTTATGTTGCTGTAGTTTTTATCTTATCACTGATTAGTCAAATGGGCGATTTATTGTTTTCATACTTAAAACGTAATTATGATGTTAAAGATTTTTCTAATATATTTCCTGGTCATGGTGGATTGTTAGATCGTTTAGATTCATTTTCTGCTGTTGCGATTGCCGGATTTATTGTGGCACTATTGTTTTCAAGTGTCATTTAATAATTAATAAAAAATATTTAAGGATGAAGTTATGTATATCTTTTTAGCCATTTTAATTGGTTTATTTACAATATTATTTTTAATTACCCTCCATGAATTTGCTCACTTTGTAATTGCTAAATTATCTGGTGCGTATGTTTATGAATTTGCCATTGGTATGGGTCCCAAGATTTTCCAATGGGGTAAAAAAGAAACCCGTTATACATTGCGTCTATTACCGTTAGGTGGTTATGTATCAGTAGCATCGGAAATTGCTGATGCTCCTAAAGGTCGTGAAGAAGAAGTTGTTGAACCTAAACGAATGATGGAAAATCTTCATCGTGGTAAAAAAGCGGCTTTTATTAGTGCTGGGGCCATTATGAACTTATTATTAGCATTTGTTTTACTTATGGTTGGGTACGGGATTTATCCTTACAAATATGATCCTAATTTACCACCAACTTATGCTAACACAGGACCATTATATGAGGATGTGGAAAAATATAATAAAGATAATCCAACTATGCCTATTTTAAGTAGTTCTGAGATTACTCATATTTATAATACTGGTGCTTCTAAATCTGCTACGGATATTAAGTCTTATTATGATTTACAAAAATGATTGAATAGTTATAATAAAAAGTACAATGATACTATTCACGATTATCAAATTACTTTTGATAAAATTAAAGTTGTTACCTTTAAACCAGAATACCAAAAAGGTGTCTTGTTTATTGGTGTTAGTCAACGTAGTTATCATTTAAGTTCAGGTTCTGTTTTTACTGAAGGTATTGTCGATGCGTTTAAAGATAGTTATAGTTTATTACAAGCTCTAGGTCAGCTAGTTACTTTCCACTGACAAAATATATCTGGACCTGTCGGTATTGTTAAATCAACAAATAGTTTTTTAAATCCTGACTTGTCAGCAACCCAAGGGGCAAGTACTTATTTTCGCTGAGCTGCCTTACTTTCTTCTAACTTGTTTTTATTAAATATGTTACCAATCCCACCACTGGATGGTTATAAATTTGTTGAGAACGCAGTAGAAGCTGCCTCTAGAAAAAAACTTAATACTAAATATAAAACCATTGTTACAATAGCAGGAGCCTTACTATTTTTAATTATCTTTGTTGTTACTACGATTAAAGATATATTCTTTTAATAAAAGTGATGATAATATGTTAATTAACAATTTAATGACAAAAGATTGAGCATGGTAAACAGAAAATAAGACCTGGTTTTGTTATTAACTCTTATCCAAAACATGTAAAAGTGCAATTATTTTTGTAATTAATGGTAAGAAACAATATATAAGATTTATTTATCATAAAACCATTGATTTTTCAGAAATTATTAACTTTGATATGAAAAAGATAAAAATTGAAAACAATAGTAAACCTTTTGAAAAAATCATTCAAAATATAAAAATGTATAAACAACAAGGAAATAAAGTAACTAATTTAGAAAAAGAAATGAAAGATTTAAAAACTAGCTTAATTTAACCAAAAAATACAAAGCTCTCATTCAAAAAAAATTCAGAAATGAGTAAAGAAATAAAATCTTTAACAAATGATATTATAAAATATGTTAATAAAAATGATAATTATATGTTAATCTTAGAAACAAAACATCTTAATCCAAAAAATACGATATAATTAACCCACTAATTATGATGAAAGGAAACATAAAACCAATGAACCAAGATTTACAAAAACTTTTCCATGAAATAGGATTTGACGATTTTGATAATGATTTTACTAACGCCACTGTCCATAGTGTCCAATATTTTCATCATAATCAACAAGCCAACATCACTATTAATTTACCTAACTTCTTACCAATTACTACCCTAAAACGCTTTGAACAACACTTCAAACAATTAGGAGTACCTAATCTTAATATTTACTTTACTGTTAATAACAATTTTAATGAACAATTAGTTTTAACATATTTTGAATATATTAAAACCTACAAACTCCATTTATTAGCTGGTATTTACTACTCATTACCGACATCTGCCCTTAATTGCATTAATAACATGATTACTATTACTATTCACAATAGTGTTGAAGAAAAATTAATTAAAAATGAATTAACACAATTTATTAGTTACTTTCATCAATATGGTTTTCTTAGTTTACAAATCAAAACTGTGATTAATCCAAATCAACAACCATTTTCTAGTTACGAAAGTGAAGCAAAAGCACAAGTCCAAAAAATAACAGAGGCTTTAAAATCAAAACCAATAACTAATACTATTACTCCACCAAAACAAACGTATGGTGCTTATCGTAAAAAATCCAAAGTGAACTTAGAAATTACTAATTACACGCACCAAATTAAAGATATTCTTAACGATGAACCCAACATCATTGTGACAGGTAAAGTTTTTAAAATTAATAAATTCTTAACTAAAACTCAAAAATGATTTTATTCATTTTCGATTACTGATTATACTGATGCTATTACTTGTAAATCATTTATTAGTAGCGACCAACCTGATGCAAAATTAGATAGTATCAAAGTTGATGATTGAATTAAAGTTTCAGCCAATAGTCGTTATGATAACTTTAGTAAAGAACAAGTTTTATGGATTGATGATGTTATTGTTGACCAATCATTAAATATTGTTGTTAATGATGATGCTGTTTCAAAACGAATTGAATTTCATACCCACACCAAAATGAGTGCTATGGATGGAATTACTTCGGCACAAGATTATATTCATCAAATTGTCAAATGAGGTCATCAAGCCATTGGTTTTACTGACCACTTAAACGTTCAAGCCTACCCTGATATTGCTAGTGCTGCTAAAAAATATCCTAATTTAAAAGTTATGTATGGTGTGGAAATGGATTTGATTCCTAACAATATTAGTATTGTCAAAAATGTTATCAATGAACAAATAGCAAACCTTGAATACATAGTACTTGACTTAGAAACAACCGGACTATCTGTTAACTTTCATGAAATTATTGAATTAGGATATGTAATTATGAAAAATAATGTAGTTATTAAACAAGATACGATTCTCATTAAACCTCGCACGTTAGTACCAGAACACATTACTGAATTTACTAATATTACTAATGCCATGCTAAAAGATAAACCAGAACTAGCAACAGTGTTACCAACCATTGTCGAATTAATTGGTAATCGTACGATTGTTGCCCATAATGCTAATTTTGATTTTGGATTTTTACAAGTTGCCATGAAAAACCATAATCTTCCTTTATTAACTAATCCAGTGATCGATACTTTGCAATTATCACGTGTTATGCAAGCGCAATTAAAATATTATCGTTTAGGTGCGATTTGTCGCGTTTATGGTATTAAATATGATGACGATACTGCCCATAGGGCTGACTATGATGCTAATGTGTTAGCACAAGTTTTTGGTAAAATGTTAAAACAATTGCGTGATGAATTTAATTGTTTATTATTAAGTGATGTTAATAAGTTAATTTCTTCTGATATTAACAACAAACTTCGCGGTGAACATATTACTGTCTTTGCTAAAAATCAAACTGGTTTAAAAAGTCTTTATCAATTAGTTTCATTATCACACACGCAATATTTTTATAAATCTCCTAAGATTGTTACTAAAGCGATTGATTATTTACGAAAAGACTTATTAATTGGTAGTAGTTGTGTTAATGGTGCTGTTTTTGAAACTGCTATGAATAAAAGTGATGAACAATTAGGAGCGATTATGCAATGATTTGATTTCATTGAAGTTCAACCACCTTCGGTTTACCAAAACTTAGTACAAATGGGTAATATTACCCAAGAACAACTCCATGATATTATTAAAAAAATTATTGATAATGCCATGAAACTAAATAAATTAGTTATTGCCACTAGTGATGCTCATTATTTACATCCTCATGAAAAAATGTATCGTGATGTTATTATTAATAGTAAAGGGATTGGAGGAGTATTTCATCCATTATATGATCGACGAGGTAAAGTTACTTCATACCCTGACCAATATGTTCGCACGACAAGTCAAATGTTAAAAGAATTTAGTTTTTTAGATAATCCCAATTTAATTAATGATATTGTTATTAACAATACCCAACAATTAAGCAATCAATTTACCATGGTTAAACCGATTAAAGATGGTTTATTTACACCAACCATTGATAATGTTGATCAAAAATTACGTAACCTTTGTTATGAAGAAGCGTGAAAAAGATATGGTAATCCGCTGCCAACCATTGTTGAAAAACGTTTAACACGTGAATTAAATGCTATTATTACGCATGGTTTTGCTGTGGTTTATTGAATTGCCCATAAGTTAGTAGCAAAGTCTTTGCATGATGGTTATTTAGTGGGGTCGCGTGGTTCGGTTGGTTCTTCATTAGTAGCAACCTTTGCTAATATTACGGAAGTTAATCCCTTACAACCACATTATTTATGTCCACAATGTAAAGCCAGTCAATTCATTAGTAATGGTGCTGTGAAATGTGGTTATGATTTACCATTTCAAGTTTGTTTAAAGTGTAATGTCAACATGATTAGTGATGGTCATGATATTCCCTTTGAAACCTTTTTAGGATTTGATGGCGATAAAACTCCTGATATCGATTTAAACTTTTCAGGTGAATACCAAATGCAAGCTCATGATTTTACAAAAGAAATGTTTGGTGAAAACTTTGTCTTCCGTGCTGGAACTATTTCCACCATTGCTAATAAAACTGCGTTTGGTTATGTTAAAGCCTATGCTGAAAAAATTGGCCAAACGGATATGCGCACAGCAAAAATCGAAATGTTAAGTCAAGGTTGTGTTGGAATCAAAAGAACGACTGGTCAACACCCAGGAGGAATTATTGTCTTACCAAAAGCATATGATATTACCGATTTTACGCCGATTAATTATCCAGCTGATGATACTAGTTCGACTTGAAAAACTACCCATTTTGATTTTGACGCCATTCATGATAATTTATTAAAACTAGATATTTTGGGCCATGTTGATCCCACAGCTTTAAAAATGTTAGAAAACTTAACAGGAATTAACCCGAAAACGATTCCTAATCAAGATACAAAAGTACTATCATTATTTTCTAATTTAAGTGCATTAAATATTACTAAACACGATTTGCTTGGTGAAATAACAGGAGCGATCGGAATTCCTGAATTTGGTACTAGTTTTGTTCGTAAAATGCTAAGTGATACGTTACCAACATCATTTGCTGAATTAGTCCAAATTTCTGGGCTTTCACATGGAACTGATGTCTGATTAAATAATGCCGATGAATTAATTAGTAAGCAGGGATTAAAATTAAAAGATGTAATTGGCTGTCGTGATGACATTATGACTTACCTAGTATATCAAGGTTTACCTGCCGAAATGGCCTTTAGTATTATGGAAGATGTGCGAAAAGGTAAAGGTGTAAAACCAGAATATGAAACTGTTATGCAACAAATGAAAGTGCCTAATTGATACATCCAATCTTGTAAAAAGATTAAATACATGTTCCCGAAAGCTCATGCTACAGCTTATGTCTTAATGGCATGACGAGTATCTTGATACAAAGTTTATTATCCTCATGAATATTACGCTACTTACTTTACAACAAGATGTGATGGTTTTGATATTGAAACGATGTTGCAAGGAATTGGTGCTATTACCAATAAATTAAAAAATATTAATGAACAATTAAAAAATAGTACTAATCAAAAAACCGCTATTACTAGTAAAGAACGAGAACTTATTCCATTATTAGAAGTGGCGTTGGAGATGCATGCTCGTAATATTAAATTTAGTAATATTAGTATTGAACACTCAGCAGCAAAAAGTTTTCAAGTAATAACCATTGATGGTGAAAAACAAATTTTACCGCCATTCATTGCTTTAGATGGCTTAGGAGAAATTGTGGCTAATTCTATTATTAACGCTCGTAATGAAAAACCCATAACTTCTAAAAATGATTTACAATTACGAACAGGACTTACTAAAACTAACTATCAATTATTGTTAACAATAGGTGTATTAGAACATTTAGATGAAAATAGTCAATTAATGTTAGAATTATAGTAGCAACTATTTTAGAAGTGTAGGTGTATTATGTATAAATTAAGTAATAAAGCCAATTTTTACATGCGTCTGTCAGCACTAATTATGTTGATTTTATTTTTAATTATTGATTTGATTTCTGCAATTTATTTTCCTATGGAAAAGTTTAAAGATTTAGGTTTTAGTGAGCGAGTAGGAAGTTATTATTCTTATTTTACAACTGAAAGTAATTATATGGTTGTAATATATTTTTGTTTATATTTATTTGATGCTCATTTTCGGGGAACGAAACCTAGTTTTCAAACGCGATTAGCTGTAACAGTTTATATTACTATTACCATGTTAGTGTTCTGGTTAGGAATCTTTACAGCAGAACAAGACCCGAAACAGTATAGTTTTTCTAATTGAATATCAACTGTTATTTTACATTTGATTATGCCCATCACCATGATTACTAGTTTTGTCTTAACTTGTGGTCAAAATTTTGTTAGTTTAAAGAAACAACATAAAATTTATTTATGATTAATTGTGCTTTATCCAGCTATTTATTGTATAGTGATTTTAATTCGTGGTCATTTACGTTATTTAGACTATATGGAAAGTATTGCTAGAGGTGATATTCTTCCCCATCCACCATGTGACACGTGATATCCATATTTCTTTTTTGATTATTCCAATGGAGCAAATGGATGATTAATGGCTGCTGCAGCAGTGGTTGTGGTGTTTGGTTTGTGTTTTGGATTACAATATTTTTATATTTGAATTAACAATTTAATGTATAAACGTTATCAAAGTCGTGAACATCGGCTTCATTATTTTTACCAAAAAGTATTACGAAAACTTGATAAAAAAAGTAAGCATGATAAAGATAATGGTAAAAAATAGTTATTATTTTAAATAACAAAATAAGTGTTTACTTTTTAATTAAGTAACACAATTCAATTAAGTAACACAATTCACCGTAAGATAATTTATTAATTATTTTGTTTTTTGTGTTATGATTATTTTGTTATTAAAGTATATAAAATAAAAAAAATACTTGCAGGTGTTTTAATGTGTGTTCAAGAGAATTTTTATATTAAAAAAGTTTATTATGGTGCTTATGTTAAAAATATAATTTTACCTATGAGTGCTATATTAAATAATAAACGTAATGAAATTGGTATTAAAAATTTAGGTATTAATGATAAAAAGTTACGTAATTCTACTATTCGTACTAAAACAAAATTAATACATAAAGCTTATCATAATTTTTATAATGCAAAAGTTTTAAGTTTTGTTACTTTAACTTATTGAGATAACATGCAAGATATTAATAAAGCAAAACATGATATTGCTATATTCTTTAAACGCTTAAAGCGTTGGTGAAATGACCCTAAGCGTTCTAAGTATTTAGGTAAATTAAAGTATATGTATGTTTATGAATATCAAAAACGTGGTGCTATTCATTTTCATATTTTATTTAATAGAAAAATACATAAAAGTATGTTACCACAGTGATGACCATTTGGTTTTAATGATGTAAGAGTTGTTCAAAAAGGTACTAATGAAAATATAGTTAAATATTTAGCAAAATATGTTACTAAGGTTCAAAATGATGTTAAATCTTTAAATCAATATGATTTAGGTGTACGTGCTTATGCTTTTTCTCGTAATTGTTCTAATCCAAAAGTGGTTAAAGGTCAGAAGGTAATGTTATATCAGCGTTTAGTTGACGCTTCTGTTAATGTTTTACATACACAATTTTTCAAAAAGAAAATTGATAATTTAGGTCGTACTATACTTTTTGGTGGTAGTTTTGATACTACTGTTTTTGGTGATAATTTTAAAGATTATGATGAATATGTCTCAATTGATAGTATTAGATTCAGGAATGCAATTAAACGTGTACCAAGAATTTTACATTAAGCAATTTTTAAAAAATAAAACTTATATTATATTAAGTAATAAAATAATTAATTTTTGAAAAAAACATAAGAATTTTATGAACTATTTAATATATTTAATTTTTGGAAAGTATATTAAAATCTATTTATTAATGATAAAATAATAATCTAAAAATAAATTAAATTTTTATTTAATTTTTATTTTTGAAAAATAATTTGTAAGAAAGTAAAATTATATTATAATGAAGTCTGTTTTTTATTTAATTATTGGTGCTTTTATATCTAGTTTAGTTGGAATACTTTTTTCTGTTATTACTAATTGATTTAAAAATAAAATATTTTTGGTAAATTATTATATAAAAAGTAAAGAAATATATTTTAAAATTGAGCAATTAGATTATATAGCAAATTCTTATGCAAATGAATTATTAAAAATATTTAAAGATAATGAAATAATAATTGCACATATAAAAAAGCAAATTAAAAATAGAAAATTTTTAGTTGTATGTTTTTGGAAAGACTTAAATCCATTTACAAATATATTAGATGATGAATATAGAAAGTTATGAAGTAAGTTTGAAAAAAAACTTAAAGAAAAATATTTTCAAAAATATTATGTTGTTAAATATATTGAAGACTCAGAATTTATACAAACTAGATTGATTAATATTTTAAGAGAATTTATAAAATATTCTGATTTTAATACTAAGTTTAAATATTCAGAAGAATTAGATAATATTTTTATTAAATGAGAAATTTTTATTGAAGATAATAATATAATTGATTTGTATAAAAATTATAGTAGTCAAAAATATATTAAAAAAATGAAAAAAGTAAAATATATGTTTTTATTAAAAAATAAAATGTATAAACAAATTAATAAATGGATTTAAAAAATATTAGAAAAATACTTGTATATATATAATGGTTAATAGCAAATACGTAAAGTTTTTACCTGCAAGTAGGCTTTATGTTTTTGCGTTTTTTTGTTGTAAATTTTATTTTTTATGTCAATTGACAAAAATTAGAAGTAATGAAGTAATTAAAGATGAGAAAAGTGGTAAGTCCAAAAAATATGATGTACTTACTTTTTCGCCTTTTTATATTACTGATAAAGGTATTAAAATATCAACTGGTGAAAAATCTAAGGATAAATGAGTTTTACATGATAGTGAATTATTTACTAAAATTGCAAAAATGAATTTAAGTCTTGGTTCCTATTATGATGTTGAAATAACATGAGAAGCAAAAATTATTGACATACATAATTTAAAAACTAAATAGTTATTTATTATAGGGTAATTTTAAATAATTATTTAAAGGATTAAATTTATGTCAAAAATTAATAATTGTGCTTGTCAACAACCTTTTCATTTAGCAATGTATATGTGTAAACTTTGTGACCAAGTTATTTGTCCTAAGAAAGTTTTACAAAATTTATATACTAAAGAATATTATTGTCCAAGTTGTATATTAGATATTGCTTTGGTTAAACAAAAAGGACAATTACAACAAAAAGAAAATTAAAAAAACTAAATAAGGGGCATATATATACTTTTTAGTGTATTTTTGCCCTTTACTCTAATTAGTATAAATATGCTCCTTAAAGATGAAAAATATGCATGACACTACTAGAATTAGGAGCAGACGTATACGGGCCAAGTCCACAGGAAGGTTCACGATTGGAGTTGGCTTTACGTAATAACTATTTAACATTAGCAAAGGAATTAATGGAAAGAGGATTTGATGTTAATTTTGCCGACAAAAACCAAGAAACTGCTTTGCATAAAATGTGTTCTAACGGAACTGATGAAAAAATTTTATTTTTACTTGAGCATGGAGCTGATGTTAAATGTAAAAATGCAGAAGGTAAGACACCATTAGAAATTTATCGTGCTAGCGATAATTGTTCACAAGCAGTAATAGCAAAATTTGAAAAGCAAGCAAATGAATTACAAAAACTATCGGAAATTAAAGTTGATAGATTAGAAGAAATAAGCGTTAATGAATTTTCAATAAATAGTCCATCTACATCATCTAATTGTGATTATAATCAAAAACAAACAAATAAACTTAGTAATAAAAAATAACTTCCACCAATGACTCAAACGGCATCTATCAAAGAATGCTCTTTTAAACAACCTGAACGTGCTTCTTACAACAGTGGAGATACTAATAATGTTGCAAAATTAGCACAAAAAGTTCAAGAAGCAGAAAAACAAAAAGATCGCGAAAAAATAATGTCAAAACAAAAAAATATTTCTTTCTCTATGAGATAACTTGAATAAGCTACAATTATATTGTAGCGTGAATCTTAAGAGTTAAGCATTAATAAAATTAGGCTTTCCAATTAACTGTGTAAGTTAATTTTATAAAATTACTAATTAAGATTAATTTTATCTTCAAATTTTATCATAAAATGAGCGATTGCTTCATTTCAATTTTGAATTAGCATTGTTCATTTTTTGTCATTGATTCAATTGCTAAATAAAAGATTTTGAAAACTGACATGTCATTAGGA
The DNA here is from genome assembly GCF_964030895.1 of Spiroplasma endosymbiont of Nebria brevicollis. Taxonomy (NCBI): domain Bacteria; kingdom Bacillati; phylum Mycoplasmatota; class Mollicutes; order Entomoplasmatales; family Spiroplasmataceae; genus Spiroplasma; species Spiroplasma endosymbiont of Nebria brevicollis. The sequence continues at coordinate 616,688 of NZ_OZ034986.1, forward strand.
GCGTATGTCCAATAAACTAAATATTGCTTTGATTTTTAATGTTAAATAGTCAGTTTGGTCTGTTTCAGGTGGCGTGTTAGTTGTACCACAGGTTATGACATTTAGTAGTTACTGCATTGTCAGTATTAATAGGGTTAATAAAGATAGTAGTTTTCTCATATTTTCTTACCTTTTTTCTTTTTCGTATTGAAAGCACCACTTATTTAGTGAAACACTCTACTATTTATTATATATAAGTGTTAAATGCGCTTAGAGAGGAGTGTCTCTAAGTTGAATAACACTATTAAACTAAAAATTGATTTGCATCCTTAGCACAAGAATAACTACCATATGAAGGTTATAAAACTACAAAAGAAGGTATTGATTTAATGTTCCACCAATAACCTAATTTAAAATACAATAATAAAATTTCATTTTAGGAATCAGAAATTTGTTTTTAAAAATTTTTACATTTTTAGCTCAAAAATAAGATAAAATATTAGTATTAAAGAAAAAGGTGAACCAATGTCATTTCAACAATTCAATTTACAACCATGATTAATTGATAATTTACAAAAAGAAAAAATTATCACCCCCACACAAGTACAAACAGAAATTATTCCACTTGCACTAAATAATCAAAACTTAATTATTCAAAGTCCAACTGGAAGTGGTAAAACCCACACTTTTTTAATTCCGATTTTAAATAAATGTGATACTACCATTAAAACTACCCAAGCGGTTATTATTGCCCCAACCAGAGAACTTGCCCAACAAACATTTAACTTTTGTAAAGCGTTAATGAAAGACCAAGATATTACTATTGCGTGTTTAGTTGGCGGAAAAGATATTAACCGTCAAAGTAATAATTTAATACATAATCAACCTCAAATTGTTATTGGTACGCCAACTAGATTAAAAAAATTATATGAATTAAATATGTTAGCAATTACTACTACTAAGATTTTAGTAATTGATGAATGTGATATGCTCTTTGAAATGGGTTTCATGGATGATTTAGACTTTTTAATTTCTAAAATGCACCAACAAGTACAAATCATGACTTTTTCAGCAACGATTTTACCACAACTTGCTAGTTGATTAAAAAAATATATGACTAATACAACAACGATTACTATTGCCAATCAAGCTCAACAAATTCGTCATGTTTTTATTAATCTTCACCATCAAGATGTTAAAAAACAATTACCATCTTTACTGTCGATGTTTGAGCCATATTTATGCTTAATCTTTGTTAACAATAAAGATGAAATTAAGACCATTGGTGATATTTTAATTAAACTAGATAAAAAAGTAGCAATCTTACATGGTGGATTACCAGCCCGTGAACGAACACAAACTTTTAAGCGTATTAAAAACTTTGATTATCAATACGTTATTTGTTCTGACATTGCTGCCAGAGGAATTGATATTGAAGGAGTATCACATGTTATTTCTTTACAATTACCAACTAATAATATGGAGTACTATTTTCACCGTGCTGGAAGAACTGGACGTGGTAAATACTCTGGTATTTCTTATGTCTTTTATGACAAAAGTGATAACTCCGCGCTCCATAAATTAAAAAACTTACATGTTCCTTTAGAATATTATAAAATTAAAGATAATAAATTAGTAGCAGAAATTACTAGTGAAACTATTGTTCGCAAAGGTAAAAAAAATCAACCTAACAAAGCAGAACAATACATTATTAATAAATTTAAAGCTAACAAAAAAGTCACGCCTGGCTACAAGAAAAAATTAAACCGTGATTTAGAAGCAGTTAAAAAAGCAACTAGACGCCAGCACATTAAAGCATCAATTAAAAAAATCAAAAAAACGGAAGCTATTGCCCGTAGAAAAAAATTATTTGAAGAATCTAAATAACGAAAGTTGGATAAATTAATGGAAGCAAAAGATTTAATTATTGGTTGCCATGTCGCAATGAAAGCACCTAAATATTTACTCAATTCACTCCAAGAAGCACTTAGTTATGGTGCCAATGCTTTTATGATTTATACAGGGGCACCACAAAATACCATTCGTAAACCAACCAAAGATTTATTCATTACTGAATTTCAACAAACGTTAAAAACTAATAATATTAGTATTGACAATGTTATTGTTCATGCCCCATATATTATTAACTTAGGTAATAGTGTCAAACCTAGTACTTTTCAATTGGCAGTTGATTTTTTACGTACCGAGATTATACGTTGCCAAGACATTGGTATTAAAACCTTAGTTTTACATCCAGGCGCTGCTGTGGGAGCACTACCCCAAGTTGCTTTAGATCAAATTGTGAAAGGACTAGACGCTGCTTGTTTACCTAATCAAACTTTAAAGATTGCTTTAGAAACGATGTCAGGTAAAGGTAGCGAAGTAGGAATTAATTTTGAACAATTACAATATATTATTAATAATGTTAAACAACCTAACTTAATTGGTGTTTGTTGAGACACTTGTCATTTATCTGATGCTGGTTATGATTTAAATAATAATTTAGATGAAGTTATAAATGAGTTTGATCATCTAATTGGTTTAGAAAAATTATTTGTTATGCACATTAATGACTCTAAAAACCCACTTGGTAGTCGTAAAGACCGACATGCCAATTTAGGAATGGGTTATTTAGGTTTTGAAACTTTAGTTAATATCATTTATCATCCTAAGTTAATTAACAAAATTAAGATTTTAGAAACGCCCTGAATTAATGACCAATCACCATACTTACATGAAATCAAAATGATTAGAACTAAACAATATAATAAAGACATCTTATTAGCATTAGGGGAAAAATAACATGAAAAAAATTGGTATTTTGGGTGGTACCTTTGACCCGTTTCACAATCAGCATTTAAATATTATCAAAACTGCTTATCAAAAACTGCAATTAGATGAAGTATGAATTTTACCAACCAACCAAAATCCCTTAAAAGATAGTGTTAGTGCAACTAGTGAACAACGAGTAGCAATGATTAACTTAGTCATTAAAGATTATCCATGATTAAAACTTAACGAATATGAATTGACAAATAGTGAACCTAGTTGTACTATTAATACCGTTACTTATTTTACTAACACTTATTGTGACTATAAATTCTATTTTATCATTGGTTCTGATAATTTATACACTTTAAACCAGTGGCAAGGCATTGACCAATTAATTAATTTAGTAAAAATTGTTGTTGTTAATCGCCCCCATTTTCGGAAAACGTTAGATTTAATGAAAAAATATCAATGTCGTAACTTAGTTGTCAGTCCAAGTAGTGACATTAGTTCTGCCAAAATCAGAAGTGGCGAAGTCATAAATCAACTTGATAGTAGGGTAAATAATTATATTAATAATAATTTATTATACAATAATACTAGGTTGCAATTTAATTTAGATGAGAAACGAACACAACATTGTCTTAATGTTGGTGAAATGGCACGAAAATTGGCTATTCACTATAATATTAATCCTATTCATGCCCAAATTGCTGGTAATTATCATGATCTTTGTAAACAGTGAAGTAAAGGCAAAATGACAAGGTATTTAACGAAACATAATAAAGATATCCTACAAGAACCGTTTCCAGTTTGACACGGTTATGTAGCAGCATTATATTTAAAAAACCATTATCTAGTCACTAATGAGGCAATCATTCTCGCGATTGCTAAACATACTATGGGTGCTATTATGATGACAAAATTAGATTTAATAGTGTTATTAGCTGATAAAATTTCTATCGAACGAACATCACCTTATGTCGAACAATTACGAACACTGGCATTTAAAGATTTAACTTTAGCCTTTAAATTTTATTTAAAAACCTTAAAAACCAATTTGGAAGCAAAACATCAACCACTAAATAAAAACTTTTTAACAATTTATGAATCATGAATCACTAAGGAGTAACAATGATGGCAGAAAAAACTAACAAAAAATCCAAACTGATAAAGTCTGATGAGATTAATGTGCAACCAGAAAATAAAGTTGACAATAACAATTTTAATGATAACCAAACAACACCCAATAAAAAACGTGCTAAATTAAAAAAAGGAATATCAGGTTTTAATGAACTACGTATTAAAAAAAGTGGTTTCATGCTAACTGTTTTTAAATATTTTAAAAAGTATCCAATCCTTTATATTGTTGCCATGATAGCAACTGTAGCATCAGCGGCAGTATCAGTAATCATTCCTAAAATTACCAATAATTTTTTAGCAGTACCTGATGGTTTTAGTAATTGAAATAACATTTTAAATTTAGCGTATATTCTTATTAGCTTACAAATTGGTTCGGGATTATTTATGTATGTTCGTAATTTAACAGGAAGTATGATTGGTGTTAAAGTAGAAATTGAATATCGTAATAAAGTTTTAAAACATTTATTAGAATTAGATATGTCATATTATGAAGACCGTAAAATTGGCGATACTCTAACTAAACTTATTAGTGATACAGGTGTGATTGGTGAAAACATGCAATCAATTCCCTTAACTATTCTTAGTTCTGTTGTTACCTTCTTTGGTTCAATTTATGTTATCTTCTCTTTAAATTGACAGTTATCATTAATTGTTTTAGGAATTGTTTTATTAATCTTAGTAGTGTCAATATTAAATGTCCAAATTATTCGTTACTTAAACTACAAATGACGAAAAGTATATACTGATGTTAATGCTGATATTACCGACCGTTTAAGTACCATTACCTTAATTAAAAGTAATGCTACTGAAAAAACAGAGAATGAAAGATTTGTTAATGAACATCTTAAATACTACCAAGCTGCTAAGAAAACTATTACCTTTGATAGTTTTACGAGAGCATTACTAATTACCTTACTAACAGGTATTAATATTGTTGGATTAGTAGCAGGATTTATCTTTGTTAATAAAGGAATGTTACAACCCACAACTCTAATTGCTTTTATCTTAGCTGTTAATACTTTAATTTTCCCAGTTATTCAAAGTATTGTCTTACTTGGGAACCTTGCTAAAACATCAACTTCAATTATACGAGTTAACGAAATTTTAGACGTTGAACCAAAAATTAAAACTAAAGATAATGCTTTAGCAGTTAATGAAATTACTAATGATATTGTTTTTGAAAATGTTAACTTCCGTTATGATGATAAAGAAGCATGAATCTTAGAAAACTTTAACTTCACATTTGAAAAAGGAAAAAGTTATGCCATAGTTGGTGCCACAGGAGTTGGTAAAACGACTATCTCAAAATTACTATTACGTTATTATGATCCAGCCCAAGGTCGAATTTTAATTAATAAAGATACTGATTTACGTGATGTTGACTTAACACAATATTTACACCACATTGGTTATATTGAACAAGATCCACAAATTTTATATGGTACCTTTGCTGAAAACATTAGTTATACAAAGCAAGGTGCAACATTAGATGAAATCAAAGCAGCAGCCGCGAAGGCTAATCTTCACGACTATGTTCAAGAACTACCTAATGGTTATAACACCATTTTAGGAGAACGTGGGATTAATTTATCAGGTGGTCAAAAACAAAGAGTTGCCATTGCCCGAATCTTTTTAAAAAATCCCGAATTACTAATCTTAGATGAAGCCACAAGTGCCCTTGATAACATTGTTGAAAAAGAAATCCAAACTCAATTTAATAAATTGATGATTGGTCGTACAAGTATTGTTATTGCTCACCGTTTATCAACTATTAAAACTGTTGATAAAATCTTAGTATTAGAAAAAGGGAAAGGTTTAGTTCAAATTGGTACTTTTGATGAGTTGAAAGTTAAAGAAGGCCACTTTAAACATTTATATGAAGCAGGAATTATGGGATAATTTTTTACGATTTCCACTGTAATTTTGTAGAAAAAGATATCAATACAACCTAAAATTTGATTTTATTGAATTTTAGGTTTTTTATTAAATAACACTTATTTTATTATATAATTACTACAAATACTAATTTTAGTATTTGGAAAGGAACAAACTTATGAAATCATTATTGACATTAATTGCTACAACTTCTTTAATCGGAACTGTACTACCAACTATTAATAATCATCAAGTAACACCTACCAATACAACAAAAACCGTATCAAATCTAACATGAAAATTTACTAAAACTAAGAAAAATATCGAAAATATCACATTTTGAAATAGTACAACTAGTATTATTAAGGAGCAAAAAAACTAATAAACTCTTTTTTATTAATCCCAAAGGTGAAATTAAAGATACTAATTTATACAATCCTACTCCTAATCCAACTACTTTTGCTGAAGTTAGTAATAATAATTACATTATTATTACTGGTGGTAAAACTGTTACTTCGCCACTTCAATTCTTTTTAGTTAATAAGGACTATAAATTTATTGATTTAAATAGCTTTGATGCTTTAAAAAATGTAAATATTAAAAATGTTCAAGTAATTGATAGCACTCATGTTATGATTACTGATGGATATTATAATGGATTTTTATTAACTATTAATAATGAAAAAACAGATGTTAGCAAATTAAATATTACAATTCTTAGTGCAAAGAAAATTAGTGATAATCTAGTTGCTATTACAAGTGAAAAAATACTTTCAAAAGAAAAAAAAGATATCACAATTATTTATGATATTGTTAATAACAAACAAATCCAAGAATTTGATGATATTATCTTTACTAATATTAAAATGTTTAATGATCAAAAAGGTGTATTAACAACAGCTGATTTAAAAACCTACTGAGTTAGTAATAATAATTATGTAACTTTAAAGTTATTAGATTTTAAAAGTACCGGTCTTGATTTTTTAAATAGTAAAACTATTATTGCTACTAGCGAAACATCATCATACCAAATAAATATTGATGGTACTTTTTCTGTTTTAAAACACTCAGGAGAATTTGATTTTTGTAGCAATAATCTTGGTATCGTTTTTAACTATGATGAATCTTATTTAATTAGCCAAGAACCTATAACAAATGAATTAAATTATACTCAAATTAAAATTAATAATTTGCCTATCAATCTTTATGACTATCGAACACCAGTTGTCGTAGTAAGTGAGGGCTATTTAATGTTTTCAGTAAATACTAATGGAGAATATAAATCATATGTGATAGACAAAACTGGTAATAATGTTGAAAATTTTTCCTACTAATTATGTAGTAAACTTGGGTGCAATTTATGATAACATAAGTATTGTTCTTAATCCCACAACAAGTGAAACTGATTTTTTAACTATTTCTTAAGTTAAAAAGTATCTTTTATTTTAAAACCTGTTAGTTTCAATAACTAACAGGTTTTAATTTTAAATATTCAAAGAATCAATTCATTTCTTAACATCATCTAAGATTTCTGTAATATTAGGTTCATTTAAAATAGCATGTTTTCCATTTTCATAAAAATTATAAGTAATTCCATCTCGTCAATGTTTATTATTGATTTCAATCTTATTGAAATCAGCAAAGGCATCTTGACCTGATTGTACAATTAACACCGGACATTTAGCACTATTAAGATTTTTAGGAACATTTTTACTTAACTTCTGAGCTTGTAAGGAGAATAACAAAGTGAACTTCATATTAGTCATTGCCCGCATTTTACCATTTTTAATATATTTAGGATTAGTTGATATTTCTTCCATTTCAAAAGTAAGAGGTAAATTATGATGTTTATGAAATATAAAACCTAATAATGATTGACAAATCAATGAAGGTTTTAATTTAAATACTTGTTTTTTAGTAACAAAATTAGTTAGTACCACACCATCAATCATTTTAGTTAATTTCTTAGCAGCTAATGCTGTTAAAGCTGAACCTAAAGACTCACCCATTAAAATAATCTTTTTATCAGGATAACGTTCATTTAAAACACTAATAATATCTTTAATGTCATTAATAGTTGTCCCTAATGTGTGATATTTTCATTTTTCATTTTCTCCAAAACCACGTTGATCAAAACTTAAAAAAGAAATGCCATTTTTAGTAAAATATTTAGCTGATGTTTTAAAATCAGTTAATGAAGCACCCATTCCATGAACACCAATAATAATATATTTGCTACTATTAACAAACTTAAATTCAGTATGTAAAAAATAATTATCACGAGTTATGATTCCCTCATTACTTCATTGGGGAAAATGGAGATTACGTTCTCAGTAATAGTCGATATGAAAAATTTGATAAATGCGATAAATAATATAAATTAATAGTAAGACTGCTAAAATACTAATGACTACTGTTCATCAATACTGTTGCCAAAAATTATCCATAATAGTTTAATAACCTCCAAAAATAGCACAAGAATAAAATTGCTTATTAATATTTTATCAAATTAATTAATATTTTATTCAAACTAAAGCAATTCAGGTATATTTAATTAAAAAAGTTTTTTTAAAATGCATCTAAGAATTACCTAGATGCATTTATTCTTTATTAAAATTATTATTTTTTAACAATCTCAGCAACTAATTGTCCTTGTGTTATTTCACCTTTAACTAACACGTTAACTTTATAGTCTAACATTGTTTCAGTAGTAAACACAATTGGTGTAACAACTTCTTTTTTACCTTTTTCTTTGATTTCTTGTAAATTTGCAATCACCATAACATCATTTTTGTTAATTCTATTACCTTGTTTAACTTTGATGTCAAAACCTTTACCTGCTAATTCAACTGTATCAATTCCAATATGAACTAAACATTCAACACCAGTGGTATCATCTTTAATTCCATAGGCATGCCCTGTATTGAAAACAGTTGCTAAAACTCCGCTAAAGGGCGCAACGAAACTAATTCCTGCTTTTTCTTTATAATGAGGAATAATGGCAAAACCAGTTCCTAACATTTCTTGGGCAAAAACAGGATCTTGTACTTCACTAAGATTAATAATTTTTCCAGAAACTGGGGCATAGATTTTTAATTTCTTACTTTTACCTGTATTTTTTGAAAATAATTTTCACATTTTTATTCTCCTCTTTAATTACAATATATGTATACCTTATAATTCTAGCATAACTTTTATTAATTTAATCAACTAATTAGTGACATAATGGCACTTATTAGCGAAACTAAAAACATAAAGGCAATCATTAAAAAAATTTTACGTTTAATGAATACTAAAATACCTTCTTCTTTGCTAATCTTCAAATACTTTTGATTATTTGGCTGTTTACTTCATCATAAGTGAATACCTAAAAAAATAATTCCTAGCACTATTGATGAAGTTATTCATACAATGAACCCAACAGTTGTTGTAGTTTGTGGTGTTGCTACTGCTTGAAAATTTCAATACATTTTATAATATCCTTTATTTTATTTTTAACGTCTTTTCAACTAATGATTTAACTTCATCGTTAGTTTCACATTCTAAGGCTTTGGCAAGCAATTGCTCCATATCCTTTTTATTTAAAGTACTAATAATTTTTCTTGTTTCTAAAACACTAGATGCTGACATTGAGAATTCGTCTAATCCTAATCCCACTAATAATGGTACAGCAATTTGGTCACCTGCCATTTCGCCACACATGGCAACAGGACGATTATGTTTATGTCCACCATCAATTGTCATTTTAATTAAACGTAAAATAGCAGGGTGATATGGTTGGTACAAATATGACACTTTTTCTGACATACGGTCAGCAGCAATACTATATTGAATTAAATCATTTGTGCCAATTGAAAAGAAATCAGCGTATTTAGCAAATGTTTCGGCATTAATAGCAGCAACAGGAATTTCAATCATCATTCCAATTTTAATATCATCGCTAACAGCAATCTTAGCTTTTTTTAATTCATCTTTACATTCTAAAGTTAATGCCTTGGCTGCTTTAAATTCTTCAACTGTGGCAATCATAGGAAACATAATTGCTAATTTGCCAAAAACAGAGGCACGCAGTAAAGCACGTAATTGAGTTTTAAAAATATCTTTACGATCTAAACATAAACGAATAGCACGATAACCAAGGAATGGATTCATTTCTTTTGGTAAATCTAAATAGGATAATTCTTTGTCACCACCAATATCTAAAGTCCTAATAACAATTTGATTTTTTGTTTTTTCTAATACGGCTTTATATTGTTCAAATTGAAATTCTTCAGTAGGAAAATCATTACTTTCCATATATAAGAATTCAGTTCTAAATAATCCCACACCTTGGGCATCAAATTCTAATACTTTATCCATATCTTTCGGTGAACCAATATTAGCTTCTAATTTTACTTCATGATTATCTTTAGTTACAGTTTTTTTTCCTTTAAATACTAGTAATTCTGTTTGTAGTTTAACTCATGCTGTTTGTTTAGCAATCCATTTATTTTTTTCACTAGCATCCAAGTTAATTTCAACGTTTCCCTCGCTACCATCTAAGGCACAAATTTGATTATCTTTTATTTTAGCAGTAACGTCTTGTAAACCAAGAACAGCAGGAATGCCGATACTACGTGCCATAATTGCTGCATGTGATGTTCTACCGCCAATATCACATAAGAATCCTTTGACAAATTTTGGGTTTAACTGACTAGTTTCTGATGGAGTTAAATCATGACTAACGATAATTATTTCTTCTTTAATAGCTGTTAAATCTACAGTTTTGATATTTAAGATTTTTCTTAAAATACGATCACGAACGTCAATGACATCCCCAACACGTTCACGGAAGTAGTCATCATCCATTCCTTGTAAAGTAGTAATAGTTTTATTAGCAACAATTTCAGTAGCACGTACTGCATTAAACATTTCTGATTTAATTAGTTCCTCTACACCTTCTACTAATTCAGGATCGGTTGTGACACTAAGATGGGCTTCAAAAACAGCAGCTTTATTAGCACCCATAGTTGCTGTTGTTTTTTGAATTAAAACTTCAATATCTTTGCCTGCAGCCTCTAAAGCAGCATGAAATTTCTTAATTTCATTAGCTACTTGTTTTTCGTTAACTTTTTTATCACTAGTTTTAATTACTTCATGTTTTAAAACTAAAGCTTTAGCTAAGGCAATACCATTACTAGCACCAATGCCTTTTAATTTTAACATTTAATTCACTCCTCATATTTTGTGTTTAATTAGCATCATTTAAATTATAATAAATATTTCCTATAATTGTTAAAAAAATTATTTATTTGTGATAAATATCATAATTAAATAGTAAATTAATGTTTAACATTCTTAATAAAGTCAAAGTTTTTTTGTGTTAGCAGTTTTTTGAAAGTAATAATAAAAAAATCATAAAATTCCAAATAATTTTAATTTTATTAATATTGTTCGCAACTGCTAGTTTTTCATTACTATCATTAATAGTTAATACATATTCTTCTTGAAGTTCTAAGAAAGCACTTAGAATTTTTTGATTTTTGTTGATGATTTTTCTTCCATTTTCTTGCTCCTTTTTTAATCCTACATACAATTAAAATTGTACCACATAACGAAAAATACCCAAGAATTCATTGATATTTATTTGTTATTTTTGGCATGTATGGAGAAAAATCTGAAAATAAATATATTGAAATTTCATATTAGGTATGTTTTAGTACTTTTTATTAAATACAAAAAAACTATTAAAAATGATAAAATCATAATTATAAAAACACTAGGAGGTAATGAAAATAATGTCAAACAAAGTATTAGTAATCAAATCATCACCAATTACCAAAGAAAAATCATATTCAATAGCACTAGTTAATCATTTTGTTAAATACTACTGTGAATTCCATCCAGAAGATGAAATTATTGAATTAGATTTAAATGAAATAGCCATGAGTAAGAAAAATATTAATACTCACAACTTTAACGAGTATTTCAATAAGGACGATTCAGATTTTTATATTAACCAATTAAAAAGTGTTCAAAAAGTAATTTTTGTTTCACCTATGATTAATTTTAATATTAGTCCTATTGGAAAAACTTACTTAGACCATATCCTAGTACCTAACAAAACCTTCTCTTATAAATACCAAAAAAAAGGTGATGCCATTGGTTTATTAGATAACCTAAAAGTACAAATTTTAACAACACAAGGTGCCCCTTTTGGTTGATATCCTTGAGGAAATCATACTGAATATTTGCGTGGTACTTGAAACTTTGTTGGAGCCAAAGTAGTAGCACCAATATTAGTAGCAGGAACGAAAGTTAAGCCAGAAAGTGATTTAACACCTGAGCAATTAATTGATAAGTATGATGTTAAAATTAAAGCTGCAGCTAAGATATTTTAAAATAGAGATCTTTCCTAAATAAACATAAACACCTATAATAAAGTAGACACATAAAAGTCACTATTGTGATAATTATGGTAAAGCTTTATTATAGGTGTTGACAGTTTATAGAGACAACTTTTCATCATGCTTTTCTACAAAACTAAAGCATATTACTAATAATTAAGCAGGTCAAACTGAATCATCATTACCTTGAATAATAGAAATATTATTTCTACTTCATGTTTCATAATCATAACCATTAATATCTAAATTAAATCGAAAAATGTTACTTTCTAAATAAATTTTAAAAGCATTTTCACCTTTCAAATGTTGATTTAAAATTTGATTTGTAAAATTTACATCAACATGATTTACCACCAGCATATGTATTATAAGTTTGAAAAAAATCATTGGTAGTTAAAACATTTTCATTAATAGCAAGTTTTTTAATTTTATCATTAGCATAACTAATAACATCACCAAAAGTATTATTATTATTTTTATAGTTTTCAAACTCAGTTTTATTCATTGTTAATCTAAAACTTCCGTTATCAGCTATAAATAACTTACGGCTCAAAGTTCCGTTATTCATAAAAATAGTAGCATATTTGTCAGCAACATCATCAATTTTCTTTATTCTGCTTTGATTTTCTACAATTACTGTCGGGATAGTAATTGGTAATAAAGTTAAGTTATCATAACTTCAAGCATTAATTTTATACTCTGATGTTAAACTAACACTAGATAAATCCTGAGCAGGTATTAAAGATTTAGATTGTCATGAATCTAAATATCTTTCAAAAGTTTGATTTTGAACATTCATACCTGATTCTCCATGTTTTTTTAAAGCACTAATTACTTCTGATTTATTATTGGAATTAAAAATATTAGGACCATTATCAAAAATACGTAATTGCATTCCTGTCATAACATGATCTGAAATTTGTCTTAAAAAATTAGAATTAATAATTTTTTCTTTGGCAGTTGCTGCTAGTGTTAAATAGTCAGTTTCATCAACTACTGGTGGTGTTTTATTTCAGCCACAGGCCATCACATTTAATGGAACTGGGGTGGTAAGGGTTAATACCGTTAGTAAAGATAGTAGTTTTCTCATAAATTGTTTCCCTCTTTCTCTCTATATTGAAAGTACCACTTATTTAGTGAAACATTCTACTCTTATTATATATATTTGTATACATATAGTGTTAAATGTGCTAATTAAATCAATAAATATCATTTATAGGTGTACTAAAATCAATAGCATTTGCTTGCAATTTATGTGATAAAATCTCAATTACACATAAAGAAATCCAAAACCTAAAAAATATTTTTCAAATAAATAAAAAATTCCTACTTTTTATAAAAAAGGAGATAAAATAACATAGGAAAGGAAGATGAATTTGAAAATAAACAATGACTTATTAAAATCTTCACATATTGTTTTCGATGATAAGGTTAAAACACAAAAATCAGCATTAAAAAAAATTGCTGATTTAGCGTTATCATTAGACTACATCACAAACAGTGAAGAATTAATACAAGCATTTCTTGCTCGTGAACAAGAATCAACAACTGGGTTTGAAGATGGAATTGCCATTCCGCATGCACGAATAAAATCAATTAAAACTCCGGCAATCTTAATATTACGCACTAATAATGGCGTTGATTGAAAAGCAATTGATGGCTAATTAATAACAAACATTATTATTGCTTTAATTATTCCAGAGGCACAAGCAGGTTCTTTACATTTAGATGTACTAAGTGCCCTTGCTACTAAACTAGCCAATGACCAATTCCGTCACAAACTTAAAACAGCAACCAATGCTGAAGAACTTATTACAATTATTAATGACATTACTACTAACAACGAAAATACCACTTTATTAAAAATACCAACCAAAAAAATTGTTGGAGTTTCGTCTTGTACAACTGGAGTAGTCCATACTTATATGTGCAAAGAACTTTTAGAAAACGCAGGAAAAGAACTAGGCTATCAAGTACATATCGAGTGTCAAGGCCAAAAAGGGCCTGAATTTGTACTTTCAGAACAAGAAATCAATGAAGCTGATGTTGTTATCTTAGCAACCGATGTTGCTATTGAACTAGATCGCTTTGTTGGTAAAAAAACTTACTCTTGTGGCACAAGACCAGTTGTTAAAAGTGCTAAACAAACAATTGCTGATGCTTTAGCAAAAGGTCAAACATATGGAGTTGCTAATGCTACTGATAGTGGTGACTTTATCTTAAATGCGTCTAAAGGAAAACCAGCAATCTTAAAACATTTACTAAGTGGAGTATCATTTATTATTCCCTTTGTTGTGTTTGCCGGATTAATTTTTGCGATTGTTAGCGGGATTGCGAAAGGCACTTATGGTAATAACTTTGCTTTCCAGAATAGTTGAGAAAACCAAATTGCTTGAATTATTAAAGCCCAAACAGATGGTTCAATTGCATTAAGTGTCCATCCAACAACCTTTATGCATGTATTAATGATTATTAATAATATAGCAGGGATTGGTTTTACGTTAATGATTCCGATTATGGGAGCATACATTGCTTATTCAATTGCGGGAAGACCAGGCATTGCACCAGCCATGATTGTGACATTCTTACTAGTAAGTCCAACTACTGGTATGTGGTGAGATTTCAATGGCGCATTAAATCTTACTGATAGTAAACCGATTGATGCTCATCATGCATTCCAAGGTAATGCCAATGTATCATGAACGCTATTTGGAGCATTATATGGAGGATTATTATCTGGTTATCTAGTTAGATTTGTTAACTCATGAAAAGTACCAAAATGATTATTACCAATTATGCCAATTATTATTATTCCTGTCTTCTGTACAGCTATTATTGCTATTCCGACTGCTTTCTTATCAGCAGCACCATTCGGATATGTAATGGGAGCATTAGACTATGGATTAAGTTGAATGGGAATCCATCCAAGCATTGGTTTCTTAGTAGGATTATTTTAGGAGCCATGGTTGGATTTGATATGGGGGGCCAATTAATGGGAGAAAACCCTGTCGCTGCAGCTATTCCAATTGCACCACTAGGTTGTGCTTTAACTTCAACCGTATTTGGTCGTAAATTATTTAGTAAACAAGAAACAATCATTGGGGTGAAATGCTTGATTACTAGGCTTTATGGGAATCTCTGAATCTGTTATTCCATTTGCAGCGAGAGATACTTGAAGAACTATTGTTGCTAACGTAGTGGAAAGCGCTATTGCAAGGGGCATTAGCATTTATCTTTGGAGTTGTTGGTCATGTTGGGGTCTGAGGTTCATTTATTATTGCCTTATTTGGTGGTGTAACTGATACTGTTGGTAGTTACATTGGAATTTTATGATACATCATTGCCATTGTTGTAGGGATGGTTGCTCAATCAATTATTTACACATCATTACTATTACAAAAACAAGGTCTATATAAAACTTCAATGATTAAAATTTTGAATAAGGTTGGAATTAAAACCAAACCACCAACTAAAGTTTCTAAAGAAAAAGATGTTTAAAAATTATGAACAATAATGAAAAAACTTGATGATTTGAAAACCAATATGGTAAAACGTATATTACTATTAATGACCAACAAATTACTATGAATCATAAAGGTTTAACAACATTTAGTTTGAAAAAAAGCGTGATAATATTATTCTTGTTAGTAATATTAAAACCGTAATTCTTAAATTACCAACGTTTTGACAATGTGGATATCTCTGTGTAGTTTTAAAAAATGAGCCGCTTGTAACAAATGCTGAAGAAATCTTATTAAAAGATACTTGTATTGCTTTAAAGCGTAAATCAGAATTACCAGAAGCAACCATTATTAAAAACCATTATTGATAAGTTAATTATTTAAATTTAAAGCATCATTACTTTTATAGTAATGATGCTTTTATATACCTGAATTAGAAAAGGAAAAAAATATTATTTCTTATCTTTAATGTATTCTAAAACTGCTTTAATATGTTCTGTTGGTTTAACATTTAGAAACTCTTTTATAATTTCTAAATCATTATTAACAATAAAAGTAGAACGACTAATTGCTAAAAAGGTATTATTAAACATTTTTTTATTTTTTAAAACTTTAAAGTGATTACATAATGCACTATCTGTATCGCTAACTAATGGAAAAGGTATGTCATATTTACAACTAAAATCATTTTGCTTTTTAACTTTATCACGAGAAATACCAATAAGTTGGTATCCTAAATCAACAAAAGTTTGATAGTATTCACTATATTTTACTGCTTCTAAAGTACAACCAGGAGTTAATGCTTTGGGATAAAAAAAGATAACATATCCTTTTTCTTTTTTATAATCATTAAAGGTTTTGATTGTTCCATCATTAATATGCAATGGCAAACTTGTTAACAATTGATTCATAGTTATTTTCCTCGTTTCATGTAAGATGTTAGTAATTACTGTAATAATAACACAACTTTTATTATAATGATATTATCCTTTTTTGATATATTTTTACCACTTTTAGCAAGTATTTAACTAATAGAATTTTAAACATTGATTTTTTTTACGATTATTGCATTTAAAATAAAATTAATTTAAATAAGAATGAAATCAATTTTTAAACATACAAGGGAATTGCTTCATTAGACTTCTTTTTAATTTTGGCTAGTATTTGTTGGGGTGCACTTTAAATCACAAATATTTTACTAGCACCTTTCACGTTTTTACTATTTGCAGGATTTTCGAAATTATTAATATCACTAGCATTAAAATTAGAACTATCATCTTTCAAATATATTTTTTTACTAAGACAATTCAAACCTAATCCTGGTAATACACCTACAGTTGCAATAGTACAACCACTAATCATAAGAGCATTTTTCATTGATTGAATGTTCTCTTTTTCAGGTTTATAGTATCAATCAATATTAGCATATAAAAGGAAACCTCCTAGAGTACCTACTAATCATGCTGCTGTAACAACAACTGTTAATTTTAAAATCAAAGAACAATTTCAAAAACTGTTTTGCATTTCTAATGACATATTTTATCAGTCTCCTTTAAATTATTAATCTAGATTATACATACTGTTAATAGAAATTACAAACTTTTTTATTAGACTGATAGAATAATTATTTTTACAGATAAGAGAGTTAAATAAGTATTTCTTGCAATCTATTACTTGTTTATGAGTTAAATTGGGGCGCATATATGTTTAAGGGAATAAAAATAGATAGTTATTAATATATTCCTATCCGTAAACAACTTTATTCAGTCTGTGTGATTGCTTTAATGATTTAGGAATTAGGTTATTATCCATGGGTTAGTTGCTCCTTTTTAATTTGCTTTTCTAGTTTTTCAACTTTCGTTTTTAAGGTTTTGATTTTAAGATCATAGTTATCTAAGAGTTTAAGAATGTTATTGGTTTTAATTATTAAGTTTTAGTTATTTTCTTTTAACTCATTAATGGTTAAATAGGGGTTTGGTTGTAAGGTTAAGGTACTGAATTTAGTAATTAATTTTTGTTGCTCTTTATTAGTTAAGTTAATAATTTTTTGAATATTGTTATTCCTTCATTTACCAACTAATTTCATGGTTGGCACTTTCATTATGCCTTTATTGTAAAAATAGGTATTAACACCGTTAATTTTAATAATTAACGGAATTTCATTACTTTCATTTTTCAATGATGTTCCAAATCATACTAATGATTCTTGTCCTAAAAAATCTAAAAAAAATAGCAGGTCTGCCAAATTCATGATCTAACTTGGGATTTCTTAACAATTTATAGATACTCATTTTTTTGAAATTTAATTATTTTATTCTTCCTTTCATAAATAATGGTTTAATAATAATTAATAAAAAATAATCAGGTTTCCTACTTGCAATTTAAAATAAATATGTAATAATATTTATGTTATAGGTTAATGTAAGTTAACCGGTGGTGGGTAACAAAATCTCACATCGATTATGGAGAACCGTTAGGTTCTCTTTTTTCTTATCTTAATTCATAATTCGTTTTAAAAATAAAAAAACGCAAAAAGATGTGAAACATACTTTGCGCTTACGATAGTTATATACTATCAAATTATAGCATTTTTAAAATTATTTTTTTTACTAATGTGTCTCAATCATTTTTAAATATTCTTCTGAGTTATGAAGATGAACATTATCATAAATAATCTTTAATAATGGTTGTTTTTCAGCGAATAAATGATTACCAATTGTAATAAATGTTGTTTGTGTTCTTGATACAGCTACATTTAAATCATTAACTTGTGAACATAATCATCTAATTGAAGATAAAGTTTTAATGCCTACTCCCCTAATGACCCACAATTTAGATTAAGATCACAATAATAATATCTCATTTTGGAACACAGGAATTAATTTAAAAATATCTAGTTTTCCTATATTTTAAAAATATACTTTTAGGTATAATATATAATAAACTTTTAACTAAATTGAAGGAGCAAAAAGAAATAAAATGTCAAGTTTTAATATTGAATTTATTAAACAAATAGCGCCAAGTACAATATTTTTTCGTGGTCAAAACATATATAGAAACAATTATTTAACATTACTTAAAAAAGAAATAGTTAATATTAGCGATGAAAAAAAGCAATTGATTTTTATTTTTTCCTGTTTAGCTTCACAAAGTAATGAAGAGTATAAAGTTGGAATTAGTTTTTTATATTTTAATAATAAAGTTGAATTAGAAAAAGTAACGTGCAATTGCATGTATGTTTTAACTAATAGAGCTGACTGTAAACATATTATTGGTGCTTTACTTTATTGTTTTTATAAATCAAATGGAGATATTTTACAATGAAGTGGCTTTCTTCAACTAACTACTAATTTACTTAATTTTTTTAAAATGCAACAATCGCTTAAAATTGCAGCAACAGATACCATTGATTGTAAAATTACATGTGAAATTATTAATGAAAACAAATCTACATTAAAATTTAGTGTCGGAATTAAAAACTTCAAAGAAGTAAAAGATATTAATGAATTTTTGGAATTATTAATGAAAGAAAAACCTACATTTGTGCAAGAAAGACGTTTTGCCAATCTTTATGGTATTTCTTTAATTCCTGAATCGCAACGATACAGTAACAAATTTTTAAGATTATTAAAATTTTTAAAAGAAGAAACAGAGTTGTTTAATCATGCCCAAATAACTCACTTTAACTATGTTTATCATAAAAATAGAAGTAATTGTTTTAATATGTTAGCGTTACAAACGGAACGTTTTTTTAAACTTATGGAAAATGAAAGAATTGATTTAGTAATAAACGATACTTTATATGCTAATGTTCCCATCACTGAAAAACACTACCAAGTTAATTTAAGTGTTAAACTCCAAGATAATAAAATTCTAATTAAAAATGAAAAGACTAATCCTTTATTTTTAACAAATCAACTACAAGCCATTTTTAATAACGATAAAATTTCATTTTTACAAGATAAATATCGTAATAGTAGTGGATTTATTTTACAAACCATGAGTTTCCAAAATAAAAATGAAATTTTATTTGATGAAAAAGGTAGTCAAGAAGCATTTCAATATATTATTCCTGTTTTAAAACAAGAAACAGATGTTGTTACTATGGATGAACAATTACCAGAATATGTTGAAAACAATTTAGTAATTGAAAGTTTCTTTGATTTTGATGGAAAATCAGTAATCTTAAAACCAATTTTTAATTACAATAGTGTCTTGTTTGATATAGATAATAATCGTAATCACCCGACAAAACTCGTAATCCGTGATTATGATAAAGAAAAAAACTACTATAGTTTTATCAAGTTACTACCATTTGTTAAACAAAATAATCAACTATTTTTAAGTGATATTAATGATATTATGAAATTACTAGACCAGTTTCTACCAATGTTAGAAAAACATTCAACCATTTATTATACTGATAATTTTAAAAAAGTCCGTCTTATTGAATTTAAATTAGTTACTAGCGGTGTAAGGATAAACCCAGAAAACAGTTTGTTAGAATTTGATTTTGCCTTAGGGCAAATCCCTACTGCAGAATTACAAGCAATATTTAATGCCGTGAAGTCTACTAATAAATATCACCGATTAGAAGATGGTGCGATTATTGACTTGCAAAATAAAACGTTACAAAAATTTGCTAAATTGGTTGATAAGTTTGATGTCCCATTAAATGAAATGGCACCTGGTAAATTAAAATTACCAAAATTTAATGCTTTCTTTTTAGAGCAACAACTAAAATCATTTAAAGGCGTGTCAGTTAAAAAGGACCAATTTTTTAAAGATTTTATTAAAAAAGTTAAAAATTTTGCACAAAACAAAATTGTCATTAATTCGAATCTTAATGCTACATTACGTGATTATCAAATCAAAGGTCATCAATGATTAAAAACTTTAGCTGGAATTGGGTTTGGTGGAATTCTAGCTGATGAAATGGGTCTTGGAAAAACATTACAAACTATTAGTTATATTGCTCAAGAATATGAAGATAATCCTAACATGAAACCGATATTAATTATTGGTCCTGCTTCTATTATTTACAACTGAGAAAGTGAATTCAATAAGTTTGCTCCCCACATAAAAACTATTGTTATTGCTGGTGACAAAACAACAAGAAAAGTTATTTTATCTTCCTTTCAAAATTACCAAGTGTTAATTACTTCATATCCGTTATTACGACGCGATTTTACTGAATATGAATCTTTATCATTTTCTCATTGCTTTATTGATGAAGCCCAACACATTAAAAATCCGATTTCGTTAAATGCCAAAGCCGCTAAAGATATTAATGCTCCGATTCGATTTGCCCTAACAGGAACACCAATTGAAAACAATTTAACAGAACTATGATCAATCTTTGATTTTGTGTTACCTGGTTTCTTATTATCACACCATAAATTTAAAAAACAATATGAAACACCGATTGTTAAAAATGAAGATAAACTATTATTAAAAGAATTAAACAATAAAGTACAACCTTTTATTTTACGAAGATTAAAAAAAGATGTAACTTTAGAGTTGCCTGATAAAATTGAAAATAAAATTATTATTGAGATGACTGACCGTCAGAAAAAAATGTATAGTGCCTATGTGAGTGCTGCCAAAAAGGATTTAGATGCTACCATTGATACTAAAGGTTTTAATCAAAGCAAAATTAAAATTTTAGCTGTCTTAACAATGTTACGTCAAATTTGTTGTGACCCTAGTATTTTAAATGAAGGCTATGCTAATGAAAGTGCTAAAATTGATGCTTTAAAAGATATGTTATCAGAATTAATTGGCTTAGGTCATAAGATTTTAATTTTCTCGCAATTTACTCGTGTTTTAAAAAATATTGCTCCCATTTGTGAAAAATTAAATATTAATTTTCTTTATTTAGATGGCAGTACTAAAACTCAATCACGTTTAGCGATGGTGGAAGCATTTAATCATGATAAAAATATTAGTGTGTTTTTAATCTCTTTGAAAGCAGGAGGAGTTGGTCTTAATTTAACTAGTGCTGATGTTGTGATTCACTTTGATCCATGATGAAATCCATCAACAGAAAACCAAGCTACTGACCGTGCACACCGCATTGGACAAAAAAAAGTTGTCCAAGTCATCAAACTAATTACCAAAGGTACAATTGAAGAAAAAATCATTACCATTCAAGATAAAAAACGAGCAATGATTAATTCTGTAATTGATAGTTCTGATGATGCACAACTAATTACTAACTTAAGTGAAACTGAACTAAAAAGTCTATTAGACCTAAATTAATTTTTTATTATATCTTCAAATAGTACAAATTTTTCTTGACTAAGTAAATTTTTAAATATAATTTGGATTTGATTAGTATTAATAGTTTTTACTAAGTCTTCTAATTGTAAAAATAAACTTCTTAAATCCAACATCACATTTTCAATTTCAAATTTTAATTTTTGATCAATTTTCTTTTGTGATTTGGTTTTTTCCAAATTAAGATAATTAACCATAATTGTCATATTAAAATAGTCAATTAAACTAATAACACCATCTTTTTTAAACATATACACTATCCACCAACCTTTGTTTACTTATAATCTTATGTTTTTCTAATTTGCATCTATATATAAACACTATTTTATCATAACAAAGTTTAGTGACTAAGTCATTAAAAACTTATAATTTTGTCTTTCTTTTTAAATTATAGATGTTCAAAGTTACTGTAAAATAATAAATTTTATTGTTCGATAATATTGTTTTGTCAATAAGATTATTGTATAATAATCTATGAATTAGAATTATAGCAAGACAGCTACAAGCTGTCTTTATTATTTTTAATGTAATATATTAATGTTCTTTATCAGGGTTAATATATGAACATTTTGAAATAACTCTATTTCAAACATTATAAAATCATAATTTATTTATTAAAACTTAAGGAGAATAAAATGAGCGAAAAAGAACGCAATGAGATTATTTTAGCAGCAATTTCTTTAATTGCTGAAGAAAAACAAATCAATGAAGAAGACATTATCGAAGCTTTGAAGGAAGGGTTAATTAAGGCTTATGAACGTCAAAGTCAAAGTGATACGCTTGAAAATATCCGTGTTGAAATTGCTTTGCAAAAAGGTGAAATTAAAATTTATCAAGATTTAAAAGTAGTAGCGAAGGTGGAAGATATTGATACTGAAATCGCTTTATCAACTGTTAAAAAGTTAAATCCAGATTTAACGATTGGTGATACATATACCAAACTAATCCCCACTGATCAATTTTCGCGTTTATCAATTTTTCAAGCTATTCAAGTAGTTAAACAATCAATTCGGGAAGCTGAAAAAACATCAATTTATGATGAATTCATTGACAAAAAAGACCATATTTTAATTGGTACTGTTGAAAGCAGAGAAGAAACATACATGCTTATTAAAATTGGGCGTGCTTATGCCTTTTTACCACGTCAAAACCAAATTCCTAATGAAATTCCGCCCAAAGAGACACCAATTGTTAATACCGAACACATTAAGTTTTATGTTGAAGACATTATTAAAAATAAAAACTATGGTCAAATCTTAGCATCAAGAACTCATCCTAACTTCTTACGTTGTTTACTAGAATTAGAAGTACCAGAAATTGCTCAAGGCGTAATTGAAATAAAAGATGTTGCCCGTATTCCTGGTATTCGTGCTAAGGTTGCTATTTTAAGCCATGACCCTAGTATTGATGGAATCGGCGCTTGTATTGGTAAAAATGGAGAACGAACAAAACTAGTTACTACTGAGTTAAGTGGTGAAAAGATTGATATTATTGCTTGAAGCCCTGATATTAAAACTTATATTATTAATGCTTTAACACCTGCTAAAGTTATTTCAATTACTATTGATGAACAAACAAAACAAGCTAATATCATCGTACCAACTGAACAGTTATCATTAGCCATTGGTAAAAATGGAATGGCAGCAAAACTAGCAGCTGGAGTTACTCACTGAAACATTAATATTTCTTCATTAGAACAAGCACAAGAAAGCGATATTAAATTCACTTGAAATGGTAATATTAAAGAGAATGAATACGATCATTTTATCAAAGAACTAAAAAAGAAAACGCACTGAAATAATAAAATTCGCTATTAAATAAAAGGAGGAATTTATGGAAAATCACCCATTAATCCAACGTAAAAAAATCCCGATGCGCAAATGTGTTATTACTAACACTATTTTACCAAAACGCGAACTAATTAGAATTGTTGTTACCAAAGACGGTTCATTATTAATTGATAGTTCTGGTAAGCATGCTGGTCGTGGTGCTTACATCCAACCCAGGTTGGGTTTAATTCCCCAATTGCAAAAAAATCAAGGATTAGCTCGTGCACTAAAAACAAAAATTCCTAACGAATTTTATGATGCACTAATAAAAGAGATTCAAGAAAATTGAGACTAATTTTCTCAAATGAAAGGCGAGATGCACATGGCAAAAAAACGAGTAACTCAACAAACACAAAATATTAACCAACAATTAAAACAAAAAACATCACGAATTAACGAAAAAGGGACATTCTTATTTAGTGAACCACTAACAATATCAGAATTTGCCAAAAGTTTAAACCGTCCAGTAACCGACATTATCCGCTACTTCATGAAAAAAGGTCAACTATTTAATCAAAATAAAGTATTGGACAAAGACAGCATGGCTGAAATTTGTTTAGAGTGAGGATTTGACTTTGAAGAAACCAAAGTCATTACTTATGAAAACCTATTAGAAAATATTGAATTAGATAATGACCCAAAAAAATTAATAGAACGCCCACCAGTAGTAACGATTATGGGGCACGTTGACCACGGTAAAACAACACTACTAGATACCATTCGTAATTCTAAAATTACCCATAAAGAACACGGTGGTATTACCCAACACATTGGTGCTTATCAAGTAAAAACTGCAACTAATAAACTAATTACGTTTATTGACACACCAGGTCATGAAGCATTTACGGAAATGCGCTCTCGTGGTTCTAAAATTACAGATATTGTCATCTTAGTAGTAGCAGCCGATGATGGTGTTATGCCCCAAACCCGCGAAGCTATTGACCATGCCAAAGTAGCTGGCGTTTCCATTATTGTTTTTGTTAACAAAATGGATAAAGCTACCGTTAACACTGACCGCATTATGAATGAACTATCAGTATGTGGATTAACTAGTGAAGAGTGAGGTGGTGATACGATCTTTGTTTACGGTAGTGCCTTAAAGCATCAAGGTATTGATGACTTGTTAGAAGCGATCCTAGTAGTTGCAGAACTTAAAGAATTAAAAGCTAACCCAAATCGGATTGCTAATGGGACAGTTATTGAGTCACACCATGATAAAAATGTTGGTTCAATTTGTACATTATTAGTACAAGGTGGAACATTAAAAGTAACTGACATTGTCGTGGCAGGTAGTGTTAAAGGAAAAATTAAACGATTAATCAATGATTTAGGAAAAGAAATTACTAAAGCAGGTCCAGCAATGCCTGTCCAAGTATTAGGTTTTGAAACTGCACCTAGTCCTGGCGAATCATTTATTGTTTTTAATGATGATAAAACAGCACGAAGAGTTGCGCTTGCACGAAAAACACAAGAAACAAATACATCACATAAAAATCGTCAAATTACTTTAGGCAATTTAGTACAAGATGCATCTAATGGCGAGTTAAAACAAATTAATGTCATTCTCCGTGCTGACACGCAAGGTTCAGTCCAAGCGATCGTGCAAGCCGTACAAAAAATTAATGTTAATGATATTACTGTTAAATTTATTCGTGCCACTGTTGGCGGAATCAGTGAGTCTGACATTAAACTAGCACAAACTTCAAATAGTATTGTTTATGGTTTCAATGTTCGTCCTAATAATGTTGTTCGCACTGCAGCAGAAAACGTTGGTGTTGAAATTAGGTTACATAACATTATTTACAAAGTAACAGAAGAACTACAATTAGCAGCTAAAGGGTTATTAGAACCAACATTTGAAAATAAAGTTCTTGGCCAAGCACGAGTCATCCAAACCTTTCACTTCTCAAAAGTAGGAACAATTGCTGGTTGTGTTGTTATTGATGGATTAATTAAACGTAATAGTAAAGTTCATATTATTCGTGATGATGTTGTTATTTACACTGGTGACATTAGTACTTTAAAACATGAAAAAAATGATTTAAAAGAATCAAAAAAAGAAACGCAATGTGGAATTACTATTAAAAACTATAATGACTTAAAAGAAAATGATATTATTGAATCATTCTTAGTTGAGGAAGTATTGGAGAAATAACATGGCCTTATTAAAATTAGAACAGCAAGCAAGTGCTTTTAAAAAAGCAATAAATATTATTCTTAAAACACAAGCTAACAATATTTTATTCAAAGATATTACTATTACTGATGTTAAAATTACTAAAGATAACAGTTATGCTACTGTTTATTGAACTATTTATTTAGATAACATTGATATCAAAGCAGTAAGTGCGGCTTTAGAAAATGCTAAAGGTTTCTGTCGTAGTACCTTAGCTAAAACTAGTACTAAATATAAAGTACCAATTCTCCGTTTTAAATATGATGAAACTAGTACTAAAGTTAAAAAGATTGATGAAATTCTTTCGAACATTAAAAAAAATGCAAATAACAATGAAGAACAATAAATAATTTTAATTTTTAAATAACTCACATGATTTCCCTTATTTTCATAGTAACAGTAAGGGAAATTTTTAATTTTTATTCTTATAATTTTCTTAAAAAAAGTTTATTTGGCAGAGATTCAATTCAATGGTAACTTGCCCTAATAGGTGAAATAGGTATAATTAACACTTATATACATATATTATATATAATAATAGTAGAACGTTTCACTAAATAAGTGGTACTTTTAATATTGAGAAAGAGGGGAACAATTTATGAGAAAACTACTATCTTTACTAACCGTACTAACAGTAACAACCCCAGTTCCATTAAATGTGATGGCCTTGTGGCTGAACTAAAACACCACCAGTAGCAGACGAAACTGACTATTTAACCCTAGCCCAAACAGCCAAAGAAAAAATTCAAACTGAATTTGCTAATTTGATTAATGAATGAAAAAATCTACGAAAAGTTGGTGATGTCACAAAAGGTGATGCCATTATGACAAAATTAAAAGCCACTGATCAAACAAGAGATGTAAAAATTACTGAAGATAAGTTTCCAGAAACAATTGTTGGTTTCTTGGAAATCTTAAACCAACAAGTTGGTACTATGAGCAACAACTTAGCAAAAAACTACCCAGAATTAAAACCATTATTCAACGGAATCAATCCCAATGGTATCTTAAAAATAAATACCACTAAGTTAAATGACTTATTTACCAGCAAAAAATTTACATGAAAGGATAATAATTTTGGTATAGACAATTTTAATGCAAAAGACTCCCCATATTTTGTAAGTGATTGATATTATCTTACCGCTAATTTAAATTTATATTTCACATGTTTAGGTGAAAATGGCAGAAGCAATACGAGCGATATTAATCAAACATACGACATGTACTTTGCCAATCAAGGTTCTGATTTAAGTAAAGTTGTTAAAGATGTTAGCAATAAGGTTGATGAAAGTTTAAAAGATTATTTAGTTCCAATCACTGGAGCACAAAAATTTGATTTAGAACAACATGATAAAGATGATAAGTTAAACGATGCTGCCAAGACCACTCTAACTAAGAAGATTACTAATACTCATGTTACAATAACTGATGTTTCCATACCTTCAATCTGAAGAGAATCAACAATAAGTTTATTCTTCACAAAGTTTACTGTACCTTTAAGTACTACTACTGAATACATAACTACGTTGTATAAAGATGAAGAAAATAAAAGGGTCTTATGATTTACAAATGCTTGAAATTATAAAAATTTAATTCTAGATAATGATTTAGATAAAGTTACCTTATTTGGAAATATTACGTTAACTAATTGAAAATATGATGATTTAAGGTTAATGTCAAAAGCACTTCCTTTTGCTGTCATTGAAAATGAAACAAGAGCTATTAAACTAGCTGATATATTACAAAAATTCATTAGTATTGTTTCAGACAAAGGAATATTAATGAACAAGTTTTGAGCAACAAACAATCCAGATACAATAAATTTGAAAATGAATAGAAGTGATTTTGATAATTATAAGACTACTAATAAAACTTTTGGTGATACTATTGATTATTTACATTCAAACATGAAAAGACTAGCATTAGATAGACAGAAAAGTTGTAAACAACCATGATTATTTTAACTTATCAAAATTTTTAGTTAGTAAAAAACTTGACCAAAATGTTTTAAATGAACATATTACTAATAATAAATTTCAAATTAGTAATATAGTTTCTAGTCTAGGTATTTTAAATATTAATGGTATCAGTGGTCTTATAAAATTACCAGAAGGATATACTTATAGTGTTGAACAAGATGGAACAGATGATGTTTGATCATAAACTTAAGGTTTAATTTACCATTTTCTTGAACAAATAAAAAGTTATAGTAGACTTGGTATTTTATAAAAATTAGAACGTTAAAAAATGTTCTAATTTTTTTCTCAATTATAAATACCTGCAATTAAATGAAAACTTGCTTTAGAATCTAAAAGTAA
Organism: Spiroplasma endosymbiont of Nebria brevicollis; assembly: GCF_964030895.1. NCBI lineage: Bacteria > Bacillati > Mycoplasmatota > Mollicutes > Entomoplasmatales > Spiroplasmataceae > Spiroplasma > Spiroplasma endosymbiont of Nebria brevicollis. The sequence goes on from NZ_OZ034986.1 coordinate 644,903, forward strand.
CTTATAATCATGAGTACTTCCCATTCCAAATGAGATTGATATTATTTTCTTAGTTATTGTATTCACAATTATTTGTGTTTTTGAACTTGTCAAGTAAAGTGGACAATAAAAAGAACCTTATATAATTATTATTATAAATGTTACATTAAATATAATTTCATAGGAATAAACTTAATATTTGTTTGGGGATGAGATAATCGATATTCGATTGGACTCATTTCTTTTAATTTTATTATTACTATTTTATGCAATCTAAGATATTTATAATTCAAATAACATTACCCATAAATTTAAAAGTCTAAAATTATTAAGAACATTTAAAAAATTACTAGTATAATAAAAAAAGGAATTATCAATAAAATAAGGGAACTATTCAGTAGCACATAGAAAGTAATGCTACCAATGGCACAAAAAATTTATTCAACACCCAGCAGTGATGATCTTTATGCTGTTCCCCACTTTTTAAATCATCAACAATGTTGAATGGTTTGACCAGAACGAACAGATAATTGAAGACTAGGGGCAAAACCTGCCCAACAAAAAATTACAGCAATTGCCAATATGTTGGTTAAACAAGAAGCAGTTACCATGTTAGTAAGTAAAACTAAATTTATTAACGCCCGTAAGCAATTAGATGAAAAAATAAGACTTATTGAAATGAGCACTAATGATTGTTTCATCCGTGATTACGGTCCCATATTTTTACAAAATAAAGCAACACAAACCATTAGAGGTCTAACATTTAATTTTAATTCATGGGGTGGCCTTAATAGTGGGATTTATTATCCTTGACATGATGATGAAATGGCTGCTTATAAAATCTTTGAAATAGAAAATATTGATTATTACCACCTACCGATTGTTTTAGAACCAAGCATGGTAATGATTGATAATGACCAATCATGTTTTTCTAGTTACGAAGGTATTATGTCTGAAGACCGTAATCCTAGTTTAACTGTCGAACAGGCTGAAAACTATTTAAAAAATTATTTAAATGTTATTATCATTATTTGAATTCCTCATGGTTTACCGTTTGATGAAACTAAAGGTCGTTTAGAAAATCTAATGTATGTTGTTGACAATAAAACCATTTTAGTAAGTTGAACCAATAATACCGAAGATGATCGCTATCAAGCAGTGAAAGCTGCTTATGATATTTTATTACGAGCTACTAATTCTCACGGTAAACGTTATAATGTAATTAAAGTTTCTTTACCACCCATTGACGTGCGCAATGAAGAAGATATTAAACTAATTGATTATAATATTTATCATCAAGTAGTACTTCCCAATCAAAAACTAGTAACTAGTTATGTTAATTTATACATTAGTAATAAAATCGTTTTAATTCCTAGTTTTAATCATAAAGAAACTCAAGAAAAAGTATTAGATATTATGTCAATAATTTTTAATGATAAGCAAATCATGCTCATTGATGTTCGCGAACTACTTTTAGGGAAAAGTGGATTAAATAGTTTCATATGTTATCAACCAGAATTACTAGAAAAAAAGAACCCATAAGATTTGAATACCTAGTTTAATAAACTTATAATCAGCGTTTATTAACTTTCATAGATTTATTCCGTAACTAAAATACTTAAATATCAATAAAAATTAATTAATTTTAATCCATGTTATTTATTTTCTTCTAAATTATGTATCCTTGATTATATGTATCCTTGCAATCAAATTAAATCTTAAACCAAATCATTTTAACTTACCACGAACTCCAACAAATGATTTTCAAAGATAACTAAAAGCATGAAATTTATCTAATATATAATAACCACCTAATAATTTAGCCATTGCTCTTATTGATAATGCACCATCACCTGCAATTATTAAATTAAGATTTTGAGATTCTAAATCTTTTAAACTATTTATTTTAATATCATAATTATTATTAATAGTTTCAAAAACAAAATTATATACTTTATCTTGTGACATATTATCATCATTTTTATATAATAAAAATGCTGTTGTTTTATTTAATAATTTATTTCTATTTTTACTAATATTAATTTTATGAGTATAAAGATTAAAAATTTTAATACAATGTTTTTCTATTATTCCATAATCATTTCTTAAAAATTCATAACAATCATCAATATCAATATGAAGTTTTTGATTATCTAATACTTTAATTTTTTCTTTTAAAGGTTGAATAGTAAATTTACTATTTTTTATTATATTACTAATAGTTTGATTTGAAATAGGACAATCGGGTAACATATCTTTAATATCACATTGTCTTTTACCTTTATGTATTTGTTTTAATATAAAATTTAATAAACGATTAGTACAATTTTTATATTTTAGAATTTTAATAAAATTTTTTACTGGACATATATTTTCATTAGTTTCTAAATTTTTATATATTCTTAATGGAAGATAAGATTTTCCAAAAGGATTAATAATTAATTTTTGTCTTCTTTGTATATATTTATATTTATTTTTATCATAAGTTTTAAAATAATTATAATCATAATTTAATAAATCTTGTTCATATTCTTTTATTTTTAAATTTGTATATTTAATATCTAAACTATCATAATCATATTCATTATTGATTAAAGTCATGATATTAATTCCTTTCTTAATTATTAATCTAAAATGATTATATATAAGAATAATAGTAAATGTTATAATATACATAAGGATAAAAGGTGAATAATATGCCAAAACAAAGAAAAGAATTAGGTAATTATAAAGAAAAAATACAAGAGTATTTAAGAACAAATAAAGATAATCTTAAAAAATGTACTAAACAAGAATTAAATTATATTTTAAAGGTTGATAATAAATACATATTTGATTGCCGAAGAAGACCGACAAAATGACAAAAAGATTTTATTAACGAATATGATAAAGCATGCCTTAAAATAGGCATTGCACGATTAAAAAATGTAACTAAAGTTGCACAATATGAATGATTATATTTAAGAACAAATCATAGAGATATGTTTGATGATTTAATAGATAATCAAGATGTAGAAACAAATAATAGTAATATAATTATTAATATTACTGAACCAAGAAAAATTGAAAATAATAATTAGAAAATCTATATTTAATATAGATTTTTTCTTTATTTTAAAGGGTAAAAATGATATAATTATTATGAAACATGGCGTGACTATTTGCCTAATAATAGGAATTATTATTAATAAGGAGTTTAAAATGGAAAATTTTAAATGAGATGATAAAGTAGATTATTCTAAACCAGAAAATTTACAAATATTAGTTAAAGAACATGAAGAATTTATGGAAAATAAAATCTTAAATCCAAAACTACAAGAACAACAAACTAAATTAAAAGAATATGAAACTAAAATTAATAGTTATGAAGAGCAACAATTATTTTCTAATATTAAAGATACTAAAAAAGTAAATTTAATTAAAAATTTAATGAGTACTGATAATTATAAATCTTTATCTAAACAAGAAGCATTTAATAAAATAAATGAAGATTATAAAGAATTTTTTATTGATAAAATATCAGAATCTTTTAAACAAGAAAATAAACCTAATACAAATGATTTTAATCCTAAAACTCTTTTAGATTTACATACAAATAGTATTAATCCAGAAGAATTAGAAAGAAAATTAAATGAAAAAGCAAAAACTACAGGTATTACTGACCCTAACGAATTAGAAAAACTTGTAAATTTAGCAAGAGGAAATGCACTTAAATCTATTAAATAGAAAGAGGATAAAATGGCAATTCCACAAATACCTAAAGCATTTATTATTGGTGGTAATACACCTACTGAAAATGCTTTTTTAAGTGTACTTGAAGCACAAGTTCGTGGTGAATTAACTGCTGAAATAAGTACTTTATTTATGAGAAATACTGTTACTGCTGACCAAATAGCAAATATTAGTGGTGTCGCAATGGCAATATATAGAGCAACAGTTCGTGTATTATGAGGTTCAACATGAGATGAATTTACTGGTACTAAAAGACAAAAAGGAACAGTTAAAACAACAACATTAATTATTGATAAAGAATTAAAAATTGATTTTAATATTCCAGAATTTGATATTGAAAGATTTATGACTTCACCAGCAAATGTAGCAACTCAAATTGTTTCAAATTGAACAAGTTCATTTATGAGAAATTTAAGAGAAAATTTTGAATTAATATTTTTACAAGGTACCAAAGATTATGCAATTGCTAAATCATTAGTATTACCTTTAAATTTAAATAATATGACTAAAGAACAAGCATTAAATGCTTATTATATAATTGGAGAAAGAAATAATAAATTAATTAAAAAAGTAGATGATATTACGGTTGGTATTAATAAAGCAGATTTAACTGGTGCTTGTGGTATTGATAGTAGTTTTAATTTGGCAAAAGCATTTACATTATTAAATTATGGTCAAATTGCTGCAAATACTTTAGCAACTGGTAAAAGATATACAAATCAAATTATGGGTATGGAATTTTATGAAAGTTTTTATTTAGAACAAGATTTTATTCATGATACAGTTTCTGGTATGCATTTAGAAAAAGATTATAATTTATTAAATTTATTTGGTGTAGTTTATAACAGATATATGTGAGGTATGCCTATTTCATTTACAAAAGTAAGAAATAAATTAGATAATGCAACAGATAATATTCGTATTATTGGGAAAGCATTATATGCATTACCAAGTGCAATTAGACCAGATTTAATGTATATTATTCAAGAAAAAATGCCAACAATTGATGAAATTAAAACAGCAAGAGCAAAAAATTATAAAACAGACCCAACTAATGTTAATGCTACTTATCAATCAACAGATTATGATAATATGAATATTTTAGATTTACAAAATATAATTTATTATAAAGATTTAGGAAAAATTACTATTGCTAGTGATAATCCTACTAGTGATGAATTAGATATAGCAATAGTAAAAATAGGTAATGTTGGATTTGAACCTAAAAAAGCAACATATACTAATATTACTAATACAAGTGCAACTATGACTGGTGATAATAAAGAATATTATGGAACAGTTAAATTAACATTTACTAAGGCTTAAATTATGGAATTTATATATAAATATTTTAATGATAAATCACATATTATTATAAATTCCCCAAAACCAGAAGATTTAAATAGTTCACAAGATATATTAGCAATATTACTTTATGAATTTCCAACATTAAATCCAAATTATATAAGAGTAAGTAATGTACATGATAATTTTGCTGTATGTGTTGGAGATAATGTTAATTTAAAAGGTAAAGTATTAATTCAAATTAAAAAATCTACTAAATTATTAAAAGGAGAAAATAAACATGCCACAACATGCTGAAACTATACTATTGAGTAACTATACTTTAATAAAATTAATAAGAACAGGTATAAGTCCAATTTCAGCAATGATTGGAACCAGTGCTTATTATGGACAATTAATAGGTAATCCAATATTAGGTTCAATTAATAGTTTATTATTTGGTAAAAAATTAGGTTTAGATATATGAAATTTAAATCAAAGACCTTCTTCTAAAACTAAATTTATTAATAGTAGTAAAAAAATATTATTAGGTTTAGGAACAATTGGATTAGCAAATTATACTAAGTTTTTAAATACTGTTATTACACCAATAGAATCTACTACAACAATTAATCCAATAACAAGTACTATATCTCCTATAACTACTACAAGTACAACATCAACAACTGTTAATCCATTTCCAGATACTAATTTAATTATTGGTTCACCAACTGTAGATTATTCAAAAATAAGTCAAAAATATATGAGTGCTATATTAAATTTTAATTCAGTAGTATTTAGTAGTTTAATACAAATGCCTTATGATAGTGTACAATGATTACCTTTTGCTTTAAGTGATATACCATTAATTGGTAAATTATTAAATGTTTTAAGTTTAGGTATTCCAATTGGTTTTATTATTAATCAAAATAATCAACAATATAAAAAAATGTTATATTTTAATGGTTTCATGTCAGCATTTTTTACAAATAATTTAGAAAATATTATTGGTAATGGTGGTTTAATTCCATTAAATGCTTTTGCTATTGGTAAATTATTAGGTGCTAATGTTTCTACAACTGCTATGACTATGAAATTAACTGATAGAATATCAGTATATCCATGAGACCCTAAAACTGGTCATAAATTAAAAACAAAAGAACAAATAAGTACAGTTGATTTATCACAAAAGAAAAATAATAAAGTTTATATTTTAGCAGAAGATACTGAATTTTTAGATATAGCAAGTCCATTAACTAACTTAGACACAGAAATGCAATGAAATCCAACAAGTAATGGTGTTAGTGATGGTTCTAATTATGCTTATATTATTGATACAATTGTAACTCAATCATTACATCAAGGTGAAGAAAGACATACATTTTATAGTGATAATCCATTTACTTATCAAGGAGATTATAATGAACTTTCAATAGCACAATTTAGATATAAAAATAAAGGAGCATTAACTAGTAATGCTTTTAATTGAACTACTTTATATAAATTAAATCATGATGAATATAAAGAAACTGAAGAAACTACCTTTAGTTATCCTGCAAATATCTTACCACCAAGTCCACAAAATATAGCAAAACAAATAGTTATTATTCCAAGTAATCCAACTATAAAAATGGATTTACCATTAGAAAGTGTATTTACTATAAATGGAAGTAAATTAGATTATACACCTTATAATTGAAATAATTATGTTTTTCCAAAAATTAAACCATTACAAATTGATTTAGATATTAAATCAAAACTAGATCCAACTTTATTAATTAATACTTTTAATGATTTAAAAAGATATTATAAGTCAATTGAATTATATATTAGTTGAGAATATGAAACATATGATTGAATTAAGGGAACTGACCCAAACAATATTATTTTAGATATTAACCAAACATTTTCAAATAAGACACAAACTATAACAAAATCATTTGATTTAAAAGATTTAAATTATTATAATGACAATAAAGAATTAATTAAAAAAGATGATAATAAAATTATTGATAAAATACATGATTTTCTTTATACTGGTTTAGCAACTGTTGGAGTAAAAGTAAATAATACAAATAATTTATATAATTTATTAGATTCTAATATTAAAGTAAAAAGAGACCAGTATCATGACTGACAAGGATGAGTAGAAGCATTAGAAATCCCACAAGATAATAGTTCAATGTATTTAGGTTTTAAAAATATAGATAATAATTTAAAATTTAAAATAGAATTATTTCCTATATATTTACAAGGCAACGGACAAGGATATTTCGGTGGAATTGGTAAAGTTAGTAAAGAAAAAATAATTGCTACACAAAGTATAACATTAACAATTTCAAAAATTATATTAAATTCCAGATAATTATTTTATAAATATGATATATTAATTTTGTATATTTTTGAAAGGAAATTTTAACTAAATATGGATAGAAGTATAATTATATTAATAATAGTATTAAGTTTTATTGGTATTGTACTTATAGGTGCTTATATAATTCTTCCTATATGTTTTTGAATAAAAGATAAAAAAAAGAAAAGAAAACCTAAAAAAAATAACATTCCCCCACAATCTAATTAAAAAGTTACCAATTAAGGTAACTTTTTTTGTTTGTATTTACATTGTTGGTGAATTTGATTGATATCCACTTGTAGACGGTTTATTTTTTATATCAATTGAATTTACTTCATTTTTAAAATATTCTTGTTTTGAAATATCTTTTCTTTCAGTTTCTTCATTTTTACTAATTTTTTTATATAAATTGTTTAAATATTCACTTTTTCAAATATTATAATCTTTTTCGTTAACATTATATATCTTTAATATTTTAGAAATTTTTTTATTCTTTGCATATTTATTGTCTTTATTTATCTTATTATTTTTTATTTTAATAAAATTTTTTTTTATATTAAAATAAACTCTTTTAAAAAAGTAAGAAATAAGAGGTATAACTGGAATTAATATCATAATTGGAGTAATAATTGGAAAAACAATTGGAAAAACAATTGGAAAAACAAATAATGAAACTAAAAATATTGTTAAAGATAAAACATAAAACATAAAAAAAAATATTCGCTTATAGTTATTGACATAAAAATTTATTAAAAAATTATTAAAATTATTATTTATAGGTATTTCTAGTAATTCTTTTTTTTCTATTTTCAAAATTGTTAATTCTTCAATTAATATATATAAAAAATATATATTTTTAATTAGTTCTTGTTTTTCATAATCATAATTACCTCCTTTTTTATCTGCAAGCATATATTTGGCAAATAGAATATTGTTGTTATTAAAATCATCTTTTGCAATAGTAATTAATTGGTTGTTATGTATTATTGTATTCATAATCTTTCCTTTCAAAATAAAAACTCATTTACTTTGAAATAAAGTAATGAATTAAAACTTTATATAAAGTTTCAGACTTATAATATCATATTTATAATAAAATAGATAATTTAATTATTATTCTCAATCAAATTCACTAGAATTTTTATTTAATACTTACATATATTCTTTATCATTATTAATTCTTGCTTCTAATCATTGTTCCATTAATCATTTTACTAAATCTCATTTTGTCATTATTTACTCCTTATTTTCATTATTAAGATATTCAATTATTTGATTTATTCTTTCATTTATTTTTTCAAACATTTCTTTATGAATATCTAACATATTATGAAAATGATTTTCTTGTATATTTATTATTTTTCTTAAATGTTTTACATCCATATTTTGCATATTTTTTAAATGTTTTACATCCATATTTTTTATATTTAAAATATGATTAAAAATCATAATTGTTATTATTATTCAAGTTATCATAAAATAATCAAATCAATTCATTATTTACTCCTTATTTTTATAATATTCTTTTATTTCTTTTACTTTATTATTAAAATCTAATTGATGTTTTTTACACATTTTAAAAAATTGAACAGAAGTATTTTCTAAATCTGTAGATTGTAATTTAATTAATACTTTATTATTACAATCTTTACAAATACATTTTAATTTAGTTTTCATTTTCTTTTTTCCTTTAATAAATCAATTAATAAAATTATAAAACAACCTAAATTTGTTAATGCTATTATTGTAAAATTTATAACGGACTTCTCCCCACATGTACTTGTGGAGGAAAAAATGAATTGAAATGAATTCAACAGAATATTTCAAACTGAAAAACAATGTCTTGCATATATAGCAAGTTTGAAACAAAGCAAATGTATTAGGTGTTCTAGTTTTAATTTGAATACTTCTGATTTAAAAAGAATGAGATGTTTGAAATGTCATCAAACATTTAGTATTCTCACGGGCACTATATTTTCAAAGTCCCAAACGTCTTTAATATCTTGGTTTTATCTCATCTTTAGATGAATAAACACCAAACATGGAATTCCATCAACTGATGTTGCAAAAGAATTGGGAGTGACCTTGAAAACAGCTTGAAGAATGGGTCATAAAATCCGAAGTGCCATTGCTAAACAAAAACCTCAATTCATTGTTGAAGGGATAGTGCAAATAGATGAAATGTATCTTTCACATATGGGTTTTAAAAAACAAGGAAGATCCTTGTTAAACAAAACCTTGATTGTTGGCATTTATCAAAAAACAACCAATAATTTAATTGTGAAAGTATTGAAAAACGCAAACAGTAAAAATCTTTTGCAGTTTGCAAGAAACCACATGTCTTCAAAGTGTGATGTACATACTGATTTGTGAAAAGGATATCGCGATTTGAAATCGGTTTTCACTAAGCATGAAACAGTTAACCATCAAAATGGCTATGTTTCAAAAACTGGTGTAAATACCAACCAAATTGAATCAGTATGAAAACATATACGAAGAACATTTAAAACACATATCAAAGTTGCAAAACATCATGTTCATTTATATGCAAAAGAATCAGCATATAAATTCAATAACATACCTAGTTTTGAAACTGTAATGCTATGTTTGATTTAAAACTGTGGGGAGAAGTCCGTAGATAGGCTTTTCTCAGCATTTATGTGATAAAATTTAATAGTACATAAAGGGAGAAAAGCCATTTATAATTAATAAAATTTCTCATCAAGACATTATTTCACTTCCTTATTTAAATAATATCAACCAATTAATAAACTTTCTGCTTGGTCATGGTCTTTAATTTTAATATTTCAATTATGGTTCTTAATCATGAATTGAGAAATTTCAATTGATAATTCTTTAGTTCAAGGTTTATAATTTCAATTATATTTAATTTCATCTAAACTTTGATATCATTTTCTTCATTCACTACTATTAACTAACATATCTTTAGTTAATAATTTATTAAATTGTCCAGTAATAAAACCACGTAAATGGTCTAATGTTTCTTTACCTTTACCAAATTTTGGATTAAATATCCCACGTTCAATTACTAAATATAAACTATAATCTGTTTTATCATCAATTAAACCTAAATTATTAGTTTGACATTGTAGAAAAACTATATTAATAAAATCATTAAAATAATGATAATCTTTTTTAGAAAAATTAAGACTAGTTATTAATATTGGTATTTTATTTTCTCATAATGTAAAACCAGTATTTTTCATACTTGTATCTATTGAAAGTAAATAATTATTCATTACTAAATACTACCTTATCTAAATTATCAATATTAGTTTGTATTTGTTCATAATTAATATTTATTTCTTCTTTTGGTTCTTCAATAGATTTTAATTTAATTTCTTTATTATCATTATTTGGATTATCAATATATATTTTTTCAGTTTCAGTAATAATTGCTTGGTCACTTTCATACGCTGTTTGCATTTCAGTACTCATAATTCCTCATTTTCTTAATAATTGAGTAAGTACAGTTTTTAATGCCATACTATCAAAATCACTAACAATAAATTCTTTATTTTTTGCATAAGTTTTTGAATATTTTAAAAAATGTTTTTCTATTTGTTCTTTTGACATATATAAAGTTTTTTCAAAACCATTTACTAATTTAAAATATGCTACATAACCAATAATAGGTTGTTTTAATCTTTCTAAATCATTTTGTATTCAATTAAATTCAATACCTTTAAGTCTATTTACTTTTTCCATTTCTGTTAATCTAACATCACTTACATTAATTTCTTTATATTGTTGACTACGTAATGATAATTGAATATAACCTTTATATCCCATTTGAAATTGAGCATTATTTACTTTAGTATTACTATCTCAATAAGGTACAACATAACAATAACCAAAGTTTTTTTCTAATGGTAAATTTAATAATACTGCTTGATAACAACTATTAATAATAGTTTCTGGATGTGCTTTATCTAAACCATATTGATTTGAAATTGCTAATACATTACTTTTAAATTTTTGTATTTCTAAATTATTAATAATTCCTTTATTTTTAATATATTTTTCTACATTACCATTATTAATATGTTTAATTACTAACTCATTTGCCATGTTTATCTTCCTTTCAAAGTGCAATTGCCATTTCTCATTCATATACTAATTCATCTGTTATTTCTACTAATATTTTTTCTACATTATCTTTTTGAATTCAATAAATATAATGTGTATTTGATAAATTAAAACCATTATTTTTTAATATTCAATAATAAGCAGTTAATTGTAATATTGATTTTTCTTTATTTTCTTTATACATATTTGATAATGTTTTAAAATCAATTATTGTATATAAATTATTTTCTTTATAAATTAAATCTGGTGTTCCGGCAATAATATCATAAGTAAATACTTGTTCACATATATATTTAGTATTTACTTTAAATTCTTGTAAATTATTTAATAAATTTTCACAATATTGTAAATAATTTTTATTAAATAAATGTTGAATATTATTTAATAATTTATCTTTTATATTATTAATATTTATATTTTTAAAATATAATTCTGCTACTTTATGAACAGTTTCTCCTCTTAATCTAGCATTTTCTAATCTATCAAAAGGTATATTTTCATAAGGATTTTTATCTTCATATAAATAATATTGAATAATTTTAGAAACTGAAATTAATTCTTTATTTTTAATAAAATATTGATGTGTATCTTTTTTAAAAATTAAATTATTATTCAATTGCATTTTTAATTAAATTCCTTACAAATTTATTAATTGTAATATCTTTTTCTACACAAATTATTTTTAATTTATAATAATCAGTTTTATTAACTCAAATATGAATTTGTTTAATAATTAAATCTTCTTGATTTTTCTTATGTGCTGGCATTATTATTCAACTCCTTTAATATCTAATTCCATTACTAATATTTCATAATGTTCAATATAAGCATTTTCTAATATATGATGTTTATAATTTTTATGAAAATTAATAGCATTTTCAATTGTAGAAAATATTTTTTGTTTTCTTTTATTAGTATAATTTACTTTATATTTTAATAAATAATTATATTGCATATTATTTTTCTCCTTTAACCTTTAATAATTTTTTTATAATGAATAATTACTTGTTCTAATTTATTTATTTTTTCATATGAAAAATAATCTTTCATAATTTTTAAATCACCATCATTATCAATTTCAAATTCTAATTCTTCATATTTACTATTAAATACTTCTTGTAATTCTTCAAATTTATCTATTAATTTTCTTGCATTTTGTAATTCTAATTGATTCATTATCTTTTCTCCTTTAAAAATTTTCTAATTGTAATTCATTAATATAATAGTTATATAAACTATCATAGTTATCACTTGTTAAATATATATCTTCTTCAATCATATTATTAATACATTTATTACAATAATAAGAATTATCTATTTCACTAATTCAAATATATTTTTTATTATGTAATTTACATTTCATTATTTTTACCTATTAATTTATAAAAACAGTTATTACATGTTCTATTAGCAAATGAAGATTTTTTATAACAAATATCACAGTTATGAGTAATAATATTTCAATTAAGCATTTATATTAATTCCTTTCTTAATATTTTAAATAAAATATTTTATTATTATGAGTTACTAAATCTTTTAATGATGTTACTATATAATTTATTACTAAATCATTATGATTATATGGATTATTTATTTTAAAACTTTTTCTATCTTTTTCTCAGGTAATATTATATTTAAAACATTCTTCATTTTTTATTTGTCCAATATAATAACCATTATATTTTTTATAAAATTCACAAGATATTAATTCATTTTCATTAGCAGTAACATTTGGAATATTTTTTATATATTTTAAAATTTCACTACCTTTAATAGTAGAAATATCATTTATAATAGATTTTTTACCTAATTTATAATCTCAATCTTCAAAAATTTTTATTAATATTTTTTTATTTTTATTATCAATATTAGTATATTGAATAGAAAATCATGTTTCATATTCACCAATTTCTAATAATATACCTTTATCTGTTTCTTTAATTTTACTTTTTAATTCTAAATTAATAGTTGTCATATATTCCTTTCTAACCTTTCTATTATGTATAAGCCTTATCACTGTAAGTGATAAGGCTTATATACTAAATATTTACTATCTACTACGTATAGGCTTATTGCTACTGTAAGTAGCAATAAGCCTCGGAGGGTAGGGGGTTCTAGGGGGAAGGGAACCAAAAAAAAATATAAAGTTATAAAAGACCAACACAAAAATTACTATTAGTTATATCTGCACTATAGCCTTTAATAATTTTTATTAAGTTATGTAATAATTAATTACTTTAATAAAGTACAGATTTATCAAAATAATTAATTATAATTGTTTAACAATTAAAAATGAGAGTATTATCTCTCATTTATATTTTTATTAAATCTATACCTATTTTGGATACGCCCAAAATAAAACAATTACATGATAAAATTCTATTTATGAAATTAATATTAAAAGTGAAAAGGACATTACAACATGATAAATAAAAAGGTTTTATATTGCAGTTTCTTATTAATTCCTTTATTTTTAATCAGCCTCTTACTAACATTATTTTTTACTAAAATTTGAACGCCATCATTAGTTGCTATGATTTTTATTAGTGTACTACTAATAGTTGTCGGTATCTTTAGTTTTTATTTTATTAAAACTAGTTACCAACAATTTGAAAATGAAGATAATATTAAACAAAGATATTGAAAACTAGGTATTATTGGTTTTGTTGCTGATTTTTGTGATACGATTGGGATTGGTTCATTTGCAGTTAGTATTGTGTTATTAAAATTAAGTAAACAAGTACGTAATGATAAAAAAATTATGGGAATTATGAACGTTGGTCATACTATTCCTACTTGTTTGGAAGCTATTATTTTTATTGCTTTAATACAAGTGGCATGACCAACTTTGGTTTCACTAATTGTAGCAGCAAGTGTTGGTGCTTATGTAGGAGCAATTTTAGCTAATAAAATTAAACTTACTTGATCACAATTATTTATTGGTGGTTTATTATTTATTGTTTCAATTATTATGTTACTAGGTCAAAAACAAATTGGCATCATGCCCACAGCAGGTATTGCTACTGGTCTTAATGTTTGATGAAAATATTTAGTAGGAGAGAGTTAGTTAGTGTCTTCTTTGTACTTGGTCTTTTTATGGCCTTAGGAGTAGGGATATATGCCCCTGCAATGGCAACTACATATTTACTAGGCTTTAAAATGCCGAATGTGCTTTTCCAATTATGATGGGCTCAGCAGCCTTTTTAATGCCCATTGTTGGAAGTTGTTTTATTAAGGATAAAAATTATGAAATTAAACCAACGCTCTGTTTTTCTTTAGGTGGTTCGTTTGGGGTGATTGCTGCTTACTGTATTGTTTTTCTCGGGATTCAAAATGGTTTAGGTTTGAGTAAGGAACAATTTATTAATATTTTATTATGATTAGTAATTGGCGTTATTTGATATACATCAGTATCACTAATTAGTACAGCAATTATTAATTTAAGAAAAATTAAGCAGCAGATAATGTTGAAAACTTAGAATAAAAACGAATGTTATTACTCATTCGTTTTTATTTTGATTAAATTAATTTTATTATTTCAATAATGCGTCATTAACTTGGTTAGTAAAATTAATAATTGATTCATACGAGCGGGAACAGCATATCACCATATGGGAAATAATAAAGGTTAATGCTTGCATAGTAGTTTCATTATTAAAAGTATTAGTTTTATCATCAAATTCATCTTCTAAAATTAAAACTTGATTAATATTTATTTTTATTCAATTGTTCAACAATTAGTGCTGAAACTCGTGATTTAGAACTAAAATGGGGATGACCCACAATTAATAATGTTTTATTGCCCATTAACTACACACCTCCATTGTTACTACTTTATATTATAAGCCTAATTAGATGAAAATAATAATTATTCTTCAAAAATATATGTTAAATCCTTAAAACTATTGCCTAAATCAACATCCTCAGTCTTAACACCTTTGATATTGATTTCAATATAATCATAATCTTTACCAGCAAATTTTTTATGACCCGTAAGCGCAATGACGTCGTTATCACGTGTTGCTTCAAAGTTAAAGAAAGTTAAACCACCCATATCATCTAAACCAAAACATTGGAAGATTGGATATAAAACATTACCAAGATATGCTGCTTTGGTTTTTTCATCACCTTTAGCAGTTTGAAAAGCATTCCAAAAGTTTGAAGCATTACCTAATTCACCAGAATCACTAGTTTTAAAGGTATTAGGTTTAGGTTTGTCAGGAATTAGCTGCTCAAACTTGGCACCATAACCAATTAAAGTATCATAAAAACTCTTAGTTTTTGAATTTTTTTCTTTTTTATTTAACGTAAAATGTTGTTTGTTTGTTAATTGGGAATCTGTATATGGGTAAATACTTTTGTTAACAAAATCTTGCATATCAGTAAAGTTAGCATCAAAGTTACAAGTTTTTTTAATATTAGGGATATCATAAACTGATAATTCTAATTTAATTATCGTAGTAGCTTTAATAGTATCATCAAGATTAGTAATCTTATAAAGCAACAAACTATAGTCTTTTCTAGCATTATGAAGTAAAGTTTCAATTCTTTTCATAATATCATCTTTAAAATCACTAACTTTAGTTTTGGTTTTATTTTTATCATAGAAAAAAGTATTAATTTTACCATCACGTTTGGTACTAATTAAATTAACAGCATCACTTAACCGTTGATTTCAGTCAACTGGTGGCGATTTTTGAAATAATTTACAAGCAGTAAGGTTAATAGTTGTAATAGTTGTTAGCGTCATAACGCTCATAATTTGTAAAAGTTTTTTCATAATTGGTTCCTCTAATATGAAAGTAATTAAAAGTTATTTACTAATAATACGCCCACTTTTTTTGTTTTAATAATTCGGATTTTTATTTGTTCCATTTCATTAGCATCACTTAATTCATAAAATAAATGATAATAAATATACCGTAATTCACTTGTTTTAATATTTTGTGTTTCAACAAAATTTAAGAATTTATAAATTTCAGTTAGTAATATTAATACTTCTTTTTTGTCACTAGTAGCAAGCACTTTATCTTTAATTTTATTTCGAATAATCAGTGGCGCTTCTTTTATAAATAAGTAATCATCTACTACTTTTGTCGAATCTCAATTATAAAATATTTTAAAGTTGTCAATTTTATCACTAACATCATTAATATTATGTAAAATCTTTTTGACATCATTTTTAACTAGGCTTTGGACAAAGACTGCTAAAATTAATGCTAATGAACTAGCAGGAATAAAATATTTTAAAACTTGGTCAATATTAGTTTGACCAGCAGTAAATTTTAAGATTAGATTTTTAACAATTAAATATAAAACTTCAATTCCTAAAATAAAGAATAATGAACGTTTTTGTGAATCTTTTCATCAAGGATTACCTAAAATTTGATGTTTTTCACCGACAATTTTTTGTAATATTAAATAAATAATAAGATAGAAAAATCAGTAAATTAACACTAATGCAGTAGTAAAAGCATTAGTAAAACAGAAAATATAAGTAATATTTTTAGCAACGTTTAACAGTAAGAACGTTTTAAAGATAAAGAAATTATTTTCAAAGCTAGAAATCACTTCGTATTTAGTTTCAACATATTTTTTAAATCAACATTTGATTTGAATTAAAATTAACGCGTTAGCAGCAACACAACTACCTAAAATAGCAATATATAAATATGTTTTTAAAGTGGTAATAACATCATCAGTAATTTTAGCATTATTGAAAAAATCCATAAGTAAAATTTTACTAAAATCTTTACTGTCACTTTCTCATAATATAGCAGTTATGATTAAAGCAATTGTAAAAATTAATCATAAAATAGTTTGTATTAAATATTTATTACTAAATCATCTTCAACTAGATTTTAATAACTGATATCTTGTCATAGTTATCATCTGCCTTATTTTTGATTATACCTTTATATTATATGATAATTACTAAAATTATGATAAATTATCACTTCAGGTTTGTGCAATAGTTAAATTACAAACATCTTCACTAATAATACTTAATAAATTGCTAATAAATTTTTCATAGTTACTACCACTAGGTAAATTCATAATTTTACCTTTTGGATAACGATAAGGGTCTTTACCTAAATTATATTTTCAATTTAACGTTAATTGTTGATTTTCAATATGGATAATTGGTAAATTTTGTTGGTTTAAACTAGCAGCAAATTGATTAAGTGCATCTATCACTCGTGGCTCTAACAATAATCGTAATTTGATTTGGTCATTACATTTAACTTCAAACAAATTTTCAAAAAAATTTGATTCTAGTTGAATTTGTTTTTTACTACTGAATTTTTTAGAAAATAAATTACGTGGTGTTAAAGTCATGATTAAATTATCATTTTTAATATAAGTTGTATAATAAACAAATCTTGTATAGTAACAAGTGTTTTTACTAGTTGTTATTAGTTCACCAACAACATTATAAGTTTTATCATAGTCTGATACTACTTTTTGATTAATAATGCTCCCATAATTAAAAGGTTGATTATTAATTGTGCCAATCATAACATTTTCACAATAGTTAAAATAATAAGGTTCTTCATCCAATGGTAAATTACCTTGAGGAGCAATTTCTCAATTATCAGTAATTTTTTCTAACGTAACACTACTATTATTATCTTTAACTACTCATTGATAATACTTTTGAATAGGTAGGTTTTGAAGGGTAGTATCGCGAATTTTATTTTTTAAAGCAATGGTTTGAATTATTAAAAAGGCAGCAGAAAGCAAAACAATAATGCTAATAATAGACATTGGTTTTTTAATAAATTGACTTTGAAAAGTAATAATGGAAAAAATAATGCCAATAATAGCTATGATAGTAACAATAATTCATAAAATAAGCCATCAGCGCTTAGTTATTAATTTAATTCATCAATGATTGTTACTATTTTCATATTCTTCATGAATACTACTAGTAATAGCGTTTACTATTTGGGGTGATAAATTATGGTTCATAATTATTCCTTTAATTAAATTTTGTTCTATATAAACAAAAAAAACTAACTTATAAGAATAAAACCTATAGGAAGCTTAAAATGCCAATATAAAACTAATCGTATTATACCATACATATTAGGTAATTTGTCAATCTTCATCAACTTTGGTTGAATTTAATGAACATAGTAATTGTTAATTATTTGACAATTACTAATTGCATCTCAAAAATTATTATTTTTAGATTTTATTTTTAAAACTAAAATAAATGTTATAAATAAAATTGTTACATATAATAAAGTTGGGCTTATAATTAAACATAAAATTACTCCAATTTGCAATTTAAGAAAACTATGATAGTTTTCTTTATTATTTAGAACATGACATATATATGTTACAGAATGGTCTACGATAAAACTTATTCCAAAGTGTGATAAGGTAGCAAACCCGTTATTACGTTTTTGAGAACCTTTTTCGTCATAATGAAAATCACTAAATCCAATTAAATATAATCCGATAATTGTAATTAAAATTATTAAAGCTAACATTATTACAATTATTAACTGTAATAATTTAATTTTTTTCATTAACAATACCTTCCTTTGTAATTATAAAAACCTATTGACTTTAAAATTAAAGTAATGATTTTAAGTAAAACTTATATATTTATTATTAAAGATTAACGAATTTTGAATATTTTACAATGCTTTTTATAAAAAATTTTGGGAACGTGGCAAAGATGTCGATAACTCATCATTTTTAAAAATTGAAAAGAATGATTATCAACTAGTTTAAATTTACAAGCAAATTTATTTGTTACAAAAGATTTTAAAGGTATGTTAGCATTTGATAAAACAAAAGCAACTAATAGTAATGGTACAGCAATTGGAGAAGCTAAATTCTTTTGAGATAGTGAATGAAATATTAATAATATCTCTGGTAATTATAATGTAGATATGTCTAGTAATTTTAAATATAAAGACCCAGATACTAATTTAATTATTGGTTCACCAACTGTAGATTATTCAAAAATAAGTCAAAAATATATGAGTGCTATATTAAATTTTAATTCAGTAGTATTTAGTAGTTTAATACAAATGCCTTATGATAGTGTACAATGATTACCTTTTGCTTTAAGTGATATACCATTAATTGGTAAATTATTAAATGTTTTAAGTTTAGGTATTCCAATTGGTTTTATTATTAATCAAAATAATCAACAATATAAAAAAATGTTATATTTTAATGGTTTTATGTCAGCATTTTTTACAAATAATTTAGAAAATATTATTGGTAATGGTGGTTTAATTCCATTAAATGCTTTTGCTATTGGTAAATTATTAGGTGCTAATGTTTCTACAACTGCTATGACTATGAAATTAACTGATAGAATATCAGTATATCCATGAGACCCTAAAACTGGTCATAAATTAAAAACAAAAGAACAAATAAGTACAGTTGATTTATCACAAAAGAAAAATAATAAAGTTTATATTTTAGCAGAAGATACTGAATTTTTAGATATAGCAAGTCCATTAACTAACTTAGACACAGAAATGCAATGAAATCCAACAAGTAATGGTGTTAGTGATGGTTCTAATTATGCTTATATTATTGATACAATTGTAACTCAATCATTACATCAAGGTGAAGAAAGACATACATTTTATAGTGATAATCCATTTACTTATCAAGGTGATTATAATGAACTTTCAATAGCACAATTTAGATATAAAAATAAAGGTGCTTTAACTAATAATGCTTTTAATTGAACAACTGTATATAAATTAAATCATGATGAATATAAAGAAACTGAAGAAACTACATTTAGTTATCCAGCAAATATCTTACCACCAAGTCCACAAAACATAGCAAAACAAATAATTATAATACCTAATATAAGTATTAATGCTAATGAAAATAATACACTTATAATTTCTCCCCCAAATGTTAATGATATTCAACAATGAATTAATAAAAATCAAAATGTAATAGCTAGAAAAAAGATAGATATTAAATCAAAATTAGACCGAACATTATTAATTAATACTTTTAATGACTTACAAAGATATTATAAAAGTATAACTATATATTATGATTATGAAATAGAAACAAAAGAAGAAATACAAAATAATTATGTTTCAATAGCAGGTCACAGTGGTAATTCTAGTTTTTATACAACCGAAAATTTTAGAAATTCAAAAATAGAAAGTAGTTTTGTTACTATTGATTTAAAAAACTTAAATTTTGTAACTAGTGAACCTAGCGCTAATAATAGTTCTAAAAGTAACTTTGATTATATCACTAATAAGTATGATGATGGTGCTTATGCTTATGTTTATGGAAAAAATAATATTACTGATGGGGTTATTAATTTATTTTCATATAGTTTTACAGTAGGCGAAAGATTAGTTGGAATAGAAAAAAAATATGAAAATCCTAATCCTTTACAAATAGGAATAATTAATATTAATAATGCATTATATTGAGATTTTTATTTACTTGCAACTTTTGGTAGACAAGAAATGATATATTCAGCAGATTTTACAGGTTATGCATATGCTTACAGATATATTAATAATATTAAAACAAATATTACTAAAATAGTGTTAAATCCCAGATAAATTTATTTTCTGTTATAATTAAATTTATTTTCTGTTATAATAAAAATCAAACAATAAATGTTTTAAAAAAGGAGAAATAAAAATGGAACTTTGATTAGCAGATGTAATAATCGTTTCTACAATTATAGGTATAATATTACTAACAATAATCGCTTGTAAAGGTCATGATTTATGCCATAGAAATAAACCATTAGGATTAATTTTTATGTTTATATCACTAAATATTTTTGGTTTTATATGGGGAATATTAATTTTAGGTAATGAAAAAACAATTACAAAAAATAAAGAAAAAGTTATTACCCCACAATAATAAATATTAATGTATAATAAAAAATACTTACTTAGGTAAGTATTGTATTTATATATGGGGTTTAAGGTTAAAAAGTTACCTTAATTGGTAACTTTTTATATTTATTCTTGTAATTCTTCTAATTTTAAAATATTTCCATAAGTAATACCACCAGCGTTGTTAATTCTAATAAAATTATTACTAACTTCTAATTTAAACAACTCAATTCTATTTTTAACTAAACTTCGATTTCGTACATAACTATCTATTGTATATATACAATCATTCTTGTTTGATACTAGTTTATCAAATTCTTTAGTTATAGAATAAGAAATAGGTTGCGTATCTCCGTATCACATATAAGTAACTCTATATTTTTTACCCACAATAAAAGTATATAAAATTCTATCTTTAGTTTGTCTTGTTCCTACTTCTTTTCATTTTGGACATGGACAAGGTGTTGGTGGTATTGGTGGAGTTATTGGTAATATTTGTTCACTATAATTTTTAGTATTTGTATTTTCTGCTTCTTCTAATGAAAGCAAAAAACCAGTTTGGTAATTATATTTTTTTAAATAAATCATTGCTGATGTAACACCTAAATCAACATAATTAGTTACTACCTTTTGATTATTTTCTGCTTGAAATGTACTATCTAATATAGCAGGAGCGCCTCTTCACATAAAAATTAAATATTTACTACTTCCATTACTTTTAAGATATGCTCATGAATAACTAACACGATATAAAGTATTTAATTTAAAATTATATTCAATATTTTCATTACTAATAGTACCAACTGATTTTCATTTAATAAAATTTAATTTTTTATTTTCATCATCAACATATTTTTTAACTCAACCACCATTTGGAATTCATAAATCTGTACCTACATCTGGTTCATTTCTATATAATATTTGATTTTTATTATTTGCTTCATATATAAGATTTAATTTATTTTCTTTTTTATCAATATTTACTTTATTTTCATTAATAGCAGGAACAATTTCTTTTTTATCTGTAATTAATTTTTCATCTTTAATATTTTGTTTCAAAATTATATTACTCATATTATTAGTTACTTCAGTATGAAGTTGACTAATTTTTAATTCTACTGATTTTATATCATTATTATGATTTTCAATACTTTCTTTTTTATCTAATAAATTATTAGTTTCTTCTTTTTTATAATAATCAGTTAAATCTGGTGGTTCACTACCACCAGTAGCACTAATAATATTATCTTTAATAGTTATATTAGTACCTGCAATTAATTTATCTTGTTTTAATAATAATTTATCATCTGCATATTTTTTTGGAATTAAAGTTCCATTTAAATAACTTGAGTAATCTTCTGTAAACGGATTAAAATTTTTATAAGCAACTCATTTATATATAAAATTAGGTACTAAAGTATGTTTTAAAATTTCAATAGCATTTTTTTTATCATCAAGGTCATCAAAATAAATTACTTTATCACTAACATCACTATTAACTATATGAGTTTCTTTATCATATTTAATATTAATAGTTTTTTTTGGACTTTTAAATTCAGGTACTGTAGTACTTGTATTAATACCTCTAGTATCAATATTAACAACTGGTCTTAACATATTTTGTGTATTAGTAATAGTAATTTTAGTTCTAATATCTAATGATTTTATATTAGTATATGGTATATATGCATTTAATGGACTATCTTCTCCACAATTTGAAATAAATTTATTAAAATAATTATTTTTTTGTGGTTCTATTCCTTTTAAATTAAAACCTTTAATATTTGGATATTCTTTAATTTTTCTTAAATAATTAAATACTTCGGGTGGGATAAAATAAGGGTCATCTGGATTAGTTTCACTATAAGTTAATCCACCTTGACTAATTGAACCTTGACCACGTAAATAATCTACATCTTTAGTTAATAAAAATCTAACATAATTAGTAGTTGCTGTTTGAACATTATCTGTAAAATCTGTTGGTGTTATTTCTGGTCATTTTTTACTAATAGTAAAACCACTTAAATAATCAATATTACTACTAGCTACAGATATTGCAAATCAAATTTCATTATCTGGAGTAGTTACTTTATCAAAAAATAATTCATTAAAATATTTTGATAATTTAAATTCTTCAACTGTAATAAATAATATTGGGTCTTTAATTGTCATAATTTACTCCTTAATGTAAAAATAAAGGGTATTTAAACCCTTTAAATTTTAATTTTAGTTACTTTTTTCTTATCTTTATTTGTTAATTCTTGACGTTTTGCTTTTTGAGCAATAATAAAATCTTCAAAATCTTTTTCATCAACATCAAAAGCATCTAATTTTTGTGCAATAGGAGTTTCTGTTAATTGTAATCTATCATTTAATTGTTTAATATTTAAAATAATATATTCAATTAATTTATTAATTTTAAGTTCTTTAGCAACTATATCTTGTTTATTTTTTTTAATTTTTTTGAAATAATAGATAATACAAAAGTAATAATAACACCACTAGTAACTGCTCCTCCTATAATTCCAATTAATAAATATACTGTTAAATTCATTTTTTATTACACCTTTTCTATTTGAATTTTATTTGAATGATTTTTACATAAAATACATTCTTTTTTATGTTTTTTAATTTGTTGATATTGATAAATTAAATAAGGACTTGTAATAATAATTGGAATTATTATTAATCCAAATTTAAGTAATTTTCCATAATTACCTAATTTAGTTGCTAGATTTAATCCTATATGACTAAACATTGGAAATAAAGTTAAAACCAAATGGTCAGGTCAAGTAAAATTATATTGAGTTGTATAACTTCCAATTCCCATTTCTATTGGTATTTTAGGTAGTAATCATGGTGTTATTGTAAAAAATAATGTTATTAATATACCAATAATATGACTAGTTATTTTTAAAATATTAGATATTAATATTTTGATTTTATCTATATGAGTACTATTTTTATTAAATCAAATTTTATTTAATTTTTTATATTCTTTATTATCTTTTGATATTGGATTAATAGTATTTCATATACCAATTGGTTTAATAGGTTTTGTTAAATCTATATCCATATAATCACCTACTTTCATGTTTTATATTTACTTTTATTTTTATAAATAGAAATACCTATATTTTTAGTAGTACTACTTGTTTTATGAAAATTTAAATATTCTTTTCTTTCTACTCTTCATGCTCTACTACCTAATTCAGTTTTTGGTAAAGTTTTAAATTCTTTAAGTTTAAAAAATCCACGTTCTAATCTATTAATAAATGCAGTTGTTTTTAATACATTAATATTAGTTGATTTAAGCACATTATAGCGTTGTTTACCTTTACTAATACCTTTCTTCTTCTTTAAGTTGTTTCTTAACATATTTACGTATTTGTGAAGTTAAAAAACCCCTTAAAAAATATCTTCAAAATATTGTTCCAGCACCACTACCATTTTTACCTTTTTGAACTTTCATTAATTCTCAAGTCTCTTCATTTACATTAGGATAAGTATATGGACCATATCAACGTTTATTTTATATGTATCAGATTGTATTAAAACTTGTAATAATCCTAATTTAAGTGATTTATTAGATTTATAAAATAAACCTTTTTTTAATCATGAACTAGATAATATTACTCAACCTTTATCATCTTTATTATCAGTTTCTTTTACATCTTTATTATTTAAATCTTTAGTATCTTTAGTTTTATTATCTTTAAATAAATTATTAACTTTTTTAATTGGATTAACAAATAATTTATCTAATTCAGTTTTTAAAATAGTTAATTCATTAGGTTTTAAAATAGATAATAATTTTTTAGCAATATTAGGATTAAAAACTGAATAAGGTTGATTTAATTCTTCAATAGAAACATTTTCACTATCTAACACTGATTTTAATCCATTATCTTTACTATAATTTTTTAATAAACTAACAATTAATACTCGAATATCATCACTAGCTAATGCAGAATATATTAATCTAATAATTAAAGGTAACATTATAAAGTAAATAAACTATTACTACGTTGAATATTAGGGTCATAATCATTAATAGTATCTCTTGTTTCATAGTTATCTCAATCAAAATTATTATCATCTGATATTATTGGTTGAGTTTCATTATCAATAAATGAAGTTTCTTGCATTTCTCTATCATGATTTGTTTTCATTGGTAATAAATTATGTATAATTTCACTAGCACCCGCTATTATTGTAGGAATAGCATAAGCATTATTAAAATCATTATTAATACCCATTGCTACACCACTACTAATTAAACACCCAACAGTACCCATATTTGCTATTTTTCTTATTGGTTCAAATCTATTAGGTATTAATTCAGTAATTCCACTAATAAGATTTGAAATACCATAAGCATTTAATGAAATATAAGTATCTCAATCCATTAAATTATTAGAATTATTATTAAATAAATTATCTGGAAATGGATTAACAGTTGTTGTACTAGAAGTTGTAGTGCTTAATGTTGTTGTATGTATAGGTGTTGTACTACTAGTAATAGGAAACGGTGTTGTAGTAGGTTCTATTGGTGTAATAACAGTTTTAAAAACTTACTATAATTTACTAAAGTAATAGTTCCTAAACCTAATAATATTTTTTTAGAAGTATTAATAAATTTAGTTTTAGAAGAAGGTCTTTGATTTAAATTTCATATATCTAAACCTAATTTTTTACCAAATAATAAACTATTAATTGAACCTAATATTGGATTACCTATTAATTGACCATAATAAGCACTGGTTCCAATCATTGCTGAAATTGGACTTATACCTGTTCTTATTAATTTTATTAAAGTATAGTTACTCAATGGTATAGTTTCAGCATGTTGTGGCATGTTTATTTTCTCCTTTTAATAATTTAGTAGATTTTTTAATTTGAATTAATACTTTACCTTTTAAATTAACATTATCTCCAACACATACAGCAAAATTATCATGTACATTACTTACTCTTATATAATTTGGATTTAATGTTGGAAATTCATAAAGTAATATTGCTAATATATCTTGTGAACTATTTAAATCTTCTGGTTTTGGGGAATTTATAATAATATGTGATTTATCATTAAAATATTTATATATAAATTCCATAATTTAAGCCTTAGTAAATGTTAATTTAACTGTTCCATAATATTCTTTATTATCACCAGTCATAGTTGCACTTGTATTAGTAATATTAGTATATGTTGCTTTTTTAGGTTCAAATCCAACATTACCTATTTTTACTATTGCTATATCTAATTCATCACTAGTAGGATTATCACTAGCAATAGTAATTTTTCCTAAATCTTTATAATAAATTATATTTTGTAAATCTAAAATATTCATATTATCATAATCTGTTGATTGATAAGTAGCATTAACATTAGTTGGGTCTGTTTTATAATTTTTTGCTCTTGCTGTTTTAATTTCATCAATTGTTGGCATTTTTTCTTGAATAATATACATTAAATCTGGTCTAATTGCACTTGGTAATGCATATAATGCTTTCCCAATAATACGAATATTATCTGTTGCATTATCTAATTTATTTCTTACTTTTGTAAATGAAATAGGCATACCTCACATATATCTGTTATAAACTACACCAAATAAATTTAATAAATTATAATCTTTTTCTAAATGCATACCAGAAACTGTATCATGAATAAAATCTTGTTCTAAATAAAAACTTTCATAAAATTCCATACCCATAATTTGATTTGTATATCTTTTACCAGTTGCTAAAGTATTTGCAGCAATTTGACCATAATTTAATAATGTAAATGCTTTTGCCAAATTAAAACTACTATCAATACCACAAGCACCAGTTAAATCTGCTTTATTAATACCAACCGTAATATCATCTACTTTTTTAATTAATTTATTATTTCTTTCTCCAATTATATAATAAGCATTTAATGCTTGTTCTTTAGTCATATTATTTAAATTTAAAGGTAATACTAATGATTTAGCAATTGCATAATCTTTGGTACCTTGTAAAAATATTAATTCAAAATTTTCTCTTAAATTTCTCATAAATGAACTTGTTCAATTTGAAACAATTTGAGTTGCTACATTTGCTGGTGAAGTCATAAATCTTTCAATATCAAATTCTGGAATATTAAAATCAATTGTTAATTCTTTATCAATAATTAATGTTGTTGTTTTAACTGTTCCTTTTTGTCTTTTAGTACCAGTAAATTCATCTCATGTTGAACCTCATAATACACGAAATGTTGCTCTATATATTGCCATTGCGACACCACTAATATTTACTATTTGGTCAGCAGTAACAGTATTTCTCATAAATAAAGTACTTATTTCAGCAGTTAACTCACCACGAACTTGTGCTTCAAGTACACTTAAAACAGCATTTTCAGTAGGTGTATTATCACCAATAATAAATGCTTTAGGTATTTGTGGAATTGCCATTTTATCCTCTTTCTATTTAATAGATTTAAGTGCATTTCCTCTTGCTAAATTTACAAGTTTTTCTAATTCGTTAGGGTCAGTAATACCTGTAGTTTTTGCTTTTTCATTTAATTTTCTTTCTAATTCTTCTAGATTAATACTATTTGTATGTAAATCTAAAAGAGTTTTAGGATTAAAATCATTTGTATTAGGTTTATTTTCTTGTTTAAAAGATTCTGATATTTTATCAATAAGAAATTCTTTATAATCTTCATTTATTTTATTAAATGCTTCTTGTTTAGATAAAGATTTATAATTATCAATACTCATTAAATTTTTAATTAAATTTACTTTTTTAGTATCTTTAATATTAGAAAATAATTGTTGCTCTTCATAACTATTAATTTTAGTTTCATATTCTTTTAATTTAGTTTGTTGTTCTTGTAGTTTTGGTTCTAATTCAGTCTTAGTAGTTTTGTAAACAAAATTTCGGTGTTGTTCTAATAAACTTTCTAATTCTTCATTAGTATAATTTTTACTTTTATCTCAGTTAAAGTTTTCCATATTTAACTCCTATTCTCACAGAATGACTACTGTTTCCTTAATATTAATTATATCATTTTTATCCTTTAAAATAAATAAAAAATCTATATTTGATATAGATGTTCTAGTCATTATTTTCAATTTTTCTTGGTTCAGTAATATTAATAATTATATTACTTTGTGTATTATTATCTTCTTCAATAATATCAAATTCATTAGGATGTGATTTTCTTCAATGTTCATAAATTAATTGTGGAGTTACTAATGCTTTTTCTAACATATGAGTTGAAATAATACTACGTGTTTTATCATAACTTTTTAAAAATTTTACTTGTCATGGACTATTTCTACGTCGGCAATCATATATAAATTTTCTATCAATTCCAAGAGCGTTATTTAATCCTTGTGGTGTTAATGTTTTATTTTTTGTTCGTAAATAATTACTAATTTTAACCTCATAATCTCCTAATTCTTTTCTTTGTTTTGGCATATTATTCACCTTTTATCCTTATGTATATTATAACATTTACTATTATTCTTATATATAATCATTTTAGATTAATAATTAAGAAAGGAATTAATATTATGACTTTAATTAATAATGAATTTAATTATTATAATTTTGATAATGAAATAAATAACAATACTATTAATTATTTAAAAAATAAATGATTAAATTATGATAATGATTGGTATAAAACTAAATATAAATATGTTAAAACTGCTAAAAGAAGCCCAAAAACTCAATATGGTATAGTAGAAAATATTTATAGAAAATGTTATTTAAATTTAGAAAATAACGAATATTTTTATCCATTAGATAATTATATAAAAATTAAAAAAAGAAAAAGAATAATTGATATTTTAGAAAATATAGTAATAAAAAACTCAGGAAATGGTAAAAGACAATGTGATATTAAAGATATAATTCCAAATTCTCATATTTCTAAGATGTCTATTACTAATATAATGAAAAATACTAAAATAAATATTGAAAAACCAAAAGAAAAAAAGATAGTCTTAGAAAATGAAAAATTATTTGTAAATATGGATGATTGTTTTTTAAATTTATTAAATGATAATAAAAAACAAAAATATCGTATTCGTACAATTAGCGCAAATAATGGTACAGATTTAAAAAAATCTACTAAAAATAGAAATGTTTTGAAAGATAAAAAAATTATTTTTATGAAAACTAAAAATGGTCAAATAATTAAAAAAGTAGAATTAATTGATAAAATTTATGATTTTCTTAATTCAAATTTTATTTATAATAAAAGTAGTTTAGTATTTATTGGTGATGGCGCACCTTGAATTAAAACTTCTGCTAAATCAGAAAATATTCCATATTTAATTGATAGATATCATGCTTGTAAAACATTAAAAAAAGCATTTATTTTTAATAGAAAATGAAAAATTAAAAAATGCTAAAAAACTATTTTATAATGGTAAATATTATGAATTATTAAAATTTTTAAAAGTAAATAATATTGATGAAAAAATATATAAATATTTTAAAAATAATAAAGAAGGTATTATTAATCAAAAAGAAAACTGAAATCAAGGTGTTTGTGCTGAAAGTGATGTTTCACATTTAGTTAAATCATTAAAAGGGTATGGTGCTAAAATATATTCAGATAAAGTATTTAATAATATGCTTTTAATTAATTCAGCAAGAATTAATAAATTAAATCTATTGTTTTAATATTATTAAAACTAAATAAATCTTAACTTAAATAGTTAGGAATTTTTGTTATAAAATAATAAAAATAAAAAGTAAAAATGCTGTATTTATATTAATAGTATGGTATAATAATACCAACAATTAAATAATTTAATGTTGTCTTTCATTTAAAGAAAATTAAATTATAACTATTAACTTTATACGCCCATTAGTGCGGGGTCAAGGTGGATTAACTTATAGTGAAACTAATCCAGATGACCCTTATTTTATCCCACCCGAAGTATTTAATTATTTAAGAAAAATTAAAGAATATCCAAATATTAAAGGTTTTAATTTAAAAGGAATAGAACCACAAAAAAATAATTATTTTAATAAATTTATTTCAAATTGTGGAGAAGATAGTCCATTAAATGCATATATACCATATACTAATATAAAATCATTAGATATTAGAACTAAAATTACTATTACTAATACACAAAATATGTTAAGACCAGTTGTTAATATTGATACTAGAGGTATTAATACAAGTACTACAGTACCTGAATTTAAAAGTCCAAAAAAAACTATTAATATTAAATATGATAAAGAAACTCATATAGTTAATAGTGATGTTAGTGATAAAGTAATTTATTTTGATGACCTTGATGATAAAAAAAATGCTATTGAAATTTTAAAACATACTTTAGTACCTAATTTTATATATAAATGAGTTGCTTATAAAAATTTTAATCCGTTTACAGAAGATTACTCAAGTTATTTAAATGGAACTTTAATTCCAAAAAAATATGCAGATGATAAATTATTATTAAAACAAGATAAATTAATTGCAGGTACTAATATAACTATTAAAGATAATATTATTAGTGCTACTGGTGGTAGTGAACCACCAGATTTAACTGATTATTATAAAAAAGAAGAAACTAATAATTTATTAGATAAAAAAGAAAGTATTGAAAATCATAATAATGATATAAAATCAGTAGAATTAAAAATTAGTCAACTTCATACTGAAGTAACTAATAATATGAGTAATATAATTTTGAAACAAAATATTAAAGATGAAAAATTAATTACAGATAAAAAAGAAATTGTTCCTGCTATTAATGAAAATAATAAAATTAGTGCTACTGGGGGAAGTTCAGTTGATGAAAATAGAATATTTGATAATAAAGATGATAAAGATACTACTACTAATTTAATTAATAATGTTATTAAAAAAGGTGCTAATACATTAACATATAGAAATAATCCGTTTGTAACTGATGATTTAGATATTCCACATAAAAAATATGTTGATGATAAAATTAATGAATTAAATTTTATTAAATGAAAATCAGTTGGTACTATTAGTAATGAAAATATTGAATATAATTTTAAATTAAATACTTTATATAGAGTTGCTTATTCATGAGCATATCTTAAAAGTAATGGAAGTAGTAAATATTTAATTTTTATGTGAAGAGGCGCACCTGCTATATTAGATAGTACATTTCAAGCAGAAAATAATCAAAAGGTAGTAACTAATTATGTTGATTTAGGTGTTACATCAGCAATGATTTATTTAAAAAAATATAATTATCAAACTGGTTTTTTGCTTTCATTAGAAGAAGCAGAAAATACAAATACTAAAAATTATAGTGAACAAATATTACCAATAACTCCACCAATACCACCAACACCTTGTCCATGTCCAAAATGAAAAGAAGTAGGAACAAGACAAACTAAAGATAGAATTTTATATGATTTTATTGTGGGTAAAAAATATAGAGTTACTTATATGTGATACGGAGATACGCAACCTATTTCTTATTCTATAACTAAAGAATTTGATAAACTAGTATCAAACAAGAATGATTGTATATATACAATAGATAGTTATGTACGAAATTGAAGTTTAGTTAAAAATAGAATTGAGTTGTTTAAATTAGAAGTTAGTAATAATTTTATTAGAATTAACAACGCTGGTGGTATTATTTATGGAAATATTTTAAAATTAGAAGAATTACAAGAATAAATATAAAAAGTTACCAATTAAGGTAACTTTTTAATTAGGTGCCAACCTAATGTTTTTCTTAATTAAACTCTAAGTAAGAATTTTTATATTATACATTATTATTTAAGATTGTGGGGTTTTATCTTTTTCTTGTAATTGTTTTACTTCTTTTCTTTTTTCATAATCATATAAAATTAATTTACCTTTTTTAATTCCTAATTCTTCTAACAATCCATTATATTTTTTTTGAATTATTATTATACCTATTATTAAACCAAATATATTTAATGTTATGAATAAAACTAGAATACCCCAAGCACTCCTATCTTCTCGTATGCAAGTTAACATAGCTACACCTATCATTGTAAATAATGTAATAAAACCTAAAAGTAATATAGAACCTAGCACTGTTAATATTATTGCTCAAGTTGGCATTTTTATCTCCCCCTTTATAATAATAAATTATAATACATTTATCTTACATTTAATACTATTTTAGTAATTGATATTGAATAACTGTCTGTATTTTCAATATATCATAAATCTTCATGTTGACTATTTGGGTGTCTTCCAGTTCTATTAGCCATAGAGTATAAATAAGTAGGAAATAATTGCAGTATAAATTTTAATCTTGAATTATCTAAATTTTTAAATCCAAGTAAAATATTACTATTATATTGTTTATTGTAAATAGTACCATTATGGTCTTCAGTTGCTGAAACGTTTATTGGTTTTTCATTTAATATATACAAGTTATCTTTGTTATTTACATGTTTACCCATTGTTGCAATACCTTTTCAAGTATGACTTAAATCATTATCGTATTTATTAATATTATAATTATCATTATCTACTAATAATTCTTTATTATTACTATAATAAAGTAAGTCTTTTAAATCATAAGGAAATGTATGTGTATATTCTTTTTCACTAAATGTTTGAGATGTATAAAAATCTGGATAAGTAGAAGTAGTATTAGTATGTTTACTTGTTTTATAATTTCAAGAAATATAAATATCAATACTTTTGTAATATCTTTGTAAATCTTCAAAGTTTTTTATTAATAAAGTTGGGTCTAATAATGATTTAATATCTAAATCAATTTCTAAGGGCTTAATTTTTGGTTCTACAAAATTATTTCAATTATAAGGAGCATATCTCATACTATAATCACTGGTACTATTAATATCAAATATTTTTTCTAATGGTAAATCAGCAGTATAAGTAGGATTACTTGGAATAATAACTATTTGTTTTGCTATATTTTGTGGACTTGGTGGTAAGATATTTGCTGGATAACTAAATGTAGTTTCTTCAGTTTCTTTATATTCATCATGATTTAATTTATATAAAGTAGTTCAATTAAAAGCATTACTAGTTAATGCTCCTTTATTTTTATATCTAAATTGTGCTATTGAAAGTTCATTATAATCACCTTGATAAGTAAATGGATTATCACTATAAAATGTATGTCTTTCTTCACCTTGATGTAATGATTGAGTTACAATTGTATCAATAATGTATGCATAATTAGAACCTTCACTAACACCATTACTTGTTGGATTTCATTGCATTTCTGTGTCTAAGTTAGTTAATGGACTTGCTATATTTAAAAATTCAGTATCTTCTGCTAAAATATAAACTTTATTATTTTTCTTTTGTGATAAATCAACTGTACTTATTTGTTCTTTTGTTTTTAATTTATGACCAGTTTTAGGGTCTCATGGATATACTGATATTCTATCAGTTAATTTCATAGTCATAGCAGTTGTAGAAATATTAGCACCTAATAATTTACCAATAGCAAAAGCATTTTCATTAGCAAAAGCATTTAATGGAATTAAACCACCATTACCAATAATATTTTCTAAATTATTTGTAAAAAATGCTGACATAAAACCATTAAAATATAACATTTTTTTATATTGTTGATTATTTTGATTAATAATAAAACCAATTGGAATACCTAAACTTAAAACATTTAATAATTTACCAATTAATGGTATATCACTTAAAGCAAAAGGTAATCATTGTACACTATCATAAGGCATTTGTATTAAACTACTAAATACTACTGAATTAAAATTTAATATAGCACTCATATATTTTTGACTTATTTTTGAATAATCTACAGTTGGTGAACCAATAATTAAATTAGTATCTGGGTCTTTATATTTAAAATTACTAGACATATCTACATTATAATTACCAGAGATATTATTAATATTTCATTCACTATCTCAAAAGAATTTAGCTTCTCCAATTGCTGTACCATTACTATTAGTTGCTTTTGTTTTATCAAATGCTAACATACCTTTAAAATCTTTTGTAACAAATAAATTTGCTTGTAAATTTAAACTAGTTGATAATCATTCTTTTCAATTTTTAAAATTAAGATATCCAGTAGGTTTTACATCCATTAAATTATAAAATGTAGTTTCTGGATGACTATTAGTAGTTATTTTATCATTAATACCTGCTAATAAACCACCATTATTTTTAACTGATGTATTTGAATGGTCATTATTACCAGCAATAAATAATCTTCTTGAAGCAAATACTTTTTGTTCAAATATTTCATTATTATTAATTTGATTAGGTGCTTGACCTTGTATTATAGGTCTACCATAATAATAACAACTAGATAATAATTCTAAACCATAAGATTGTCTATGACTATATCTAACTCCAATATCACGCATTAAAGTACGATTTAACGTTACTAAACTATTTTGAATAGTAGGGGGAAAGCATAACCACTACCTGGACTTGCATATTGTACATAATCAAGCGTATTTTGACCACTTGCTACTGCTCTATCATTAACTGAACTAAAAGTTAATACTTGCATACTAAATTCACCATTATAAGGACTATAATAATTAGTTACATTTGAAATATATAATAATTGTCTATCTTGATTTTTACCAGTATTACCACCAATATTTTCATTTTTATCATTAAATACACAAAAAAATTGTAAATAATCATCTACTGTAATTTGTTCTTCAAACATAACTAATATATATTGTCTTGTTGTAGAAATTGTTTTAAATAATTGATTATTAGGTAAACCACCAAAATCTACACCACTTGTATCATCAATTAAATAAGCATTTCAATAATCACCAATTTTATATTGTTTAGTATAATATTGGTCTTGTCCAGTAGTTTTATGAGTAGTTGGGTCTGTTATACCTTTATTTTTTTGATAGATTTTAGTACTATTTTTTCAAATACATACAACTGGAGTATTACCAGAAAGTATTAATTCATATTGACCAAAATCACTAATTTTACTATTAATAGGTTTATAACCAGTTTCAGTTAAAGGTATTGCTCCATTATTAATTATAAATGGAAATATTTTTCAATGACTTAAACGTTTAATTATTGCTTGTTGTCTCTTTAGATTTAGATGTGCGTGTTTCATTAATTGAATTCGTTGATGATTGCTCATTTTCACTATCTCCTAATTCTTTATTTAATTTTTTATTTTCTGTAATAATATTTTCAAATTTATTTTCTGCCATAAGTTGGTCAATATTATCATATTCACCAATTGCTTCACTTACTGTCATAGTACCATTATTTAATCTTGAATTAATAATTTGGTCTTGTACTATTTGGTCAGTCATTGCTATAGGTATAAATTTAAATGAATAAGGTCTTTCACCAATACCATTTCATAAATTTTCACTAATAAGAAGTAAATCAAATATACGATAAAAATAAGCACTATAAAATGCTATTTTAATTTCTGTTGTTTCCATATCAAATTTATTATTAAACATACTTTGTGTTTTATTAGTATAAACATCATTACCATGTTCATCATAATCATAACCAGAACCATTAAATATTGCTTTAGCAGTACCATTATAATCTAATCAATATTCACTAAATTTTGGGTCACCTTGTATAATTTGCATACTACCATTCCCATTTTTATCATATCCAGCACTACCAACATTAACTATCATATCTTTTTTAGGATTTTCAATAATATTACCATTTTCTTGCATTTCTTTAACTGTTTCATTATCTAATACAGCAAATAAAGTAGTAACATTAAATTCTCTTTCTAATCTTTTTTTCTTAATAACTTGATTTAAATCTCATATTAAATCTCATACTGCTGTACAATCTGGATATGCATTTAAAGTAGTTGTATTACCATATAAATTAATAATTGGTAAATTAGTTATTTCAAAAATAGGAATATAATTAAATGGATTTTTAATTTCATAAGTATTTAATGGTGTTATATTTGGTTTTAATTTAGTTCTTGTAGAACCTAAAATAATATCTTTATTATTATCTTTATATGTTTCATATTTAACTTTTCCATTTTGTATTGTTACTCAAGTTAAAGTAGCACTATCTGCTTGTTCATTAATAAAATAAAATTCTGCTGATTGTTCTTGTTCATTATATTTAGCAACTCTACCACAAAAACTATTAGGTAATATTTTAAGGGATTTACTATTATCTTCATTAACTATAATCATAATAAATACTTTACCCATTAGTGAATTTTGTAAACCAAATTTATAAAATTTTTCTAATCATTTATCTTTTAAATTCATTTCATTAAGATAATCTAATATTTCTTTTTTACTTGAATTAAATAAAAATCCTTTACCTAATCATAATTTAGTTGATTTTTGAGCAATAATCATTGGTATATCAATATATCAATCTTTTTTATCACAACTTAAATATTCCATTGTATTTATCATATTAATCACCACCAAAATTATTTTTATTAATTAATAATTTATTATTAATACCATTAATTAATCATTTCATTTCATGCATTAATGCATACATATCACTATCTCAAGTATCATCATGTAAATCTAACATTTTCGGACTATTATTATTAGTATCTAATTTCTTTTTATCTAATCATTGCATTAAACTATATTGTCTTTTAGTTTCTGGACATCTTTCTCAATTAAAACTAATAATATTTTTAAGCATACAAATTGTTGTAAAATCAATTCTATCATTTAAATATAAAATTGATTTATCTACTGCTATAAATTTTAATCATGTTATATTACGTTTTTTAACTCAACTTTTTAAAACATCAATAAATACTAACCCACCATTACCATAATCAACATAACAAGTAAAACCAAATAACATTGCTATATAACGTTTACTTTCATTAATATAATAATTAATAATATCATTTGCTAAAGTATCAGTATCTTTATATTGCATAGTAACATTACTATGATAAAATTCACTTTCTTTATGTGCTCTTCTACCATTATCATTTTCACCAATAAATCATAATGAAGCAGATGTAGGATGACCACTTGGACTTGTTGCCATACCTATATCTAAACCACCAGTTAATCTTTGTACTTGAAAATCTAATTTAGTATTAACTTTATCTAAATATCTAGCAAAAATAGCACCTTGTAAAATACTTGGTACACCATAATATCAACTTTGTGCTTTAATTGGATCTAATACTTTTAATTCTTCTAAATCATTAATCATATCTAATGTAAGATTATGAGCATTTACTTTTCAATTACTATAATGAAATAATTTAAAAATATTATTATCAAATATTGATTTAATTTGTTCATTTTTTTCTTTCATTATTTCTAAATTAAAAGGTACAATTTTATTCATATATTCAATATAATATTGATAAATATTATCTGGATTACAACTTTTTATTTTTATTCTTTTTTTAGCATTACCTAATGCAAATGTTATTGCTTGAAATTCTTGTTGACTAAATTCATTTGCTTCTTCACATCATTCAATTGCTAAATCAAAACCTTTTATTTCACTACGAGAAAGACCTTTTAAAGGTATTCTATCATTTGAATTACTATATACACCCATTATACCCTAATAAATGATTTAAAACCTTTAAAACGAAAGTCTGCTTGCTTATTAGGGTATTTTAAAGTAAAGTCTTTATAATCATTCAATCCAATTATTATTAAAGCATTATATATTTCTTTTACTAAATCATTAATATCTTTATTTAATTTTCTAAATGCATAAATAGCAATTGATTTTTGTACTTTAATTGATATAACTATTAATATTGCTAATTCTTCTGCTATACTATATGTTTTACTAGAATATCTACTACCACTAAGATTATATTCACTATGAGTAAAATCACTTTTATTTAATAATCAATAACTAATTTCATTTAAATAAGTAAATTCTTTATTCATATTATTACTCCTTATTTTTATAATATTCTTTTATTTCTTTTACTTTATTATTAAAATCTAATTGATGTTTTTTACACATTTTAAAAAATTGAACAGAAGTATTTTCTAAATCTGTAGATTGTAATTTAATTAATAAAATTTCTCATCAAGACATTATTTCACTTCCTTATCTAAATAATATCAACCAATTAATAAACTATCAGCTTCATCATGATTTGATATTGTTATATTTCAATAATATTGTTCAATTAATTCATTTGCTAATTCTAATGATAAGTATTTATCTCATTTATTAATTTTTTTAAAATTTGCTACACTTCATTCTTTTAAATATCAATTTTGTCATTGTTTAGGACTTATTAACATATCTTTTGTTAATAATTTATTAAATTGTCCAGTAATAAAACCACGTAAATGGTCTAAAGTTTCTTTACCTTTACCAAATTTTGGATTAAATATCCCACGTTCAATTACTAAATATAAATTATTTTTATTTATACATTCATCATAACTATTAATTTCATCAATTATAAAAGCATTAAATTTAATTTCAATATATTTTTCAGTATATTTTTTAAAACTATAACTATTTATTCATACTGGTTTTTTATTTTCTCATAATGTAAACCCAGTATTTTTTATACTTGGGTCAATTGAAAGTAAATAATTATTCATTACTAAATACTACCTTATCTAAATTATCAATATTAGTTTGTATTTGTTCATAATTAATATTTATTTCTTCTTTTGGTTCTTCAATAGATTTTAATTTAATTTCTTTATTATCATTATTTGGATTATCAACATACATTATATTTTCATTTTCTAATACTATTGCTTGATCAATTTGCATTGCTCTATCAATAATATTTTGATTTTCTAATTTAATACTAGGGTCTTTATTAATATCTCTAATAATTGCTTTAATAACTGTTTTAAGTGCCATAGCATTAAAACTAGTAGTTCATGGACTATTACCATTTGCTTTACTATATTTTTTTCTATGTTCTTCACATTCTTGTTTAGTCATACCTTTAATAAAAGTAATTATTTTACCTAAATAATTTTTAATAGAAATCATACCATAATAACCAATAATTATTTTATTTTCAAATATTTTACTAGGGTCTAATTCTCAACGTTGAGTTTCTTTATTAAAAATATGTTTATCAGTAATAATTTCTCTTTGAAAATCAATTACACAATTTGAACGTTGTAATAAAGTTAAAAAACCATCTTCTTGTATTTGTACTTGTAATTCATTATTATAAGGTATTAATGCTATTTCTTTTTTAATTGGATTATTACTTAAATCTAATTCAAATATAGTTGCTAAAGTATTAATAACTGATTGTGGATTTAATGTTGATAATTTTTTATCATTTAATTTTGTTAATTCATAATAGTTAGTAAATTGTTGTATTTTTGATTTATCTATATTTTTAGGTAAAGTTAAATTTGCCATTAGTGATTTTCCTTTCAAAGTGCAATTGCCATTTCTCATTCATATACTAATTCATCTGTTATTTCTACTAATATTTTTTCTACATTATCTTTTTGAATTCAATAAATATAATGTGTATTTGATAAATTAAAACCATTATTTTTTAATATTCAATAATAAGCGGTTAATTGTAATATTGATTTTTCTTTATTTTCTTTATACATATTTGATAATGTTTTAAAATCAATTATTGTATATAAATTATTTTCTTTATAAATTAAATCTGGTGTTCCAGCAATAATATCATAAGTAAATACTTGTTCACATATATATTTAGTATTTACTTTAAATTCTTGTAAATTATTTAATAAATTTTCACAATATTGTAAATAATTTTTATTAAATAAATGTTGAATATTATTTAATAATTTATCTTTTATATTATTAATATTTATATTTTTAAAATATAATTCTGCTACTTTATGAACAGTTTCTCCTCTTAATCTAGCATTTTCTAATCTATCAAAAGGTATATTTTCATAAGGATTTTTATCTTCATATAAATAATATTGAATAATTTTAGAAACTGAAATTAATTCTTTATTTTTAATAAAATATTGATGTGTATCTTTTTTAAAAATTAAATTATTATTCAATTGCATTTTTAATTAAATTCCTTACAAATTTATTAATTGTAATATCTTTTTCTACACAAATTATTTTTAATTTATAATAATCATTTTTATTAGCTCTAATATGAATTTGTTTATTAATTAAATCTTCTTTATTTTTCTTAAGGGCTGGCATTAAAATCACCATCTTCTATATCTTTTATTAAATCTTTTATATTAATATATTTATTAACTGTAAGTTGTAATTCTAAATAATTAATTAATTTATCCATTATTATTTACACTCCTTTAAAAATTTTCTAATTGTAATTCATTAATATAATAGTTATATAAACTATCATAGTTATCACTTGTTAAATATATATCTTCTTCAATCATATTATTAATACATTTATTACAATAATAAGAATTATCTATTTCACTAATTCAAATATATTTTTTATTATGTAATTTACATTTCATTATTTTTACCTATTAATTTATAAAAACAGTTATTACATGTTCTATTATTTATAGATGATTGTTTACGACATATATCACAACTATGAGTAGTAATAATATTATTTAAATAAGTTTTTTTATATTCAATATTTTCTTTTCATAAATACATATATATTCTCCTTTAACTATTTATATTTAATTCCATTACTAATATTTCATAATGTTCAATATAAGCATTCTTTAATATATAATGTTTATAATTTTTATGAAAATTAATAGCATTTTCAATTTTAGTAAAAACTTTATATTTTATTTCATTTGTATAATTAACTGTATATTTTAATAAATAAACATATTGCATGTTTAATATTTCCTTTCTTAATATTTTAAATAAAATATTTTATTATTATGAGTTACTAAATCTTTTAATGATGTTACTATATAATTTATTACTAAATCATTATGATTATATGGATTATTTATTTTAAAACTTTTTCTATCTTTTTCTCAGGTAATATTATATTTAAAACATTCTTCATTTTTTATTTGTCCAATATAATAACCATTATATTTTTTATAAAATTCAAAAGTAATTAATTTTTCAATAATTTTATTATTTATTATTGGTTTTTCTTTTAAATCTTCAATTTGAATATATTGTTTTAATAATTCTTTTAATTCTTTACCATTTAATTCTTTTTTTTATATTATCTTTAAAAACTCAATATATTCGTGTTTCATCAATATTAAAAGAATTTTTTTTAATAAAACATTTAGAAATTGATATTTTATATTCTCCAAATTCAATTATTATTGCACCATTATTTGTTTCTTTAATAATTTGGTCTTGTGAAAATTCTATTATCATTTTAAAAACCTTTCTTTTTATTTATTACTTTCTTTTTGTTTTTTATTATAAATAATTGCAATTCCTAATAATAAACCTATAAGATTTAAAGTAATAAATAATATTATTACTCCCATTGCATTATTATCATTACACATAAATAAACCCAGAGTTGTTAATATTATTCATGCAAAAATTCCTATTATTATTAATAATATGATTGTTTCAATACTCATTAATATTTCCTTTCTTTTTTTTCATATCAAATTTCTTTTAAATGTAATTCTAATTTTCAACAATAAATACAAATAACTTTATTATTTTTATCTTGTAAAAATATATTTTGAAAATAAAATAAATGTTTTATTCTATAAGTATCACAATAATTACAATAATATCTTTTAACAGTAAAATTATGTTTCATTTTAAAAACCTTTCTTTTTATTCAGCACTGCTACTTTTAGTAAGCAGTTGCTGTTTTTTATTTTCTTTTTTTAAATCTTATAAATAGGATCTTTATCACTGTAGGTGATAAAGCCTAAAAAAATAAAAATATATATACTAATTATTTAATTTATGTTAATATATAATTTATAAGGTATGTATTTATATATAACCCCCTTTAGTGTAATGATTTAAAAAATAAAAATAAAACAGGGTTTATGGTTATTACATAATCTATAAGTATCCTTACTGAACCCAAAAGGCCATTCAATTAAACTCTATTACATACAAT
Organism: Spiroplasma endosymbiont of Nebria brevicollis; assembly: GCF_964030895.1. Classification (NCBI taxonomy): domain Bacteria; kingdom Bacillati; phylum Mycoplasmatota; class Mollicutes; order Entomoplasmatales; family Spiroplasmataceae; genus Spiroplasma; species Spiroplasma endosymbiont of Nebria brevicollis. The sequence continues at coordinate 687,178 of NZ_OZ034986.1, forward strand.
AACAATTCTATTAATTTTAATAAATCACTCTTTTATCCTGACATAGAAGTATTTACATTTAGTACTCACTATTTGACTTCTACGACAGTATATTTAATTTAACAATTAAAAAATGAGAGTATTATCTCTCATTTATATTTTTATTAAATCTAACCATTAACTTTACTCACCCCGCACGGACGAATTAATCTAACGTATAGATTTCTAAGTGCTAAGATTAATATACAATTACATAACTTAGTCTCAATTATTCTCGTCTAACTTTATAATTTTAAGACAATTAATGAATGATAATCGACAACATAGTTATGCTCCCAAAATTTATTATTCTGTCAAAAAATATCAAAACTAAAATCAATAAAAATTACTAGTTGATTTTAAATTAAATTTATTAAAAATTGAGATGAAGTTAGTTATGTTTGCTAATGGTGAATAAACTAATAAAATCAAGACTCTAACAACAAATACCAAATTTGAAAGATAACAATATTTAAAATTATGATATCTGGTTTTATTACTAATATCTTTTGAATTAAGGTATAATTTATTATAATACGTTTGTATAAGTAAATATTATTAGTACAGAAAGAAGGGTACAAATGTCTTCATCAGAAAATGATTTTTGTGTCATTGGTTTAGGAAAATTTGGTATTTCGGTTGTTAGAACATTAGAAGATTTAGGTAAAGTTACTTTGGCCATAGATAAAAAAGAAGAACGCTGTCAATTAGTTTCCTCTATTGCTTCTGAAACTTTAATTTTAGATTCTACTAATCGAGGAGCCTTAGAAGATGCTGGTATTCATAAAATTCAAAATATTATTATTGCTGTGGGGTCTGATTTAGCAGCATCAATTGTCACTGCTGTTCATGTTTTAGCAATTCATCGTGAGAATAATACTTTAAATCGTCTTAATTTAGTAGCCAAAGCTGTTGATAGTACCCACCAATTAATTTTAGAAGCCATTGGTATTACTAATATTATTTTATCAGAAACAGAAGCAGGGAAAAAAGCTGCTTATCGTGCTATTTGAAAATTAGGTGTTGATTTAACAACGGTTGATGATAAATATTCAATTGCTAGTGTGATTGTTAAAAATATGAGATTTACTAACAAGAAGTTAGAAGCGTTACGCATTCCTACTAATTATAAGATTAACTTAGTGGCTATTAAACGCGATGGTAAAGTCATCATCCCTAGTAGAAATGAAATATTAATGTTAAATGATGAGTTATTATTCATTAGTTCTAATGATAATATTAACAATGTTTATAACGATTTTTCTATAAACAATAGTACGAAAGTACCTGAACGAGTGATTACTAAAGCGCAAGAAAAGAAGTTACCATTTTGAAAAAGATGGGGTAAAAAAAATAAAAAAAAATTCGGTAAAAATAATGGTTCTAATGTTAAAAAAATACCTAGTTCTAAACCTAAAGCCAAAAAAGATAAGTAATAATCTTTTTAACAATAAAGTGAATATTAATTTTAAAATAAAATCAAGGTTTGATTAAAAAATCTAAAACAAAATATTTTCACTTATCGCCCGAAATGTGTCGATTTTTTTAAAAAAAATCCTTTATAGTATTTACTCAATGATATTTTTATAATTCAATAAAAATATCATTGGTAATCTAATTAATTGTATTTTGTAATTAGTTAGATTTTAAAATAATTATTGTAAAGGAAATAAGCAAAAATGAAACTATTTAAAAGAATAAAATTAGAAAACAGTATATCAAAAAATAAGAATAAATTGGATATCTTTAAACAAAAAAAGAAAATTTTACCAATAGTAAAAGAAGTAGAAGAAATATGTAGTTATTTGAGTAAGGAATCAGAAGGGTTACAAGAACAAGACTTTACTCTTTGACAAATTCAAAATATCAAAAAAAGTGATTATTTATTTGAAAAAATAGAAAAAATTGTTAATTTGATTAACCCAATAATAAGATATTTTTCAGAAAAAGAACTTAAAGATTTAGATTGTTTTAGCGCAATAAAATATTTTGGTAGTTATAAAACTTTATTAGAAATTTTTGTTAATACTTTAAAAAACAAACAAAAATCCATAAAAAATAATTACAAACAATTAACAAAGACTAGACTTTTAAAGTCTAATGAATTAAAAGCTTTACTTATTAAAAAAGAAGAAGAAAAAACAGTTAATAAATTAATTAGAAAAGATTTTTTAGAAAAAGAAAAAACTAAATATACTAATATAAAAAATGAGTTAAACGAATTAAAAGACTGAATTATTAATAATAAGAACGAAGAATTTCGAATCAAAACTGAATTAAACAATAAAATTACAGCGTTAAAACAAGAAATTGATACTATAGTTAAAAAGTTAACAGAAGAAATTTCAAATATAGAAAAAGAACAAAAAAAGTGATAAAATATTTCAATCCAATACTGAAATCAATATTAAAATTGAAAGGTTTAAAGCAGTAATTTTAAAATTGAAAGCAAAACCAATTAATGAAAATTCAAAAAAAGAACCATTTTCAAAAACTTTTGTAGGAGAATGTAATAACAATAACACTCCCCTACCAAAAGTTAAATATGAATCATTGGAAATGAAAACACTCCTTAAAATGTAGTCTTTTAAAGTAATTATTAAATTGTCCCATAGTTGTGTAACTATGGGACAATTACTTTTTATTGTTTATAATTATCGAGTAATTTTTTTAAAATTTCTTGAGCAATTTGCGGATTAGCACTACCTTTAGTAATTTTCATTAATTGTCCCATAAAAAATTTCATAACTCGTTCTGGTTTATCTTCATATAAAATCGTAGTACTTTCATATTCTGTTATTAGTGGCAATAAAATGTCAGTTAAAGATTGTTCATCACTAACTAGTGTCATATTTAATGATTTAACTAAATTATTAGGAGTTTTTTCATTATTAGTCATAATGATAGTTAACAATTCTTTACTTTGTTTATCATTAATTTTTTGATTATTAATTAATACAACTAATTCTGATAAATTATCAGGAGTTAATTTAGTATCGTCAATATTAATATTATTACTATTACAATAAGCTTGTACTAAACCTAATAAACATTTAACAGTTGGGATTGGTAAATTATTTATTTTAACAGTCTCTTCGAACATATTTAAGATTTCTATTTTATCAATTAGAATATTAATATCAGTTTTGTTTAACTTGTATTGTTTTTCTAACCGTTCTTCTAAATCTTTTGGTAACTCAGGCAAATTCTTAATAATTGTTTTCACTCATTTTTCATCTAATTGAATGGGGAAAATATTAGGTTCAGGAAAGTATTTATAATCAATATTGTTTTCTTTACTACGCATTAAAATCGTTTTTCCACTTTTTTCATCAAATCTTCTCGTTTCTAATAATACTTTTTGATTGTTATTTAAGATTTGACTTTGACGAAAAATTTCATCTTGAATTGCTAAGGCAATATTATTAGTTGAATTTAAATTTTTAATTTCCACTTTGGTTCCTAAGGTTTCATTACCTGCTGCTTTTAAGGAAATATTTATATCACAACGTAATGAACCTTCATTCATTTTCACGTCACTAACTTTGAGATGAATTAGTAATCTTCGTAAGGCATTAATGTAAGCTACGACTTGATTACTAGTAGTAAAAACAGGTTTCGTAACAATTTCCAATAAGGGAATCCCGGCACGATTATAATCTAACAAAGTTTCTCCGTTGTGATGAGTTTGTTTAGCAGTATCTTCTTCAATGTGTAAGCGTTCAAATTCAACCGTAAATGGTTGTTCATCAACTAAGATTTTTAAATAACCATTACGACCAATGGGATGATAAAATTGCGTGATTTGATAACCTTTAGGTAAATCAGGATAAAAATAATTTTTACGATCAAAACGGACAAGCGTATCAATGTTCATATTTAAGCCACTACAAGTTTGAATAGCATTAACAATAACTGCTTGATTAATAGCAGGTAAAGTGCCTGGAAATCCACAATCAATCGCACTAGTTTGACTATTTGGTTTTTCACCAAAAGTATTAGGTGCACTAGAAAAGCATTTAGTTTTAGTTTTTAATTCACAATGGATTTCAATCCCCATCACAATATCATAATTATTCATTTTCATCACCTAACATTTTATTATTAAAATTAATATAGTTACTTAAAAACTGAGCAATATCAAGTGCTGTTTGGTCATCAAAAGGTGCAGCGTTAATATTAATACCAATTGGTAAATTATTAACAGTTGTTAAAGGAATGGTAATACTTGGGCCACCATTTAGATTAGATAACAATAATAAGTCTTCTAAATAGTCGTGTTTGGGACTAATAACTTTTTTTTGCTCTAGAACATCTTTAATTGTTGGAGCACTAGTAATCGTAGGCATTACGATAAAGGCATCATATTTTTTAAAGATTTGTGTTAATGCTTCAACGACCAATCTTCTTACTTTTTTGGCTTTGTTAAATAATTCTTCTTGATGACTTGCCGACAATGCATAAGCACCAATAATATAACGTCTTTTAACCATATCGCCAAAACCAGCAGTTCGCGAATTTGTCATTACTTGTGAATAATCTGCTCCTGCTTCTCGGATTCCAAAGTTAATTCCTGTTAAATTAGCATGACAACTTGTCGCTTCAGCAAAGGAAATAATCATGTAAACTGGCAATAGTGCTTGTAGTAATTGTTCATCAAAATTAATTTTGTTAATTTTAGCACCATCGGTAATTAAATTATTAACTGCATCATCAAATGCTTGTTTTATGTCAGGAGTTCATTGATAACTATCATAATTTAAAATGGCGATATTTTTATTTTGCATGTTTGGATTTAAGTTTTTAACATAATCTTTTTTCATACTATGGACACTAGTAAAGTCTTTAATGTCATGGTGGACAAGATTATCTAAAACAATGGCTACATCTTCGACATGATTGGTAAAGACACCAACGGTATCTAAACTAGGAGCATAGGGAAAAACACCATTACGGGAAATTAAACCATAAGTTGGTTTAAAACCAGTAATACCACAATAAGCAGCGGGTTTGCGTATCGAATCACCAGTATCAGTTCCTAGCGCAAATGGAACAATCCCAGCAGCGACAAGCGCTGCACTACCACTAGAACTACCACCTGTAATGTGTTCTGGATTTCAAGGGTTAAGAACATGCCCTGTGGCTGCATATAGGCCATCACCACCCATTCCTAATTCATCTAAAGCAGTTTTAGCAATATTAATGGCATTGGCTTTAGTTAAATATTTATTAACAGTACTATCATAATTGGGGATGAAATTAGCAAGAATTTTTGAAGAACCAGTTGTTAAATTATCAATGGTAGCAATATTATCTTTCATAACAAATGGGATTCCCATTAGTAAATTGCTCTTATCCATGGATGTTTGGGTTAGTTCTTTAGCGTGTTTAATGGCTTGTGGTGCTAAAGAAGTAACAACACCATTTAAATTTTTTCATTTTTCTAAACGTTTATAAACTGAAGTTACAAGTTGAATTGGTGTTATAACCTCATTCATTAACATTTCGTGTAGTTGTCGGATTGACAATTGGTGGTAATTAATTTTCATGGTTAATCACCTGATTAATAACAACATAATCATTACTTACTTGGGGAGCGACTTCTAATACTGTTTTACTAGAAAATGGTATTCTAGCAACATCAGGACGTAAATATGAATTAACAATAGATAGTGGGTAATCTAAAGGTTCAATATTGTCAGTATCTATTTCTGTAACTATTTTCATTTGTTCTGCAATGGCTTTAAATTCTAATAATAAATTGGCACATTGTTCATCACTAATGTCAAACATTAGTTCTTTGGCAAGGTGATGAATCATCTCAGCGGTCAGGGTTGTTGCTTTAGGCATTTTTTGACACCTCTTTCAATATGATTTGTAATTGTTCTTCATTAATAATTTTAACATTAAGTTTCTGTGCTTGTGCTAATTTATTACCAGGATTTTCACCAACAATTAAATAACTAGTGTTATTACTAATACTATTAGTAATTTTAGCGCCATAATTATCTAGTAAAGTAACAAATTCATTACGACTTTTTGATAAGGTACCAGTTAAAACGAAGGTTTTACCAGCAAGAATTTGCGAATGTTGTTTGCCTAAGTAATTAAAGTTGAGATTTAAAGTTTGCAAATTATTAATTAATTGAATATTGATCGGATTTGCAAAATAATCAATTAAACTAGTAGCAATGGTTGTACCAATGTCATTGGTATTTTCTAGGTCAGCATAAGATGCTTGCATAATATTTTCTAAAGTTAAATATTTTTTTGCTAAAGCAGTAGCAGTTTTTTGACCAACGTGACGAATACCTAAACTAAATAATAAGCGTTCTAAGGAATTTCGCTTGGAATTAAGAATATTAGTTGCCAGGTTAGTAAATGATTTTTCACCGAAGCGTGCTAGTGATAAAATTTCTTGTCTTAAATTAACTAATTTATAAATATCACTAATAGTTTTAATTCATTTTAGTTCTAAAAAACGTTGTAAGATTTTTTCATTTAAACCCATAATATCCATGGCATCACGACTACAAAAATGGATTAATGATTTTAAAATACGTTCTTTACAATCACTATTAATGCAAAATTGGTCAACTTCGGGTGGCACTTGTTCTAAAACACTGTGGCAATCAGGGCAATTAGTAGCTTTGGTAAAAGCAATACTTTTCGTTGTCCGTTGTTCAATAATAGCAGAAATGACTTCGGGAATGATATCACCAGCTTTTTTGACACTAACTAAGTCATTAATCCGTAAATCACGAGTTGTAATGTAATCACTATTATGCAAAGTAGCAAAGGTAACGGTTGTTCCAGCAATCAAGACTGGTTCTAATTTAGCATTGTAAGTAATTTTGCCAGTTCTACCGACAGTTGGAAAAATGTCTAATAGTTTCGTGACACTAGTTACAGCAGGGAATTTGTAAGCGATCGCTCACTTAGGTGCTTTATTAGTACGTCCTAGTAAATCATAACTACTCAAATCATTAAGTTTAATCACAATTCCGTCAATTTCATAGGACAAGTTAGTTCTTAGTTGCTCAAATTTTTGGACATATGTTCACACTTCATCAATATTATTACATAGCTGATAATGGTCATTGACATTAAAGCCATATTTTTGTAAAGTTTGTAATGCTTGGTGGTGAGTTTTAATATTATCATTAACGGCATTAACATAGTAGTAAAGAAAGGCATTCAGATTACGAGAATTAACAATACTAGTATCTAACTGACGAATAGTACCAGCAGCAGCATTGCGAGGATTAGCAAATAGTGGTAGGTTTTGTTGTTGTTGATTAGTATTAATTCGTTTAAATTCTTCTTTACTTAAATAAACTTCGCCACGAACTTCTAAATTATTTTTAGTAGGAAGGGTATGGGGAATATTTTGAATTGTTAGGATGTTACTAGTAATGTCTTCACCAGATGTGCCGTCACCACGGCTCGCGCCGGTTTTAAGTTGACCATGAATATATGCAACGGCAATTGAAAGACCATCAATTTTCAGTTCACAAACGTATTGTATTTGGTCTTGTGATAAGATTTTTTTAATTTTTTGGTCAAATTTTATTAAGTCTTGGTAATTAAAAGCATTGGCTAAACTAAGCATGGGTGTTTGGTGAATAATTTTAGGTAATGTTGAGTTAGTTTTACCACCAACGGTTTGTGTTGGTGAGTCAGTAGTTAGAAATTGTGGGTATTGGGTTTCTAGGGTTACTAGTCGTTTATAAGTACTATCGTAAATGGCATCAGTGACAGTAGGGGTATCTAAAACATGGTATTCATAGTTTCATTGTTTGATTAGTGTTCTTAGTATTAGAATTTCTTGTTTGATATCTTTGGTATTATTAGTAGTCATGTTTTAGTCACTCCTGATTTATTTTGTCTAGTTTAATTATAAAGTAAATAGTTAGAAATGGCTATTTGTTAGTATTAAATAATTTAGTGAGGAGTTTAAAAGATAAAAATCGTAAATTATTCCACTCTTATGTATTATATTTTTTGTATTAGGTTTTATTTTTGTTAAATTAATATTTTAAATAAAGAGAAAAAGTAAAAAATATGTCTGTGGACAACAATACAGATCTATATAAAAATGAAACGATTAAAGAAAAAAAGTATTTAGAGATATCGACAAAGGGAAAGTGCCAGGCGATATCTCAATTACAAACAAAAAATCCAGTTAATTATCTTTGTAAATTATTAAAAGTTTCAAAATCTGGTTATTATAAATGACTTAACAATGGTATGAAACAGTTTAATAAATGGATTCCATTTATTGCTAATATAATTAAAAGTACATTTTATGCGTTCAAAGAAATTTATGGTTATAACATGATTTGTTGTTGAATAAAGAAAATTTATAAGTTAAACATACAACCACATATTGTTTATAGGTGTATGAAAAATATGGGTTTAAAATCCAAAATTAGAACAAAGAAGTTTGATTATAGGTTAAAATCTGGCAGTTTAAGATATGATAATTTATTAGACCGTAATTTTGCAACTATGAAAACTGAATTCTTATATCAGATTCCAAGAAAAAAACGAACTATTGAATGAATTAAAGAAAATTTACCTAAGTATATTTATTTTTACAACAATCATCGACCACAACCAAAATTAAAAGGAATGAGTCCAATTGAATATCGATTAGCTCATTCCCAAACAAATATTAAGTTTATTCCTATGAAATTAGATTTAATGTAACATTTATAATAATAATTATATAAGGTTCTTTTTATTGTCCACTTTACTTGACAAGTTCAATTAAAGGCCATGAATGATAAAAAGAGTAAGGAGAAAAAGTAATGGAAAAATAATCTAATTAGGTACTTAAATAAAAAAACACCTAACCATTTCTGATTAGGAGAACTCGAGGGCTATACCCCCCCTTGCATAACAAGTGTTATACTCATATATATGATATACCATATTTTATACTTTATTCAATCTATATTGTATAAGTTTCAACCACACTTGATTTAAAAAACCACAAAGTATTAGTTATTGATTTAGACCCACAAGGTAACCTTTCTAAGACCTTTAAACTGTCTAAAAAAGAGGCAAATTCAAAAAAACTTTTTATGCAAAATATCGATATCATTAATGAAAATATAATTGAAGAATGAAAGCATGGACAGTTAAGCGTTGATGTAATACCAACCAACATAGAGAGCAATCCCTAGAAGATGAATTGCATACTAGAACAGCACGTGAAGCTGTTTTAAAACGTACGTTTGTTAAAAACTTTGAATTATTAAACAATATGACTATATTATTTTTGACACTAACCCAAGTATTAATATTGTAAATAAAAATGCTTTAGTAATTGCTGATGAAATCATTATTATAAGTGATAATTCAATCTATAGTCTTGAAGCTGTTAATATGCTCTCAAATAACTGAGAAATTATTTGCCAAGATTTAGGAATTAAAAATAATATTAATACTATTGTTTTAAATAATTTCGATCACTATCGAATTTCAAAAGACTTTGCAGAATATATTACTAATAGTAAATTTAAGAGTAAAATTCTTAAAACTCAAATTAAAAGAAAACAAAAATTTTAAAAAGTCCGAAATAACGGGCATACCTTCCATTCTACTGGAGAAAGTAAAAAACCATACTTATACCTATCACGTTTACCAAGAACTTATATCTAACTTATTTTCAAATTTTGATGATGTAGGTACTGAAGCTAATGCTGAAATTATTAAAAATAGTATAAACAGTTCTAAAAATACAATAGACAACGACCAATTTGCTAAAGAAATAACTGAATCAAAAAAACTAATTAATGAGATTTCTAGTGGGTCTAAATTGACAAATATTAAATTAGCAAATTTAGTTCTAATCTATCTAAGGTAACAATTGATAAAAAATCATATATGACTATATATTTAAAAAAATCAATTCAAGTTAAAATTTATGAAATGGCTAAAAAATTAGGTGTTGCTAATGGAACAGCAATAGAGTTAATAATTAATGAATTTGAAGAAAAATAAATTATACAGTTTATTGGACATACCCTTTTTTGCATTTATTATTAGTAATTTTGTCTGTTTCAGTATTGGAATATACTCGTAATGTTTTCTCTCAAGGTATTTCTTTTTCATTAGCACAATTTCTATTTCTTTTTTTAATTTTTCTAAATCAATAACTTTTTCTTCATTTTTTTGTTTTAACCATTCACTATCATTTTGTTTATTAACAATACTATGTTCAATGAGTTGGTCTTCTGATGTTACTTCGGAATCCAATTTTTTTTCATTATTTATAGTTGTATCTAAATTATTTTTTAATTCATTATTATTTCTTGTTTCATCTTTTGCTTTAGCAAAAGCTTGTAAAATTTCTATATTAGTCATAATTTCATCTCTTTCATTAAAAAATAAAAACCCATTTGTTTCAAAAATAAAACAATGAGTTAAAAACTATATTTAGTTTACTAGAATTAATTATGAATGATTTATATTCATTAAAATTTTTATGAATTATTTTTAAAACTTTAAAAAAGATATTTGTAATTCTTTTCTTTTAATAAAATAGTCTGTTTTTTTAGAAATACATATAATATTAAATCCATGATATAACATTATTATCTTTAATAATTTAAAAAATAAATTAAGGAGAAATTATGGGTGTAGTTTGAAAAAAAAGAAAATGATAAGTTAATAATAGTGATAATAAATTACTTAGTTTAACCTAAAAAAACTTCAGATTTGAGTATGAATAATATTTAAAATCCCATTAACTGGGATTTTAAATATTACTATGATGGTGTGGTAAGTGCGTAACTATTATAACTGTAACAACAATAAAGATTATCAAAAAAATAAGAAAGAATATTCCTATTATAATAAGATTTCATTTATAGCCTTTACCTGCACTTTTAGTGATTGTTTCAACTGATTTGTCAGAAAGAAATCTTCCATTATCTTGTTTTGATTTTTCTAATTCTTCAATTTTATCATGTAACTCTTGTATTTCTTTTTCAATATCTTTTTCCATAATTTTTTTTCCTTTTCATAATTTATTAAAGACCTTTCTCAACATTTATGTGATAAAATTTCAATAGTACATAAAGCAAGAAAAATCTAAATATTTTTGATTTTAAATCAAAAATAGAAGTTTGCTGATTTTGTTAAAAAATTTAATTTTTAACAAAATCAGCAACTATAAAGTAATACGCCCTTATTTAAAAAAAGACCATATTAGTTTAACATAATTTTTTAAATTATCAAAATAGGACGTAAGTTGGTTAGAATAAATTCCTGCGCCCCGAAATGAGATATTATTATTTTAACTTAAAACAAAAAAAATCGTGATAAATCCAATTTATTTTTGATAAAAACTTCTATTTTAAAAAATATTTTTAAAAAAACCTTTTTACTTATTGCAAATTATACTTTTCTCCCATATAATAATTAAGGTTTACTAAAAGCCCGGTTAGCTCAGCGGCAGAGCATTCGACTGTTAATCGAAGGGTCATAGGTTCAAATCCTATACTGGGCGCCATTATTCTGTAAACTATTATTGGCTCGTTGGTGAATTGGTAAACACATAGGATTTTCATTCCTACATTACGGGTTCGATCCCCGTACGAGTCACCATTGTTAATATCTAAATAGCAAGTAATCAATAAACTACTTGTTTTTTATTCCTTAAACGTCTCGTTAGCTCAATTGGCAGAGCATCAGACTCTTAATCTGAGGGTTGTAGGTTCGAGGCCTATACGGGACACCATACATAACTATACACATGCGGAATTGGCGGAATGGTAGACGCACCAGATTTAGGCTCTGGCTCCGAGAGGTGTGAGGGTTCGAGTCCCTTGTTCCGCACCATAAATTAAATATTTTTTATCCTTACAACCTATTATCCAAAGGTTGTTTTTTATATCCAAATTAAATATTAACGTATATTTAATATTAATAACATTTATAAACTATCTAACTTTTAAGCCCATATTAATGGGTTTTTATAATATAGTTAGTATTTTTAAATTTTTACCTTTATAATATAACAAACAAAATAAAACTAGAAAGTAGGAATTCAATTATGATAAAAATAATTTTCACTGATATAGATGGTACCCTGTTTGATAGTGCCAGTGCTTTAAGCGAAGTTAATCTTAATGCATGTTTAAAAGCCCAGGAAAATAATATTAAAGTTGTTATTAATACTGGTAGATATGGTGAGAATGCCATTAGAGTTGGTGAAATGATTAATGCTGATCAATATGATGGTTATATTATTGGCAATGATGGCGCTGAAATTTGATCATATGAAAAACAAGCATGAATTTATTTACAACAATTAGAGCAAACAGATACTACTAAACTATACAAATTTTTAACTAACTATAATGATAAAATGATTTTACATTTTAATAGTATTGATACCTTATATGTTAACCATGCAGCTAATAGTTGAGGGAAATGAGTAGAAAATTTACAAATTAAAATTGTCCAATTAAAAGATTTTAAAGATATTACCATGCCTATTTCGAAAATCATGGTAATTTTAGAAAAATATTTATCAGCAGAAAATATTACTAAGTTTATTAGTGCTTTTAAAAGTGAATTTCCTCATTTAACTATTGTACAATATCACACTAATGTTTTTTCAATTGGTGTCAAAGATATTAGCAAAGGGTCTGCTGTACAATGATTATGTAATTTGTTAGAAATTGATCCTAAAGATGCACTAACCATTGGTGATGGTTTTAATGATTTACCAATGTTTGAAATATCTGGACATCCTGTCGTGATGGAAAACGCTAATATTGCTTTAAAACCATTTGGAAAACTAATTGCTCCTAGTAATGATGACCATGGGGTTGGTCATATTATTAATAATTATGTTTTAAAAGATATGAAAAAATAAAAAATGTCTTTGGTAGGTTAAATTTTAATTTAATTTTGATAATTGACTATAATTAAATTATAAAAAAAGAAACGGAGGATATGAATATGGCAACTAAAAAATCAAGTGTTTTTAATATTAATAATGGGTATTAGTTATTTTTTGTATGCAATATAAAATGTATCAAAGGTAACTTTTTCTTTGTTAAAAGTTAAACCAGTTTGTTGTGATGTAAATTGTTCTTTAACATTAATACTAAATGTAATTCCTTGAGCGAAAGCATTTTCTTTTAAATCTTGTACTTTTGCTAAATTACATCTATTTCAACATCAAATTTGGCTTTATTATTGGCATAATCTAATGGTTCACCCAGCACAGCATTTCAAATAACTTCTTTAAAAATCACTTCTGATTTTACAGTGGTTGGATCAATAAAAATATGATCTGCATGGTTTTCAGTGCAGTTTCAATTCTTAATAACATTTAAATCTTCATTTGCAACTTGATGGAATAAAAATGAATTAGTAAATGTTACTGCTGTAGAACTAGCATTTTTTGGGGTAATAGTAACAACTACATTAGTTCTAAAAGCATCATCTATTTTAACATCATTTTCAAGTTTATCATTAGTAATATATTTTGTTTTGCTATCAATACTAGTTGTTGAAATTTGAAAATCACTAATTTTAACATGAGCAAATGATTTGTCATGTTGTTGTAATCTTCAAACAATTGCTTGTTTAGCATTAAGCGTGCTTGGTTGTGGAGTTGAATCTTTTTCATAGTAGTGTAAACTTCCACTTTCTAAAGCAGCTTTTTCTTGATCAAAAGTAAATGGTTTAGTATCTTGATTTGGATTACACGCCACAACTGATGTTGCTGCTGTTGCACTAAACGTTAAAATGCCTAATAAAGCTAGTATTTTTTTCATTTTCTATTTCTCCCTTACTTTATCAAAAATCTAATAAATTAAAATTTAACACATATTAATTAGAATTTCATAATTTTAATTATACGATAAAAAAATAAAATATAAATAATAAAGTGGTAAATTTTAATTTAAAAAAAAGAATTTGTTGTCATCTCATAATACTGTCCCAACATATTTAAAACATTATCAAAAAATAGTTTTACCTGTAAGTCTAATATTTATATTTTCGTCATTTAAAAATTAAGGAATTACCAACAACAGTAATGTCAGAAAATGCCATGGCTGCTGCTGCTAATGGTGGAATAATAAATCCTAATGCTGCTAAAGGAATAATAACCAAATTGTAACCAAATGCTCAAATGAAATTCATTCAAATATTATTTTTAGTTTTTTTAGTTAAAACAATAGCTTTATAAACAGCACTGATGTCATTGTTGGTAATAGTGATATCACCAATTTTTTTAGCAATATCACTACCAGTACCCATGGCAATAGCTAAGTCTGCTTGTTGTAATGCCACAACATCATTAATACCATCACCAACAAAAGCTACCTTTTGACCTTGGGCTTGTAAATCAGCAACTAATTGGGCTTTACCAACCGGTTTGATATTAGCATAATAGTTTTCTATACTAACTCTTTTAGCAATATTGGCTGTTTGCTCTTCACTATCACCACTGATTAATACTACCTTTATTCCCTGTTTACGAATTTTAGCAATCGTGGCAATGGCATTTGCTTGCAATTGGTCACTTAAAACAAAGATATTAGTTATAACATTATTGATTGCTAATGCCAAAATAATTTGTTGCTGGTCACTAACATCTAATTTTTGACTTGTTAAAAAGGGACTTAATGGCATTTTAGCACTTTGTAAATTAATAAGTGAAGAAATTTGTAAATTTTCATTACCACATTTTCCCTTTAACCCATAACCTATTTCTTCTTTAGTATGATCCACCGTTGGTAAATCAGTAACATCATTAGTTTGAGCATATAAATTAAAAGCTAATGCTAAGGGATGAGTTGAATATTTTTCTAAAGCAATAGCTTTGTTAATGTGTTTAGTTTGACCATAAACTTTAGTAATCATTAAATTATCAGTAGTTAAGGTTCCAGTTTTATCAAAACAAATAGTATCAATTTTGGTGATTCTTTCAAAGGCACTGGTCTTATTATAAATAATTCCTATTTTAGCAGCTTTATTAATCCCAACTGCAACTGCTAACGGCGTTGCAATCCCTAAAGCACATGGACAGGCAATAATTAAAGTAGAAATAGCAATCGCTAGCGATTGTTGTAAACTATCATTAACGGCTCAAAAACGAATAATAAAGACTAATAATGCAATAATAATAATGGTTGGTGTAAATCAACCAGCAATTTTATCAGCAATTTTTTGTAATTGTGGTTTTTGGGTCTGAACATCTTCGACAGCTTTAATAATACTAGCAAGGACAGTATCTTTACCAATCTTGGAAGTTTTAATTTGAATACTTTCATCAATATTAACAGTACCACCAATCACACTTTGATTTTTAAGTTTGGTAATGCTTTTACTTTCACCAGAGAACATAGATTCATTAATTAAAGCACTTTTACTAATTAAAATCCCATCAGTTGGAATATTTTCACCTTTACGAACCACTAAAATATCATTTAATTGGACATCTTCTAAATTAACAAATGCTTCTTTTTTAGTAACTGAATCATATCGTAAAATTGATTTGGGTTTTAATGACATTAAACTTTCTAAACCATTAGTTGCTTTTTTTTGAGCAATGGCACTAATTAAATCACCAAGTAAAACAATCATTACTATCGAAGCACTAACTTCAAAAAATAAATGGGTAGTGTCTTTAATTGCCATTAAATAAATACTAAAAATAAAAGCAGTAGTAGTCCCTAATGCTACTAGGGTATGCATACCTGGAAACTTTTGTTTCACTAATTCACGATAAATTCCAAAGTAAAATTTGCGACCAAAATAAAATTGAATAGGAATAGTTAATCCTAATTGAAGATAGGAATTTCTAAACACATCGAAAAATGGAGTACTAGGAATCTCAATTAGTAATAATGGGATAAGTAATATTCATCCAAGAACAACTTCAATTAAATCACGTAATTTAATATTGTGGAAATGACTTTGAGTGTGTAATTCTTCCATATGTATTTGATGTTGTTCACTACTATGTTCATGACTTGTATCTAAACTTTGAATATCAGTCTCAAGAATAAAAACTTCATAGCCTAAACTATGCATTGATTTTTGAATTTGTTCTTCATTTCAAACTTTAGGATTATAAGTAAATAATGCTTTTTTGGTACCAAAATTAATATTGACAGTAATATCTTGTAACTTATTAAAATGATTCTCAATAACACTAGCACAAGATGTACAAGCAATATCAGGTAATGTTACTTTACTAGTAGCAATATCGTTAGTGGTATTATTAGTCATTCTTATTCTCCTTTATGAAATATTTTGTGATAGTACATTAACTACTTCTGCAATTCCTTTTTTAGTAATACTAGAAAATAAAATAATAGCAGTAGTAGGAGCCAAGTTTAATGTTGACAATAATAGTTTTCTATTTTTAACCAACTGACTATTTTTAACTTTATCTAATTTAGTACCAATTAAATAAATTTTTAAATGATGGTGTTGTAAATATTCTAACATATCGATATCATCTTTGCTAGGAGCATGACGAAAATCTAATAATAAGAAGACTGCTTTTAATGATGTTCGTGATTGGAAGTATTCTTCCATCATAGTAGCAAAATGAATTTTTTTATCATTTGATACTTTAGCAAACCCATATCCTGGAACATCAACAAACCGACATTCATTATTATTAATTGTAAAAAAATTTAACATTTGGGTTTTACCAGGCGTTTGTGAAACTCTAGCTAACTTACCATTATTACATACTGTATTTAAGAATGTTGATTTTCCAACATTACTTCTTCCAACAAAACAAAACTCAGGAGTCTCATCTTGGGGTCATTGTTCTGCTTTGACAGCACTTGTTAAAAATACTGCTTGTTTAATTCGTTCCATTTAGTAACACCTCGTATATAATATTATATATGGATTTAGAAAAGAAAGGTTTATAATTTAGTAAAATTAAGAAAATTATTAGTTTTGTTAGGTTAAGTTACCTGAGTTAGAATTCCTGAACTAAAAATAATTATTCTATCCAAATAACTACTAAATGTTGTATTTTATTTTTATAATTGCTATAATTAGTATGAACTTAATACAAGTTTTTAACCTATTTGTCTTGTCTAAGAGGCATATGGTTTTTTTATTTTTAAAGGAGATTTTATGATACTAAATGAAGAAGTAAACGCAATAGTAACAGTAGAGACACCACAAGCAGCAGAAATAAATATATCAGATACAGAACCAATTATTAACCAAAATACTAATACTAAGGAATGACCAAAGTGAGTTAAAGTAGGTGTATCATTATTAATATTAGCTACATCAGCAGCAGCAACAGGAGCAGTAAGTTTTTATTCTTTTAATAAATATTTAAATGAACTAACAGTAGAAACTCCTGGTTCGGGTTATAATCCTAAAACAGATGACAAATTAGGTTCATGAGGAGCAGTTGGAATTGGTTGTGGCATAGGGTTCTTTTTAGCATCCGCTGCATATAGTTGTGCCCTTCCAAGTATAATTTGTCAATCTTTTGAATTTCTCAAAGATGAAATTAATTTAACAACACCTCCTCAATCTTTGGAATCAAGTACTTATGGTAGTATAAACAATGTGTAAATTACAAATAAATAGAAAAAAGATATGAAAATAAAAAATAGAATATTTAGTGGTACTGCACCCGTTAATGGTAGTATATTTGAAAATTGTGAATTTAGTGATAATGCATCAGCTAATTTTATAGATTGTAAGTATTTTGGCAGTTTTAAAGAAAAAAACCAAATGATTATGATTATAAGTTTGAAACTAGTGATAATAGCAACACCAATAAATATAAAAATAGTTATGAAACTACTTATACAAATTTCAGCATATCCGGCGCGAATTTATTTGGAAGACATGATTGGAATAACTATAAATACTAAGTACTACCAAATGTACATTTGAAAATAATTTCACTGGTCTTGGTGATAATATAAGTTACACAGATTGTTTTTTTCGCTCAGGAGCAAAATTATTTGGTAAAAATCCCAAATTTTCACCAGGATGTATATTTGAAAATAAAAACGAAACAATTAAAAATTGTACATTTGATGATAATTCAAAAACATCTGAAGCTAATAACATAAAAGTAATTAATACTAAATCAGAGCTTGATAATTTGTGAAATACAGTAAAAAAATATAAAAATACAAATGAAAGTCAAGAATATAAAATAAATATTCAAGCATTTAAAACGTACTATCCAACCCTATTTGAACAATTTCAAAAATGAGTTAAGAATACAAGTATAGTACCAGATGGCGAATATATAAAAATTCCCCTTAAATGATTAAGTAAATTTCATTTACAAAATACTTCATCATCACAACTAATAGCATTACCATGAAAAACTAATAACATAAAAGTAATTAATACTGAATCAGAATTTGACAATCTACCAACAACTATTACTGAAGAACAAATTAAGGAAAATTTTGATATTAAACAAACTAAGATGGACGGTACTTGTTTTTTTTGATTCGTTTGCTCAAGGTTTAGAGGCAATTGGTATTAATTTAAATTCTTGAGATTTAGTAAATATTAGTAAAGAATACTTTAAGGAACATTTACAAAAAGATAATTCTTGATTAAAAGAAGAACTAAAATCATCTCTAAAGTATGATCTCGCAGTTGTTAGTTATATGAATAATTTTATTATTAATGGTCAAGAAATTTTACTCAATCGTGATATTGTTGAAAAACGTTGGGGACAACCTAAAATTGACGGTAGAATCTTGTGTGAATATGTTTGAAAAGAATATAATAAAGAAATTAAATTAATTTCTTGAGAAAGTCAACGAACGCCAAATGATAATAGTGTTCAAACTTATTGTGGGTTTTTAATAACTACAAAAGACGATGGGAGTGATTATTTTACAGAAACAAAGGAAGGTTTAGTTAAAGAAAATCATATTTATATAGAAAACTCTGGAAATAATCATTTTAGAGCATGTATTCCAAAAATAAATCTACTTCAGAAATGCCAAAAATAATTAATAAACCAATACCAGAAACAAGAAGAAAAAATGTTTGCGACACTTTATTACAAACTAGTCCCTCTAACTAACTTTTTTTAATTTTATAATTCATCTTAACTTTCTTCAGATACTGAAGGTAAAGGTTTAATAGAATTAATAGTTGAAGTATTAATTTTGGCTTTATGCTTATTGAAAATAAAGTCAAAAACATCAAGATAAAATTCAACAGGAACAATATTAAGTTTTCTCTTCACTTCTTCAGGAATATCTTCTAAGTCTTTCACATTGGCTTTGGGAATTAAAATAGTTTTTAATCCACTGCGATTCGCAGAAATTGATTTTTCTTTTAATCCACCAATTGGTAAAACATGTCCACGAAGGGTAATTTCACCTGTCATGCCAATATCTTTTGAAACTGGCTTGCTTGTAATAGCAGAAATAATGGCTGTTGTTAAAGTAATACCGGCACTTGGGCCATCTTTTGGTACTGCACCTTCAGGTACGTGAATATGAATGTCACGGTCAGTAAAGAAGATATCAGGAATATTAAAAGTAATAGTATTAGCTTTAATATAGTCAAGAGCAATCGAAGCAGATTCTTTCATTACTTCTCCTAATTTTCCGGTTAAGACTAAGTTACCTTTTCCTTTAAAGTGGTTAACTTCAATCGGTAAGATATCACCACCATATTGAGTATAAGCTAATCCGGTAACAACACCAACTTGTGATTCATTTTCTTTTTTCGTATAATCAAAGATTTGTTTTCCTAAGTAGTCTTTAACAGTGTCAGCAGTAACTTCATCAGTAGTAATATTCTTGTTTAAAAGTTTAACGATGAATTTACGAGCAACTTTGTTTAAAAGTCTTTCTAGTTGACGAACACCAGATTCTCTTGTATAGTATTTAACCATTTCTTCAATAGAATTTGGTTTAAACTTTAGTAATTTATTAGTTAATCCTGTAATTTCAATAACACGAGGAATTAAATATTTTTTAGCAATTTCTATTTTTTCTAATTCTGTATATGAAGATAGTTCAATAATTTCCATACGGTCTTTTAATGGTTCAGGAATTCCTTCCATATAGTTAGCAGTAGCTAAGAACATAACTTGTGATAAGTCATAATTTTCTTCAATATAATGATCAGAGAAATTAGCATTTTGTTCTGGGTCTAAAACTTCTAACATAGCACTGGCAGGATCACCACGGTAATCAGAAGACATTTTATCAATTTCATCTAATAAGAATAGTGGATTAACTACCTTAGCACGTTTCATACCTTGGATAATTCTTCCTGGCATAGCTCCAATATAAGTCTTACGGTGGCCACGAATTTCAGATTCATCTTTAACACCACCAAGTGATACCTTAACAAAAGTACGACCCATGGCTTCAGCAATTGATTTTGCTAAAGATGTCTTACCAACCCCTGGAGGACCTACTAAACAAATAATTTGTCCTGGCATTGATTTAGCCATTTTTTTAACAGCTAGATATTCGATAATACGTTCTTTAACTTTCTCTAATCCATAATGGTACTTATCAAGAATTTTTTTAGCATTGATTAAATCGAATTTTTCCTCGTTTTTTTCAAATCATGGTAAGTTCATCATTCAGTCTATGTAAGTACGAATAATATTTGACTCACTAGAAGCTTGAGGCATATCTTCATAACGCCCAATTTCTTCTTTAACACGGGTTTTAATAGTTTCTGGAAAGTTTTCTGTTTCTAAACGTTCTAAATAACGTTTCATTTCATTAGACTTACCGTCAATTTCACCTAGTTCTTCTTTAATAGCACGTAATCTCTCACGTAAGTAGTACTCACGTTGTTGTTCATCAATACGATCTTTAATTTTAGCAGTTAAATCCTTTTCAATAGCTCCTACTTGTTTTTGACCACCAACATCTTTTAACAACAATTCTAAACGTTTTTGAACATCATCTTCTTGTAAAATTTCTTGACGTTTATTAATTGTTAGATATGGTAAAAACTGTGCCATTTTATCAATGATTTCACTGGCTTTCATCCCATCGGTAATTTGACTAATTACGCCTTGTGGGATTGAACCATGAACATCTAAGATAAATTGTAGGTTGTTAACAATTCTTTGAATTAATTCTTCTTCTAATTCTTGTGATACTTTTGTACTAACTAAAGTTTCAGCATCGCCAGTATAAAACTTAGCATCATTAAACTTAGTTACTTTAACTCGTTGTTGACCATAAAAGGCAACAGTAAGCGTTCCATCAGGATGAGTTTTCTTAATTTCTACTTTACATAACGTTCCATGGTTATAAACTTCACTTAACTGTGGGTTATCAACTTTTGGATCTTTTTGTGAAACTAAAATAATTTGTGAATTAAAATAAGTTTTCGATTCATTAATAGCAGCAACAGATTTATGTCTACCAACTTCTAACTCCACTTCAACTGTGGGGAACACAAAGCTTCCTCTTGTTACTAGTACGGGAATATTGTTAAGATTTTTTACTTTCATTGTCTCACCTCGAATAATGTATTAACTGGATTATAATATAAAACATTAGCACTTGCAATAGTTAATTGCTAAATAATCTATTTTTTGTTTTATATTATACTTATTCAACAGTTACTCCCTTAGTTTAATTCATACTAATATAATTTTAATATATTTACTTATAGTAGCAATATTTTTATATTTTTACTTCTTGTAAGAAGTAAAAATAACAGTTAGGTTATTTAATTAATAGACTATGAGCCAGCTTCTACACTAGGAACTGTTCCATTATTGTCTCATAGTAAATCAAAAGCTTTATTACGTTTTAAAGTTGTAGTAACTAGTGATAAATCTTTAATGTTCTTTTTAACTTCTTTGATACTTACTTTAAATTGGTTAGCAAAACCCATTAATTGATTTTCAATTTCTGCTGTTGTTACTTCAATTTTTTCTTGCTCAATTACTTCTTCAATAATTAAAAAGTTTTGTAACTGTGTGATAGCATCTTTTTCAATTTCTTTTCTAATTTCTTCATGGCTAATACCAGTAGCTGCAATGTAGTTTTCAATAGTAAAATTTTGACTAGCTAATTGTTTTTTGAATTCGCCTTCTAAACGGTCAGTTTCTACTTTTACAGCATACCCAGGAATGAAAATTTTTGAATTTTGAACAATTTTAGCAATTAATTCTTCCATAAATTGCTCTTTAATAGTCATGGTTTTTTGTAATTCAATTTGTTGTTTAACGTTTACTAATAATTGTTCATAAGTTGTAACATCAGGAATATTAACATCTTTTACTAATTCTTCTAAGTTATCATTAATAGTTTTAGTTTTAATTTCATGTAGTTCAACTTCAAATTTCACTAATTGTCCTTTTAAAGTAGCGACGTGATATTCTTCTGGGAACGTAACTTCAAATGTTTTTTTAGTACCTTTTTCCATCCCAACCATTTGTTCTTCAAATCCAGGAATAAATTTTCCAGAACCAATTTCTAGTTCCATACCTTTACTTTCACCACCAGCAAATTTTGCACCATCTAAAAATCCAACGAAATCAAAGATAGCCGTATCACCAAGTGCTAAGGCACCATGCTCTTTAAGAGCAAAGATCGCAAAACGGTCTTGTAATAATTTAATTTGTTCATCAATTTCTTCATCTGTTACACTTGGAGTTGGTTTAGCGATTTTAAGATCACGATATTGTCCTAATACAATTTCAGATGGTAAATCAAAGAAAAATAATATTTCACATTCTTTATCAGTATTTTTTATAATCTGAACTTCAGGTTGTTTATTAGGCATTAAATCTGGTTTTTGACTTAGAGCAAAATCATAAGCAATAGCAATAGTTGATTTAGTTGCTGTTTGAAGAATGCTTTCTGGTTTAACGTGTTTTTTAGCCATTTTACTAGGTACTTTCCCTTTACGAAATCCAGGAATTTCTATTTGACCAATTAGTTTAACTTCTGCTTTGTCTAATTCTTTTTTTCAAGTTTTATCATCAAGAATAACATGTCATTTTCCTTGACCATTTTTTTCATCTTTTATAATTTCTAATTTCATAATTTTAACGCTCCTTATGCAATTTTTTGTTGATTGATAATATTTAAGTACTTCTTAACTAGGGTGGTAGTTGTTTGAAACTTATTAGCACTCGCTATTAATGTTACAGTAATAGATTGAAAACTGCAAGCACGAACATATAATGCTGCAGCTAAAGCTGATGCTTGATTATTATTAGGTAGTTCTGGCAAAAGATTTTCGATATAACTATCTAATAAAAATAAACAAATACCATATATACCAGGATTATCAATATGAACTTCATCCTCAAATAACTTTGTAATACTAGTATAGATTGGCAATTCATGGCATGGAATTAATTGTTTAGGATTAATTTGAAATGTACCATGAGTTTTAACTACTGTCATTGTTTCATCAATCCCTTGACTGTTTAATAACAATAATAGTTGTGTTTTGTTAATATTATTAAAGTCTTTACTAGCAAGATATTTTTTGATTGTTGGCAAAATTAACCTAACATTATGGCTTTGAAAATAATAAAATGCCACTGGATGAAACTCTTCATCAAATGGATTCATTAATACTTGGCTTATTTCTGTTAAATTTCATTCATGAATTTGTGGTTTAGAATTTACTTTAATGTTAGTAGCGATTTCATGATGTAAATCTTGTAAAGTAACTTCATAATTTCTAGGAATATAAGGCATTTCTAATTCATTTTTGACCAATTTCATAGCTTGAACTCATTCATTGGCACTAATGTGGTGGTTAATTTTACCAATAATGTCTTGGTAATAACTATCATGATTTACCATTTTTAGACCTTCTTAGTATAAACTTTTTAATTGTAATGGTGCCCAAGAGAAGACTCGAACTTCCGACCCTCGCCTTAGAAGGGCGATGCTCTATCCACTGAGCTACTTGGGCTTATTACCATAGTAATATTAACTTGTTTGTCATGAAATTGCAATTACTAATGATGTTAGTTTTTAAATTTTTATAAAAAAACTTTAATTTTTGCATACAATAAAAGGTTTGAATGGTTCAAACCTTTTCATAACTTTCTTATTGTGCTGATAAACTGCGTTTTATAGGTGTTTTACTAAGTGAGTTTGTTTTTTCACTACCACTAACATCTAAGGTTTCTGAATTAAATGATAGACTTTTTTTATATGATTTTTGACTGCTGTTGCAGAAACCATCTATTGAGTCAGTGGTTTGAAGTATTCTTGAAGAACTTGATGGAATTAATTCCTTAGGACTTCTACCATCAGTAGCTGTACCATTAACAATAACGGTATCTTCATTACGGTTTGGTACTGTCAAGAATGATGGTTAGTTACATCCAAATTTAAAAGAACCCAATGATAAATGATAGGGTAAATTCTGTTTTAACAAGGGTGCGAATTTTTCCACCTCCATCGGAAGAACTATCAGAAAATTTAATAATTAAGTTTTTAAGTTCATTAAATAACTTTTCTTGTCTTGATGGTACTAAATATTTATGATTTTTAAGTGTATGAGTTTCATCCTGGTTTTTTATTTCTTCAACAACATTTTCTGATACAAGAACTGCTTTTTCATTAGAATTTGGAAGTTTTTTATATCATGTAACATTAAAACTAGAAGTTTGGGAAATTGTTTCTAACTCAACTTGTAAACAACTAATTTTGCTAAAAATGCTTTGATCTTTAAGTTCCTGTTTATCAAAATTAGTAGATACAATGTTTTTTATCATTTCTAAATTTGTTTTGAGAGCATTTACTTTGTTTTTAAAATTCATAGTACAACTGTCTAAAATCTTTTGATAACCTTCAAGTTCGTTTTTAACAGCATCAAGTTGTTTATGAGTTGCTTCTTTCTCTAAAGAAAATACTTCTTCTTCTGTTTTAATTTTTTCAATACATTCACTGTATTTTGTTTCAATATGTTTTGCTGAAAAGTTTTGTTTTAAATCTTGAACAATAATTAAATTTTTTATATTATCTTCAAAAGATTTTAAAGCAAGTTCATCAACTCTAGAAAATAAAAATTCGTCTTTAAGTTCTCTTTTAAAATTTGTAAAAATTTGTTCTATTTCCATAACATTATCTGATTTACAATCAAGAATATTTTTGTTAAATTTAGTAGATTCTTTCTTAAAATTACTTTCTAGTTCATTAAATTTTTCTTTAATTTGTTCATTGTTTTCTTCTTGAAAATTAATAACATTTTCTTTATATTCTTCCGTTATTTTTTTTTGAACATTAATACCATTATTTTTAAATGCCTCTTCCAATTTAAAAACTAATTTTAATTTTTCAATTTTCTTATTATGTCTTTTTATTGCTGCATTTCATTCTTTTATTCTAGTTTGATATTTTTCGCTACTGTATTTATCAAAATCAGGTTTAGTTTTAATGTTTTGTTTTTTAAAATCTTCACTAATAGCTCTTTTTGCTTTAATTCATTTGCGACTTTTATCTCGAGCATTACGACTTCAAAAGATTAAAATTGTTGGTAAAATCTTTACTAGTCAATTACTTGGTTTACTAATTAACAAGTTAGTAATTAATTTAGGGTGACTTACCATAAATCGGCTTTCTTTTTTAGCAACGCAACTTAAAAAAATTTTTTCAATTTCTGCTTCTTGTTTTTTTCATGATAATACTTCTAATCTAATGCTAGCAGTAATATATGCTTTAACTTGCTCATTATATATAATTGTTTGTTTTTTTAAATTATCATAGTTTTCTTTGTTAGTAGTAATATTTATATTTGTTTCACTATTAGAAACCTCTTTAATCACTCTTTGAATATCTTTCAATTGTGTTTCTATTTTGTTTAATTCTATCAACGAATTTTTATCGTTTATTTCACTTAATGATTGTGTTTATACACTTTCGTCAACAAATGTTTTTTTAATATCTTGCATTACTTTAACCCTTTCTGTATCTAATCTTGGATTGACAATAATTTTTATAATATATTAACAAATCAAAACATAAAAAAATAACTTTTACCGAAAAAAACGATAATGAGTTATTTAAAACATATTATGAAAGTTAATACTAAAAGTGTAACATAATATTTTTTTTAAAACTTTTTTTTAATGATAAATTAACATTATAAATGTTAAAGTTAAAATAAAAACCTTGTCGTAATTAATTTTTAGGTTAATTGTAACAAGATTTTTTGATTAATTATTAAGTTTCGGTATCTGTTTTTTTAGTTGTTGTAGTTTTATCAACAGGATTTTTTTCTGCTTGCGCAATTAAAACTTTCATCCGATCTGCTACGTGCTCGACATCGTTTCCGATAACAATTTGCGTAGCATGGGTATTTAGTTTAATGATATTATAAGCTCCTGCTGTTTTAATACGTTGTTCATCAATTTTAGTATTGTCTAATAAATCCATACGTAAGCGCGTTGTACAATTTCCTAATTCACGAATGTTATCAATACCAATGGCACCAATAATTTCCGTTGCTAGTAAATCATATTTAGCATTACCTTTTAGTTTAGTATTTTCTAATTTTATTTTTACTTCATCATCATTACGACCAGGTGTCATAATATTGAATTTCTTAATTAATAACGTGAATGTTCCAAAGTAAGTACCAAAGGCAGCAATCGCTAATGGGAATACTCATAATGGATTAGCTAATCAAGTTGGTGCTCATGACACTTTAGCTGAATAAGATGCCATTTGTCAACTACGATAGAATGAAATAGCATAATCAATAAATCCAGCTGAGAAACCAAATCCTAGTTTAATTCCCATTGCGACAGTAATCCCTGAAATAATTCCAGTAAAAATAGCATGGACAATTCATAGCAGTGGCGCTGCAAAAATAAAGGCAAATGCTAACGGTTCATCAATTCCTGTTAAGAATGCCACAAAGGCAACTCCTGCTAGGAAAGCAAATGTTTCTTTACGTTTAATTTTTTTAGCACAGTATCACATGGCAGCAGCTGCACCTGGCAATCCTCCTAAGAACATTGGGAAAAATCCAGATTGTCAAATTCCAGAACCAACAATGCCTTGAGCAAAAGCGTTAATATCACCGTTAATCATTTGGTTAGGAGCACCATCATATCCAAATTGAGAGATATCTGCTAAACTCTTACCATTAATTGGTAATTGGAATCATAAGAATGTATTTAAAATATGGTGTAATCCAAATGGTTGTAAAATTCGATTAACAACACCATATAGAGTAGCAGCAGCAGGTGCTGCAGCTTTAGTGCCACCTATTCAAGTTCCCAAATCTGATAGACCAAATTGACATCATGGTCATATCACAGCAAATAAGAAAGCAACAGGAACCATTGCTAATCCTACTACCATTGGAACAAATCTTCTTCCCCCGAAGAAAGCAAGGTAATCTGGTAACATAATACCACTAAATTTGTTATAACAAATAGCAGATAAAATCCCCACAGTAATTCCACCAAATACTCCAGTATCTAGTTGATAAGCAACACTAGTTGTTCCTTTTGTTCCGTTATATGAGGTTTTCAAAATATATAATAATTTTGAAAATGGATCTGAATCAACTAAACCACCAGTAGCAGGGTCTGTTACTTTTCCAGTAGTTGTTAAAACATTATGGTACATTAATCAAGCAATTCCTTTATCTCCCAAAAAGACAGATAAGATTAAGAATGCTAGTGTCCCCACAAGGGCAGCTTCACCCCGATTATCTTTCGCCAAGCCAAAGGCCACACCAACAGCAAAGATTAGAGGTAAGTTATTAAACACAGCCGCTCCGGGGGCATTAATAACAAAACCAATTCAATAACCTGCAGAATATTGGGTAGCAATCGTTGGATCTAAGCCAATGGCACCTAAACGGTTTAATATAGCAGCAAATGGTAATACGGCAATTGGAAAAATTAACACTTTTCCTAAACGTTGTAATTGATTAAACATATTAGTTTCTTCCTTTCTAAACTATTTAATTAAAAAAAATGGTATTTTAGTATAAGAAACTAGTCCATACGGATTAATTCTATATTTTTACCATTTAGTTTACTTGCTGCATCTTTGTCTAGAACAAAAATACAATTTTTATGATTTTGTAAAGCAGAAGCAGTAACTTCAGAATTCACTGGTCCCTCAATCATTAGTCTTGTCATCTCGGCTTTTGATTTGCCAAAAGAAACCATGATAACTTCGTTCATTTTTTCTAAAATAGTTTTAACTCCTACTGTTAAAGCAGAAGTTGGAGTTGTTTCTAAGCTATCAAATTTCTTTTGTGCAACTAGGTTTCTTCTTGTTTCAGGTGTTAACTTTGCTTCATGTGTTCAAGAATCCAATGGTGTTCCTGGCTCGTTGTACGCCATGTGCCCATTAATACCTAATGAGATTAATTGTAATTCAATGTTCCCATTTTTAGTAATTTCATCTTCATACTTCCGTGAAGATAATTTAACATCAATAGCATTACCATCAGGAAAATGAATATTTCCTGGTTGTAAATTAAGTTCTTTAAATAAATATTCTTGCATATAATTAAAAAATAATTCACGATGATCTTTGGCGACACCGACAAATTCATCTAAGTTAAAAGTAATAACATTTTCTCATGAAACAGGATTTTTTAAATCAACAGATTGATTATTTAAAAAATTTGTTTCAGATTTAAAAGTACCTTTATTTAACTGAATTAGATATTTATACATTAATAACGGTGTAACACCAGTTGCAAAACCTAAAACAGTTTTTTTATTTGAACTATTGTTTTTTGCAATCTTAGCAGCAAAAGTAATAGCCAAGTATTCTGATGCTGATTGTTCGCTTTTAAAAACTAAAACTTTTTGCACATCTGTGCCTCCTTCAAAATGATTTCCCACTCATTTAAACTTTATCCCTTTGATATTCTAACATTAAAAAAATGAAAAATCATAATTTTTATCTGTTTTATAAACAATTTTGGAGAAAATATTAATAATGGGTTTTAAATCCAACAACAATGTCTTGAATATATAGCAAATTTGAAAAAAGACAAATGAGATGGTGACCTCTATGTTGGACAAAACTTAGTGTGAACTTGTCCTTTATATTTTAGACTGAGAGATTTATACCAACTTGTTGAGGATCTGGTGGATGTTGTAAATCCATTAAATTTACTTCATCTTTTTTAAAATGTTCTAAACCATCAACATTTATATATTCAGTACTAATCTTATAATAACATATAATACATAATCTATTTTGACTATCCATTTCATCAATATCATTTTTTTAATGTGTGCATATCTTTCTTTTGATGATCCAACAAGATTATCTTGTACAAATTTTCTATTTTCATCGGTTGCTTGATTAGCATTTTTAATAGCAAAAGCAATTTCCTTTCGTCATAATAAACAAGCATGGTCTCATGCTGAATTTTGTGATTTATCTGTCAAATCAATATCAGTTGGTCATTCACCAACTAAATATTTAGTTAATTCTTTCATATTATATAATGCTGCTATATGTAATAGTGAATATTTTTCATCATCAATCTTGAAATTATTGATAAATTCTTTTTTTAAAAAATTTACAATATCTGAGTCTAAATTTTCTATTTTTTGTAATTTAATTTGAAAATTGTTTAATAAATTTATTATCAGTTGTTCATTGTTAGCCCAATTATTACTAATTTCCATAATTTTTTCATAAAAGTATAATTCTTCCATTTCAACTATTTTTTTAGTTTCGAAAAATTGTTCTCATGTTTTTTTAGTTTCTTCACGTTTATTAACTAATGTTGAACAAGGAGCAGTAGTTTTACCAACATTATTTACATTAGCACCTGCACCTAATAACATTCTAACCATTTCTATACGATTATTTGTAGCAGCAGTTATGCAAGTATTTTGGTCATTTCAACCAACATAATTAACATCAGCACCTTTCTCAAATAAAAATTTAACTATTTCTAAATGACCATATCGAACAGTTAACGTTAAAACAGACTCCTTACTTTTAGAAACATAATTAGCATTAGCACCATTAGCTATTAATTCTTTTACTTCCTCTAAATTACCATTTTCAACAGCTAACATTAAAGCAGTATTATTATTCATATTTTTCTTCCTTTCAAAATGAAAACTATATTTAGTTTTGACATGTTTTTGGACTTTTAAATTTGCTCTAGTTGTTTATTCATATGTAGTAGGTTTATCAAGTTCTAATATTTCTTTTCTTTTTTATTCTACAAGCATACTTACAACTCAGGATCTTTTTAAAAAACAAAAAAACTCAATAGCAAACTCTAATAATTGCTATCAAGATTTTTGAATCACATATCTTACTTTTTAGTTAAATATTTATTTAACACTTAACTGTAAAATTATAACCTAAAAATTTAAAAATTAAACATTTATTTTGTTATATATTTATTAAAATAAATAATGAAAAGAAAATTATTTAGCTTTGTTGTTAGCACCACAAGCAACAATTTTAGTTCTCGAAACAGTTTGGACAGCATCAATCGCAGCTTGACCAAAAATCCTTGCATCAAATAATTTAGGATCTTTTTCAAAACTATCTTTTAAACTTTGAGCATAAGCAACTTTTAAATCAGTCCCCATATTAACTTTGCAAATGCCAGCATTAATAGCTAATGCTAACTGTTCATCATCAACACCTGAAGCACCATGTAGTACTAATGGGATTTCTGGCATTTTGCTAGCAATTTGTTTAATTAAATCAATTTGTAATAATGGTTTACCTTTGTATTCACCATGCTGAGTACCAACAGAAATGGCTAAGGCATTAATATTAGTTTTATTTCTAAATAGGACTGCTTCATCAATATTAGTATAAATATTTGTGTCACTATTCATGTCGTCTTCTTTACCACCGACATGCCCAATTTCTGATTCAACAGCAATTCCTAAAGGCGCTGCAAATTGCATAATTTCTTTGGTTTTTTCGATGTTCTCTTTTAAAGGGTATTTAGACCAATCGA
The DNA here is from genome assembly GCF_964030895.1 of Spiroplasma endosymbiont of Nebria brevicollis. Lineage (NCBI taxonomy): Bacteria > Bacillati > Mycoplasmatota > Mollicutes > Entomoplasmatales > Spiroplasmataceae > Spiroplasma > Spiroplasma endosymbiont of Nebria brevicollis. The sequence goes on from NZ_OZ034986.1 coordinate 718,141, forward strand.
GCATTACTGAACCAAAGTCACTACTGATTTTGGTTTTAATAAAGTGTGGATCAAAGCAATGGTCTAAGTGCAAGACTATCGGCACTGTGGCTGTATTAATGGCACTATTAGCAATGGCTAGTGTATAGTCTAAACCCATGAATTTAATGGCACTAGCAGTAGCCATAATAATTACTGGTGAATGTTCTTGTTCAGCAGCAAGGATAATACCTTTTAAAATTTCTAAATTATCAAAGTTAAAAGCAGGGACAGCGTATTTGTTGTCTTGGGCGTGCTTTAACATTTTTATGAAGTTACCTTTCAGTTGAATCACCTATTCTATGAGTTAATAATTTAATTATATACTGAAAAAACCTGAATTGTAAAATTTAATGGAGGGCATTGTTTGAATAAGTTTACTTTCTTGTCTTCAAATTTGTAAAAATGATTATTCAATCCTATTCCAATATTGTTTTTTAAAACAAAAGTAATTAATGATAAACTTATATTATGAAAATATATTAAGTATCATAATTGGCGACACTTTAAATTTAATTAAGTATCATTGGGATTTTTATATTAATTTTTTTATCAGTGTTTTTAACTAATAGTGCCCTTAATAGTAGAGAAAATGTTAATAGCGTTTTCACAAGTTTAAATCAAAGTAATATGTATAAATATACTATTAATGCATTTCGCGGTACGATTAGTGATAAAGGGTTCCAAACAATTGAAAATCATTTTTTCCCCACAACTAAGTTAACTAAAGACCAAAAAGATTTAATTTCTGATAATCAAACTATCACATCTCCTGATAGTAGTGCTAATGATGAAATTCAAAGATGAAATTATAATTTTCGTGCGTGATTAATTAATCAAGAACTAACTAATTAATTTGGTACAAATAATTACCAATTAGCAGGGCAATACTCAATAACTAATATTGCTACTATTAATAGCAGCAATTATCATATTCGGTTAGAAAATGGTTTTAATGATAAGAATTTAACATTTGTTAATAATACAGGTAATATTGAAAACAAATATAATCTAAAAACTTCTGATATGATTGTTTTAACACAAGGTCATATGCCAACAGCAGACAATGAAGTAGTAATAAGCAATCTTAAATCTAATGCTAATTATAGCCTTAATAGTATCGTAACTATTAATGGAAAAGATTATACTATTTCAAATTATATTTGAAATAGTATTTATAATACTGACTTTACAGTCTTTCTCAATAATTCCAATATGAATAAATTATGATTACCACAAACAAGCAATAACACCAACTCTCGCTATAGTTACTTTTTTGTTAATATGGATAGTAGTCAATACACAACATTTATGACAAGTTTAAATACTAATTTTACTCGTCCTTTAAATGTGATTAACTTTCAAGATTTATTTAAAAATAATATTAGTTTTCAACTAGCTAATGCTGAAACTTTAATTTTTAGTATTTTTGGTTTTGTGATATTTATTATTAGCGCTGTTATTATTACTATTTTTTTAAAAAAAGGAATTAAATTCGCAAAAATTTTCATTAGGTATTTTAATGAGTTTAGGAGTCAAAAGTCGAACCTTAGCCATTATTATGGCAGTTTCTTATGTTACCATTTTATTTTTACCTATTGTTTTAGGTTTTGGTGCTTCGTTTGGTTTACAATTTTATTTAACTACTACTATTAATAAAATTATGTTTATCCCTAATAGTTTTGTTATTATTAGCACTATTCCTTCAATTATTAGTTTATTTATTTTACCATTAATTTTAGGATTAACTTTAACAGCTGTGTTTTTAATGCTCATATCAAAACCACCATTAATATTAATCAACCACAATACCAACATGAAACCAATTAGTTTTAAAAAATCTAGAAGCACTAATATAAAATTTACTAAAAAGTTAATGAATTTAAGACTAACTTTAGCATTTGCTAAAAGTAATAGTTTCCGAATTACTAGTGCTGTGGCGATATTCTTTGTTAATATTTTTGTAGCTTTATTTTTACTAAATTTTGTTTATGTTTATAACTATTCTACTACTTATTCCAATGTAAATTATACTGAAAAAGGTAATCGCTTATTTAATGCTAATAATCCTAACATTAATCAATTATTAGATGTACTGCTAAAAGATGATAGTTATGACGACAGTAGCGGTGATAAAATATGACATTGAGTTTCCAACGAGCAATTTCAACTAGGAATTAATGTTGGAACATATCATGAGATAACTGACTTTAGTGTAATTATAACTGACTGATATAATAATTTTATTAGCCCTAATAACCTTAAAATTATTGCTAATAATCCCCTATTACTAGCACAAGTTAAAAAAGTAAGTGAATCACTTTATAATTTACTAATACAAGCGATTCCCTTTTGAAAAACATATGATACTTATCCATATTTAACATTTGGTTTTAAAATTTATAATCAAGCAACTAGTATCCAATATTCAACATTAAAAGGAAAATGAGAAACATCATTATCATTTGTTAATTCACAAGCTTATATTGTTTCCTATCAAACAAATGATTTTCCCCAATGAATTCAATACCAAGGTGAAAATGATAAACAATCATTAATTGAGTTTAATATTGAAAATGACAGTTATGTTAATGCTATTTTCCCTTTACAATTAGCAAAACAATTGCATCTTAAAATTGGTGATACTATAGTTAGTCGGATAACTAATAATGACGTTGATACTTTACCATGGTCACAAATTAGCTTTCGAGTATCAGGAATTAATAATTATAATTATTTTAATCAAAATGTGATTGTTAAACAATCATCAGTATTTAAATATTTAATTAAAAGTTATGAAGACTATGAAACAGGAATTAGTAAATCTAGTACTATTAAAATTACTAATTATGATAATTTTATTAATGATATGTTAGTTACAGATGCTACTCCGGAAATTTGTCGTAATGTTAGTTTTGTTAATGTTGATAATCAATACAATATTATTAATGACATTACGTTAAATGGTACTTTACTACGTTATGTGATTACTAATTATGGTGAACAAGGAGAAAGTGTGGCTATCATTAATAGTTTAGTTAATGTTTGTAAAGCATTAACTATTATTGTATTAATTATTGCTGTTGTTATTATTTTAGTATTAGTAAATTTAATGTTTCAAGAAAATAAGAAGGACATTATTAGTTTAAAAATTTTAGGTTATAGTAATAATCGAATTACCGCATTGATTATGCTGCCATATGTTATTAGTTTTATGAGTACTTTTACTTTTTCTGCAATAACAATTTATTTTCTGCTCCAAGTTACTTTACAATTATTATTTCAAATCGCTAGGATTTGATTATTATTTAGTTTTTCATCAATTTTGCTACTGATCTTTTTCTTTAGTGTGACGTTTTTAATGATTTTTTCATATGTTTTAGGTCATCATCATATTAATAATAGTCGTTTTAATGATGTTATTATGGAAAATTAATAGATGTGGCATTTGGTCAGAGCATGATAAATTATTTAAAAATGTTTCAAACATATTTAGGTAAGTAGAAAAATGAATTTATATGTTTCGTTTATAAAATTGGATTGCTATCATCATCATTCATATTTTAAGTTCCTATTTCAGCAAATGATATAATTAACAAATAAAACTATAACTAAGTAGGGAGTAAAAATCTTATGTCAGATGTTATGATTAGTGTTAAAAATTACAATATTAATTTTAAAAGATTTAAAATTCCAAAAGCTGATTTTATAGTTTACAAAGGTACTATCCATGCCTTAGTTGGCCAATCAGGAAGTGGTAAATCTGTTTTATTAAAATCAATTATTGGTGCTTTTCCTAGCACTTGCTATCAAGGAGAAATTACTGTTAATGGTCATATTGCTGGTAGTGCCAAATCTAAATTAGGAATGGGTTATGCTTTAAACCTAGAAAACTTTCCGCAAGGATTAAGTGCTTACAATTTTTTAAAGTATTTAGGTAAAACAACAGGAATTAATAGTGAGGATTTAGTAGTTAATTTAGAAAAATTATTAAAATCTTTTAATTTATGAGAACATCGGCATAAGAAATTAAATTCTTATTCTTCGGGAATGAAAAATCGAATTATGTTAATTCAAGCATTAGTTCATGATCCACAATTAATTATTTTAGATGAACCAGGAGCAAATTTAGATTCAGAATCGCGAAAGTATTTTACTAATGTGTTAAAACAATTAAAAGCGGAAGGGAAAACTATTTTTCTAACTACGCATATGATTAATGAGGTTAAAGATATTGTTGATAACTGTACCATTATTGATTTGGGAAACTTAATTTATAGTGGACCAGTCACTAAGTTTGATGTTGGTAAAATTTTTATTTTGAATACTAATAATAATAATGCTACTATTGAACTATTAAAAAATACAATTATCCATTTAAGTATTTAGAAGAAATTGATGAAATTTTAATTAGATTAGATAATAAAGAAAACATTGATAATCTTAATTTAATTATTGTAAAAAATCAGTTATCAATTTATGAATTATTTGAAAGAGAGTTGGATTTAAAATATTTAAAAGAATTCTTGTAAGAATAAATGAAACAGTTTTTTTCATTAAAAAATGATACTATCTCTTTATACGTAATATTTAATTAACAAAGTTAAACTTTACAAAAATATATTGATTAATAATTAAAATAAAAAATATTTAGAATGGATATTATAAAAATGCGTATTATTCCCTATGAATTATTAGCTTTTGCCCCTGACATGAGTTTAACGGCATTACGTAAAGAATTACCAATGTATGATTTTTGTTTAAATAAAAATTTAGCAAATATAGCAATGCAACCATTTTTAGATTTACAACGTAATTATTTTAATTTATTACTGTATAAATGAGTAACGGAAATGAATCAAAGAAACCACTATGTTAATTCATTATTTAATTGCTATGTTGCAAATAATAAGTTTCAATTATGCTCAACCCCTAATTTTTTAATTATTGAATGTTGTTTACAATGAGATTTAAAAGGATTTAGTCCCCATAATACTAAATTAACATGATATGAAATCATTAATAGTTTGTTAGTTATTAAATTAGAGAGTAAACTATATGAACAATTATGTTCATGATATACCCATACTTTTATGCGCCCTAATAAAAGTGGTTTATTAAAGCCACAAAAAATAAATATGAAAACTGTTTATGAGCAGTTTACTATTAGTGGTTTAAGTAATAATTAGCAATCTTTTTAAATAATTACAATTAAAAGTAACAGTTATAGAATCAGGAGTAGAAATTAAAGGTTAAGTTGAGAATTATGTGTAAATTTATTCTATAATAATTACGAATTTGTAAATTCTAAAACTAAAAATAAAATGCACTATACTTAATATATGGAATAATATTATTCTTAATAGTTGAAAGAAGGGTAAACAATGACATTTGATTTTGATGTAATTATCATTGGTGCAGGTGTAATTGGTGCTGCTATTAGTGATGAGTTAACTAAGAACAAATACAAAGTAGCAATTTTTGAAAAAAATCTGCGTGTTGCCCAAGAAACATCAGAAGGTAATTCAGGAATTATTCATGGTGGATTTGATCCAACACCAGGTAAACTCAATGCCACTTTAAATCTACAAGGACGTAAAATTTATGAAAAATCTTGATTTAAAGAACTCAATTTTCCGTGAGCGAAAGTTGACTCATTAGTATTGGCGTTTAGTAAAGAAGAAATGTTAGAAGTGGAAAAATTGTATAAAAGAGGGTTAACCAATGGGGTCAGCGAAAATGAATTAAAAGTTTTAACAAAAGAACAAGTTATGAAATGTGAACCTAACGTTAACCCCAATATTGTTGGAGCACTATTGTGTACAGCATCTTATGTTGTTGATCCTGTGTTGTTAACACAAAGTTTAATTAATCGTGCACTTAAACATAAAGCACAATTATTTTTAAACCATGAAGTAATTAGCATAGAATCATTAACATCAGGATTTAAAATTAGTTGTCGTACTACTAATAACAAAGAAATTAGTTTTACTTGTCAATATGTAATTAATGCTGCTGGTCACTATGCTGCTGAAATGGCTAATATGATTGGTTGTCATGACTTTACTTTAAAAACTAGAAGAGGTCAATATTGTATTCTTGAAAAAACAGAACGCAACATTATTAATAACCATGTCTTATTTATGGTACCTACCATTCATGGCAAAGGAGTAATTGTTGCTCCTATGACTGATGGTCATATTTTAGTAGGGCCAACTGCGATTGATAATGTTGCAAAAAATGAAACGCGAATCATTACTGTTGATGATATTAAATATATTGATAAGATTGGATTACGTTTAATTCCATCTTTAAACATGAATAAAACTTGCAAAGTAACTAGTGGTTCACGACCAATTTGTGTTAATACTGATGATTTTGTTATTGCTAGTGCTAGCAATAACAAAAACTTTATTAATGTGGCAGGGATTAAATCACCTGGTTTAAGTGCAGCACCTGCCATTGCCTTACTAGTTACGAAATTATTAAAATAACAAATTATTTTAAAAGGAGGTAATAACAATGTCAGAAATTGCACAAGTAATTGTTGGCGAATCATTTGGCACATTTATTCTAATTTTATTAGGAAATTGTGTGGTGGCTAACACATTATTAAAAAATTCGAAAGGAGAAAATAGCGGTTGAATTGTTATTTGTGTCGGATGAGGATTTGCTGTAGCGATTGCTGCGATGTTAAGTCAAATTTCAGGTGCTCATCTAAACCCAGCAGTAACGATTGGACTATGAGTTGCAGGGAAAAAGTTAGCATTTGTTGGTGGTAATTATGCTTATATTCCAATATATATTGTTACTCAAATCATTGGTGCTATATTAGGTCAAATTGTTGTTTATTTAGCATATTTCAAAGAATATAACAATACCGAAGATGTAAATCATATTTTAGCAACGTTTTCAACATCACCAGTTCATCGTAGTTACATTTGAAATACAGTAACTGAAATAATTGGTACATTTGTGCTAGTAATGATTGTTGGAGCAACGTTTTCAATTAAAAACTTAGTACCAACAGGTGGTGGTTTTGCTGGCGCTGCGACAGTGGGCATTGGAGTAATGGTAATTGGTCTAGCAATTGGTGGACCAACAGGTTTTGCGATTAATCCCGCCCGTGATTTAGGTCCAAGAATTGTTCATGCCATTTTACCAATGACACACAAAGGAGCAAGTGATTGAAAATATGCACCAGTACCTATTATAGGGCCATTACTTGGAGGAGCACTTGCTGGTGGTTTAATGCAATTAATAATGGTATTCTAATCAAAGAAAGGAAACAAATATCATGGTTAAAACAAAATATATTATGACTTTAGATGAGGGTACTTCTAGTTGTCGCACTTTAATTATTAATCAAAAGGGACAAATTATTGGTAGTCACCAAATTGAGATTCCCCAACACTATCCCCCACAATCAGGATGAGTAGAACATGACCCAATTGGGATTTGAAATAACCAATTAACAACTATGGTTCAAGCATTAAATAAAAGTGGTATTAGTCCAAACCAAATTGCAGCCATTGGTATTACTAACCAACGTGAAACTACTGTTGTCTGAAACTTAGAAACAGGTTTGCCTATTTACAATGCCATTGTTTGACAAGACCGTAGAACCGCTAATTATTGTGATGAATTAACTAAAAAGGGATGAAAAGATAAAATTCATCAAAAAACAGGACTACTAATTGATGCTTATTTTTCAGGAACCAAAATCAAATGAATTTTAGACAATGTAAAAGGGGGACGAGAACTTGCCAAAAATGGTAAGTTAGCATTCGGAACCATTGATAGTTGATTAATTTACAAAATGACAGTAGGTACACATAACAATCAAGTACAAGCTAAACATGTTATTGATATTACTAACGCCTCACGAACAATGTTATTTAATATTAATACTAAGCAATGGGATAAAGAGCTTTTAGAACTATTTGATATCCCTGAAATAATGTTACCTGAAGTTGTTCCTAGTTCTGGTGAAATTGGCAAAACTTATAAAGGGATGTTATCAAAAAATGATGACACTGAAATTATGATTGCTGCTGCGATTGGTGACCAACAAGCAGCATTGTTTGGACAACTATGTTTGAAAGCTGGTGAAGTTAAAAACACTTATGGGACAGGATGTTTCATTTTAATGAATATTGGTAATAAACCATTGTTGTCAAAACAAGGGTTGTTAACAACTGTTGCTTATCAACTAACAGGACAAAAACCAGTCTATGCTTTAGAAGGATCAGTATTTGTAGCAGGCGCTGCTGTTCAGTTTTTACGTGACCAATTACGGATATTGTATCGTTCTGATGAAAGTTTATGATATTCACAAATTGTTGATCCTAAAGATGAACAACGTGTTTATGTTGTGCCAGCATTTGTGGGTTTAGGGGCACCATATTGAGATTCAACAGCCCGTGGTGCTATATTTGGTTTAGAACGTGGAACCAAACGTGAACATATTGTTAAAGCAACTATTGAATCATTAGCATACCAATCACAAAACATGATTATGGCGATGCAAGAAGATATTAACCTTAATAAGGATTTAAAAAACTTAACCATTAAAATTAAAGTTGATGGAGGAGCAAGCAATAATCCATATATTATGCAATTTCAAAGTGATATTAGTCGCACGACTTTAATTAAACCGCAAAATACAGAAACAACAGCCATGGGTGCTGCTTATTTAGCGGGATTAGCTGTTGGGTTCTGAAAAAATATTGATGAGATTAAAAAAATTTATGTTGTTGAAAAAGAGTATAGTCCGGTTATGAAACCAGAAGATGCTAAGATTCTATATAAAGGGTGACAAGAAGCAGTTAAACGTACACGTGGTTGAACTACGGCAATTAAATAAATTAGTAAAGGTGAATCCCATACTAAAGTACCATCTACCAACAATATTATTATAATATTATAATCTATTGCTTTAACAAATTAAAAATGTATATTTACGGTTTTTAAAGATATTTATTAAACTATGTGTGCTAAATAAGAAAAATTAAAGTATAGGAGAATGTAAAATGTCACCAAAATTAAAATCTGAACAATTACAACTAGGGCAACAAGTAGAAATTAAACTAAATAAACAAGAACTTCTACCTTCGAAAGAAAAAAATGGTAATCCTAGATTTTTGGTAACTGGAGAAATAGAAAAAACTAAAGAAAAAGTTTTAATTCCAGCTTTTAATTTTTTGGAATTAAAAACAAGTTTGGGATTAGACAAAGATTTTAATGATGAAATTCTTTTACAATCACAAAATTATATTTTATGAGAAAGTAAAAAGACATCTTGAGCAGATATAATAAAAAGTGTTACTCCACGTTTACTTGATTTTAAAGAAGTTTATCTCTTGACTCAAAATGATGTATTAAGAAAGTATGATGATACTTTTATTAGTACCAATGTCACTTTAATACCACACAATAACTATAGTTAAAGTTCTAAAACTTATGATTTTAATGATGAAAAATTAAAAAATCTTAGAACAATATCAGGAGATTTATTGCAAACAAAAAAAGAGTTAATATTAGATGAAATTAATACAGTTACCATTATCCAACAAGCATCACAGTTGGGAGTTAGTCACCCTGAAGCAATGAACCCATTAACAATGAAAGTAAAAGCTAATAAGTTGAAAGAAGCAATTAATAACCTTAATAATACAGAAGAAATTATTAATATTTTTATATATTCTCAAAACAAAGAGGTTGGTGATGAAATTGATAAACTAATTTGACAAAAAGAATTATTAAATGAATTAAGAATTAAAACTGGGGTTGATTTAACTAAAAAAGATTTAGAACAATTTAAAATTTCATTATCTGAAATAGATGATGATCATGTCGTATTAAATCTTGAATATAAACAAGAAGATGGTAAAGTAGAAAATCTAGTTACTGATAAAATTAAATGTAAAACAAATAGTCAGTTGTTAGTAAATTTATTTGTAGGATATTATTCAATGCGTTATTTGAAAATTTTAAAAATAGGTAAATCAAATATAGATGAAGAAATACAAAACCAATTAGATAAAATAAAGGAATTAAAGAAAGAATTATTATCTTTAATTGCAAAAGAAGATAAAGAAATTAAGAAGCAAGATTCAGAAAAACAAGAAACGCTGGAAATATTCGAAAATAATAAACAAGAAAAATTAAATATTTTGCTTAAAAAAATTGAATTTGTTAACAATATTCAAAGAATAAATTATTTTCAAAAAAGACTATTAGCAGAAAATAAAGACTTTTTAATAAAGGCTGATAGTTTTGCTAAAATCCATGATTTAAAATTAAGTTTTCAGAATGTTGAAAATTATTTAGAACAAATCATTAAAACATCACCAAATAATAGTGGAAAAATTCAAGCAAGTGTCAATAAGATAATAGATAAGTTATTTAGTGAAAATTTTTCTGAACTTGTTGAAAAATATACCAATTATCTCTACCAAAATTTATAGATAAATCAAATTTTCCAGTTTTAAGATGTTTTATTTACTTAGATGAATTAAAAACACTAATAATAAAAAAACAAGCATTAGAAAATACAGACAAATTCGATGAGATAGAAATGGCAAAAAAATATTTACAACTTATAAATATTGAAGATCAACCAAAAAGATTACATAAAGTATTAAAGGAAATTAACAAAACTAGCAATAATAAGGACAAAGAAAAATTAAGAGTTTTAAAAGATGAACTATGAGGAGATTTACAAAATATTGATTTATTACTTAATACTTATCTTGGAATAGAAAGTATTAATAAATTTACGTTAGGAAACTATTTCATATTACCAGAGGAAATTAATTCGGAAAGTTCAGATATTAAATTAGATGGCTATGAAAAAACAAACCAAAAATTTGATAAAGCTATAAGCACACTAGAAAAACATCAAATTGAAGCAAAAGGTTTTCAAGAAGAATTAATTGAAACGTTTAAAATTAGTGAACAAAAAGTTTATGAAGCAAAAGAAAAAGAACGCATACAAAAAGGTGACTGAAAAGTTAATGATCTTATATCAGCATATATTAAAGATATTTCAGGAATAAACAGTAGTGAAGTTACTACTTTTAAAGTTTTAAGTAAAAAAGAGAATAATGGAAATATTATACTTTATAATTCTTCTAATAAAAAGAAACCCATTTATAAAATTAGAAAATAACAGCAGCATTAATGTAATTGCTGTTGATAATCAAAATAATGTGTATTATGGTTTACATAATGGATTATATATTATAGAAAATAATCAAAAAATGCCAATTAAAGTAAATGAAATAAACAGTTCTGTGTTTACTATTAAAATATTTAAAAGTACTTGTTCTTCTAAATCTGATTTTTCTTGTTGCATGGAATGAACTAATTTATGTCCTGCTGTTGAAATTTCTATAGGTTTACCAATTTCATAATATACTAATCCAAACTCTTTCATAATTTTGTATCAAGTATCAAATCTAGAGGGTCAACCATGATCAAACCCAGATTATCCATGATTTTGAGGACTATGTGCAATTATTTTAATTGTGTATTTATATTGCGCCATTTGACTTCCAATAATATATAATCATCAGAAAAAGTTTGTAAACGTGCGGCTTCTCTAACTGTTATTGTTCTTACTTGAGATGAGTCCGGATGAATATGTCTTAATCCATCCTTATATAAATGTGCTGGAATGGTATATAATGGTAAAAATAAAGAAATAATAGCTACTAAGGTAATTGGCATAGAAAATAATTCTAGTATTGAAGAAATAGCAATTGATGGTAAAGATAATGTTTTCTTTGCAACATCTACAGGTGGATATGAATTAAAATATAATGAAAATTGAATTACAAAAATTACTGATATAAATACACAAGTAAGAACAATAGCAGTAGATAGTCAAGGTAATATTATAATTGGAACAGATAATCAAAGTGCTTATTTATTGTTTGCTACTGAATTAGTAAAAGAAAAGCCAAAAGCTGTTCTAATTAATGAATTAGAGAAATTACGGCTACTAATTGTACTGCTATTTTGCTAAAATTAAATGATGAATTTGTACAATTTTTGGAACCTGAAGAGATTCTTAAATCACCATTAATAATAAACGAGTATATTGAATGAGGATACCCCAATTTATCTTCTAAAGCATTAGAAGTATCTGAAAAATTAAAAGAATTAGAATTTCCATTATTATATTTTTTTGATTTTAATAAAAAAAATATTTCAGAAGATTGAGAATGAGACGTTAACTTAGAAGCAATAAAAAGTAAACTACCAGAACAAATGCAAGAGGATATCATAAAAGGGTTAGTAAGTTTTGAGACTACTGAAGAAAGCAAAAAAATATTGAAAATGCAAGTTCAACAGCAGAGAATATAGAAATCAGTTTTAACATTTTTGCTCATACTGAATTTAGTGATATTAAATATAAAATTGCAACACCAAACATTAAATTTCAAATTAATAGAGGAAATAAAATTGCAAAAACACAACTAAAAAATATAAGGGAATTAATAGTGAAAATAAAAGAAGCAGTAATAGCAGTTAATGAAGACAAGCAAAAAACCATCGAACAATTAATAAAAATACAAACAGATATTATTCAGTTTTTAATTGCGCAGATAAAAAAACAGAATTAAGTAAATTAAGTACTCATACAAACTTAAGCGTTCATCAAATCAACCAAAAAGAATTACAACAAACAACAAATTGAGTCTTTTAATAAAGAATTAGAAACATTTAGCAGATAATGATTATCAAAAATTTATTAATCATTACGCGAAAGCAACAGAAACAACACCATCAGAAATGAAATACTTTTTATATTGAGATAAAAATTATGATATTATTAATGAAAATTATCTACACATTTTTCATATAATAGTTTTGAGGATTATCAACTTTCTAAATTTTTTGATTTCGAGAATATTAAAGCAAAAATTACAACTGTTGAAAGTAAAATAAATGAAATAAAAAAAGTTAAGTTTCAAAAACTCAATTGATGACAAAAGGTGCGAAATATATTTTCTTGAACATGACAAAAAACTAAAAATATGATTGATGAAATTAAAAAAGCAAGTGATTTAATTTTTAAAACAACAAATTCTAATTTTGTTAGAAGCAAAGAATCATTAAATAATGCAAAACTTGAACTTGAAGCAAAAGTTAATACGCCAACAGCAGCATTAGCTTTTTTATCAGAGCACTGTGATCAATGAATGCTTGGAAATAATAACGAAAATATATTAGAAATAGAAAATAAAAAGGAGTTTTTTTCTAGACAATATAGTGTTAGTTCTATCAATTCAAAAGTTTCAGATTTAGATGAAAGTTTATTATCATCTGAACAATTAGAACGCGGTTTTAATAATTTAGATGACTTGGAACAATCAAGTTTGCCCATTAATCCTAACTTAATAAAAAGACAAGATAGTGGTATAAGCATTAATTCAGGAAATAGTAGCGAATTTGAAAACTCAGTTAAAAATGATTATCATAGAAGTAGCATTAATTCAGAAATATCTACAGATAGTGGTATGAATTTTGAAAGTTCTAGTTTTAATGGAGACAACACTTCTGATCATGAAATTGAATCAAGTGACTACTCAAAAGATTCAAATCATTTTGCAATACAAAATACAAATATTTCTTTTAATAAAAACAAAGTTAATACACAAACACTTGCACCAACAGAAGAGAGATTACGTAAAGTACAGACTCATAAACATTTGTAAATTAGTTTAATCCATTATTTATTTCAGTTTATCTAGTCTCATATTTCTTCGAATAATTCATTAGTTTCAAAACGAATAGCAAGAATGCAATTAGCACCAATGCTTTGCGCTTGGGCTAATAATTAACTTAGTAGTTCATTTCTAATATCACTGGTTAGTTTTGTTAAACCACTAATCTCTCCACCGAACATGCTTTTGAAACCAGAACCGATGTTACTAAAAGCATTTCTGCTTTTAACTTTATTAACAATTAAGAATTCTTTGTAAGTAACACTTTTGGCTCCAATAGGTTCATTGGAACTGTATACTTGGATTTGTTTATTCATAGTTGTTTCTCCATTCTAATGTTTAAAAATTATATCAAGTAATTATAAATGGAATTGTTTTAAAATGCTACTTTTTTTAAAAAGTAAGGCTTCTAATTCTAATCTCTTCTTTTGATTTTGAATTATCAGTACTTAAATTTGGTCAAGAAGAATATTTCTTTTCATTATCATATTCTTCATTGATTTCTTTAATATTAATAGGAATAATTTGTCTCTGATCAACTTGAATTACTACTTCTCTAAGATCTTCAATATTAGTAATACTATTATCCACAACAACTGCAATTTCATTACTCTTATTACATTTCTTGAATAAGGAAATAAAAGGTAACTCGTCTCCATTAACTATACAATTAACTAATGAAAAAAACACTGAATCTAGATTATACAATGTAAGAAGAGGTAAAGCAGTTGATAATGTTTTAAAATTAATATCAATACCATTATCAACTGATTCATTAAGTCATACAAGTAGTGTTGAACTTAAAAATAATGGTAATGTTAGTAGCAAAGATTTATAACTAACTCTTTCAGTTTCAACATCTAATAATTTTGTTTCATCATTACTATCACTGGATATTGAACTATTTTCTAGTTCTTCTTGTTCAATAATACCTGCTGATTCTATATCTTGACTTTTACTATCATCTAAATCACTGATTTCATTTTTATTAGTTTCAAATTTTTCAAGATTTTCTTTTAATATATCAATTATTTTTTCTTCAATAATTGATATTGCTGCTGTAAAAAGTGCATTAGTAAAAGTACTTTCTAAAATATCTAAATCAAGAAAAGTTTCAAATATATTGTTAGATAATTTATCTAAAACTACTTCACCATAACTTTGAAAAATACTAGTGATAGTAAACTTCAACATTGATAATCCAAGTTGTAATTTAGTAACATTAGTTTGTTTTTGTGGATTAATTTTACTATAAATTCAAGATTTTATATTACTAATTTACTGAAAAATTTTTGGTTCTACAAATGTGTTTAAGATAATAATTCCTGAACT
Organism: Spiroplasma endosymbiont of Nebria brevicollis; assembly: GCF_964030895.1. Taxonomy (NCBI): domain Bacteria; kingdom Bacillati; phylum Mycoplasmatota; class Mollicutes; order Entomoplasmatales; family Spiroplasmataceae; genus Spiroplasma; species Spiroplasma endosymbiont of Nebria brevicollis. Next base: position 733,227 of record NZ_OZ034986.1, read on the forward strand.
ATACATGGAACTTTTTTTAAAATTATCTCAACTTAATTTCGTTTGTGCTACTTTCATACTAATTAATGATTGAAATATAGTTTGAGCAAAACTAGATATACCGACAACACTCATCTTTTTAAATTGTTTTTTCATTTCTTCTATTATAGTATTATCTTTATTTTCTATTTCTATAGGCATTATGTTCACTTCTTTCTTTTTAACACCTTTATACTATAAAAGCAATTATTATTTTTGTTTATCATAGGATATTATGCCATTTTTAATGATATTAAAGATTTGTTTTGATAAAACATCAGTTGATAAGTGGATAAATTGGCTTGGTTCAATTGGTTTATGGAAAACAAGTTGTACATGAATCTTTCCTTTATGTTTTTTATCAAAAATTTGATAAGAATTAATAATTGAAACTGGAATAATTGGAACATAAGCTTGATATGCCATTTTTAAAGCGCCTGCTTTAAATTCGCCCATTTCTTGGCCATGGCTTCTCGTTCCTTCAGGAAAAATCATCATAGTACGAGGAATTCTAATTAATTCTTTGGCTTCTTGAAAAGCAGTAACTGCTGTTCTGGGATTATTACGGTCAATAAATAACACATCAATTAAAAAGATAAAACGTCGTGCTAAACGGCTTTTTTTAAGTTCTTCTTTGGCAATAAAACCTAAAGGAGCATGTAAACTAAAATCATTAACTGATAATACTAGCAGCGGATCAAAGTTAGATTGGTGATTAGCAACCATAACACAACCTTTACGTTTTGGTCATAAGTCAACATTATGGACAGTTAGTTTGATATTGTATAATCATTTGATATAGCGTACTCGTTTTTTTAGTCATATATAGCGTTTTGCTTCTGATACTAAACTAGGGTCTTTTAATACTTTTTTGGTCATTGAACCTGACTTAGTATACGTTTGTAATAAGTAGGGTCAAGTTAAAATGGCTTTTCATATGTTCATTTAAATTAATTCCTTTCTTTGATAAATCTTAGCTGTAAATTGGTCATAATTGGTTGTTTTAATTAATTTAAAATCTGAAAAATCTAAATTTGGAAAGATGATGTTACCTGAGTAGGGGTGTTTGATAATTGAAATATATAAGTAATCAGCAAGTTTTCATGCTTGTTCATAAATTGTTTTCCCGCCTAATACACAAATATCTTTGGTTTTATTACCTTTGTATGGTTGTAAATATTCTAATAAATTATCACTAAAGGCAATATTATCAATATTGTGTCATTGTTGATAACGTTCTCGATGATGTGTTGCTATTATATTGTAGCGTTTTTTTAAAGGAAAACCAATACTTTCAAATGTTTTGGCACCCATAATTACGGTTGTATTAATAGTAATACTTCGAAAGTATTGCATTTCTGCTTTGATGTTTCATGGTAAGGAATTATCAGTACCAATAACTCCCTCTTCAGTCATAGCTCATACTAAATTTATCATTTAGACAGCAACCTTACCAATAATTAATGGATGTGGGTCATATCCTTCTAAAGTAAAATGATGATATTGGAAATCAAATAAATTCCTAATGTTTTTATTAACAACTAACTTTGGTAAATTTTTAGGTGCACGCAGTAATTGTTCATTGATTTGACTAATATGGTTACTATAAATATGAGCGTCACCTAAGGTATGAACAAAGTCACCTAATTCATAACCACATACTTGTGCTAACATAATAGTTAATAAAGCATACGAAGCAATGTTAAAAGGAACACCTAAAAAGATATCAGCACTGCGTTGGTATAGTTGGCAAGATAATTTCTTATCATTAGAAACATAAAATTGAATTAAAGTATGACAAGGTGGTAAAGCCATATTGCTAATTTCACTAGGGTTTCAAGCTGATAAAATATGTCTTCGTGAAAATGGATTATTTTTTAGATTTGTAACAAGGTCAACTAGTTGATCTATACCATTAAAGTTACGTCATTGTTTACCATAGACTGGTCCTAAATCGCCAAACTGAACAGCAAAGTTATGGTCAGTTTTTATCTTTTCGATAAATTCTTGTAATGTTTCATTTTGATATGATTCACTTTTAACATAATTTTTGTATGGTCATTCATTTCAAATACGAACATTATTTTTTACTAAGTATTCAATATTAGTATCACCAGCAATAAATCACAATAGTTCATGAACAATAGCTGGGAAGTGGACTTTTTTGGTAGTTAATAAAGGAAAACCTTCTGCTAAATAAAAACGCATTTGATAACCAAAAGTGGAAATGGTCCCTGTTCCTGTTCGATCATCTTTTTGGTAGCCATGCGTCATAACATGACGGCATAAACTTAAATATTGTTCCACTATTATTACCCCTTTCAGAAATAAATTAAATCACTTTTATTTTAACAAAATAATTGTATTTTCCCTAAATTATTATGAAAAATAATCAGAAATTATTTTGTGATTTTATTGAATAAATTTAATAAATAATGTTTATTAAATCTAGCTACTTGATTACTTGTTTTTATTAAAAATTTACTAATGAGGGTTAGCAAGGAATCTATTTATAAAAATGATGAGTTATCGACATCTTTGCCACGCTCCCTTTTTTTCATAAACTTTTAAACACTCCATCTCTACTAATTTAACTCGTACTATAATAGAAAAATTATAGCACAACAACTCAGGTCTACTCGCAAATGAAAATATGCCACTCATGTTTTCTCGTAAAAATTTTTATAAAACCTTAATAATCAATGTTTTTTATGCCCCTAAAGAGAGAAGTATATAGCAACAAAATAATTTTTTATTTTTTTAATGTTTCCAATTTAGTTTTAAGCTTTAAATTTTCTTCTTATAAGTTATTAATAAAATCAACTAGTTGACTAATTCTTTCTTTGCTTTTAGATAATTCAACATATGGGTCATAGAAATTCTGGGGATGTTTAAAGAATTTTGAGACATAATCAAAAGTCATAATGTCAGTTTTATTTATTCTCCTTTAATGAATTTAAAGTATTACCTTGTTTTATAAGTTCTTGTAATATTTCAATATTAAGATTTTGTTTTAATAAATCTGTTATTTTTAACAATATTTTCAATAGGTCAATCTAGATATGGCAATAGATTTAATGATAAGAACATGTCGTAGTCATTCAATAACAAATGGTAATAAAAGACTAGCTTTATTATCATGCAGTGTATTTTTAAATTCAATTGGTTTATATTTAAAATGAAGTTCTGATAGACAATTTTATTTAAAATACTGAGAAAATTTAATGGTAGATATTGCTAAAGGTACCTATGGTTATGATTTTGATGATATTAAACAAAATAATGAAATTAATTTCAATAATAAAAAAACAAATACTAGAGAACTATTTTTAAAGTCTTTGTTCTTAAGTAATTCTTGAATTGAAGTAAACGAAAACTAGTAATCTAAAATATGATATAATTAAATAGTAAAATTAAAAATAAGAGGTGCTATTATGAAATTCAAACAGTTTAAATATGATAAAATGTTAATTGACCATGGTTTTAAAGAAACAAAAAAAGATAAAGATTTAAGAGAAATTACAAAAAAATTAGTTAAAAAATAACTAATTTTAAAATATAAGTACATATTTTTGAATATTTGATTTGCATACCATTTTGAGTAGTAATTAATATATAAATAGTTAATAGTACAAAAAGACAAGTTAAGGGGAATAATAATATCAGTTAAATTACTTACTTAGGGTAAGTATGAAAAAATTTATTCATTAAGGTTGGCATCTAGCATGAATAATGGTTACCATTTCTGGTAACTTTTTTTGTTTTTTAAGTGTGATAATTACTTGAATTATATACCTTATAGGTATATAATTATAATATCAATCACTAAGATTAAAAAATTGAAAGGTGGTCATTATAATGGCAAATAATAAACTAGAATGTCAAATTGGAGCATGTAAAGAAATTTTAAATAGTGATAAATAATGCAAGAAAAAATACATATTTGAATTGAAAAAGAATTAAAAGAGCAGATACAAAAGTATTGTTCTGCAAATGAAACAACATTATCACAATTAACAAGAAAATTATTAAAGGAGTTCTTAAAAAATGAGCAATAATAAGAAACTTCAAATAATTAAATGAAATATTTACAATGCAAGAGTTAATTTTTTAGAAATTAAAGGTTCGAAAGTAAGACCAATCATTGCAGTACATATCATTCCTTTAACTACAAATTTAGAAAATAGAACTAAATATGACATTGATATAAATATTAATAATAAACAAGGAATAATAAAAGTAGGTAATTTGCAAAGGATTTATGAGGGTAATATTATCAGTCCCCTATATTCTAAAGATATTTTAGTTCCGGAATAAGTCTATTATATATTCATTTATGGTATGGGGTACTAATTAAATAATCATCATTTTAGATTTTGAATCTTTTTTATTATTTTTTAGAAAAACGATATTTTATAACTTTAGCTGGGTTGTCTCCAACAATAGCATAAGAGGGAACATCTTTTGTAACTACACTTTTAGCTACGATTACCATGGACAAATCCTTTCTTTTTCAATAACTAATATAGTTCTACATTACACTCAGGATGAGTGGCTACTAAATTTTATATAAATCAAAATTGTAATTTTTTTTTCATACTTTTTCATTAGTCTCTATATTTTCTTTCTTTCTGTTTCCTTTTAAATCTTTATTAGTGTGCCTTCCTTCTAAGTTTATAAAATTAAAAAAATTTAAATTTTCATATTAAAGAATCTGGGATTATTCAATCTAATATTTTTTGCTTTATAACTTCTTTTGTTTCTTTGGATTCATTGTTAATATGCATATAATTTTGTAAATTTAAAAGAGATTTCTTGTATTCTTCTTTAAAAACTGTAAAGTTTTTTTCAATATCAAGTAAAAAATTTTCAGAAATATCTATTAATTCTTCAATGGTTTTTATGTTTCTAAGTATCTTTATCTTTTTTATACTACAATCCTAAAATCCCACAAAATCCAGCAGTAACTGTTGCAATGGCTCCATCAATGGTATTAATTACAGGAATAACAGAAACAACCCTAGCAGTAACTGTTGCAATATTTGCACAATTTCAATTTGATGTTCTTTCTAAATTTGTAACTCTGTCAGTTAAATTATTAACTTGTTCTTTTAAATCCTCAAAATCTGCTTTTAGTCCTTGTACATTTTTATTTAATTCTTCTATTTTTATTTCTTGCATAATTTCTTTTCCATTTAGTATAAATTTTATGTCTATTTCTGTGCTTTTCATGTCGATGTTTATGTGGCATAATAGTTGATAATTCTGTCGTTATACTAGTATTTATTATTGAATTATTAATAATAAAATCTGTTTGATTATAATTAGTAAAATTTCATGGTTGATGTTCTGCCACTAATATATTAGTGGTATTTTTGCTAGCTCAATCTTTAATATTTTTAGTATCAATTGACTTAACATTAATACCTTGGGTCTTATCTTGAAAAAGTGGAGCGCTTAATACTCACAACTTAAATCAATAACTTGGACTAAAATATTTCATAATTTTTATACCTCTCTTTTTAAATTCTTTCAGTTGAGATTTTTATGAATCTAATTATCGTCTACATTCTACTCTTTTATTTTTTTACTTAAAAAAATAAATTAATCAAAAAATGACTGTAAAAGTTAAGGAAAAAATAAAATTACTCAATTGAGTAATTTTAACTATTTACATTAAATATTTTTACATGGTGTTGGTCTAATTTTCAGTTGTATGCTTTGATTTGTAAAATTTGTTAGAAGATATACATAAACTTAGTATAAGTTTTATTCATTAATTTTTATTTAAAAATAAAATGAGGTTTTAATAAGCAAAAGAAGGTGAAAAATTTGTTAAATTTTTCTTATTAGAAGAAATCTTAGAAATTGAAAAAGATTTTGCTTTAAAAAGTTTTAAATAAAGGTCAAATTTGAAATCAATTAAAAACATTGTATAATTATTATGTTTATATAGTGTTTAAACAAGGGTAAAGCGTTGAATTTAAGAATATTAATACACAAAAAACATCGATATTCTTAAACAACGCAAAAAACAGCAACTATGAACGAAGTAAAGATATATTTCAAAAGGGAGAGAAAAATATGAAAAAACTATTAAGTATGTTAACAGTAGGAATGCTTGCTTTAACCAGTGTACCAAGTGCCAATATGGTTTTAAAAACTAAATTAACTCAAAAAGTAAATAATCTTAAAAAAGAAATAGGTATTAATCTCATTAAATTTATCTTTGAACATCAAAAAGATAAATACATAGATATTTATATTGACTTCAATAATTTGGTAATGATTAATGGTTTATTAAAATTAGAAAACATTAATGAAACTAAAAAAGATGTAAATGATATTTTAAATAGATTCCCTGTTGACTTACAACAACAAATTATCGATAAAAATTTATTTTTAAAAGGAATGTCTTTAATTATTTGTGAAAATATTAATCATTTAAACGATGTAGATGATAAAAAAGGAATATTTGTTACTGGAATTATGAAAAATGATAAAACTGTTGATTGAGACGGTTGTGGTAATCAATGCTAACTTACAAATAAAATATAAATTAAAGGAGAAAAATTTATGAAAAAACTAATAAGTATTTTAAGTGTTGTGGGTTTAACATCGACAGTTAGTACAAGCGTATTTGCTTGTTGTGGGAGAAAAGAAAAACCCTTACCTATAAAACTTAGTACAAAATAAAACATTATTAAATCAAAGCAAAAAAGGAGAGCAAATAACATGAAGAAAATATTATCAATGCTTGCTATTTCTACACTAATAGGAACATTTGCTGTACAATCAATTATTGTCATAGTTGGTAATGATGTTAAACCCATAATTCCTAAAAATTTTAAAATTAATCGCATATTTAAGACCTCATTACAAAATATATTGTGTACTGTATAATTTATTTTTGTTCAAATTCATTAATTATAAGTTCTATTACTGATCCGTTAGAAACACCCAATTTTTTAGCCATTTCATCAATTTTAACTTGAACTGATTTTTTTAAATATATAGTCATATATGATTTTTTATCAATTGTTACCTTAGATAGATTAGAACTAAATTTGCTAATTTAATATTTGTCAATTTAGACCCACTAGAAATCTCATTAATTAGTTTTTTTGATTCAGTTATTTCTTTAGTAAATTGGTCGTTGTCTATTGTATTTTTAGAACTGTTTATACTATTTTTAATAATTTCAGCATTAGCTTCAGTACCTACATCATCAAAATTTGAGAATAAGTTAGATGTTGCTTTATTTGGCATTATAATATCCCTCTTTCAATTAGTTCTTGGTAGATGTGATATAATAGGTATGATTTTCTACTTTCTCCAGTAGAATGGAAGGTATGCTCATTATTTCGGCTTTCTTAAATTTTTGCTTTCGTTTAATTTGAGTTTTAAGAATTTTACTTTTAAATTTACTATTAGTAATATATTCTGCAAAGTCTTTTGAAATTCGATAGTGATCAAAATTATTTAAAACAATAGTATTAATATTATTTTTAATTCCTAAATCTTTACAAATAATTTCTCAGTTATTTGAGAGCATATTAACAGCTTCAAGACTATAGATTGAATTATCACTTATAATAATGATTTCATCAGCAATTACTAAAGCATTTTTATTTACAATATTAATACTTGGGTTAGTGTCAAAAATAATATAGTCATATTGTTTAATAATTCAAAGTTTTTAACAAACATACGTTTTAAAATAGCTTCACGTGCTGTTTCTAGTATGCAATTCATCTTCTAGGGTTGTCATTGCTATGTTGGTTGGTATTACATCAACGCTTAACTGTCCATGCTTTCATTCTTCAATTATATTTTCATTAATGATATCGATATTTTGCGTAAAAAGTTTTTTTGAATTTGCCTCTTTTTTAGACAGTTTAAAGGTCTTAGAAAGGTTACCTTGTGGGTCTAAACCAAATAAAAACAGTTAAATAAAGATTAATAAACAAGTTCATAGACCTTGCGGTCTTTTTTATTTGAATTTTTCAAAAGTTAAATTGTAATAATAAACTGTGCCAAGTTTTGACTAGCAAACCTAACAGAAATGAAAAATAGGGGTCTAAAAGATATCTTAATCGCTTGTACTGATAATCTCTAACGGGAATGAGTCAAGCGATTGCTGCAAGTCTATATACAAACTGAACATCAGCTTTGTTATTGTGCATCAAATTAGCTATCAATGAATGATAATCATGAAAGATGTAAGAGTTCAAGTTTGAACGGAAAAGGAATTAAAAGATAAAATACAACAATATTGTAAAGAGAATGACTTAAGTTTTAGTCAACTAACAAGAAAATTATTAAAGTAATTTTTGAATCATGATTAATAATAAAGAATTTCAAAATATTAGAGCAGCTAGTAAAGTAGTAGCATTAATTCATCACGAATTAAAAAAAATAATTATTACCTAATTAATTTAATTGAAAAAGAATTAATTAAATTATTAATAAATAAAAAATAAAAAGGTCTTTAAAGACCTTTTTAAACTCCTTACTTTCGTAAGGCATACCCTTTCGGGTGAAATCAGACTTCTAACTCTTTACAGAATTAGACACATCACTATTATGATGTATATATTATATACCATATACAACGATTATGTCAGTATTTTTATCAAACGGGTCGTATTGCAACAAAGGGTTAAAATAAAGAAATCAATGAATTGCTTAACATATGTATTTGTGAATTAAATTAAATCATTTGTCTATGAGCAAATTTGATTGCTTAAAATCAACTGCGACTTGAAGAAGCTTTGTTTTGTTTTTCACGAGCTTCTTTTTCTACTTTCTCTCTTTTTTCTCGTTCTTCACGCTCAGCTTTTTCTATAACTTCACGTCTTTGTCTATCTCTTTCTCTTTTCATTTCTTCAGCTGCTTGTTTACGAAGTATTTTTGCTAAATCTTGATTTTCTTCATCCATAATTTTGTCCTCCTTCTTAAATTATAAAGATATTTGTCTCATCTTTCTAATTGGTGATTTTTCTTTAACATCTTCTTCCTCAATATTATCACTTTTTTTATTTTTATTTAAAATTTCTTCTATTTTTTCGGAAAAATTAGTAACTTCTTTTTCATAAATTCTTAAACCATGTTCATCAGGTTGAGGTTTTTGATTTTCTTTATTAATTTTACTAACTACAAAATCAATCATTCCTAAACTATCTTTTATTATTACATTTTGTTTTGTGCTTAAATTTGCTCTTTCAACTTCTGCTTTTGCTTGTAATTCATTTTTTCTTTTACAAAAATTTTCTAAATTCTGTTGGTTTAATTCTTTTTTATTTTTAGAAAATTTTTCGTTTAATTCACTTTGCAAAGAGACAAAAGTTTTATTTTTATTTCTTTCTCAAAGTTGATGAAAACTATTCAAAATTCTTTCTTGTTTTCCTTCTTGAGTGAGACTTAAAAATAGTTCTTTTTGGTGTTCCTTTTCTAATATTAATTTTTGTTCTTGCAATTTATTTTCTAAATTTATCTCATTTTTAGATTTTCAATTAGGAAAAAGTCATTTTTTAAATCTTGACTTGTATTTATTGTAACCAGAAACTACACAACCTGTTATTAAACCTGCTGTAACAAAGGGTAATCAAGTCAAAATGGAAGCTGATACCACACCAACAAGTAAAGGAGCTATAACCAAATTACCAATTACTGGAATAGCACATCAAGCACCCAAAAATACTGCTAAACCGACTATTTTTCATGGAACACGTTTTCAAAAAGGTTTTGTTACTTGTTTTATAAAACAATCATTTTTTTCTTGATTAACATTTTCTATAAAATCTAAAAATGATGTTTTAATAATGGTTGTATTTTTACTTTCATCTGATTTAATTGGATCTTCATCATTTTCAATTTCATTGAAAAATTGTTCATAACTTAAATGTCTAATTTGTTGCACTACTTTGTTTTTTTCAAGATAAGTTATTAGTTCTAAATATTCATCACTTTTGATATCAAATAAACGTAAAAACAAAACTGGTTTTTCTTTTCTTCTTATTATTTCATCATAAATAAAATAATCTTGATTTTCTTCATTTATAACGGTTTTAAATTGAGAATATCTTTCATCAGATTTATTATCAAATTTGTATGTTTTACCATTATGTCAATTTTCATCATGTTTTATGAATTTAAATGAAACTTCTTTTGTATCACTTTGAATTTCTTCTTCAATTATAGTTTTGGTTGAAATCATTTTTCTTACCTCCTTTAAATAAAGTAATGGGTTTAAAAACTTATATGTTTATAACCAAATATTATCACATTGTTTAACTTTTACAATATTAATATCATTTATTTCATTATTTAATAATAAATTATACAAAAAAAGTTCGCAAATAAAAAATTGGACATTTAATTCATTAAAAAATCTTTAATCTCATGAGTATATATTTCATTATAATAAGTTAATGAAATATTACTAATGTTAACTGACAAGTCAATAATCATATTATTTATTTTTATGTTTAATTTCTTTTCTATTTGTGAAACTAAAGTTGGATTATCACTAATCACGCCATAAAAGAAACTACCAAAACTAGTGTTTCAAAATGTAGAGTCTGTGACACCATTTACATTTACAGCATCATATTGTTCAAATCTCATTGCTTTATCATTTTCATGACCTATAACAGGTCAAAATGAAATTTTTGTTATTTTTTCAATAGAAACGTTATAAGTTGGTGTTGTTGGCTTAGGTGGTGTAGGAACATTTGCTGTACAATCAATTATTGTCATAGTTGTTAATGATGTTAAACCTATAATTCCTAAAAATTTTAAAATTAATCGCATATTTAAGACCTCATTATAAAATATATTGTGTATTGTATAATTTATTTTTGTTCAAATTCATTAATTATAAGTTCTATTACTGATCCGTTAGAAACACCCAATTTTTTAGCCATTTCATCAATTTTAACTTGAACTGATTTTTTTAAATATATAGTCATATATGATTTTTTATCAATTGTTGTTTTAGGTAATTTAGCTGCTAAATTTTTGAATTTCATCATTGGTCTATATCTTCTTGTGATTTTATAGTTTTATAAAATCCTTTTCCTAATTTCATCATCATTATTCTCCTCTTTTAAAACCAAATTTTCTAGTTTTTCAATTCGTTTTTTAAGAACAAAATTTTCTCTTATATTTTTAATAATTAGTGTAACTACAAAATTAAAATCTTGCTCTTTACAAAAATAATTAACAATTTTTTTAAATTCATTTGATACAGTTCAATCTATTTCATTTGTCCAATTTTATTTAAGGAAAACCAAAATAATTTTTCTTCATTCTTTGATAATTTTTTATTAGTTAAAGCTCTAGATACAATAATAAAAATAATATTATGTTGTGCTAGCAAATCCTATTTTAATGTAATAGTTTACTATCATTAAATTTTTAAGGTTATTTTAATGTTCATGATAAACTTATAGTGTAAATAGTTATTTAAAAGAAAGGAAGTTTAAATGTGGCAAAATTAAAAAAATTTCAAGCGCACTCAGATAATTCAGAAAAATTTATGAATGAAACTCAGCAACAAAGTGAAAAAACTGTACTAAAAGGTTTTAATATTGAAATTAAACCTGGTGAAAGAATTGGTATTATTGGTGCTAATGGTAGTGGTAAATCAACTATTACTGAAATTTTAGCATCAATTCGAAAACCAACTTCAGGAACAATTGAAAAAAAGAAGGTGTTGTTAACAGCAACGTTTAAACATCTTGTTAAGCGTTATTCATAAACCTGACTTAGTGTTTTAGACGAAGTATCTACGGGGTTAGATATTGAAGTACGTGAAGAAATCTTTGAATTCTTAGAAGAAAATATTGTTAAGAAAATGTAGCCATGATTCTAGTTTCTCATAACATGAGCGATATTGAACGTTT